>NZ_JAJUHW010000007.1 GCF_029265695.1 Gracilinema caldarium | reverse complement strand
TCCGCTAACCTGGCGGTGGGAGCAAAATTCAGCTATTTTACCGAAACCGCCAGCGGCCAGCCCCTTATTTTAAGTGCTGTGGTTGGGCAGGTAGAATTCCCCCGCTTCCACTTTGACCGGCTCGACTATTTCAGCACATTCTCCCTCTATTCGGAGTTGCAGGCCTGGTTTATTTCTGCAGAAGTGTCTGGCGGTATTGCCTATCGAATGTCCTTTGGCCTGCGGAGCAGTATTTTCTAACAAATTACCCCCCTGCCTCATGAGCGGTAGGGGGTAATAAAAACGCCTCTGTCTAGTCCGCAGGCAGGGCACTATGAGTCTCTTTATATGAGCCTTTGCCAGAGTTTATAGAAGGATATAAAAGCGGTCCCGAGTCAGACCGCTTCGATGTAGTTCTGTGTGCTTATTTGGATAGCAGCCTCACGGCAAGCTCTATCGCCTGCCGTAATTCATCTACCGAATCTCGCTGTAGTACCACGAGGCGGAATATGGCTGCTTCGATAAGACCGTAGAGGAGATCATCGGTTTCGCGGACATTAACCTGTTTCAGCTCTCCTTTGCGGATACCGTCAATGACAATAGATGCCAGAATATGCCTGAGCCTGATGGTTCGTTTGCGTACCCGATAATCCGTATCGGTACCGCTTTTTGATAGATGGAGCAGATAATTCAGCACCACCGATAATAACCGCTTATTTTCCTGGAGACGGTCCAAAATGGTCGTGAGGACAAGTATTAGCTTTTCCGGGGTTTTAAGATTCTGGTCTGCCTTGACCCGCTCGAGGTCCGCCTCCACCCCGATGAGCATCTGCTTGATGCTCCAATTAAAGATTTCTTTTTTATTTTTAAAATAAATGTAAAGGGTAGTTCGGGTAATTCCGCAGCGGTCCGCTATTTTCTGAAAGGTTGCATCCTCAAAGCCCTCGTCTACAAAAACATCGAGAGCCCGCTCTAAAATTTCTTTGCGGCGTTTGTCATGTTCGACGATTATTGACATTCGTGTTTCTCCCTAAGTTTTCGAATTGATATAGGTAGGATTTCAACGCTCCGTTGGTAATGTTCCGGACCGACTGGGCCCGGCGGCCAAAAAAGGATTCAAAGCCCGGATGGTTGGTGATGACCGACAGGTTCCAGCCGGAAAAATGTTTTTCTAAAACGCCCATGGCCTGGTATGTCTGTTCCGCCTCTTCCCGGTCGCCGAGTCGTTCCCCGTAGGGTGGATTGGTGACAATAAAGCCCGGTTCATTTTCCGGGGCCATGGCTGTTTCCATAGAACATTTATGTATCTGAGGCCAATACTCAGAGGGCGGAACAAAGTCGCGGGCGATACGGATGCCCCGGCCTGCTTCTTTACCAAGGATAAGTTCGTAAGCTCTGATCAGGTTTGACTGTGCGATGGAAACAGCCCTGCCATCCGCATCGCTGCCATAAATACGGATCCGGTTGGCAAAATTGATCCCCTGCCGCAGTTCTTCCCTGAGACGGGATTCAATATTCCTATCGCCAATTAACAGAGATGAGACCGCAAAATCCCGTCCCAGGCCCGGCGCGGCGCCCCAGGCATACAGGGCGGCCTCGATTAGTATGGTCCCGGAGCCGCAAAAGGGGTCATAAAGCGGATATTTCCGCCGCCACCCGGAAAGGAGCAACATGGCCGCCGCGGTGGTTTCCCGCAGGGGCGCCGCGCCGCCTTCCGTACGGTAGCCCCGTTTAAAGAGGGGTTCCCCGCAGAGGTCAAGGAGAATCTGGACCCGATCCTTTTCGATATAGACCCGTATGTCTGCAGCTTCTCCGTATTCGGGAAGCCGAGTTACTCCCCAGACCCGGCACAGCCTTTCTGCGATAGCTTTGTGAACCACCGCCTGAATGCTTGTTTCCGCTGAAAGCTGTGAATGGCTGCTTCTGACCTTACCGATTACTACTCGGTATGTTTTGGGAATAATTGCTTCCCAATTCACGTTCTGGCATCCGTCAAAAAGGGCATCAAAATTAGCGGCTGAAAACGAGGCGGCTTCGAGCAACACACGGTCCGCGGTACGCAGGGACAGTAGTGCCCGATACATCCCCTCCGTATCGGCGGAGAAGCGGATTTTTCCATAGGTCGAATCAAGTATTGCTATGTTAAGTTTATGCAGTTCGTTGGAAAGGGCCTTCTCCGCGCCAATCGCGCAAAGGGCGACAAAATTCATCATATCTTTTTATTATAACAGTTTTTCATCTATTGTTCAATTGTCACGATGCATAGCCAGCATCATGAGCCACTTTTATCCAGGTAAGTTCGTGTTTGTTGTAATGAAGGTGAATAACATGGCTGTCCGGAATAGACGCAAAGAGCCGTGGTGTTTCAAAATCTCCTGAACCTTGCATTTTTATAGTACAGATATAGTTTTTTGCCAAGCCTGAGGCGAGCCATTTCTGAACCCATTCATAAAGCCGGGGCGGATAACAAATAACATCGCTTAAAAGCCAATCGACGGGGCCAATCTCTTCGGGCTTAAGGGTAAAGGCGTCATGTTTGATGTAGGTAACCAGGGGATTTTTCATAAGCCGGTCATCCAGGGGAGCCCGGTCTATCGCGGTGACATGAGCTCCGAGCTGGGTGAGTACCCAGGTCCAGCCGCCAGGACAGGCCCCAGCATCCAGACAGCGCTCCCCTGCCTGGGGCCAGCGGTGGGCGCGGACCAGGGCTTCCTGGAGTTTCAGGTAAGCTCTGCTCGGCGGGTCCGCTTTGTTTTCTACAAATTCTATTTTGCCTGCTGGAAAGGGGCTTGTACAAAGCGGACTTGCAATCATGGTATGGGCATCGAGCAATGTCCAGGCTCCCATGGGAGCATCCGGAACTTCCCAGGGAAAAGGGCGGGGTTTCTGAACGATGGGAGGGAGTTTTTCCTGGATGAGCATACCCCGCCTATATTGGGTAAAAAGAACCGGCGCCCAGTTCCGTTGGATGTTTCGCAGACTGAGAGCCGCTTCAGAGATAGAATCAAAGGTAATTTTTATCGGGTTAAGCCAGATGTTTTCTGTCCAGAATGCCTGTCTCTGCGGTCCTTCTGCAAAATAAAGGTTACCGCCAAGGTATTCATACTCGCCCAGTTCACGCTGCAAATGCTGCTGAAATTCATCAACCCCCTGATAGACGATGCCTTCCAGTTTTTCTATCCGGTTATCCATTGATACGCTGTTCCTGCGGTCGTGTGTCGGTTCTCCAGGCAAGGTAATCGAGGTATCGTTCAAAAGCTTTTCCTGAAGGAGATGTACGTATGAAAAAGCCGATTTCAAAGGCATCGTAGCCAGCCCGATTCCAACGGCTTTCGGCGACGATTTCAAAGGGGTCAATTCTGGAGTTTGTTTCTGGGTAAATTAAAATACGGTATTCTTTGCCGGTTTCGAGTGCCAGGGCTACTGAAAATTCAAGCCGGCAGCCGGTAATGCTCAGGTCACGCAGGAGACCAGTTGCATATTCGACACTTTCCAAGTGGGCCTGGGCAAGACTTGCGTAGCGGGGATGAGCGCGTTTGTTGAACATACTACTATTGTGCTGGTTGCCGCCCGTTTCGTCAATCCGCAAGTCTTCGGCACGCAGAAAATTAAACTTGACATAGTATATACTCGTGTATATACTATGTCTTAAGTGAGGTATATTATGTTGAGTTCCAAGGTATTTATTTGCGGTAATAGCCAAGCAATACGTCTTCCAAAAGAATACCAAGTTGATGAGAAAGAGTTATACATAAAAAAGATAGGAAGTACAATTATTCTTTTTCCAAAAAAGGATCCTTGGGAAGCTTTTGAGAGAAGTCTTTCTGAATTTACTAATGATTTTATGGGTGATGGAAGGAATCAGCCCCCCATTCAGGAACGAGAAGGTTTGTAATGTACCTGCTAGATACAAACATTTGTATATACATAATCAACAAACATCCACGAGAGATAGTGGAAAAAATAAAACAGTTAAAACCTTCTCAAGTTAAATTATCAGCCATATCTGTTGGAGAACTTGAATATGGTGTATTTAAAAGTAAGAACAGAGAACAAAATAGGAATGCGCTTATTGATTTTCTATCCGGATTTGATATTCTTCCGTTTAATGATAATGATGCAGAAGTATTTGGTTTGATAAGGGCTGAATTAGAAAAAAGAGGACAAGTCATTGGATCTTATGATATGCAAATTGCTGCACAGGCAATCTCAAATGATCTTATACTTGTAACAAATAACACTGGTGAGTTTGAAAGAATTAGTCAATTGAAATTGGAAAATTGGGTACAAGATAAGAGGAGGTAGTATGAAGTCTGAGGCAAATCCTTCCGCGCGGATTCGCACCCTGCGAGAAACCTATGGAATGAGCCAGAAGGTTTTGGCAGAACGGAGTGCAGTTCCTCTGGAACTTATTAAAAAGATAGAGGCTGGCATTATTCCAGATTTAGCTCCTTTGGTTAAGATTGCCCGAACGCTGGGTGTCCGGCTGGGAACCATATTGGATGAGGATCGTGAATTGGGACCCGTGCTGACCCGAAAAGGCGAGGGGGAAGAACACCTGCGCTTTATTACTCCCAATGCCCAGCGGCTGGAGAATGGGCTTAAATATACGGTCCTCGCTGCAGGCAAGGCAGGTCGACATATGGAGCCCTTTATCATAGAAGTACCGGCAAAGGCTGATGCGCCCCGATCTTCCCATGAAGGCGAGGAGTTTTTCTATGTTATTTCGGGTCATATACGGCTTGAATACGGTACCCTTTCGTACGATCTTTCAGAAGGGGATTCGATCTACTATGATTCCATGGTGCCCCACCGGGCAGTTGCCCTCGATGGTCAAGATGCTCAGGTGTTAGCGGTTGTATATACTCCAGTGTAGGTGTGTCCATGGGGGATGTAAGACCCGAATATGTATTTCTTGGTTTCCTCGTCGAAGGTCCTGCTCATGGATACCATCTATATCGCCTTTATAAAAATAGTTTAGAAGGTCTGTGGCATATCAGCGAAAGCCAAATGTATGCTTCGCTTAAGCGGCTGGAAAAACGGGGCTGGATCGCCCCGGTACGAGAAGAGTCTTTAGGGGAGGAAACCCAGAGTCGGCAGCAATTTATGCTTACCTTCGAAGGAATTTCTGCCTATGAACGGTGGCTCTGGACCCCGACTGCGGCCAGTCCCCGACTCCTTAAGCTTGAATTTTTAACCCGTCTTTATTTTGCCATGCGCTGGAATCTTGAAGAAGCCTATGGGCTTATAGAATACCAGCGGCTTTCACTGGAAAAAGAACTAAATCGGCTTCTTGACTCTGTGCCAACTACGGGTAAAGCTTCTGAACATGATTCTCCCCTCTTATTTGATATTTCCGTCCTTGCCAGGGATTTCAGGATCCGCCAGATCCGGACTGCCCTGGACTGGATGAAAGAGCTGTTGTAGGAAGTTACGAAGCCTGTATCGGTTTTTCTTGACCGGAGCGGAAAGCGGGTCTATACTCACTGAGTGAGTATTTCTCGCAGAGCATCGAACAGGCTTATAGTGATCCTGGCAGGGCTTTTTGTTCTGGTGATAGTAATTTCCGCCGGTCTGGGCCGCTTTTTCATAGCCCCGCAGGCGGTGGTACGCCTCTTCTGGCTTCGCCTCACCGGCGGGATTGTGCCCGATGAGCTTGCTCAGGCTTCCCTTGTGCTGTTCCGTATCCGGCTCCCGCGGCTTGCGGGGGCGGCCCTGGCAGGTTCCGCATTAGCTGCCTCCGGTGCGGCCTACCAGGGTCTTTTTCGCAATCCCCTCGTTTCTCCCGATGTTCTCGGGGTGACCGCCGGTGCGGCCTTTGGCGCCGTCCTTTCCCTTTTTTGGGGGCTGAGTCCCCTCATGTTGATACTTATATCCTTTTCTTTTGGTCTTGGAACCGCCATGCTTGTAGGATTTTTGGCCCAAAAGGCTGGAGCAAATACAGATTCTAATCTGGCACTTGTCCTTGCGGGCATTATGGTTGGGTCTCTTGTATCATCCGCCACTTCGCTCATCAAACTGTTGGCAGATCCGAATAATGTATTGCCTGCACTCACCTATTGGCTCATGGGGGGCTTTTCGGCGGTAAAGGAAGTGTCACTTTTTATCACCGGACCAATCATCTTAGCAGCCCTCTTGCTGCTCTTTGCCCTCAGGTGGCGCATCAATATCCTTACCATGGGCGAAGAAGAGGCCAGAACCCTAGGCGGCCGGGTAGCCCTGTCCCGTACCCTTGTTATTATTGGGGCCACCCTCGCAACAGCAGCCACCGTGGCCCTCTGCGGTCCTGTCGGCTGGTTAGGCCTCGTGATTCCCCACTTTGCCCGTATGACCGCAGGAAGCGATTACCGGCTCTTACTTCCTGTTTCGATACTAATGGGCGCGGCCTTTCTCGTGGTGGTAGACGATTTCAGCCGGCTCCTTGCAGCAAGTGAGATACCTATTGGCATTCTGACTTCCTTCGTGGGAGTTCCGGTCTTTCTTGCCCTGATTCGGCGGGGCGGCACGAAATGAAGGGCGGCACGAAATGAATTGATGGAGGTTATGGCTATGCTGGAAATTAAAAACCTCTCTTTTTCTTACGGCGCAAAACGAGTTCTCGATAAGCTCTCTTTTTCTGTTTCCCCCGGTGAACTGGTCTGTGTTTTGGGACCCAACGGGGTAGGAAAGAGCACACTCTTTAAGTGTATCCTGGGGCTCCTTAAGGGATATTCGGGGGATATCCTTCTTGGGGGCCGTTCTTTAAGGTCCTTAAGCGAAGCTGACCTTGCCCGGCTTGTGGCCTATATTCCCCAGGCCCATGTCCCAGCCTACGGTTTTTCTGTTTTTGATGTTGTCCTCATGGGCTCTAGCAGTGCCCGGAGCTTTTTTGCCGTGCCGGGCCATCGGGAAGAAGAAGCCGCCCGCCATGCCCTGGAAACCCTGGGCATACTTGATATGGCAGCTCGCAATTATGCGGAACTTTCAGGTGGGGAGCGGCAGCTTGTCCTCATTGCTCGAGCCTTAGCGCAGGGCGGGCGGCTCCTCATAATGGACGAACCCACGGCGAATCTGGACTACGGCAACCAGGTCCGGATTATGGAACACATCGCGGGCCTTACGGCGGACGGGTACAGCGTTCTTTTATCAACCCATAACCCGGAACATGCTTTCCTGTGGTCAAATAGGACCCTTGTCTTGCATAAAGGGCACCTCATTGCCGACGGTCCTCCCGCGGCGGCCCTTACGGAACAGAGCCTGGAAGCCCTGTACGGTATACCGGTACGGCTCTTTTCTCTGGGTAACGACAAAACCGGCCGTTACCAGGCTTGTATGCCCGCTTTGGAACTTCGCGAGGTTTGCCAGTAAAGATGATGTATCCAGAAAATTTGTACAGAGTTTTATTTGATGAAATCCCGCCTGATCTGCGTATTGAGCTTGCCTATGCGGGAACAAGCCACTGCATGGTGGCAACAGAAGAAGGCATCGGCTCGGTGATGACCCTGCCTCCATCGGGTCCCGCCGCAATCTTGCCGGAAAAGCTGGAAGGGCTTCCTCTTCGAGCTGTGGCAGAAGCGGTGCTTTCCTGGAATGCCACCGATGCTGCCTTGGGGGCTGCGGCCCTCAATGCCTATTACAACTCGCCGCGGCTCTTACAGAAAAACTTCGGTTATGCTGATAAAGAGGCGGATGCAAGCGCTGACCCCTTTGTTCGGTATGCTGAATGGGCCCGGGATAAAAAGGTAGCGAGCATCGGTCACTTTGCTTCCGTGGAACGACATATAGCTCCGGTTGCAGCCTCTCTTTACATTATCGAAGAGCATCCGCAGGAGGGGGACTATCCTGCGGCAGCGGCAGAATTCCTTTTGCCAAAAATGGATATGGTGTTCATTACTGGCAGCACCTTGGCAAACAAGACTTTGCCGCGGCTTTTGGAATTGAGCCGCCATGCCTTTGTGGTCCTGGTGGGTCCCAGCACCTGCATGGCTCCCCAGCTCTTTTCCTACGGAGTCTCGGTTCTAAGTGGCAGCCTGTACACTGATCGGGAAACCTGCCTTTCCCTGGTACGGCAGGGACTGCACGGTAAGATGGTCCATCAGGGTCAAAAACTATCTTTTGAAGCTTTTCAAAACTCAGTGAGTTTTGAAAAAGGAGTTGGCTGAATATGCGATACGCTAATAAGTTCCGATCCAAATTGATGGAGCTATGCCTGGTTTGTTTTATTGCGCTTTCTGCTCCCCTTATGGCGCAAAAAACTTCTGTTTCGCCTGGTCCGGGTAATTCAGAGCAATCCCGCTGGGCCTTTACCGATTCGGCAGGGCGAACCGTTCAAGTCCCCCGTTTCATCAATAGAATTGCCCCCTCAGGGCCTATGGCGCAGATTTTTCTTTTTACTCTTGTCCCTGACCGCATTATTGGCTGGTCGAGTAAGCCCGCTTCTGAGCTCCTTCCCTATCTCAGTCCCGCTGCTCGAGCCTTACCGATCTTTGGCCAGTTTTATGGGGCCGCTTCTACGCTTAACATGGAGGCCCTGATCAGTGCGAAGCCGGACATCATTATTGATATAGGGGAGCGGAAGCCGACCATTGCCCAGGATATGGATGATGTCCAGAGCAGGACTGGTATACCTACCGTATTTATCGAGGCCTCATCCTTTGATTCCTATAGCAAAACATACCGGGATTTGGGAAAGCTCTTAAATGTGGGAACCCAGTCTGAACCGCTTGCCCAATTCAGCGAAACTACGGTCGCTTATTTTAAGGATTTGCAGGACCAGCTTGGCAAAGGACGTAGAAAAGTCCGGCTCTATTACGGGGAAGATCCTTCGGCGTTGATGACCATTGCTGCAGGTTCTCTGCATTCACAGACTATAGAGTTTGCGGGGCTCCTTAATGTGGCAGATCTGGCCAACAAGGGAGGCACTGGAAGAAACCAGGTTTCCATGGAGCAGCTGCTCCTCTGGGATCCGGATCTTATTATTCTAACGAACGGTGCCCAGGCTTCGGTGGTGGCACAGGATGGGCTTTTCCGGCAGCTCCGGGCGGTAAAGCAGGGAAGGGTCTATGATATTCCCGCTGAGCCCTATAACTGGGTTGCGCGGCCCCCATCGGTTAACCGGCTTGTAGGCCTGTACTGGCTTGGTCACCTGGCGTATCCTGATCTGGTAAGCCGGGAGATACTGGAAGCCAAGGTTAAGGAATTTTATTCCCTTTTTTACCATGTGCAGCTAGGCGATGCAGAACTTAAGCGATTTCTTCGCTAATGTTCTTAATTGGCCCGAGGACCGCGGCTTAGTTATTGCCGCGGTGGGCGGGGGCGGAAAATCGGCTCTCCTGTACCTTTTGGCAAAAATCTTTGCAGAAAAGGGGAAACGGGTCGCTCTTACCACCACTACCCATATCTATGACCCCCGGACCGAAACGGAGCCGCGGCTCTATGATTCGGTAACTATTATTCCTGAGCTTGAACAGACACCCCCCGGAAATAATGTGGCGATCCTTGAAAGGCTTTCGGCTTTGGCGGTTTCTGCTCCGAAGCCGGGAAGCGTTACGGTCCTTGCGTCAAAGGAAGCTATACCGGATACCTCGGTTCATCAATCTCATGGAAAGCCGCTGCTTTATAAACTGCGGGGCATACATCCCGCATGGGCAGGGGCCTTGGGCTCCTATTGGGACCTGGTACTGGTAGAGGCTGATGGTTCAAAGCACCTTCCGGTTAAGGCTCCAGCGGAGCATGAGCCGGTTGTGCCGGACCTATGCGATATAGTCCTCGGCTGTGTGGGTCTCGACTGCCTGGGTCTCCCGATGGACGAAGTCCATGTACACCGGCCAGCCTTGTTTAGCGCCGTAACGGGATGCGGATTAGGGGAGCCCATAGACGTCCGTCACCTTATCAATCTGGCATACCATCCCCAGGGGCTTTTTAAGGGTTGTCCCGACGGATCCCGCCGCTACCTTTTTTTGAACAAGGCGGATTATTTGGCCGCGGGGGCCCTCCATGATGTGGAAGCATCGCTTTGCAGTTTAGCGACAGAACGGGATTTTGAAATTATTATCGGTTCGGTTAAGCAGGACCGGATATACAGCAGGATTGATTGTAGCCACATAAGGAGGTTTGTATGATCAACATGCCGCCCGGAACGAGGCAAAAGGTCTATGGCCAACAATATGTCAGTACCGCTGTCCGTATAGAAGGTTTAGTGGATAATCCCTGCACATTCGCCGCGGCAGATCTGAGGCAGCGGCCCCAGGTGACTATCCGGGATGTGGACATACTCTGCGGGAGCGGCAAACTAAAAGAGGAAGGTTTAATCTATTCGGGGGTGCTCCTGCGGGACCTGCTGGAGGAAGCCCGCATGAGGCTGGAAGAACACGAGGTGCCGAACCGGACCTATATCGTGGCTTCCGGTACCGATGGGTATTATGCCCTTTATTCCTGGCACGAAATATTTAACAGTCCCCAGGGCGAGGGCCTTATAGTGGTGCTGACTAAAAACGGCCAGATCCTCGGCGAAAAGGAGGGAGAACTTTGTCTAGTCAGCACCCGAGATGAACGGCCTGGTCCCCGGCGGATCCGCTACCTGTCCAAGGTGGATGTGTGTAGGATCGCATATGGAGGCTGCTAAAGGGTGTATTTTCTCACTTTTTATTAGTGTCTCAAAAGCTATCCTTTAATATCTTCTACCACCGCTGTTGGGAAGGTAATCGAGAAGGGCTGCACTGCGATAGCTATGAGCGGTTTCTTTTCTGCAAGGGCCGGAAAGTGTTCGGGGTTGACCTTCACTGATTCTACGCTGGCAAGGCGTCCCCAGCCGTGGCCGGTAA
Organism: Gracilinema caldarium; assembly: GCF_029265695.1. GTDB lineage: Bacteria > Spirochaetota > Spirochaetia > Treponematales > Breznakiellaceae > Gracilinema > Gracilinema caldarium_A. The sequence goes on along the minus strand of NZ_JAJUHW010000007.1, from coordinate 78,131 downwards.
ATCGGGTATGGTAAGCGTGGTTGTTCTGTACTTGTACGAGCCGGTAGGGGAACACGATGGTATTGACCGGAAAAACAGGGCCTTTAATACGAAAGGTTCCCCGGAACACCGAGTCTCCGTTGTGTTCTACAAGGATTTCTTCTCTGTCCTTTTCTAAAGGCTGGAATACAAAATTTGCTCGTTCCTTTGGAATTGCCCAGTTCCGCCGACCGTTTACGACACTTTCATCGGTAGAAACAAAAATGCGGCTAATATGCTGCAGTTTTTTTCCATAAAAACGGAATGCACCGGGGATAAAGAGGAGCTCCTGATAGGGCCCCGCGTTGGAAGTCTCGTAATCTACCGCCATGAGACTTCCAAAACCTCCTGCAAAATTGGCCTTAAAGTGGTCTGACAGGAATGGATCCTGGACAATTTCCTCCTTTGTAAAGCGATACAGAATAATAAAGCCCCGACCCTTAAGGTCCCAAGGTGCTGGGATAACCGGTATATCAGACATGATGGGTTCCCCCCTGTGAAAATTCTTTTCGAAACCGCCATCCTTCTATGCCCATGTAGATGGGGATAATTGGTATAATCCTGCTCACAATCTGCATGATCCGATACAAAAGTGATGGGTAGATGTGGGGCTTTCTCTGTTCAATACCCTTTGCTATCGCTTTTGCCACCGCCGAAGCCTTTTGCCGCGGCCATGGAAGGTGATCGCTCTGGGCTACCAAGAAGAACTCTGTCAGTGTTGCGATGGGATAGATAAGCTGTAAATGCTGACCCGGTTCAAGTTCATAGCGCATCGAGTCGGCAAAACCGCGGAGGGCAAACTTGGTTCCGCTGTACAGGGCATAACCCGGCATAGCATAAAAACTCATAGCGCTTGCGGTGATAAGATATTGGAACGGTTCCTTTCCTTTTCGCTGCCTCAGGGCCTGTAGTCCATACAATGGGGCATAAACATTAGTTTTAAATATGGCATCCATATGTTCCCATGACGCATCCTGCCAGCGCTCGTAATAGGCAAAGCCCGCGTTGCTGATAAATATATCGATGTTCCCCAAAGCCGTGTATGCCGTATCCAGGAGCCGGTCCATACCTTCTTTGGTGGATACGTCAATAGAAAGGGGTATAATGTTTCGGTGTTGCGGTATCCGCTCCGCTCTCCGCGCAACTGCGACAATCTTGTTGTGTTCCGCAAGGAGCTTGCACAGCTCTGACCCAATGCCTGATGAGGCTCCGGTGATAACAACTCGTTGGTTCTTAATCATAGTTATTCCTCCAGCTTAATGCCGACCAAGGCAGCAAATTGATGTATTGCCTTCTGTAAAATAGCCAAGGTGTCTTTCCCAGGACCGCCCCGTTTTTCGCCGGCTGTAAAAAGCTGGCGGTGGTAGGCTTCTATCTCTGCAAGTTTGGCTCGTCCGTTTTCAAGCAGCTCCACATGTATCTGTCGCCGGTCTCCTCCAGCCGCTGAACGCCTGACGAGTCCTAGTTCTTCTAGCCGGGTTACCAGCCTACTGGTTTGGTATTTTTTTAATTCCATGCGTATTCCGAGCATGGATATCTGCCAAGGGCCATGGTAGCGCAGCAATTGCAGCAGGTATATTTCCTGCCAGCTGAGATTGAAGAGCCGTTTTTCTTGGGCTTCGAAATGATAGGCGGTCTGCAAAAACGAAAAAAGACAACCGTCGATTTCCTGTGAGGTCATGATATTAATATACTACATTTTAGTTGCAAATTGCAACTAAAATGCGACTAACATACAACAGGTAAAACGACATGATCCGACATGGTATGCGTTTCTGCGAGGATAAGAAGGGATAGTTTATCCTACCTTATTAACCAATTAGTATCGGATTTTCGAAGGGCAGGTACCTAATTGGTATACTTCGGAAGCGATCGGTTAGTTCTGCTGTGAGTAGCTTTATGCCAGGGCTTTCGCTGGCACCATGTCCTATAATAATAAGTGATCGGTTAATACCGAAGTCATTCGCATCACGGATGTGCTCAGGTATTTCCCATTCGGGTCCTTCCCCATAGATGACGAGGTCTATCGCCTCTCTTTGTATCAGAGGCAGGATGAGGGAACCGCTGCCTCGGTATCCGACAGCGATAAGGACACGGCGGATCGTGCTTTTTTCTGAACCAATATAACGGACATAGGAAAGGCCCAAACTATTTTTAATGTGCTGTATGAGTTCACCCAAGGAAGTCTTAAGCTCTATTATTGAATACGCTGGCTCTTCTCGGATAATAAGATCTTGCCAGCCAAGCTCGGCAACGAGGCCTGCAGTTATCCGATCGGGGAGCGCACGATGAATGCCGTCGTGGTATCGATAGATGACAAGATCGTGCTCCTGCAATAGATCTCGCTTCCGTTGGTAAACCTGGTCAATAGCGCTGTGGATAAGCTGCTCTGGCTGCTGGTCCCGGTGGCTAAACCAGATCCCCTCATGGCTTATGACCAAGTTGCAGCCTAATTCCTGAGCCCTCTTGCAGTAATTGGCGGTGGCAAGGAACGTGACCGCCACACCGGATACAATGACATCTAAACTACCGTACAGTATGCCGTCCACCGTATCAGAAGGAAGTGTATCTGTTCCTGGAAGGGATCTAATTATATCTGCTACTTTGATTTCCATTTTGCTGGCTCTCCTTGTAAGATTCAATGACAACAATGATTATTATATTTGGTTTAAATAATAAATATTTGTTTGTATTCTATACTGTTTTTTTATTAATTGATAATATTCAATTATGAAATTGAGGACCAAATTATGTGCATTGACTTTTGATGATGGACCAGAGCTCGAATTGACTGGTCGAGTTTTAAATAAACTCGATCAATATCAAGTGGTGGCGACCTTTTTTTTAGTTGGTTCTAAGGTTACTAAGGAGACAGAACCTGTTTTAAAAAAAATGATCGCAATGGGTTGCGAAGTAGGTAATCATAGCTGGGATTATCAAAGTCTTGTTACATTACAGGTTGATGAAATTAAATCAAAATATGTAAAAACTCAGGACGTTATTACTCACTTATTAGGTGTAGAACCAAAGTTTTTCCGTCCTCCCAATTTGGAAACTAACCAAATAATGTTTGATGTCATTCCATTACCCTTTATTGGCGGTATTGTGTGTTATGATTGGATAGGTTGTGGGACAAGTGCGCAAGAGCGTGCTCTCACTGTATTATCTGAAATCGAAGATGGTGCTATCATTCTACTTCACGATGTACAACCAGAACCACATCCTTCTGCTGAAACGTTGGATATTCTCATTCCAAATTTAAAAATGCAAGGGTATGAGTTTGTTACAATTTCTGATCTGTTTGCAAGAAATGGAATAGATCCGACAAGCAATAAGGGGTGCTTGTGGAAAATTGTAAGATAAGTAAGCCCATTCAATAGTCGGTCTCATATTTTGTTTAGGAACGACGGATATTAAAACCGTGCCGATTCTTACCGCTCCTGGGGTCTTTTTTGACTCTAGGTCCACGGGGAAACTTAAAAAAACTGAAAGGAGCAACCATCATGGAACAGCCTGTGCATCAGCAGAGTTACTTTGAACGGCTTGGGTATAGCCGGGAGGAAATAGACCGGCGCGTCAGCGAGGCCTGGCATACCCTCTTTGAAGGTCCCGCGGACGAGCGAATCTATTTTGAATCCGGGCCCGATATGGGCTATATGCTTGATACGGGCAACCTGGACGTGAGGACCGAAGGCCAGTCCTACGGTATGATGATGGCGGTTCAAATGGACAGGCAGGACGTGTTTGACCGGATCTGGAAATGGACCATGACCTACATGTACCTTACCGAAGGACCCAATGCAGGGTACTTTGCCTGGTCCTGCCATCCCGACGGACGGCGCAATTCCAATGGCCCCGCTCCCGACGGAGAAGAATACTTTGCCATGGCTCTCTTCTTTGCAGCAAACCGCTGGGGAGACCGGGAAGCCCCCTTTAATTACAGCAAACAGGCCCGGGATCTTCTTGCCCGCTGCATTCACAAGGGCGAACAGGGGGACGGCTGGCCCATGTGGGAACCTTCCAACTATCTCATCAAATTTGTGCCCAACTGCGATTTTACCGATCCTTCCTACCATCTGCCTCATTTTTACGAGCTCTTTGCCCGCTGGGCCTATCCGGAGGACCGGCCCTTCTGGCAAAAGGCCGCAGCGGTAAGCCGGGAGTTCCTCCCCAAGTCCTGCCACCCCGTAACGGGTCTTGCGCCTGAGTACTCCTATTATGACGGACGCCCCAATTTCTATAACGACCATGGGGATTTCTACAGCGACTCATACCGGGTGGCGGCCAACCTGGGGCTCGATGCCCTTTGGTTCGGCAGGAAGGTTTTTCAAAAGGACATAATCGATAAGATTCATCGCTTTTTTGCGGATAAGGAGCCTGAAAACTACCACTGGTACAAAATTGACGGGACTGCCCGGCCTGAACCGGCCCTGCACCCCGTGGGGCTCATCGCCACCAATGCCATGGGAGCCCTGGCCACCGAAGGCCCCCTGGCAGAAAAGATGGTCCGGCTTTTCTGGGAGACGCCCCTCCGTCTGGGAAACCGCCGGTACTACGACAATTGTCTTTATTTCTTTGCCCTGCTTGCCCTAGCAGGCCGGTACCGGATTTATTCAAACTGAAAGGAAACAAAATCAAATGCCGAGCCTGGCAGAAACACGAAGGATACTGCGAGGCTCCCCGCAAGCAGATCCTTATAAAGGGCCGGCAGGGGGTAGCGGTTCTGGGTTACATCCTCGGAATGTTCAAAATCCACCAGGACCACCTGTTCGGCCTCTTTGTTTTTAAACTTGATGAGAATGCTATTCCTGTCTGTTAGTGAACGGCCGAAAATTTTTACAGCACGGGGTGCGGTTCCCTTAAAATCAAGGTCCTTAAAGGTCACCGTAACATTGTTTCCGATTTCTCTAATGGCATCTTCTGAAAGCTGGTACTGGTCTCCGTAGAGATCATCGTATTCCAGAGCCGATATCTTTCTAAAGGTGCGGTTCTGTTTTTCGAAACGGAAACCCTTAAAGTGCAGCTTTGCCCGGGTTACAAAATACAGGGACTGGGTGCCCCGCAGGGGCGTATTCAGTCTGTATGTCTCTTCCTGATAGACGTTCCAGATGCTTTTTTTCTGATATACGAGGGTATCAAGCAGCTGGCTTCCCTGATTGCCGGGCCTTCCTTGCCAAAGCTCAATATGGTATGTATCGTCGGTTAAAGCAAAGATAGGAAGATGAATGGTGTCTGACCCGTGGCAGCCGAAATCCAGGTCCGTAAAGCCAAATATGGTAGTACCGTCCCGGGCTGTGGCGATACCCTGTTCATTCCCAGGTCCTATGTTGCCATTTGAATCATCATACAGGCCTGCAGATACAAAGCTGTAGGGATCCTTGTAAAGCTTGCCGAATCCATGGGAAGTGAATTCGATCTGGGATATAAGGCGCACCGTTTCGGTCCCGTTAGTGCTGGTGCAGCGAACACGAAATTCGCCGTCTCCCCGGGGATGAATGACCGCCTGGGTTCCTGCTGTTTCAATCCATGCTAGTGGGGTCTCAATACCAGATGCCGTGACTACCGACCATGCAATGTCCCGATAGGTTGCATTGGCAGGATAGAGCAGTGCTTCCAGCCGGACTTCCGGACTATCCTCAGGGCACAATTCTTGTGCGCCTGTAAGGAGCCGTAATTCAATCTTACGGAGGGGAACTTCCTCCGCCTTTCCTGTATGGATCGGCCTTGGACTGTTAAAAGCGTATACACTATAGCATCTGAGATCTTCTCTGGCCGAGGGTTCTACGGGTAAAGTCAGTTTCGCTTCCGGCAGAGCTAAAGACCGCACTGTAATGGTTACAGCCCCGGTTTCAAATGTAGAACCCACAATAGCCATGAGCTTACCGTTAAAAAGCCGGCGGCTTATTCCTTTGTAGGAATCGTAATCCGTACTGTCGCCATTATCGAGGCCCCGGAGTCTGCCTGCGCCTTCTACGGCCACTTCCATTCTATTTGCAGCATTTTCTACCCGATTCCCCTCCACGTCTTCCACGCTTATGCTTACAAACACCAGGTCCCGTCCGTCCGCTTCAAGATATGATTTTGATGGAATGAGTTTGATGCGTGCAGGATCTCCGAAGGATCTGCGGCTTGCTCGGGCTATACAGCGGCCGCTTTCGTCATAGGCTAGAGCAACCAGTTCCCCCTTTTCGTAGGGAATTTTCCAGGTTCCGGTCTGGTCAGAACCCCGATTAAGGTCAATATGCTTTGTGCTGATAAGGCGGCCGTTGCAATAGAGGGTGATAAAAGGTGCGTTGGAACAGACCCGTACATCAATCAACTGTCCTGGATTCCAATCCCAGTAGGGAAAAATATGAATAATGGGGTCTCTTTTGTAGTCAGTCCATGCAGCCTTATAAATGTAATAGGAATCCTTAGGAAAGCCCGCCGTATCAATCTGCCCGAAGTATGAGTTTTTAGTGTGGTAGGGAGTAGGTTCCCCGATATAGTCAAAACCACTCCAAATGAACATGCCAAGCGAACATGGAGTATCCCGGTCGGCGGCGATACATGCTTCGTGGGAGCGGGCCCCCCAGCTTGTGGGGCTGTTCCCCAGGGCTGAGCACTGCTGATCCGCTTCCGCAAGAATAGTAGCCTCATAGGGAAAATGGTAGACTCCCCGGCTCTGGACTATCGATGCGGTTTCGCTGCCGTAAATTACCCAATGGGGATACTTTGCACGATGCTCCTCGTAATATTTTTCGCCGTAGTTATAGCCTGCAAACTTAAGTATATCTGCGCACCTCTGGGCCCCTTCCCAGGGCATAAAATTGGATCCAATGGTTACCGGAGCGTTTCCTTTTGGGTCGTTTATACGGACTTCCTGCAAAAGCAGCCGGGTAAGCTCCTCCCCCCGCTTGTCCGCATGGGTGTCGTATATTTCGTTGCCGATGCTCCACATTAAAAGGCTCGGATGATTCCTGTCCCGTCGTATCCAGCTTGCCACATCTTTTTTATACCACTGGGGAAAGAACCGGGCATAATCATAGGTGGTTTTGGGACGTTCCCACATATCAAAGGCTTCGGACAGGACAAAAAATCCCATTTCGTCCGCCAAGTCCATAAGCTCAGGGGCGGGCATGTTATGGCTGGTCCTGATTGCGTTCACCCCCATAGCTTTAAGCAGACTAAAGCGGTACCGGAGAGCTTCCCGGTTAAAGGCCGCGCCCAGAGCCCCCAGGTCGTGGTGTTCGCAGGTACCTCGCAGCTTACAGGGACTGCCGTTCACCAGGAGTCCCCGGTGGGGATTGAATGTTAGGGTCCTAAATCCGACCGGATTTCTGTATATTTCGATGAGCTCGCCTTCGGGACTATAAAGAGATGTTTCCAGGGTGTACAGGTGTGGTGTTTCTGGGCTCCATAAAAGAGGGTTCTGGATTGATAGTTGCTGCTGGTCCTTCATGATCCAATCTGGGTTCCCATTACATGATTCGGTATCAGCCAGCCCTTTTGACTCGGCCAGCACCATACCCCTAAACGACAACCGGTGTTGAATAACAAAGCGGTTGGAACCGGTTGTTTCAATTCCCAATCCTGCCAGCTCTGTTTCTATTTCCACATCCCATCGATCTGCCGTCAGCTTTACCGCAATATATATGCCATTGGTCGGAATATACAGGTTTCTCCGGCTTAGCATATAGACATCACGATAAATCCCCGCTCCAGAGTACCAGCGGCTGTTTGGGCTTTGGTGTACCACCTTGAGGATGATCTCGTTTTTTCCCTTTAAAAGAAACGGGGTCAGGTCATGTTCAAATGATGAGTAGCCGTATTTCCACTGGCCCGCTTCTTTTCCATTTACAAAAAGGGTACTGTCCATATAGACCCCTTCAAAGTAAAGGGCATACTGAGCAGATTCAGGGTTATCGCAGATTAAGCGTTTCCGATACCAGCCAATACTGTTTTCGTAGAGATTGGTGCTATCCTCGATAAGCCAATCATGGGGGATTTCCACTGGAGAATATGACAGATTTAACCAGCTATCGCAGCCAAGTGGGGTTTTAGCGAATTCCCAGCCATCGTTCCATAATGTTTTTTGGTTCATAAAACATTCCTTGTACGCTAGTATATTTCCATCCTTTTAAAAACGGAAGCTTGTATAAGTTTCCACGCTTATTTTTAAAGCGGGTTGAATGTGGCTGATTAAGAAAAAGCCTATATCGCAATAAAATTTTTGTTGACATATTTTAATATATGCTAATATACTAGTATTCATGAAAGGAATGCAACATAAATCCACCAATATACAGATGACCCAAAAGTATATTCGGCGCTATTGGTCACTGTATGCTATGCTCGTTCTTCCGATGCTGTATTTTTTGGTATTTCGTTATATACCAATGACCTACATTCAAATAGCATTCAAAAACTACAGTATCGTTAAAAGTCCCTGGGAAATGCCCTGGGCTGGAGCCGGCGGTTTTGAATATTTTATTAGGGCTTTTCAAAATAAGGATTTTCTGGATGCTCTTAGAAATACCTTAACTCTGAATCTGCTCGATCTGATATTCGGGTTTCCAGCTCCGATCCTGCTTGCCCTTATTCTGAACGAACTCCCCTACCGGGGCCTTAAGCGGCTCACCCAGACCGTGGCATATATGCCCCACTTCCTGTCCTGGGTCATTATCGCCGGCATGGCATTGCAGCTCTTTGCTCCAACCAACGGACTTCTGAATATCTGGCTGCAAAAACTCGGTATGCAGCCGATTCCCTTTCTGAACCAGAGTCATTATTGGGTTGGTACCTATGTAACCCTGGGAATTTGGCAGAGCGTTGGCTGGAATACCATTATCTATCTCGCGGCAATTACGAGCATTAATCCTGAGCTCTATGAGGCTGCAGCTATAGATGGTGCAAATCGGCTGCGGCGAATCTGGCACGTTACCCTTCCGGGCATCCGGTCTACCATCGTGGTGCTTCTTATCCTGTCCTTAGGCCGTATATTGGGCAGTGATTTTGACCGTCCCTATGCGCTTCGAAATCCTCTGGTAAAAGAGGTTTCAGATGTGATGTCGATTTTTATCTACAACTACGGAATACGAGGGCTGCAATTTTCTTTAACCACTGCGGTGGGGCTTTTCCAATCCGTGGTCAGTGTCAGTTTTCTGCTCTTTGCAGATTATTTAGCAAAAAAATTCGGCGAACGGGGAATTATTTAGGGGATTGCTATGGTTAATTCGAGGGAATCACGTTATCTGGACGTTATATTTGTTATCATTTGTATCTTTGTCATTTTTGTCTGTCTTCTGCCCATGCTGACCCTCATGGCTCGCTCTTTAAGCTCAGCTGAGCACCTTATCCGGAATGAAGTAACTCTCTGGCCCAAGGGGTTCTCTTTTGATGCCTATCGCTATGTGCTATCCGATTCTAAGTACACCTGGTCGCTGTTATGGACCGCCATATTGACTGTAAGCGGGACATTTTTATCCCTTTTTATGACCACCCTGGCGGCCTATCCCTTGGTATACGATAAGCTTAAGGGACGAAAGTTCTTCAGCACCGTCATGCTCTTTACTATGTACTTTAACGCGGGGACCATCCCGATGTACCTGCTCCTTAAAGATGTGGGGCTCCTGAACAAGCCCCTGGTCCTCATAGTGCCCTACTGTTTGAGCGTGTTTAACATGATTCTTATGCGGAATTATTTTTACACGATTCCTGAAAGTCTGCGCGAATCAGCGGAAATTGATGGGGCAGGGCCTTTTAAGATTTTGACCAGCATCTATCTGCCCCTCTCTACACCGGTCATTGCCACCCTGGCCCTGTTCTATGCGGTCGGGCGCTGGAATGGTTTTTCCGATGCTCTCATGTTTATGAATAAGCGTGAGTTTTTTCCTATTCAATTGTTGCTCTACAACCTGATTAATGCGGTATCCAGTCTCGAGACCTATTCCACCGAAGGCTTTACCCCTCCCGGCTTAAGCGAGGCCTTAAAGGCTGCGGCAATCATGTTTGCCACCATACCTATTCTCTTTGTCTATCCCTGGCTGCAGCGATATTTCATACAGGGGGTTACCTTGGGGGCAATAAAAGAATAGGCCGCTGCCGTAAAACAGACGTGTCAATAAAGAAGAGATTTTAGCTGCCCTGTTACAGGCAGCTCAGTATAACAAGGAGGCATAGGCTATGAAAAAAGCTCTAGTAGCAATGCTCTGCTTGCTCTCTGTGGCCACACTGCTTGTGGCAGAAGGGCAATCAGACAAAGGCAAGTCTACAGGAAAATCTGCTGAATTGGTGAATGGCAGATTCACTGAGACAAAGACTATTACGGTGGAAGTGTATGATCGGGGTACCGGTACACCTCCAGAGGACAACTTTTTTGCCCGTTTTATCAAGGAAGGAATGCTCAGGGACCACAATGTGAATGTGGTATTTAAACCGGTTCCCCGTTGGACCGAAGTCCAAGCATTGAACAACCTGCTTGCTGCGGGGGAAGCTCCTAATATTTGCGTAACCTACGATTATCCCACCATACAAACCTATGCGAATATGGGCGGAGTTTTGGATCTGAACCCGTACCTGGAGCAGTATAAGCCTTATCTTAAGGATCTATGGAACCTCCTTGGGGATGCGAATATTTACTATGATCAGGATCCCAAAACAAAACAGCTTTGGGCAATCGAAGCTATCAGGAAACCAAACACAAGGACTATTACCTTTATTCGCGAAGACTGGCTTAAAAAGCTTAATCTTCCTGAACCAAAAACTCTTGCAGAATTTGAAAAGACCATACGGGCGTTCAGGGACAATGCGGAAAAGCTTCTTGGGAAAGATAAGGACAAGATGATCCCCTTCTTCCTAACCGTCGATGTGGGCTGGTATATCATGAATCTATCTGATTCTTTCATTCCCGATAAAACAAGCGATGAAGAGCTTTATATCTATGGTTTTGACGACCGGCATCTCCTGTGGCCAAAGTACAAGGATGCGGTCCGGGTTGTAAACAAATGGTATAACGAAGGTCTTGTCTGGAAGGATTTTGCCCTTTATCCAGTCGGAGACCCCGCTGGAGATAATCTTATTAAATCAGGTTATGTAGGTGCCTTTATCCAAAACTGGGACTATCCTTACCGAGATGGAGAAAAGGGAATCCATGGAAACCTGCAAAAATTGGTAGGTCCCGAAGCAGCCTTTATCGCGGTGGATACCTTTAAGAACAATGCGGGAAAATACCGCAAATATTTTTCCCCTGCAGTGGACCGCAAGGTATTCTTCCCCGCCACCAACAAGGAACCCCTGGCGTCCCTCTTGTATCTTAACTGGATCAGCAAGCTGGAAAATCGCAAGTTCCTCGCCACCGGCGAACCTGGCGTCCATCATGATGTGTTGCCAGACGGTGCGGTAAAAATGAAACCCGTGGAAGGGGACAAGCGAATTAACTCCCTGTACAACATTGACTATACTATTACCCTGAATGGTCTTGATCTAGGAGATCCGGTGCTTAAATCCCGCTCATTGGCCCTTGGCTACGGCGGTGTTGATCCCCGGTATATTGAGCGGTCCTATAAGACACAGTCAGTGGATGTGCGGATTGTGCCTCCCTTTAAGCTGGGGGAAATCAAGGCGGAACAGGGAATGGGTCCTGCTCTGTCAGAAAAACGGAATACGCTGCTCGTAAAATCGGTGGTGGCTAAACCAAGTGACTTTGACAAGGTCTTTGATGCGGGACTGAAAGATTACCTCAGTTCAGGAGGCCAGGCAATTATTGATGAACGCAGGGCCAAATTAGAAGAACTTAAAAAGGCAAAATAGACGGTTATTATCACCCGTCCAAGTCGGGCAGGCTTTTAGCCTGCCCGCTGTTCCTCTCGTTCCCGAATTTCTATTGGAGTACAAAGAACAGGTTATCATGAATATCACCTTCCGCTGGTTTGGCAAACAGTATGATTCCGTGTCCCTCGATAAAATTCGCCAGCTTCCCTATGTAAAAGGAATCATCAGTACACTTTATGGCAAAAAAACAGGGGATGTTTGGTCCCGGGAAGAATTACAGGATTTACGGAAAACGATAGAGCAGTCGGGTCTTGCCCTCTTGGGTATCGAAAGTGTCAATGTACATGAATCTATAAAGGCTGGGTTTTCTGACCGGGATCGTTATATAGAAAACTATATTAAGACCCTGGAGCATCTTGGTGAAGAAGGCCTGCATCTTGTGGTCTATAATTTTATGCCCGTCTTTGACTGGATTCGCTCTACTCTTGCAAAACCACGATCCGACGGAAGCAGTGTACTTTCCTATGATGAAGCTCTTATCAGTTCACTTGGACCAGAAAAACTATTTGGATGGCTCCAGGGACAGGCCAAAGGTTTTTTGCTTCCTGGCTGGGAAGCGGAACGGCTCGGGCACGTTGCTGAACTTCTTGAATATTATCGAACCTGTACGGAAGATACGATCTTTGCCAATCTGGTGTATTTTCTGAAAGCAATTGTGCCAACCTGCGAAAAATATAATATAAAATTAGCCTTGCATCCCGATGATCCGCCCTGGAGCATGTTCGGTATTCCGCGGATTGTTACCAGTCTGGAAAATTTAAAAAGAATTGTTCAAGCGGTTCCAAGTCCAGCGAACGGACTCACTATCTGTACCGGCTCTCTGGGAGTACATCCTCAGAACGATGTTCTAGAAATAATTAGAGAGCTGCACAGTCGTATTCATTTTGTTCATGTACGAAACCTGAAAATAAATGGTCCCGGCCAGTTTGATGAAACGGCCCACATGTCTTGTGATGGCGACCTAGATATGTATCAAATTATGAAAACCCTCTATGATTATGGATACGACGGATTGATGCGGCCTGACCACGGCAGGTCGATTTGGGGAGAAATTTCTATGCCCGGCTATGGTCTTTATGACCAAGCTTTAGGTTCTGCATATATGTATGGTCTGTGGGAAGCGATTACCAAAGATAAACCCCGACAGAAGGAGATAACCCATGGATAAGTATTCGCTGTGCTGGCTGGATTATTCAAATCCCTATATAAAGAGAAAAACTTTTGCCTCTTATGCACAACAGGTAGGTGCTGCATTTACCAATTTATTCATAGATCCCTCGGTAAAAAATACGGCTATTGCCAATGAATTAAAAAGGTTTTTCGCTGAATATTTTGGAGTAGCACTCGTACAAAGTTCTAAACTGTCTGAGTCCGCGATCTTGTGTACCCTGGTTTCGCCGGATCAGCAATTTCACGTAGATGTGGAAGCGGAACTTTTTCGCGTGGAGGGATCCTTTGTTATCCGGTATATGGCGGAATCCAGATCGGTTATGATCGCCGCTGCTTCGGAAACAGGGCTTTTATACGGAGTCTTTCATTTAATACGGCTATTCCAGCAGCAAAGAGATTTTACGCTCCTGGATTGCAAAGAAATGCCCCATAATCCGCTCAGGCTTATCAATCACTGGGACAATATGGATGGCTCTGTAGAACGCGGTTATGCGGGCCGTTCCATCTTTTTTGAGAATGATAAGATTACAGCCGACAAGAAACGTATCACCGATTATGGACGACTCCTGGCTTCGGTAGGTATTAACGGCACTGTCATTAACAATGTGAACGTAAAAGGCCGGGCGCCGTTCCTTATTACTTCAGAATACCTCAAAGATGTGGCTGCAATCGCAGACATACTGCGGCCCTATGGAATACGGCTTTATCTCAGTGTGAACTTTATGAGTCCCGTATTGGCGGGGAACCTTGATACCGCCGATCCTCTTGCTCCCGAAGTTTTCCGCTGGTGGCAGGACCGAGTCCGGGATATTTATGCTGCCATTCCTGATTTTGGCGGCTTCCTGGTCAAGGCCGATTCGGAGTACAACCCCGGTCCTCACAATTATGGAAGGTCCCAGGCCGAAGGGGCCAATATGCTCGCCAGAGCCCTGGGTCCCCATGGGGGAACTCTCATATGGCGTGCCTTTGTGTACAAGCTCCAGGATTGGCGGGACACCAGCATAGATCGGGCCAGGGCTGCCTACGATATATTTCAGTGTTTGGATGGCCAGTTCGATAGCAATGTAATCCTGCAAATTAAAAACGGTCCCCTGGATTTCCAGGTGCGGGAGCCCGTGTCACCCCTCTTCGGAAAAATGCAGCATACAAACCAGATGCTGGAACTCCAGGTTGCCCAGGAATATACGGGGCAGCAAATAGATCTTTGTTATTTGGCTCCTCAGTGGAAGGAGATCCTGGATTTCGATCCCCGTATACCAGGCAAAAAAGTTACAGTTTCTTCTATTATAAAAGGTTCTGTGTGGAATCGGCCGAGGGGCGGTATGGCTGCCGTTTCTAATATCGGCAGAGATTATAATTGGACAGGACACTGGCTTGCCCAGGCAAATTGGTATGCCTTTGGACGACTTGCCTGGGATCCCTCTTTGAACCCAGAGACTATTGCCCGTGAATGGGTATTGGGCAGCCTGAGCAATGATGAATCGATCGTAGCTTCGGTTGTTTCTCTCCTTTTACAGTCCTGGCAGATCTACGAACAGTATACCACCCCCTTTGGTTTAGGATGGATGGTTACACCGGGGACCCACTATGGACCCAGTCCCGAAGGGTATGAGTATTCTATTTGGGGTACCTATCACCGGGCGGATACAAAAGCAATAGGGGTTGACCGTACTAAAAACGGGACCGGCTATACCGCCCAATATTATGAAGAATGGGCACATATATACGACAGCCGCGACACTTGTCCCGAAAATCTTATTCTCTTTTTCCACCGGCTTCCCTATACATACCGCATGAAAAACGGGAAAACCCTTATCCAAAACTATTATGATGCCCATTTTAAGGGGTACGAGGCGATGCGAGAAATGCAAAACCAATGGCTGAGCTTAAAGGATTCTATAGATCCCCAGGTATACCAGGAGGTAGCTGAACGCTTTACCAAGCAGGAAGAAAATGCCCGGCAGTGGCGGGATGTAATTAATAGTTACTTCTACAGGAAATCCGGAATCCCCGACGAAGAAGGCCGTACTCTATATTAAGCAAAATCGGTAAAAACACCTATAGAAAGGTAGGGATACCATAAAGTAAGGTAGTAGTGGGGAGCCGATTCAGGCTTCCCATTATAGTCATAGGAGCACATCATGAGTCAAAAAAATAATGAAAAAGTCCAACAGATGCTTTCTTCCATGAGTATAGAAGAAAAAGCTGGCCTTATGATTCACCGGGCCAAGGCAATTCCGAGATTAGGCATTCCCGCCTACAATTGGTGGAACGAAGCGCTCCACGGGGTGGCTAATCAGGGGGAATCCACGGTCTTTCCCCAGGCAATTGCCTTAGGCGCTACCTTTGATGAAAACCTTATTTATAGGGTTGCTGAGGCAATTTCCCTGGAAGCCCGTGCTAAATTTAACAGTGTCGGCAAGGAAGAAGCAGACCGGTACCACCGTGGGCTGACATTCTGGGCGCCGAACATCAATATATTCAGGGATCCCCGTTGGGGCCGGGGACAGGAGACTTACGGCGAGGATCCAATCCTTACAAGCAGGCTTGGTACCGCCTATGTCCGGGGGCTCCAAGGTGACGATCCCTACTACTTGCGGGCCGCTGCCTGCGCTAAGCATTTTGCGGTCCATTCGGGGCCCGAAGGTTCCCGGCACGTCTTCGATGCCCAGGTAAGTCCCAAAGATCTGGAAGAAACATATCTTCCTGCCTTTAAGGCTTTGGTAAAAGCCGGAGTAGAAAGCGTTATGGGAGCCTATAACCGAGTAAACGGGGAGCCCGCCTGCGGCAGCACTTTTTTGATCCAAAAAAAACTCAGGCAGGAATGGGGCTTTCAGGGGCATGTGGTTTCCGATTGCTGGGCAATTTGCGACTTTCATAAAAACCACAAGGTTACCCAGGATGTGCTTGAATCGGTAGCTCTGGCCCTCAAAACTGGCTGTGATCTAAACTGCGGCGATGCTTACCAGTATTTAGTGGAGGCACTCCAGAAAGGCTACATTTCCGAAGCGGATATTAACCGCTCTGTCTCCCGGCTTTTGCGTACCATGGACAAGCTTGGCCTCCTCTCCGATGAGGGCCCCTATGCGTCAATTTCGCTAGAAAACATAGATTGGAAACGCCACGACAACCTTGCCCTGGAGGCTGCTGAAAAGTCCCTCGTGCTTCTTAAAAATAACGGCATTCTTCCCCTTAAAAAAGAAAAGCTATCCTATGTGTTTGTGACCGGTCCCAACGCGACCAATACCGACGCCCTCCTTGGAAACTATGCGGGGGTATCATCAAAATTAAGAACCGTACTAGAGGGCATCGTTGCAGAAGCAGGGCCTGAAATTACCGTTACCTACAAAAAAGGCTGCCCCCTGGCGGAACGGCGCATCAATCCCAACGACTGGGCAAGTGGTGTCACCAAGTATGCGGATGTTACCATCGCGGTCATGGGGCGGGACATCAGTGTGGAAGGAGAGGAGGGGGATGCTATTTTATCGCCCACCTTCGGCGATTTTGAGGATCTGGACCTTTCAGCGGAACAGCTAGAGTACCTGAGGCGGCTTAAAGAGGGGGGAAAACCCCTGGTAGTCATATTGATGGGCGGCGCTCCCATCTGTTCGCCCGAACTGCATGACCTGGCCGATGCGATCATTATGGCCTGGTATCCGGGGCAGGCCGGAGGCGAAGCCATTGCCCGCATCCTTTTTGGAAAGACTGCCCCTTGTGGAAAACTGCCCGTTACCTTTCCCACGAGCGTCCGCCAGCTTCCTCCCTTCGATGACTATGCCATGAAGGGCAGAACCTACCGGTATATGGAGGCTGAACCTCTGTATCCCTTTGGCTTCGGGCTTACCTATGCAAAAATGGAACTATTGCGATTCGGCTGCAGCTTGAGCGGTGATGGTAATAGCCATGTAACGGTAAGGGCCGAAGTCCGCAACAGCGGAGACAAGGCAGGCCGGGAGGTTCTGCAGCTCTATTATCGCTGGGCTGATGCTCCCTTTACCGTACCCCGTTGGTCCTTGGTAGAGTTCCGGCCCCTCGAAATCGCTGCGGGAGCTTCGCAGCCAATAGAATTCAAGCTTCCCATAGACCGCCTGGCCTGTATAGATCCCGAAGGCCATCCCGTACTTCCCCAGGGAACACTGGAACTCTACGCAGGTTTCGCTTCCCCCGGCGGCCGGGCTGAAGCACTTGGCTCTCCTGCGGGTAAAATGGTACGTCTCAAGAGAAATTGATGAAAATAACCATTATTGGCGCAGGCAGTGTACGGTACGCATTAAAACTGATCGGAGATCTGGCAAAGAGCCCTGACCTTGTGGGTGGGCGCCCTGAACTTTGCCTTATGGACATACATAGCCAACGGCTCGAAGCGGCTCACCTTTTAGCAAGCCGCTATCTTGAAGAACTGGATGTCCCAGTCAGGATTAACAGTACCGAAAATCTTGATACCGCTGTAGATGGGGCCAACTATGTCATCAATACCATTTTAGCTTTTCCTGTCTGGAAAGATCAGGATGGTTTTGCCTCCTGGGAAGCAATGACTGCGGTGGGAGAACAGTTTGGATACTACCGCGGAGTGGATTCCCAGGAATATAACATGGTGTCCACCTATACATACGGACTGTGTAGCTACTATGATATGCAGGCTGCTTTAAATATTGCCCGCTCAATGGAACGATTAAGCCCCCAGGGAACCATATTGCAGACAGGAAACCCTGTTTTTGAGATAAGCCAGCTGCTCAATCGTATAACATCTATACAAACAATTGGATTCTGTCATGGCCATGGCGGAGTTCATGAGGTGTGTAAGCCCCTGGGCCTCCCATTTGATAAGGTTGACTGGCAAGTGGCAGGGGTAAATCACGGAATATGGCTGAACCGCTTCAGATATAATGGGATGGATGCTTATCCTCTCCTTGACCGCTGGATAGCACAAGAGCTTCCATCCTGGCAATCTAGCGGACCCTGGGATATCCAGATGAGCCCCGCGGTGATGGATATGTATGGCTTTTATGGCCTATTGCCCATAGGAGATACCTGCAGAAATGGAAGTTGGAAATATAATTATAACCTGGAAACTAAACGGCAGTGGTTTGGATCTTTTGGAAGCATAGATAATGAAATTGAGCGGCCAAAACTGCATCGGGGCTTGCGGAAGGTTAAGGAACAGCTTCTGGCGATAGCCCAGGAAGTACGGCAGGATAAGACGCTGCGGATTACCGAAAGGTGGCCGGATATTTTTACAAAGGGAGATCTCAGCGGGGAGCAGCAGATCCTTTACATCCAAGCACGGGAGACAAATCGGAGCAGCCGGCTTGTTCTTAATTTACCGAACCAAGGAACTATCTACGGAATACCGGATGATGTGGTTGTGGAAATACCGGTGCTGGTTGATCGTAGTGGCATACATCGGGAAACCATAGAACCGGAACTGCCTCGGAGGCTCATCAATATGTATCTCATGCCTCGGATTCTCAGAATGGAATGGTCCTTGGAGGCATTTATTAGCCGGGACCGGAGGGTGCTTGAAGAAATATTACTGCACGACCAGCGGACCCGGTCCTATAAGCAGGTCAAGGATGTGTGGGATGCCATTTTTGCACTGCCGTACCACGAAGATTTGCGGCGATACTTTACACCGGGCAGCGCCTCCTAATGTTGTCCGATAAAGCCTGATATAAGCGGATCTTCGGTATGGACAGGAACCCTGAAATAATCAGGATAAGCGTCGAGCAGTTCCTTTTCTTGGTAGGTTATCCTGCTAAAATGGTCATGAATGAGGGTGGCAACCAAATTTTTGTCTTGCTTTTTCATAAATGAAAAAATTTCCTGGTGCTGTTCAAATACTGATGTCCGCAGGTCCCTGTTCCACAGGGTCATGATTCGGATCCGCCGGTAGTGGCTTGAGTTGTTCTGAATAAGTTCCCAGCTTAATGCCTTTCCTGCATGATAGAAGATAGACTTATGGAACTCGTCATCCCACTCAAGAAATGCTAAAGGGTCTTCCTCTTTAAGGCAGGTCTCCTGGTGGAGCAGGGCCTTTTCCAGGTCTAACAAAATGAACTGCATTTTCTTAGAAAGACAGAGTTCCAGGGCCTTTTCCTCAAGGCTGGAACGAATGAACTGTTCTTCATCGACCCGTTCCAAGTCAATCTTGGAAACACTGGTACCAACCTGGGGTATCACGTCCACCAGGCCTTCCCGTTCAAGGCGGATCAATGCCTCCCGGACCGGTGTGCGGCTTACTTCCAATTTGGCTGTAATTTCCCGCAGATTCAGCTCCTGGCCGGGCTTAAAATTAAGGTTCACAATGTTTTTTCTGAGGGTGTTGTACACATTGTCGCTGATCGAAAGTCCCGTTGCCTTTGCAAGCTGTTTCATAGGGCGCTCCTTTCTTAAAAGTCGATGCTAGTATAAAAGTTTTAAATAATATCCTAATATATCAGTTTAGGGTGTTATAAGGATTTGGTCAAGAAGAACGTTTGCTCCATCGCTTTACCTCCCCCGGTTCATCTCCTGCAGGCTCACGAGGCGATTAAAGGGCCCGTTGTTGCGTATAAGTTCCCGGTAGCTGCCGGTCTCAGCAATGTTTCCCCGCTCTAGTACGACAATCCGGTCCGCGTTCCGGATGGTAGAAAGCCTGTGGGCTACAATCAGGGTAGTTCGTCCCTGCATGGCCTGCTCTATCGCAATCTGGACATGCCGCTCGGATTCCACGTCCAGGGCGCTGGTGGCTTCGTCCAGAATGAGAATGCGGGGATTGCGGATAAGCGCCCGGGCAATGGCGATTCGCTGCCGCTGGCCGCCGGATAATTTGCTGCCGTATTCGCCGATGGGGGTATCAAAGCCCTGGGGGAGATCCATAATAAAATCATAGGCGTTAGCCATTTTCGCTGCCTGGATGACCTGGTCTTCTTTGTATTCCCTAAGTCCGTAGGTTATGTTTTCCCGGATGCTGCCCGAAAAGAGAATAACCGACTGGGGTACTACGGATACAAAACTGCGGAAGGTGCGCATGTCCAGGCTGGAAAGATCTTTGCCGTCAAGGATTATGTGGCCCTGTTGAGGCCGCCTTAGTCCGAGCACAAGCTGCATAAGCGTTGTTTTACCTGATCCGCTGGGCCCAACAAAGGCTACTGATTGGCCTGCCTGAATAGAAAGACTGAAATTTTCTATCGCATGATCCCGTGTTCCCGGATAGGCAAAATAAACATTTTGGAATTCAATGTGACCAATCACCTGACTTACGATTTCTTTCCCTTCGTTTTCTTCGATTTCTTCGTCGGTCAAGACTTCGCCGATGGAGTTTATTGCCTCAAGACCCCGTTCAAGGTCCGGGTAAATATTCAAAATGGTGCTCACCGCGTTCAGTACCGAGCCGTAAAGTCCCTGGAACAGCACTACGTCTCCAATACCGATGCGCCCCTGCAGCGCAAAGGGAATGGTAACTGCAAGACAAAGGATTTGCAGGATCTGAAAACCCACCCAGTTAATGGCTCCAAAAAGGGCGCTCAGTACATCAAGCTTAAGACCATTTACCTGAATAACAGAAAATTGTTTTTCGAGCCGATTCAGCTCTGTATCCTCTAACCCATGGGCCTTTGTGACCGGGAGCATTTCGATCATCTCGGAAATATTTTCGTTCATCCGCTCCATGTCCTGCCGGAGTACCGCGTTGGTCTCCCGCATCCGTTCGCGGAATATTTTAATAAGCAGTACCGCCAGAGGAATGGAAAGCAAAAAGAGGAGGCTTATTCGGGGCTCCTTCATCAAGGTCATGGTAAAGGCAAATATAAAGGTGACCACCGCAGGAAGGAGACTGTTCATGCTGATCATAATAAGGTTGCGGATCGATTCCACATCCCGGAGGATCTTGGACTGCACCGCCCCAGAATGGCTGCGGTCATGGAAAGCCAATGAAAGCTGCTGCAGCTTCCTCACCAGGGATAGCCGTAATGAGCCTTCTATCTGTCTAACCGCCTTGGCTAGAAAGTAAATAAAGAAACTCTGGTTCGGAATATTCTGCAGGGCGAGCAGGGCAATGACGATCAGGTTGATGATGATATGCTGGACCGTCTGGGCTCTCATCCCCGGATTGGTGACCGCATTGCTCAGGTTATTAATAATATTGGCAGTCACCACCGGCATGGCCCAGACCGGTGAGTGCTTTATGATAAAAAAGAAACCCGCCAGGGCAAGATTTTTCTGTTCCCGGTCAAAAAAATGGTAAAAGGTTTTGAAGGGATGTTTCTTATTAAAGTAAAATTCATGGGTAAGTGAGGAACGTATTTTATTTTTCATGAGCCGATTGTATGGAAATTGGCGATCCTTTTCAACCGCTTAACTGTTTAAATCCAAAGATATCCCCGGAAGCCCCGCACGGCGTAATAGGACTGGGCCCCATTATGGTATACAAATACTGTTCCATAGCGGTATTCCATAAAGAGGGCTCCGCCGAGTTTTCTGATAGCTTCGGGGGTCTGTATCCAGCTTGATGTCTTGGTATCGTATCGGCCGGTAGTCTGAAGTTTCCTGTACAGCTCTTCGGTTAAGAGTCGTATCCCCATGTTTCCCGCCATGTCCTGGGCGCTTGTTTCAGGTCTGTTTTCTTTTCGGGATTCGAGTCCTTCCCGGTCATAGCAGAGGCTCCGTCTGCCTGCGGGGCTTTCTGGAGCGCAGTCTACAAAAAGGTAGACATTCCGGTCAGGATCATATTCGATGACATCAGGCTCTCCGCCTGTTTGTTCCATAGCCCAGAGTATTTGTAGCTTATTTTCATCCTGTTCCAGTTTGTTTTGAATCCCCTCCCAGCTTACATCGTTATGCCGTTCTGGATGGGCGGTAAAGCGGTCTTGTAATAGGGTTAAAAATGTTTCCTTCCTATTTGTTGAAAGCGGTTCGATCACAGTCATACTATGTTTCCCTTTCTTTTATAATACTATATTTGTCGAGAAAATCATAAAAAAGATTGTATACAGAACAGAGGAAAGGTATGATGTGAATTACACCATGCATACAGAAATTGATATCTATTCATCAATCCAGGCTACCCAAAGGATCTTGCATCCCCATTTCCTGTCCTTTACCATTGATATTTCCCTGCTTCTGGGCGGCCACTGGTGGGGCAATACCCGACGCCTCGTCCGTGGTGTGGCGGCAGATCAGACCCAGCCGCTTGATCTTTCAGATTCACAGCTTGTGAATTTGACCCAGCTTTTAGCCCCCGCCATGATCCGGATCGGAGGCACCGAAGCGGACCGCATCTGGTATAAGGGTGGGAAAAAGGCTGCGGCCCAGCTTGCCCCCGATATGAAGATGGATGCACTGCAGGGTCTCCAGATTCACGAATATGTCTTGGATAAAAAGACCTGGAAAGCCCTCCATACATTTCTGGAAAAGACGGGTATGGAACTCCTCTTTACCGTCAGTGCTGGGCCTGCGGACCGGGACAGCCAGGGCCGATGGCAGGAGGGAAACGCCCTTAAGCTCATGGCCTATTCGCGGAAAAAAGGGTACCGGGTGGCAGCTTGGGAATTCGGCAACGAGGTAAATGGATTCCCCTTTATTTACGGATGGAAATATCGGGTTAAGCCAGCCCAGTATATACGTGACTTTGTCCGCTTTGGACACCTGGTAAAACGGCTGTATCCGGAAAGTAAAATCATAGGTCCCGCTTCTGCTGTGTGGCCTCTCATTGGCGAACCCTATCCCATAATTAAAAAACTGTGTAAAAGCCCCGCGGCCCTCTATCTGGATGGGGTTTCCTGGCATTTTTATCCCCAGCAGTCTTCCCGTGGGCGCCTAGCCACCAGGCGGGCCGCGTGGGACAGGCTGCTTTCTCCGCGAACCCTTACCGAGGTACTCCGCCGGAATACCCCTATCCAGTCGGCCATCGAAGCCGCCAAAGCCATGAGGCCCGCATCAGCTCCCGTAGAAAACTGGATGACCGAGACAGGCCACGCCCTTTATGGCGGGGAACCGGGCCTTTCGGATACCTTTGTTTCTACCCTCTGGTGGCTCGATGAATTGGGTCTTCTGGCCCGGAACGGTGTTTCCCGGGTGTTCCGGCAGGCCCTGGTAGGCTCCGATTACGGCCTCCTGGACGAAAAGAGCCTGTCCCCGCGGCCCGATTACTATGCCAGTTTTCTTTGGAAACGCCTGATGGGGTCCCAGGTCCATAGTCCCCATTGTCTTATTGAAGCACCAGCCAAGCTCAGGCTGTACCTCCATTCTGATGAGAACCAGCGGGTATCGCTGCTTGCTATTAATATTGATAAAACCAAGAGGGGGAGGGCAAAGCCTGCTTCTATACGACTTTTTCTTAAGGAAAAATTTTCCGCTACTAATGTGGAGCGTTATCTTCTTGAAGGATCCGGAGGGGTCACTTCGTCGCGGGTGCTGCTCAACGGTGTACCTCTGGAGGAAGATCTGGTCCATAAATGGGGCAAAAAAAAGATGTTGCAAAAGTATCGCATCCAGGAGCTATCCGAAGCAGAAACCGGGCTTTTGTTCTCGGTCCCGCCCCTTTCAGCCCTTTTTGTTCATTTTGCCCTACCATCGCTGAAAAGCATGATTTGAATGCCTTAGGGGATCTACCAAGTATCCCTGGAATTGAACATACAATTTTTTCTTGACTTGTATACAATCCGGTATATAATTAAGTCTACATGAATGGACCGGATTTGGTCTGGCCAAATTGGGCTTAATTGGACGTGTTCTCATTGGACTTGTCCGATGAGAACACGTCTAATAGTGGTGCGGGAGGGGTGAGATGAAAAGGATACATGTTCGCAAAGACACCTATGTGGATTCGGTTTTTTTAATGCTCCTGAGCAAGGATCTTAAGGAACGGTCCGATATCATAGATGCCACAGTAACCATGGGTACTCCCATGAACCTGGAACTCCTTAAAGAACAGGGCTATAGTCTTGAATCCCTGAAAGAAGTCAGCCCCGCTGACCTTGTGGTTGCCCTGGATTGTGCTTCGCAGAAAGTCTTTGACGAAGCTCTCAAAATCGTAGATGAGATGCTGGGCGGTAAAAAAAAGGCTAGCACTACTTCTGTTGCGGGATCTGGGCTGCCCCGCAGCAAGACCTTAGACAGCGCCCTTGATCTCATACCCGATGCAAATATGGCTGTCATATCAGTACCCGGTATGTATGCCCCCCGGGAAGTCCGTAAGGCCCTTAATAAGGGGCTTCATGTCATGCTGTTTTCTGACAATGTTTCACTGGAAGACGAAATTGCCTTAAAAAAAATAGCCCGCCAAAAGGGACTCCTTGTTATGGGTCCCGATTGTGGAACAGCTATTATAGATGGTAAGCCGATTTGTTTTGCCAATGTGGTAGACCGGGGACCGGTCGGTATAGTGGCCGCGGCAGGGACAGGCCTCCAGGAAGTTTCCTGCCTTATCGACCGTTTTGGAAGCGGTGTCAGCCAGGGCATCGGCACCGGTGGCCGGGACCTTAAAAATGCCCAGGTCGGGGGGGCCACCATGCTCATGGGCATTGAAGCCCTCGGGGCGGATCCGAACACAAAGGCAATTCTTATTGTTTCTAAGCCGCCTGCTTCCGATGTGGCAGCTAAGGTAGTGCAGGCCCTTGAAAAAACCGGAAAACCCGCGGTGGTTCATTTTATAGGACTTAATGAACTGATTGCCGCTAGTTCTTCAATTCATTTCGCTTCCAATTTGGAAGAAGCTGCCCGATGGGCCGTATCCCTTGCAGAGGGGAAACAGGTTGATGAAAATAGCCGCCGGAATTGGCCCTTTGACCTTTCAAAGAAAGACATAGAAGCCCTGGTGGAGCAAGAAACTCGTCGTATGGCGAAAAATCAAAAATATATCCGGGGCTATTATACCGGCGGCACCCTTACCGACGAAGCCTGGATACTGCTCCATGGTCTTACCGGTGCAGTCTATTCCAACAACCACACAGATCCGGCCTTTGTGCTTCCGAATCCCAAAAAATCTATCGGGCACACCATTGTTGACCTGGGGGACGACGTCTTTACGGTGGGCCGGCCCCATCCCATGATTGACCCAAGCACAAGGACTGAACGGATCGATGCTGAACGGGATGACCCGGAAATTGCGGTCATGTTGTTGGACTGTGTCCTGGGCTACGGTTCCCATCCGGATCCGGCGGGTGCTATGCTTACTTCTATTAAAAAGGCTAAAGAAGCCGCCGAAAAACGGGGCGGCTACCTTTCAGTGATTGCCTCTGTAACGGGAACTCCCGGGGATTTCCAGGGTTTCGATTCACAGGTAGCAAAGCTACGCAGTGCGGGGGTTATTGTTATGCCCTCCAACTACCAGGCTTCCTTGTTGGCACTAAAAATTATGGAAAAGGTAACCGGTAAGACGAGTCCCGCATTCCAAAACCAAGCGGCAGCCGGACAGACTGGGGCGAAAAAAGCTGCCCAAGCCGCAGTGGGAGTTGCTGGTCCTTCAGCATCTGACGCCGGGCCGGGACCTGAACATATCCTTGCCCTCTTTAACCAGGGCCTTAGGGTCATCAATCTAGGGCTCGAATCCTTTGCGGAAAATCTGGCATCCTGTGATACGCCAGTGGTTCATGTGGATTGGATGCCTCCTGCGGGGGGAAATTCCGAACTAATCCAGGTTCTGGACCAGCTGGAAAGTCGTTCGACCGTAGATATTGATAAGGCTAATGGGGAAGCGGTGGAACGGATACTTTCGGGTAAGCCGCTTATAAAGGGACTTGGGATTGCAAAGGACGTAGTCCCGGGCATGCGGCCGAACCTGTTCCTCCATGCGGGGCCGCCTATTACCTGGGATAAGATGTGCGGTCCCATGCGGGGAGCCGTTATTGGCGGCATCCTTTACGAGGGGCTGGCTAAAACAGAAGAAGAAGCGGAAGCCCTGGCGGCTTCGGGTAAGATTGATTTTGAGCCCTGTCAGGAACACGCAGCCGTGGGCCCTATGGCGGGAATCATGACGAGCCGTATGCCGGTCTGGATTATCGAAAATGAAACCTATGGTAACCGGGCCTATGCAACCTTGAATGAGGGTCTCGGCAAGGTTCTCCGCTATGGAGCCTATTCCCAGGAAGTGCTGGACCGGCTCCGCTGGATGGAGGGGGAACTGGCGCCGATACTCCAGAAGGCAATAGAAAAGCACGGACCGGTAGACATGCGGAGCCTGATTGTTCAGGCCCTACAAATGGGCGACGAGGGACACAACCGGAACCGAGCAGGAACCTCTCTAGTAATCCGGGAACTTGCCCCCTATCTTGTCATGCTCGACGAGCCAAAGGAAGCTCTTTCCCGGGTTCTTACCTTTATGCACCAGAATGATCACTTCTTCCTGAATCTTACCATGCCTTCGGCTAAAGCGGTCCTGATGGCCGCAGAGGGAATTCCTGGCAGCACGGTTATTACCGCCCAGGGTCGGAACGGTACCGAATTTGGCATCCAGGTAGCGGGGCTCAAGGGCCGCTGGTTTACCGGCCCTGCGGGGATAGTAAAAGGACTGTATTTGCCGGGCTTCGGTCCCGAGGATGCCGCGCCGGATATTGGAGACTCGGTTATTACCGAAACGAGCGGTATCGGCGGCTTTGCCATGGCGGCAGCCCCGGCTATCGTGAAATTTGTCGGAGGCAGTCCCGAAGACGCCCTGCGCTTTACCCGGGAAATGTACGAAATTACCCTGGCGGAAAACCGGGAGTACAAGATCCCGATTCTGGATTTCCGGGGCACTCCCACAGCTATCGATGTACGAAAGGTGGTTGAAAAGGGAATCCTTCCCGTCATCAATACCGGTATTGCCCATAAAAAACCTGGCATCGGCATGGTCGGTGCAGGCCTCGTAAAGCCGCCGGCCAACTGTTACCAGGATGCACTCAAAGCTTTAGCTGCTGCCTATGCAGCAGCAGATTCTCATTAAATAAGGACAGGGTTCAGCCTGGCTGGACCTAAGTAACGAGGAGGTGTTCAATGAAAGTAATCGATTTAACCATACCTCTAGGTGTAGGAACCCCGCCATGGCCGACCTACATTCCCTTGCAGGTTCAATACTTTAAGCGCCTTGCTCCCAACGGCGCAAACGGACAAGTGGTTACCCACTCCAATCATATCGGAACCCATCTGGATGGCGAAATCCATTTCTATACCCCCGGTAAGGACATTGCGAGCCTCGATATGGACTTCCTGGTCCACGAAGGTGCCATCGTAGACCTTTCCGATGTTTGCGGCGATTACGATGTGTATACCTCCAAAATGGTAGAGGAACGGGTGGAAGTAAAAGAGGGAGACATCCTTATTATCCATACCGGCTTTCATCATTACGGCTGGGACCAGCCGACGGGAGACGAAATCCGCTACATGATTAAACATCCCGGACCAGACCGTGAGTTTGCCGAATGGGCAAAAAAGAAAAAGCTTCGCTGGATCGGTGTGGACTGCGGTAGCGCAGACCATCCTATGAACACCAAGATCAGGGAATGGATGCCCCGGCAAGCCAAAGAATGCGATGCGCATTTCCAAAAGAAATATGGCAAGAGCCTGGATGAATTTTTCAGCGACGACAAATACCAGCTCATGCATATTGAGATGTTCGACAAGGGCATTATTCATGCCGAATGCGTGGGCGGCGATATAGACCTGCTTTTAAACCAGCGGGCAGTCATCGGCTGCTATCCCTGGCGCTTTGTGGACGGCGAATCTTCCATTGCCCGCATTGTGGCCCATGTGGAAGACGACCGCTACGAAGAACTGATGAAGAAAAAGGCCAAGGCAGAACTTACCCGGTTCGGCGATGTGGCCGGTGCAAAGAACCCATGGCTTCATGAAGAAGCCCGAAAGAACCATAAATAGAGGAGCAAATCATGGCAATCGATGAGATGGAGAAAAAACTGAGACCCCCCGAGGTAGAGCTTAAGCCCTATCCTCCCAAGGTAATTACCCTGGCTTCGGGCGAAAAAATGGTAGTCCGCGAGGCCCGCCGGGACGAAGTCGGTGTACTGCTCGGTACCGTAGCCCCCCTTATCGGTGTTGCTGCGGACTTTTATGACATTGTAGCCGCCCGTATGTATTCGGAAATTCTTGGCTGGTACCGCTACCGGGTTGCCAACGAATTTGTCATTGTCGGCGCAATTAACGGCGTCATTGCCGGTATCGTCACAAGTCGCCATGTGGATGACAAGCTCGGTATGAGCCTTCATACCCTTACCATTAAACGGGGTCTCAGGGTCGGAGCCCAGCTTTTTGCGGCAAAAATGGAACATCATATCGATATCCTCGGGGAAGATGAGGTGTACATTGTGGCTGAAAGCCCCAATGGGTTTAAGCGATGGATGATCGAATATCAGCTGGAAGACCGGTCCCACCTGTATCCCCAGGTCCGGCACGAATTGGGTGGTGTTCCCACCTATGTGCTGACCCGGAAGCTCTGGAACGATGTAAAGGCTGTAAAATGCACCGGTACAAGGCCTGTCTCAGAAGAAGACCTTAAGTCCGCCGAAAAGCTCATTATGCCCAGCGAATATCCGCAAATTCCAGGATTTAAGAGGTAAGCTATGGCCGCCAGAGTCGGTATTGTTGGAATCGGGCACACCCGGTTCGGAAATTCATCGGAATACGATCTGGCGGACGTCATGGCCTATGCAGCCACCGACGCCCTCCAGGATGCGGGTTATCTAGAAAAGAGAAAAGAAATTGACCAGGTCATTGTGGGAAACATGGCGTCGGGCCTGTTTGTTCATCAATCTGCCGTAGCCTCTTCTCTCATTAGCCGTATGGACATGGAGCCTGTACCCGCTGAACTGGTAGAAAACGGGCCTGCTTCCGGGGCCAGCGCTATCAAAATCGGCTATATGGCCATTGCCTCCGGTATGTGCGATGTGGTGCTCGTGGTAGGCGGCGAAGTCATGCGCAAAGTAAGCGGCTGGATGTCCACCGATATTGTGGCCACCATGCTGCACCAGGAAGCAGAGTACAACATGGGTCTTACCTTGCCGGCCTTCGGCGGTATGTTTACCCGGCTCTATATGGAAAAATACGGTCTTACCGAACGGGACCTGGCGCTGTTGGCGGTTAAAAACCATGACAACGGAGCCAAAAACAAATATGCCCATATCCAGGCGCCGGTTAATATCGAAGCCATTGCCGATGGTCCCGAAGCAGAGGTGGTCAACAACTATGTGGCTGAACCCCTGCGAATGTATTCCACCTGTCCCGTTTCGGACGGTGCTGCGGCGGTCTTGCTGGTCAATATGGACAGCCCCCGGGTCAAGGACTTTAAGAAAAAGCCCATCCGGATAGCGGGCATTGCCAGCGCTACCGACACCCACTGTGTCCACAACCGGAAGGATCCGCTCCAGCTTAATGCGGTTCGGATTGCAGCCGAAAAGGCTTACAAAATGGCTGGGGTAGGCCCCCAGGACATCTCTTTTGCCGAGCTCCATGACGCCTTTTCCATTCTGGAACTGGCCATCAGTGAAGAGGTTGGTTTCTTTGAGCGGGGCAAGAGTTATCTTGCGGTCCGGAAGGGAGAGACAAAAATAGACGGCCGGCTTCCCATTAACACATCGGGAGGGCTTAAATCCAAGGGTCATCCTGTTGGCGCTACCGGGGTTTCCCAGGTAGTAGAACTGGTCCGCCAGCTCCGGGGCGAAGCTGAACCGGGCCGCCAGGTAAAGGACCCCAAATACGGCATGTCCGTCAATTTCGGCGGATTCGGCAACAACGTCGTAGCGGTGATTTGCGCAAAGGAATAGGGGGCAGATATGTTTATCGATTTTAGCCAATACGAAGTAAAGGCCCCCAAAATAAAGGCCTATAAATGCCAAAGTTGCGGGGCCATCTATTATCCGGCACCGATGATCTGTTCAAAATGCAGCGCCCGTCGGGATCCGGTAACCGGTAAGGGCTGGGAAACCTTCGATCTCGAAGGCCCCTGCACACTGCTTACCTGGACCAGGGCGTGGAATTTGCCCGAAGGGTATACCAAAAAGTATCTCCTCTTTGGTATAGTCCAGTTCGAAAATGGACTGCGGGCATCGGGACGGCTTGAGGTGGAAAATCCTGTTATTGGGATGAAGCTCACCGCCACGGTGGAGGAGTCCGACGAACGGCCTGGCAAGCCGGTTAAAGTATTCGTGTTTAAATAGGAGGATCTGATGGCAGACGGACGGAGCGGAAGGAATCTTAGTGCAGAAGTGTATGAATCATTATCTGAACGGATCCGCACATGGCTCTATCCGCCTGGCCATCGGCTTACCGAGGAAGAACTCTGTGTGGAATTCGGGGTAAGCCGCAGTCCTATCCGCGAGGCTCTGAACATGCTTGCGGAGGCGGGTCTTGTGGACAAGGCAGAACGAAAGGGGTACCGGGTTCGCAAGATTGACCTGCAGGAACTGGAGGACCTCTACGATACCCGGCTCGTACTGGAACTGGCGGTTATTGAGCAAATCTGTGAACGCGGTATGAGCTCTGGAATTCTTAGGCAGCTCAGAAAGCGCTGGAAGGAACTGCTGGACGCCCTGCCGGCCATGGCCCATGAAGCAGCATTAGAAGACGAACACTTTCACGAAGCCCTGGCTGCGGAAGCGGGAAACAGGGTAATGCAGAAAATTTTAAAAGATATAGACCGGAGCATACATTTTGTACGGCTTTCGGACATTACCGATCCTGAGCGGCTTAAAAAAACTTGCCAGGACCATTTGGAGATCCTTGCTGCTCTAGAGCACTGCGATGTGCAGAGGGCGAAGGAATTAACCCGGGAGAACATACTATGGGGCAAGGACAAGGTATCTAACGCCCTAAAGGAAGCGCTTATCCGTGCGCACGGTTTGGTATAGCCAGGGATCGGAAAGTACTGAATGCTGGTCCGGTCCAGTGAGCAGAATAGATGCCTACATTGCAGGTTCCCTATTCCCCTCGGAACCCTTTGAATGCACGGTACATTCTGTATATACCAATGCGCTGAATCTTATTGTACCTGATAAACCGATTCTCTATACCCTGGTTACACAGCCTGCTCTTCTGCATCCCCTATCGGTCCTTGTTGCCGGTTCTGGGAGCCAAGCGGTTCGTTTCAACGCCTTAAGTCTAGAACCTGGGATTGCCGGCAGATTTAACGGACAAACCCTCTCGTTCGGTTCTCATATTTCAATAAGCTTTGATCATATTAAGAAGAATTCACAGGTTGATGAATGTCCGCCCCCACTGGCGCTTAGTGCAGGAATGCTGGAGCAGCGGCTGGAGGAAGCCGGAATAGCCCTGGAAGCACTCCAGGCGGAACAAAATACGGAGCTTCGCTGGCTTTCCAAAGAGCACCTGGTGAATTTTCTTCCTGAAGAAACGAGTGGGTATAGCGGCCGGTTTGAATCTGTTGCAAATACACTTTGCAATTCTCTAGTCGCCGGTTCACCCTCTGTAGCTTTGACGGCTTCGCTTAAGCTGCTTGGCCTCGGCCAGGGCTTAACTCCTTCGGGGGACGATTTTCTCTGCGGCCTTGCCATAGCCCTCCTCATGTACGCAGCCCATCCTGATTATGAAGAGCAGATAAGTGCTTTAGCAGTAGAGACCTGGTTATGGGGGATTGCGGCCACATTGGGGACTGTCCCCTCCACAATCACGGATCCGAGAGACAGGACCGGTATTGTTTCTAAAAGTTTTCTATATATGGCAAGCCTGGGCCGATTCAGCAGCATTCTGGTGCGCTTTGCGAAAGCCTTTGTTGACCCATCCCAGGATATCCGCCAAGAAATTGTCCAGCTTGCCCAATACGGGCACAGTTCCGGTTTGGACAGTGCCACCGGTTTCCTGTTTGGAATTGCCTCGGTGGAACAAAGGAGGTCTTGATGGCACGAAAAATTGCAATAGTTGCCGTGGGCGGAAATGCCCTGATCCGGGATCCAAAAAAGACAGGTCTTCAGGACCAGTTTGAATCGGTTCGGTTCACGGTTCCCTATATTGTCGATCTTATACAGGCTGGGTATTCGGTGGCGATAACCCACGGAAACGGTCCTCAGGTAGGTTTTTTACTCCGGAAAAACGAAATCAGTGCCAAGGAGGTGCCTCCTGCGCCGCTTGATTATATCGGCAGTAATACCCAGGGTTCGATCGGTTACATGTTTGAGACCTCCCTGTATAACGAGTTCCGCCGCCGGGGCATGCCCAACCGGGCGGTGGCCCTGGTCACCGAAACGGTGGTGGACGCCAATGATCCGGCTTTTAAGAATCCGACCAAGCCTATTGGTTCCTTTATGGACGAGGCCACCGCCAAAATGCGGCAGGAACAGGACGGCTGGTCCGTGGTGGAAGACTCTGGCCGCGGCTGGCGGCGGGTCGTGCCGAGCCCCCGGCCCAAACGTATAATCCAGGAAAGCATAATCCGGGAACTTCTGGAACAGGGCGAGACGGTCATCGCCGTTGGTGGCGGCGGAGTGCCTGTTGCAGAAGCCGAGGACGGCACTATTTCTGGCTTGGAAGCGGTTATCGACAAGGACCTTGCATCCAGCGTGCTAGCTTCGTCTATCGGAGCTGACCTTTTTATCATCTCCACAGAGGTGGAAAAGGTTGCCCTAGACTTTACCAAACCTACCCGCCGCTGGCTCGATAAGCTCACCATAGCGGAGGCAGAGCAATACCTGAAAGAGGGTCAGTTTGGCAAGGGCAGCATGGAGCCCAAGGTGAAGGCTGTCATCGATTACCTTAAGAACGGAGGCAAGGAAGCAATTATAACCAATTCGGAAAATATAATCCGCTCTCTGCGGGGAGAGTCGGGTACGAGATTTGTACTATAAAAAAGGAGGCGCTATGCTGCATCAATTTTCTTATGCAGGGCCAAGGTCAAAACAGGAGCTTTTTAAGATTCTGGATGACCATGAAGGCAATGCAAAGGTCCTGGCGGGGGGGACCGATTTGCTGGTTAATATTAGAAACGGGGTTATGAAGCCCCAGCTTGTGGTGGATATAAAAAAGGTATCTGGCTACGAGGGGATTACCTACAGTCCCACTGAAGGACTTGTTTTTAGGCCCGCGGTAACCATCAACGAAATACTAAAGAACCAGGCCGTGCGGGATCATTATCCGCTCCTCCAGGAATGCGGCCATGACCTGGCAAGTTACCAGGTACGGAACCGGGCAACCATTATGGGCAATGTGGTCAACGCCTCTCCCTGTTCGGACATGGCACCGGCTCTGCTCTGTCTAGGGGCCCAGGCGGTCATCGCATCCAGCAAGGGAACAAGGGTGGTGCCCTTTACAGAGTTTTTTACGGGGGTAAAAAAGACCGTATTGAGTCCAGCAGAGGTGCTGGAATCAATCATTATCCCGCCGACAACTGCAGGGGCAAAGGGCGCCTACCGCAAACTAAAACGCATCAACGGGCATGATCTGGGCATTATTGGAGTTGCCGTGAGTATTAAGGGCGATGTACTCCGAATTGCCGTAAGTTCCGCCGCTCCGACTCCGGTGGTAACGCCGGATCTGCCGGCTTCCATTTCGGTAGAAGATGCGGTTGCGGCGACTCGAAAAATAATCAGTCCCATTAGCGATGTGCGGTGCAGCAAGGAATACCGGGAATTTATGGTAGAAGTATTTGTAAAACGGCTGCTTACGGAGGTGCGGAAATGAAAATCTCAGTAAAAATTAACGGTGAACTTTATGAACGGGATGTGGCGGAAAATCGAACCCTCTTGAGGTTCCTGCGGGAAGATCTGGGCCTTACGGGTACCAAAGAAGGCTGCGGGGCAGGAGAGTGCGGTGCCTGTACGGTCTTTATGAACGGAAAAACCGTTAATTCCTGTATGGTCTTGGCAGTCGAGGCCGATGGCGCAGAAATAGAAACCATCGAAGGCGAAGCTAAGGACGGAACCCTTTCGAAGCTGCAGGAAGCCTTTGATAGAAACAATGCGGTACAGTGCGGTTTCTGCACCTCCGGTATGATCATGTCTGCCCGGGAGCTTATCCGCAATCATCCGAAACCAACGGTGGAAGAAATAAAGGAAGGTCTGGAGGGCAACTTTTGCCGCTGTACAGGCTACCAACAGATAATAGAAGCGGTTCTCGATGCCACAGGACAGTTAGAAAAGAAGGAGGGATTGAAATATGCTGGAAAATAGCGATCCCAAAACTCTTAAATATGTCGGCAAGGCGGTCCGCCGGGAAGAGGCGGTGGAAAAAATTACCGGAGCTGCCAGGTATGTGAGCGATATAGTGCTGCCGGGTATGCTTTATGCTCAGGTGAAAAAAAGTCCCCATGCCCGGGCACGAATTAAGCATATTGATGTATCCAAGGCCCAGGCTCTGCCGGGGGTTCGGGCGGTGCTGACCGGCGAGGAGCTTAATTACAAGCTTGGTTTATATATTGTAGATAAGGATATCCTGGCTAAAAAAGAGGTCCGCCATTATGGGGAAGCGGTTGCAGCGGTTGCAGCGGACACGCTGGAAATCGCCAAAAAAGCGGTAGACCTTATCGAGGTGGAATACGAGGTCCTGGAGCCGATCCTAAACCACATGGATGCCATCAAAGAGGGCGCTCCCCTCATCCATCCGGATCTGGGAAAATATGATTATTTTAAGCCCGCTTTTTCTCCCCAGCCGGGGACAAATATTGCCACATGGAATAAGATGCGCAAGGGTGATGTGGAAAAGGGGTTTTCCGAATCGGAGTGGATTATCGAACGGGAATATACCAATCCGTCGGTCCAACACGTTCCCATGGAAACCCATGTCGCAATTGTTCAGTGGGGTAAGGATGATGAAATTACGATTTGGTCTAGTGCCCAGTCTCCCTTTACGGTGCGGAACCTGTTCTGTTATGCCTTTAAGCTTCCATTAAACAAGGTGCGGGTTCTGGTACCCCATGTGGGTGGAGGTTTCGGCGGAAAGGCAGGAATTCATATCGAACCTTTGACAGCGGTGCTGTCTAGAAAGGCCGGAGGCCGGCCGGTAAAATTCCAGGCCAGCCGTGAAGAGGAATTTACCCTCCTTCCATGCCGCAGTGCTCTGACTTATCGTATCAAGACCGGTGTTGCTAAAGACGGTCGTATTCTTGCCCAGAAAATGACCATGTACTGGGATGCAGGAGCTTATGCTGACTATGCGGTGAACGTAACTAGGGCTTCTTGCTATTCTGCTAATGGCCCCTACGATATTCCCAATGCCTGGGTCGATGCCTACACGGTCTATACCAATAAGCCCTATGGGACTGCATATCGTGGTTTCGGACATGTAGAATTCCACTGGGGTCTTGAACGGCATATGGAACTGGTTGCCAAGGCTATTGGCATGGATCCCCTGGAATTCCGCCGAAAAAATGCCCTGCGACCCGGATCAACAACCCTAACGGGGGAAGTTATCCAGGAACATACGGGAAACGTCCTCAAGTGTATTGATGCGGTTGCAAACGCAATTAACTACGGCACCCTGACCGAAGAAGAAAAGGAGCGGGAGAGGAAGACGGGTAGAAAGATAGGTAAGGGCATTGCAGCTTTGCACAAGGCCCCAGCTATGCCGTCCTTCACGGCAACTTCGGCTGTCATTAAAATGAACAGTGACGGTACGGTGAATGTCAACGTAGGGCTCATGGAAATCGGCCAAGGTTCCACTACCGCCTTCCAGCAAATTGTGGCGGAGCGCTTAGGATTCCCCCTGGAAAAAGTAAAGGTTACAGTAGAAAAGGACACAGATCGGGATCCCTACGACTGGCAAACCGTGGCTTCCAAGGGACTCATTCTTTCCGGAAACGCCTGTATTCTTGCCGCGGAGGATCTCCTGAAAAAGGGTTATGAAGTGGCAGCCCAGATTCTACGAGCAAACCCTGCGGACCTTGCCCACGACGGGGATAAGATCTATGTAAAACACCATCCTTCGGAAGCGGTAAGCTGGGCAAGCATTTCTATCGGTTATGCGTACCCCAACGGCAACGGTGTGGGCGGTCCGCTTATTGGGGTGGGCCAGTACATAGCCCAGGGCCTCAGCAACCTGAACAAGGAAACAGGCGAGGGAAATCCTGCACTGGACTGGACCTATGGAGCCCACGGCATTACCGTGGAAGTGGATCCTGAAACGGGTGAATACAAGATACTGAAAATAGCGAGCGCCTTTGATGTCGGCAAGGTGATTAACGAGGACATGGTGCGCGGCCAGGCTATCGGCGGAATGATCCAGGGCCTCGGGACCGCTATTTGCGAAGGCTATATCTACGATAAGCAGGGGCACCTTCTTAACCCCTCCTTTACGGACAACAAGATACCCACCGCCAAGGATCTGCCGGAAGCGATAGAAACCATTGCGGTGGAGACCCCCCAGCTAGACGGTCCCTACGGTGCCCGTGGAGTCGGTGAACACCCCATGATATCCGTCGCCCCGGCCCTGGCCAACGCCATCGATGCGGCGGTCGGCGCTGAACTGACCCATATGCCCATACGGGCAGAAGATGTCTGGCGGGCTTTACAGAACAAGGAGCCCATCGATAACTGGATTACCAAGACGCCTTCCGGTTCCTGCCGGTCCGATCCGGCCACCCGGCGGCACAGTCCCGACGCGGCAATTACGCCGTAGTCAAAAAAAATTGGTTACAGTCTGTGTAGCGTAACGTATACTACTATACATAACGCTGAGCACAGTACAACATTGGTGCATTGTATCCCGGATGCCTTCGGAGAAGGTGAACCGGGAAACATGGTAAAAAGGAGGCTATATGGCAGAAAAAGACCTCTCCGGAAGGAACGTGATTCTCGGCTTGCAGCACACGTTCGTAATGTTTGGCGCAACAGTTTTGGTCCCTATTTTGACGGGGCTGGATGTTGGCGTAACCCTCTTTGCCGCCGGTATCGGAACCTTGCTGTTCCATATCGTAACCGGCTTTAAGGTACCGGTATTCCTCGGAAGCTCCTTTGCTTTTATTCCTGGCATTATTGCAGTCGGAGCAAGCGAAGGGATTCCCTATGCCCTTGGGGGTATTGTTATCGCCGGTTTGCTCTATGTGGTAGTGGCAATTATCTTTAAGTTTGTCTCCTATGATAATCTCCACAAGATTCTGCCACCCCATGTGACCGGTCCAATGATCATACTCATCGGTATGATTCTTGCTCCGGTGGCTGTACAGAATGCCAATGGCACCAATGCCAAGGCTATCGCCGATGCAATTGGAACCAATGGCTGCTGGGCTATATCGCTCTTTACCTTTGCGGTCGGCGTATTTGTAAAAATCGCATTCCCGAAATTTGGATGGAAATTTGCATCAAACCTCCCGGTTCTCATTGCGCTTATTGCGGGTTACATTCTGTCTATCATTATCGGTATTGTAGACTTTAAGTCGGTCGGCGAAGCTGCATGGATCGGTATTCCGAAATTCAGCTTGCCCAAATTCTCCGCCTCAGCCATTTCTATTATGGTGCCTATCGCGATAGTAACCATGGTCGAGCATTTCGGGGATATCCTAGCTATCGGCAATGTGGTCGGCAAGGACTTTATAAAGGATCCCGGCATTCATCGGACCCTGATCGGTGACGGACTTGCAACATCCCTCGCTGCCCTAATCGGCGGTCCTGCAAATACCACCTATTCGGAAAATACCGGTGCAGTAGCTCTTACCGGTGCGTTCAACCCCATCATCATGAGAATAGCCGCGATCTTCGCAATTCTCCTCTCCTTGGTTCCCAAATTTACCGCTCTTATCGGTACGATTCCCGCTCCGGTAATTGGCGGCATTTCTATCCTGCTCTTCGGTATGATTTCCTCCATCGGTATCAAGAACATGGTAGATGCGAAGGTTAACCTTTCCAATCCCAAGGTGCTGATTATTACCGCCACCATGCTCGTCCTTGGTCTCGGCGGCGCTACCTTCAAGCTCGGCCCGATCAACCTCTCCGGCCTGGGCTTGTCTGCTATTTTCGGCGTTGTATTAAACCTGATTCTCCGCCCGAAGGATGCAACTGGTTCAGAGGGCTGATGTCGGACAGCGCTAGCTTGTCTGACAGAACGTCGTGATGCCTAGGGGGCTGTACTCCACACTTACGGTTGCCGTAAGGCAGTACAGTCCCTTTTCTTGTTTTTGAGATCTTGACTGCTGGGCTGTCTCGTAACACAAGGGCAGCGGCGCCTTATTATGGCAGGGGGAGGAAAATCGACTTTCGGGGCTTGCCATCGGGTGAACGAGACTTGTGGCCCTTGCCGGTGGTGTCTTCCACCAGCACTATTTCTCCAGGCCCGAAGGTCCGTGTTTCACCGTCGGAAACCTGAATTTCAACGAGGCCTGTAAGCATGACAATGTATTGCCTGCGAGGCGCAGTGTGCCAGTCATAATCGTAGCCAGGTTCATTTTCCCGTAAAATCAT
This sequence comes from Gracilinema caldarium, assembly GCF_029265695.1. Taxonomy (GTDB): domain Bacteria; phylum Spirochaetota; class Spirochaetia; order Treponematales; family Breznakiellaceae; genus Gracilinema; species Gracilinema caldarium_A. The sequence goes on along the minus strand of NZ_JAJUHW010000007.1, from coordinate 39,828 downwards.
AGAAGTAACCACTATAGGGTCCGACATTTTCCCTAATTGGTTCGATGTCGTATAGGGTACCTCGATGTCTTCGTAGTGGGACTCCCCTGCGGCGTCGTTGTATATTCGTGCTATTTTCATGGTTTTTACTCCTCTCCTATGATACAGTGGAACTACCAGTATGAATGACGAATTTGAAAAAGGCAACCAATTTGCGGACTGTATTATCTGCGCCGCCGGGGCTTCCCGTCGTATTGGAGAATGGAAGCTCAGCCTCCCCTGGTTCCGCTCTAGCCAGCCCTCTGTTGACTCTGGCGTTTACTCTGGTGTAACCCAACTGCCGGTGTTGCCGGCTGGCCAGCCTCAGGAAAGCTGGCTGGCTGACGCAGCGGTTTTCTCTGCCCTTGCTGCCGGATGCCGGGTCATCCTGGTCGCCGGTTTTCGGGGCGAAGAATTGAAAAAACGTTTTGCAGGATGGCCGTATGTCCGCGTTGTTCGTAATGAACAGTGGGATCAAGGCATGGTTTCATCGATTAAGGCGGGGCTTCCCTATGTTAAAAGCCCCTGGTTTTTTGTTGCCCATGCAGACATGCCCCTCATTGGCCCCCAGTGGTATAAAACTATCTTTACTCATAGGCCCTTAGAACACTGCCCCAAGGATGCCATTGCCATACGTCCCATCTATCTCCCGCCAAACCAGCCGGGCCATCCGGTGCTGTTTTCTCAAGCGGCAATTCCCCTTATACAGTCAGCCTCTGATGGAGATTCTCTTAAGCCTGTGCTTCACCAATGTCAGGTCTTCAGTGTTGATACTGAAGATCAGGCAGTTGTTTTTGATGTGGACACCCTGGAATCATATATAAGCGCCCTCGCGTATCTTGGAAAAAAGTCACAGCAACAAGTTATTCAGCAAACGGCAGCACAGGATGCTGCGCCAACAGCTGCACCAGAACCTGCCCCACAACCTGCACCAGGGGCCAGGCCTTCTTCCGTCCGGCTTATCACTGGCAGCCCCGGTTCTGGAAAAACGACACAGCTCAGGCAGAACGCCTTCCGTTCGTTCATCAACCTGATGGAATCGCCTGCTTTCGTCTTTTCCCTATTTATTATGGTGTCCCAGGTCCAGACTGGCCGGAAGCATGACGGCAGGGCGCTGGGCTTTGACCTGGAAGCCTTTTATTGGACTAAAGCGACGGGGCCATCTTTTTTTAGACAGGCCCTCTGCAGATCGAGCGAGCTGCTTCATTCGGCTGATTCGCCGAGTCTCGAAAGGGGCGAGCCTGCGTCGTCTTGCGACTTTAAGGTATCAGATCCTATACTGCTTGGTCCTTACCTATTCGATCCTGGGGCCTTTGAAAACCTTGCTCATTGGCTGGTACCAGCATTGAAAAATCATGAACCTTACCAATCAATTTATGTATATGTTGATGAAATGGGCAAACTGGAACTGGATGAAAACCGGGGATTATGGCCCCTTTTTACCCAGTTGATGGGTTTTGTGGAATACATTGCCGCTGCTGGCAGTCCCTATGAACTTGTACTCAGTGTCAGGAAAGATAGACGAGAACGGCTTGCAGCCTATGTAGCAGACTACAAATTCAATACTACTCTTTTTGATCTTTCAGAGCATTAATATTATGATTTTTCATGTTTTTTTTTTGAAAAATTGAGTTATAAATGTACTTAGGAGCAATAAAATGAAGCAAAAATGTTTGATTGCGTTTCTTATCGTTCTCTCTATGGTATCTCTTTTTGCAGATGATAAAAGTACCTATCTGCAATTACTGCAGGCTAACAAAATTCAGGAACTAAAAAAACATTTAGAACAATGGGAAAAAAAGAGTCCTCAGGATCCGGAATTACTTATTGGTTACTTTAATTACTACATCCGTATGGCAAGCAAGGAAACCATAGTGTTTGGCGGTAAAAATCCGCCCCCTGGGGAGACTACTATGCTCATTACCGATCCGACAACAGGAGAAAAGGTTGGGTGTAACAATACAACCGAATTGAGAAAAATATACACATGAAATGAGAATAAACAGTGTTTTATTGTGTTTTTAGCTGTTTTTTCATGTCTATCTGTACCAGACAAAACAGATCTCCAGATAACAGATTACAGACTGTCACAGGCCAGGCGCGACCCTATGCGCGTGTTCAAGTTCCACGGAGAGTGGAACACGTTCACCGCCCGAGCCCCCGCACGGACGCCACCGCCCAAGTCCGCGCCAGCAATAAATGCAACGCACCCAAAACCATTCGGCAAATACGCCTGGCCTTTCCCGGATCCTAACACATTCTGCAAGGCCCAAGATGTAGAGTCTTGCCGGATGGACATTTCGTCCAGCCACTCCTCTAGGTTTCCCACGCAGTCCACGCAGTTGTACGCGCTGATTGCTGCAGGCTTTACGCCTCCTGATGGATCGAAAGCGCCATTAGACGTGTTTATCTGACACCCCGTCCGAGTCCTGCCATTATTACTCGTTTTTGTCCATCCATATGTATCCGCTCCATCGAGCCCCTGCGGATTGCCAAACGCGGCCTGTATCCACTCTCCATAAGTCAAGAGTCTTTTCCCTGCACGACTAGCAAGTTCCTGAAAACAGTACCAGTTCAAGCCTTCGGTTCCAGAAACAGGGACTTGCCCATATTTTGATTGCAATCGGCCAGATGCAATGTGCAGCCCCGCCGTTCCGCTTTCTAAAGATATTGGCTCTGCAGCACTCGACAAATAGATATCAACCCAGATGCGGCCAACCTTTACCATTCCTTCGGGGCTACAGAGCGGTCTGTTTTTTAGATCCCAGACGCTATTTGGAATTATGCCGACAGTCACATTGTCTTTCCAATTAGGCGATCCAGACCCAAATTTTACCCCTGCGCCATCAATCGGGATCCATAGCCCGTCTGAGGAAACTTTGCGAATGTGGCCATAATGGAAACCGCCAATTTTTCTGGACGAGGAAGCATTATAGCCAGATGGGCAAGTTGCATTAGCACTAATCAAAAAGATACCATCACCGTTATTGTCACAGAGATATACATAATAATCAACTCCAACCTGAAACGTTCCTTCATCAAGATCTGCAGCGCTTAATTCAACATCTTGCTTTACAGTAAAGATCTTCCATTCGTCATTAAGAAGGGATATGACCGTATCTTTTTTAACAACAATTTTGTTTTCGTCATAAGAGAATGGGTTTTTCTTTTCAAGAAAGCTCTTGCCAGGAGATTTAACGTCATGAAACAAAGCAAACCAGGAAACAGAGGCGTCATCTACATAATCTTTTACGCGATATAATGACATATGAGCTCCTTTATAGTTTTTCTAACATAGATTTTATTTCCGACTCAGAAAGGCCGGAAAGAAAAAACGGGGAGCGGGGGTCCTCTTGGTCTTCAAAATCTTTGGGAGAAAGTTCTTCTGGGCTTTTTCGAACATCGTTTTTTAACACTTTTACAGACCTGCTTTGTAAAAGCATCTCAAGGCGATGTTTAAAATTACGTTTAGCTTCGAAGTGGTCTAATGCGTACTGATACGCATTGAGCCAATCCTGCCTTGTTTGCAGATTCTCAGGTATTCCTTTCATCTTTTCCTCCTGGTGAAAGGATATATTTAAAACATAGCTGGCGCTTGAAACCAGGACAGGCGCGTTATAGTTTTTCTAACAAGGCTTTGATTTCATTTATTCTGTTTATTGCGCGGGAACGATTTTTTGATACCTCTTCGGGGACAGGCCCCCCCCTTTCAATTAGACGAATAATGTACCAATCGGTACTATTAAGAAAATCGTTTAAAGACTTTAGCTCTCTTTCAAGCAAGACTTTTTCCGGGGCAGGTAGCGGGTTTTTAACGATAGCTCCAAAATCATCAAAACAATGCATCGGCTGCAAATAATTATCAAACAGCTCGCGCGGAAGTTCGCCACCGAATAAATTTTCTCCGGCAATCTCCGACTTTGGTTCGTCCGCTTCTCCAACCAACTGGTAGCCTATTAGATACTTTTTCCCATTTATTTCTTTTGTATCAATTTTGTAAACAGGCTTTCTCATAGCTTCTGCACCAACATTCTCCCAAAAGCAATAAAATGAGAATCGGTCTCACTGTAGAATCGTTCTGTAACTCCGTTTATACCTTCTTCTGGCTTGTACGTCGAATCTATAAAATAGATATTCCCGTTTTCAATCTTAACAAACAATGCTATGTGGGATACAGCCCCATCAGTCCCCATGAATAATAAATCGCCGGGCTGCAAATCTTGCTTACTGAGGCCAATAGAATATTGCCGCATCCCTGCTGCGGTAGTATCTGTAAACGACAATGAATATCCATAATCTGATGTAGCATATGCATAGCAACGAATAACAAGACCGGAACAGTCAACAACAATCTTGCGCGGTAGGGGATCCTGGCCGCCCCACTCGTATTCTGCACCAAGGCTGATGTATTGTCGAGCATAATCAAGAGCCTGCAACCGAACCTCTTCTGGCGCAGGGATCCGCTCTGGCGCAGTCATGGGCGCAATGTTGCAAGATGCAAATATAAACGCTAACATGATAACGGCTAAAGTCATATTAAAATTCCTCTCTGGCCTATATATAATAAACCAAGCGCAACACCAGGATAGAATTGAAACGATAAATTGCCAAGATTAAAACCGACCGGAATGATAATCATCATGCTCGACCTTAAAAAATCAAGATAGTTTGTATGAAACTGCATAGATACGTAAGGAGTAAAGCAATCGTCTATTCCAAGGTTTGACCCATATGGCCTAAACGCAACTCTCGTTGATGCATAAGCGGCCAATACGTCAGGATTATAAGATCCGTAAACATCTAATATAACACCCTTGATGTTTGTATAAGACCGTTTTGCGATATTTACAGTATACCACTGGTCTGCCTGGACAGCGCCATTAAACAAGGTCACAGCGGGATCTTGCCACCAGACCATGTGGCCCATGTAGTATTCACCTTCAGCGATCTGCTGATCGGGAATGTCATGTATAATTTTACCTTGAGCATCTAATACTAACAATCCTTTTTGTGGATTTACCGCGACAGTCCTGTTTAATATATCTTTAAATTCAAGTTTATCGATTGGTGCGACTTTGGTAAAATTTACTGCTTTATATAGGCGATATGGTTTATAAAACTTCCCTTCGCCAAATTTCCCTTCTCCGAATCGTTTATAGAGGGGAGACAGCGTGTAGGTGTATTTATATTGCGCTATGATTTCAATTTTCCCGACAAATTCGGTCAATGCGGTTACAACAACCTTTTTTTCTATTAAATCAAATAAAACCCCAGAACTTGAGATTAACAAATCCCAGTTTTGCGTATCGTCAGCATTATTAACCTTTACATAAAAAGTAAATTCCAGGTCATTCCACTCTTGGACGTTACCATTCCAATCGCTTAACACCGAAAACGATTCTTTTGATACTTCAATCCTTGCGCTGCTTATTGCGGTTTCTTCATTCTGTGTATATGATGGCGGCTCTTGTGTTTGATTTGCACTTTCAGTAATGGTTCCAATAATTGGCACTGATATCGCTATGCATTTGTAAGAAAACTCCTCGGTCTCTGCATTGAATGTTTTCTCGGTGAGTAGTAAAACAGGGTAGATTTCTGAATAGGGGTCGTTTATTTCTATAATAGCTCCTACCGAGTAATTACAATCGGACTTAAATTTAAACCGCCAGCATTGGGCTTTTAGTTTTGTTTTTATAAACGCAAAAAAAACGCGGGCTATTTGGCTATCATGGACATATTCTGCATCGTATTTATAGGTCTTTGAACTTGGATCTAAATCAGATACGGTTATTTTCGCTCCACGATAAACCACATCCCCGTATACATTGCAATAATAAATATTTTTTGAGTAGTTCGAATTGTTTCTATATGCCAAACGACACCGTTTGTTTTCGAATACCTGTAAAATTTTTTGAACTCCAGGATCGGTTTTTTCCTCTACCGCATGATTCTTTGTCATCACGATCGAGGTAAAGTCTTTGTTGACGACCACGTTACCCTTGAGGTCGAGCTTGCTGCCGATGGCTTTGTCGGTGTATTCGAACCAGGTATCCTGGACGTTTGCTTCTTCTGGCCAGAGGTACCCAGGCTGGATTGGCCACCCTGAACGTAGTCCGTTGTCGCTGAATGGAAGATCTGCCATGTAGAGAAGTACCCGCTCTTTGTATTTGAGCGGGTAGTACGAAACCTCGACGCTATCGTATTCGGAATAGAGTTTTTCGATTTCCAGTGGGGCTTTGATGTCGTGTTCAGTAAGCGTTAGCTCCGGGGCAGGGTTATCGTATATGATTTTGATTATCTTAATTCGTCCGTAAGGATCAAAAGTAAAAGTATAGCCATATTCATAGAGAAACGTATCGAGTATATCAAGGATAGTCTGGCCTGGGTCCGGGGCAAAGGCGAGCAGCGTCGTGGCAATGGGAGGAGGATTTATTGCCTCAAGACCAGCAAGGTTTAAGAGGCAGTGCACGCAGCTCTTTTCTGGCTGGGATGCATCGCATACGATAGCGTTCTCGACAACAAGGCCATCGGCGCTTGTCAGCTGACGCTCAAGCAGATAGGTTTTGTCTTCAAACTCAACCGAGATATCTTCGATATCAGCACCACTCAAGGCTGCGCCATATGACCTGGTTTGCAATGAGGATGGAGCAAGCCGGCCTGTGAAATCCCGTTGTCCGTTCACGTCGATTTCTGCAAGGACATTACCCTGGCTCAAGATAGATAGGAGCTGAGGAGTATATACCAGAGTGAGCGATCTGGTGCTCACGGCATGACGGAAGTCTTCGCTGCAGGCCCTATCAAAGGACTCGTAAGTGCGGACGAGGTTGGAAAAATCGTAACTTTGACCGTTGGTTATTAGATTGAGCGCTACAGTGGTCATGCTAGACTCCTGCGGGTAGTAAGTTGCGAGATCGTTTTTTAGCCAGCGCAAGGGCAATAGAGTCCACAAGGTCTGATTCGGTTTTTACAGAGCCTTCTACGTTGACGGTGATGTTGTAGACCTCAGCTCTCCCTGAGGATACCCCTGATCCGAGCGTGAGTTTTCCAGAGCGGATACCCTCAGCAAAGGTTGCGGGGACGATCATTTCGCCTTTGTGCACTACACCGGCCATATCCTGTGGCAACTCGACAGCTCCAACGTCCCACCAGCCAAAGAGACCACCAATAGCCCCACCGATGGTACCAACGACGCCGCCAACAGCCGCGCCAATTGCCGTTCCAATACCCGGAATGATACTTCCAATGCCTGCCCCTACTGCGGCTCCAGAGACCGCACCAATTGCGGCATCCTGGAGAGCACTCGTATTATTAGGATTCGGGGCACTGCTTGATGAGGATGGGGCACTGCCGTTCTGGGTGTATACATTGATTCCCTTGCTGAGCTGGTCGTAGATTTTCTGAAGCTCCGTGAGCTGGCTCTTTTCGGTTTGATCGAGTAACGCGATTGCCTGTTCTTTCTGGACATTGAGGGTCGTTACCCGGCGGGCGTACTCCTCTTCTCCTAAGGCGCCAATTTCAAGGAGTTTTCGCAGACTCGACAGGTTTTTCTGGTATGCGTCGTTTATTTCCTGCCGTCGGCGGGAAAAGTCGTCCCGGAGGGCCTGCATCTGGTCGGAGATTTCCTCCATTTTCTTTTTTATAATCGCTTCTTGCTCAGCAATTTCTGTGGTTGTTTTGAGGCGCTCAATGTAGCTGATATTAACCCCTGCCCAGCCAAGGGCCCAGTTTATGGCCCCAATAACCCCATTGATGAGGTCGATGATAGCGTTCCCAACCGGGACAATGACCCTATCATTGAGCCAGGCAAGGGCCTGTCCCAGAAACTTAATCGGCAATTGCGCTACCTGCAAAACCGCTGCAAAGAGCCGCAGGCCTATGGCGAGACTGCTGATGATAGGGGCGAGCACCTGTGCGAGTATCTCGCCCACATCGGTAAGGAGATCCACCAGGGGCTGTAATGCATCGTTTATAAGGGGCTCCAAAAGTGTTCGAGCGCCTTCAAAAATAGTTTTGAAGGGATTAAGAACTTTTGTTACATTCTCGATAGAAAGCACGAAGTCAGCGGCCGCTTCGATGAGTATTAGTACTGGGTTTGCGGCAAACCCGCCTGCAAAGCCCGCCATTTTTCCAACTTCCGCGCTAGCGGCCTTTTCCTGCACCACGGCGCTGGCATAGCCAAACCAATCCTTATTCTGGAGCGCCATGGCTTTTTGTTGCTCAAAGGCTTCTTTCATCGCTTTGATGCGGGCATCGGCAGCTTTTTTGGCCTCGTCTTGCTCAGTTTCACTGATTTTTTTAGCATACCAAGCGGCAAGTTGTGCTTTTTGCTCTTCCGTTCCTTCAAAAGACGCGAGCCTCCGTTGCATCTCTACTTTAAGATCATCAACACGACTCTCAGTAAGTGACGCTTCAAATTCTGCGTTTTTCAGTGTACTTTCTTGTGCTGCCTGAGCGGCTTTCTTTGCCTCATCCTGTTTTGTCTGGGTAATAAGGCGTTCATAGTATGCAGCAATTTGTGAGCGGGCTTCTTCGGTGCCCCGGAAGGATGCAAGAGTCTTATCCCGCTCAAGCTCGAGGTCGTCAATTCGGGTCTCGGTGATTTTTGCGAGTTGCTCCCGTTCTGCAAGGGCAATGGACTGGGCTACTTTACGACGCTCGGCATCGTAGTAGGTGTTTATCTGGTCGATGGTTTCCTTGTTTGCCTTACCGATATAGGCTTGGGCAGCGTCTTCGAGCTTTTTCTTCCGCTCCAGCTCGATTTCTGCATAGGGGTCGCCGCTCTGCTGGGCCTGGAACTGTTGATAGGTTTCGGCCCATTGCTGCTTCCACTTGCTGGCAACCTCATCCTTCTTCTGCTGCAAGAGGGCTTCGACGACTTTGATTTGGTTCTGGGTATCCGCTATGGCCTCCATGTAGTAGCGGGAGTAAGCGGCTTTGGAGTGATAATCCACAAGCTGGCCCTGGAGGGTGGCCATGGTTGCCTGGAGCTCGGCAATAGATTTATCCTTAAGGCTGTTCTTGTATGCTTCGAGGGCTTTTTTTGCCCGGTCTACGGCAGTGGCGGTGGCGTCAAAACTTTTTGCGGCGGTATTGTGGGCATCAATCCCGGAGGAGGTTGCCTTGGCAGCATTAGCCTGCGATACGGCGTACGCGGTAACGGCGACAGCCGCAGCGGTAGCAGCAGCGATACCAGCGATAAGCAGAGGGTTGGTAACGGCCATTGCGGCATTTACAGCCTGGAGTGCTGCAAAGTGGGTCCACTGAGCAGCGGCAGCGATGCCCGCTTTTATGGCCAATGCTGCAAGACCCGCAGCCAAAGCTGCTACTGCTCCTCCCATGACCATCTTTACTACAGGCCCCGCATTGGCCATTGCTCCTGCGAGGGTGGTAACCGCATTTGCAGCAAGGGTAAAGACTGGGGCAAGCACTTCGCCGATCGCCTCTGATAGGTCTCCTACTGTTTCCTTCATGCGCTTAAATGCAACGGCGCTGGTGCTGCTCATGGTCTGTGCGGAGCCGGCATAGAGCCGCCCTACAATTTCAATAGCCTTGCCCGCCTTGAGCTCTTCCTCGGTGAGGTCTTTAAGTTGCGGAATAGACCTGCCTATGTGGCCAACCATACCAGAGAGGGTGCCGGTGAGTTCCTGGACGCTGGATGCGAGGTCTTGTCCCGTCACCGCTGATAGGTCTGCCGCAACGGTAAGGATCTGCTTTATCTGCGATTCGCTTTTGCCCTGCATAGCAAGCTCGGCGGCGAGCTGCTTTACGTAATCGTCGCTTGCTCCTGTGAGGGTTTGCAGCTCTGAGGCAAACTTAGCAATCCGTTCTGCGCCGTCAGCGGAGCCACGCATTGCCATGGCCATCTCGAGGCGCTTAGCGGACTGCTCGGCTTCTGCAAAGGCGGTGACAGACGCTGCCGCAAACTGGGCAACCTGCTTTGCCATGATGGCAAAGGTCCCCGATTCGGCAAGCTTCATGAGTTTTGCTTCTAGTGCGTTAGCCCCTTCCCCCATATTTTCAAGCTTTTCGCCAGTTTCATCATACTGGCGCTTTAAGTCTTGGAGCTGTTCAGATTGGGGATCCAGGCCCTGGTCGATAAGCTGACGCATCGCTGCCTGCAGGGCTTGCTGTTTTTCTTTAAGACCCTGTGCTTCGTTTCCCATAAGACGGGCAAACTGGGCGGATGACTGAATTTCTTTATTAAGATTGGCAATTATTGCCTTGGTCTGTTCGGTAGAAGGTCCCAGGCTTTTAACGTCCTGGGACAGTTTTTTAATGTCTGTCTGCGTTTGCTTGAGACTGGCCAGGGCTTTCTGGACTTCGATTTGTATTTCAAGTCGGAGTTTTTCTTCGGTCATTTCTTTTCTGCCAGGGCTTCCTGCTCCATAAGATTCTGCTCAAGGGTAAAGGCCGCAAGCACATCGACCGCCACTGCCGGCCAGTCCATCCATCCGCCGGGATAGGGCGGATACTCAAGGAGTTTTACCAGCGCATACCAGCTATAGGCCTGGAAAAACTCATCGTTTACATATTTAGGGATCTCCCGGTAGGTGATAAACACGGGCTCCCCGGTAGCCGGATCGGTGACGCCGGTAGAAAGCGGAGCGTCGAGCCGTTCCGGCCGCACTTTTGCTTGATGCTTACCGTCCCTGAAGAGACGGTAAGCGATTCTCAGTTTTTTTGATCTACCTTCTTTTCAAGTTCGTTTCTAAAGTGATCAGCGAGCTCATCGATAAGCTCGTCGAACACGATAGGAGCCTCCCAGAGCGTCTTGGCGTCGGTAATCAGTTTTGTTTCGCCGTCAAGCTTGTAGGAGAGGCCATCGATGCGTACAAGCATGCCGTCGATAATTGCTTTGCGGTCTTGAGATACAATGGTCTCGCCACCTGCAACCCGGCCCTCGTTGTCGATACGGAAGCGGAGCTCAGGTCGCGGAAGGAGGCGGGACTTTAGTGCTGGGGTTGGATTTCGATACACGACGGTAAATTGTTCAGCGGCCGAGGCTTCTCTATTGCCATTAAATTTGGGAACGTAGGTTAGTTTAGAGCTAAAATCAAGTTCCATAGCTACTCCTTAGTTAAATGGTTCGTTCGTAGTAGACAGGATCCGATACAAAGCGGAACTTGGAGCTGTACTCCTGCTTGTTGCCAGATTCTGCTCCGAGGTTGACGCCATACAGCTCAATCTGGGCAAAGAGGAAAGCCAGGGTCTCGCCGCTCTTGTTGGTGTTGCGGATAACACCCCGGATGTAGATCGGAGCGGAGTTGATCTCGCTCACCGTCACGGAGCTGCTGTCTTTTTTTACGATCTTAACGAACTGATTGAGGAGACCGCCGGGCTCTCCGGTTACACCGAGAGTAAATATACCTTTTACGGCGCCCTCCGCATCAGCCTTGCCCTTGCGGTAGGTCTGCATGGTATTGATAAGCCGAGTAGTCTCTACCTCTTTTGCAGAAAAACTCGCAGTCCAACTCGTGGCATCCAGGAATGGGGTCGCGGTTACGAGTTTTGCCTTGTCGCCTACCGCGGGGATCTCGGTCCCATCGGCGGGGAAAAGATCGCCGACTTTAAGGCTTCCAAATATTGATCCTGTTGCCGCTTTAGCGGTGATAAGCCATTCTCCTTTTCCTTTGCCGGTGCCTCCGGCGAGGGTGTCGAAGGTTTTGGTCCCATCACCGACTTGTTCGGTGCCAAACTCTACTTTTTCGATGGTTGCGTCGTCCCCGATTAGGGTAAGCATTTCCGCCGCCATAATTACCTCCGTTTAGGTTTGTCTTCCGCTGGGGAGCTTACTTCGCTGCCCTCGGCGTATAGTGATTCCTCTCGCTGGGTATAGCGCTCTTCCGCTTCGCCCAGGGAGCTCTTGTATACAGTTGCCACAAGCCGCCCGTTCTCGTAACGGTGCGTCGCCACGACGTCGGTGGCGTTTTTTATTTCATCGAGCCTTGTCATATCCCCTCCTTACGGGATGTAAATTGTTACTCGCCACTCATCACGGAGCCATACCACGCTATCGTCAGCGGGGTCGTCAAAGATCGCCTCTTCTGGGCTTGTGGCCCAGACAATACGGCTGCCAGATACGGTGCTCGTAGTTTCTACAAGCCGCGTCATCTCGTTGCTCACATCAACCAAAAGATCCGCCAGGGCCAGGTACTTAACCATTGCCCGGTCACTGTCGATGCGGTTCTGGATCAGGACGGCAACGGATAAGGCCTTGCGAGCCTGAGCCCGCTCTCCTGTGGTGCGCACAAGCGGAAAGGGCTTTCGGGGCACGATCCGCACTACAAGCCCCGGCTCCTTTATTGCTAGCGGGGCCCGGAGTACCTTTACACCCAAAGGAGCGCAAGCTGCTTTAAGTTGCGCCTCGAATAAATTAAGCGCTTCCGCCGTAGTCACCTTAGCCCTCCAAAAGCTCCCGGTTCAGGACATCGCTTAACTGCCGCACCGACTCCGGGGGGAGTCGCATAAAGGGCCGCGCGGGAACCGTAACGGTGGTCCGCAGGATAAAGAGTGGGAGCGGTTCTTTGCTCCTCTGCTTGCGCCCGAGGATAACATTCCCTTGCCGCCAAATTGACCAACCAGACCCACGGAGCTGATCGAGCAAAATGCGGGGGCTCAGGTCAGTTCCGCGCATCATCGTCCGTACCCAGGGACCCGCAGGGATCGCCAGGGCCTTGCTTTTCACCGGCCGCACGGTACCGCCATTATGGAGGAGCTCCGCCGCCGGGTGGTTTGTTCCAACAACGACTTTGCTTCCCTCAGCTCTGTAGGTGATAGAGGACAAGAGTTGTCCTCGGTCTCGCAGCGGCTTGTTGCCCTGCTTAACTGCCGCAGTAAGGCCCGCATTCGGCGCCCAGGAACCTTGTTCGATGTTCTTTTGCACCAATGAAACTGCGATACCCCCGATACGATCGAGGATTGCCGGGTTCTTTAGCCGTCCTTCAAGTTCATCAACGATCATGGCCAGTCCTTTTTACCGGGTACCGTGATGGCCCCAATAGCAGGCTTGTCGCTCACGGGCTTCTCTGCCTCAGGATAGTCCCCGTAGGCGGCATTAATCATGTCTTTTGCTTTAAGCCGATATTCCCGGCCCGCTTCTTCGTTTCCCAGAGCCAGGTGCAGTTCATACACCGTAAAGAGGGTTGCCACTTCGCGGCTTACCGGGTCATCGAGGTTGAGGGTACGCCCCAGGCGGCTATAGATAGCCGCCACATGGAGCACCGCCCGCTCACTCGCCCGAACGACCGTTTCATCGGTTCCGTCAGACAGTTGGTCGTAGAGCCTGGGAGCAAGCCGGTTCTTTATCTCATCTGCAGTGATGGGAGCGCCGGATACAGCTTGGCTCGCGGTGTATGCTTTTGTGGCCGCGCTGCCGCGGCTTTCAAGCAGGTCGTCAAATCCGGTAAGCTCCATCACTTACTCCTTTTTATTAGGTCAGTACAACCGCTTTTACGATGCCCTTTACATTGGGCACGGGGAGTGGCTTCGATTCGCCGATGATCTTCACACCGCTTGGATCCTGAGTGGTAACCGGCTGGGCAAAGAAGGGCATGGCGACAAGGCCAGCGTCCATGTTGTCCAGAGCCGCATACATGAGTTTAAAGCCGCTTGAGCGGTCGATGGCGAGAATAGTTTTCGCAGGGATGGCGCTTACCGCATTGCCGGTCGGGATGTCGATGTAGTTTGCTGAGAGGAGCTGCACCTTTGCGACGCCGCCGATGCTGATGTAGTCGGCCCCCACCTGCGCAATGGCGCTGTTGGGCAGTGCGCCGATTTTATCCACCAGAGTAGCGTATACGTCAAAGCCGCAGAGGAATACCACGTCCATGGCAGGGGCAGTTTTCTTAAGGGCGTCGACCATCTGCCCCAGAGACTTGATAATATCAGCGACTTTCGCGTCGGAGGCGTCCCACTTCTTTGCTACGGTCACCGATGCGGGGGTTCCGTAGTCAACGTCGTAGGTAAGGAACGCTCCGCCGTCTGCCTGGAGAGGATAAGAAATTTTGCCCGTAAGAGACTGGGCCGCAAGGGCTTCCGCAGTGGCGCGACAGGCTCGGCGAAGGTTATCGATCTGGTTATCGATATAAGTCTGCTGCCCGGAAGGATCAAGAAGCTTGAGGTTGTTCAGGTCTGCGGCGCTTAAAAAGACACTTGGATTTACCGGCTGTACTTCAATCATTGACACGTTGCCGCCGGTAGGTGCGAGGGAATAAGACTGGCTCCCGCGGCGCACAACAGGGATATTGCCCGCAGGAAGGTTCATATCCTTATACCCAACCACCGGAAAGGGATGATTTCTCCGATCGATGTAGAGCAGGTCCATAACAGGGGTTTTCAGTTCTGGAAGCCGTGAAAGGCTTTCGACAATCGCTTCACGGGTAAAAAATTTTTTAAGGTCCATAGTTGTCTCCTTCTTTTAGTTGCCTGCTACGGCAAAGATACCAAGCGCTTCGAGGGCGGCAAGATCGGTTTCCCCAGGAGTGCCGGATCCAACCTTGAGCTTATTCAGCACCACGGTGCCGTGCCGGAGTACCACCGCAGCGTTGTCGGTGGCGGTATCGCAATCCTGCACAAGTACGCCGACTGCGGCGTTTACTGGCGCAGTGCCCCCCGGGTTGTACGCAACGAGGTCGCCGTTACTATCCTTCGCGACTACAAGGCCCGCCGCCAGGATCCCATTATTGGCTTTTGCTTTCATGGTCTTCAGCACTGGGGGATGTACCTGACTTACTACTCCATTTGCACCATATTCAATGGTGCCTAATACTGCGTTCATTGGTTCCTCCTATACGTGTTTTAACAGACCTCGAAGGTCAATGGGTTTTGTATCTGATTCAGAAAGTGCAAGCCGCCCTTCTTGCACCGGCAGCGGGAGGCTCTGAATAAGCTCTTCGAGTAGGTCGATGGGCGATACTGTTCGCTTGTTGCCCGCCTCATCAGAGAGCTCAAGGGATGCCGACACACCAAGGCTATCCGAGAGGGTAATGAGGAGCGGTTCCTTTGCCTTAGGTATCCGCCCTGCGGCGGCTTTAAGGAGCGCGTCTTTTTTAATCGCCCGCAATTGCGCCTCTAAACGCCGGGCCGCGTCGGCGGATTTTGATGCGTCGGCAAGATTGATGGTAGCTGCTGGCGCATCTGCTTCGCCTACATCTGGCTTACCAGATGTGGACTCAGGCGCTTTTTGTGCAGTCCGCTGTTCTACCAATACCGCATTCGGGCTCGGGAATGAGATAGCCCCGTCAAAGTCGCTAGCGGCGATGTCGGGCATAAGTTCCTTGTTGATGGATGCGACGAGATCCTTAATAGCAGGGGGCTCCTCGCCGAGATAGGCGAGGTGATGCAAGTACATTTTGCCATCCACGGCGCGACGCTTGGCGCCGATAGAAACGTCAGGGTAATAGCCCTCGTCGACCGCTTTGGCTAACTCATCCTGCTCCTCGATGGTGCCGGTCAGCACCTTTGCCTTGGGGTCCCACTGCACTGCAATAACATTTCCCAGCCTGGGCCGAGTCGGATCCGGCCAATGTCCGAAGGTGACCGGTGCCTTCTGTACATCTGGAAAGGTCTCGGCGATTTCCTGCAGGTCTTTTTCCGTAACAATCTGCGGGTTATCTACCGAACCGAAGATGCCTGGCCTTGCCAGTTCTCTTGTTCTGGTTTTCATAAGCAAAAGTTTACAGAGGCAATTCCAGGCCCGCTTGAACCTGGCATAAGGGGCGGGTTAGGAGAAAGAAGAGCGCCCCGCCGGGCTTGCACCGGCTGGCACCTGCCGCCCGGGAAATAGGGCTCACACATGGCGTGCAGGGCGCTCGAAAAGAGTGTATACGACTTCCGCGCGATCAAGCTTAAATCAGGCACAACGCAAAAAACGGCCAAAAAAGGGGGTGTTTTTGCGGGGAGGTGAAATTATACTCCCCATGCCTATTCGATTGATTTTAGCTGTTAGAATTTCGTTCGAATGGGGGTATTTTGAGATGGTCTCGGATGTAGGGCGTATTGTTTTTTGGGGTTATTGACAAATCGGGAGAGAAGTACGATATTTTTATTAAATCAACGTGCGTGCATGCTCCCGTTGAGGCCAGCAGACTCCCGGATTTGTTAACCAGGGTCAGCCAATACTGGTTTAGGGCCAGGGCAACAACCCCTGACCCTTTATTTTATAACATACGTTGCTATATCATAAAATTGCAATTCTTTTGATTTTAAACGCTTAAGAACAAGATTGAACACATGCTTCTCTTGTCCAATTTCTACAATAGCCTTAGCTTTTATAATCTCGATTATATCTGGGCTATTACTCTTATCAGGCTCGGTTGATATGAGGCTCATATTTTCAAGCAGTGCAGGTAAATTACCAAGAGCAGCTAGCTTTTTAGGATCTCCCGATAAGGATATAGCTTTTCTAATACCATTATTGGTAATCCTAATAGGCCCCTGTATATGCTCATTATAGAAAATACTTCCCTTAAGAGAATTTAAATACGCTCTAATCTTTTGACGCTCTTCTACGATATTGCCTTTGATTGGTGCAACCTGAACAATAATCCCTTGTTGCACTAATGCAGAGCCAATGACCGGATCATAATTAAACCCAAGGGTTTTAGCAAAAGCACGCAACTCTTCCACAATGCCATATTTTTTAATTCTATCAACCATTGGTTGCGTCAATTTCCAAAAGGTCTGTTTTTGAAGCGGATTCTCCCCAAACCCACTCTGGGGTTTAAACTCCTTACGGAGCTTTTTCATGGGAATGTTCTGCACTGGAACCTGGCCCAATTCATCTTCATAGATTCCACGCACAGTGGTTCGGCAGTTGAAGTGAAATGGCGGCCAGTGGTCTTCCCAGAAGGGATGATTGTAGGGGAGGACAAGCCCGGCAAGGGGGCGGCAGATATCGCTTGTGCGCTCGTCTTCCAGCACCATAAGGGCAAGCGCTGCGGGAGGGGAGCGGTCAAACTGCATACGGCGCCCGGCGTTGTAGGAGGTCTGAATATTAGTGCGATACACCGTTTCCCAGTAGCCGGGTTTGATGGTCGCTCCATCCGATTCGGCAATGGTTTTTACGTCGTTCCAAAGTTGCTCAAAGCCATCTCCTTTTTCCAGTGCCGTGACGAGCCTGCCGCGGACCGCTTCGATGCAGTCGCACTGGGTAAGCTTTGCCAAAGTGAAAGCGCGGAAAGCAAGCTTTGGCTCCAGGGCCACCCACTCCGCCTTGGTAAGGCTCACACGGGCTTTTAGGAATTTAATAGCTTCTTCAAAGGGAATAGGGGTATATTCCGGGTCCGGGTCTGCCAAACGGAGTCCCCGCTCCGCATGGTCCATGCCAAGCAAAATTGCCCCGGCGAGCATCCGCTCAGTCTCCTGAATCAAGCCTTTCGCAGCGTCGGGGAATGAAGCAGCCTTGAGGGCTTCAAGCGACGGCAGGGATCCGTCTGGCGAGAGAGCGTGGACCCATTCGGCCAGTGCTTTTCCTATCCGGGGCAGTGTTGCTTCCCGGGCCCGGAGAGCCAGGCGGTCCAGTTCTGACAGCTTTTTACGTTCGTCTTCCTCAAGGTCTAAAATATTGTCCTGCGGACTTTTTTTTTACTCTCATCGGCCATGGCTAGGGCAAGCGGATCTAAAGCTGCACTTGTTTGACGCACAAAAGCGTCCTCGTCGCTTGCGGGCTTGGGGACGCCGTAGCGGTTATAGAGAGCGTTCTTTGATACGGGAATTCCCCGGTCAATGGCCTGGACAAGTTCATCCCAGGTAGCGTGTTCATCGAGGTCAAAGCGAATAAGGGGATCCGCTTCGCCAGGGCCATAGTTGAGTTCCACTACATAGGAAACGAGCCGCTGGAGCACCTCAGAGAGTTCCCTGCAAACCCCTTTCGCAAGGGTCTTTAATACATCGCTATGTACCGAGGCCTGGGCCCGGCTTCCGAACTCTGCCTCCTGAGTGGCAAGGCTCTGCCCAGTAATGCCATAGCTAATCTGCTGGTCGCACCACTCCATGAGTGAACGGAACTCGCTTACCTTTTCGGGGCTCGTGAGAAGCTTGACGTCTTTAATGTTAGCAAGTGCTGCCCCGGAGCCGGATTGCACCGTTGAAAGGAGCTCTGAAAGATGCAGGGCCCGCTCCCGAATTTTATCCTCCGGTTCTGAAGTATCAAAAAGGGCGAGAATTGAGGGCACAGAAAACTTTTCCGCTGCCATGATCCAGAACTGGCTCCCAGCCTTCTTAAACTTCCATGCCCAGTAGCAAGATTTGAGCGCACTGGTCCCATAAGGGTTTTCCGCGTCTTTATCATAGCGATAGACGAGCCATTTATAGGCCTGGTCATAGAGGTCTATAAGCGCTCCGGTAGAGACGTCTTTGTATTTAAGACGCCCCTCTGCATCAAAGACAAAGCGTTCGGGCTTCCGAAGCACCACATCGTCAGGGAGCCACCATCCGTTCTCGTTTTTCCACACCAGTTCCACGACGCTATAGCCATAATCGACGGCTGATAACAACCGCTTTTCAAGACCATAGAGCAGGGCTTGATCCACAGTCTTATTGATAAATTCAAATACCGCAGTCCGGGCATCTCCCTGTTCAATCCGGGGCGTATATTCCAGTACCGAGCTTTTTACCAGGGCTAAGAGGCTCTTAATTCTGGGATCGGTGCGCATCTCCCGATACACGGTAATCCGCTCGCCCGTATCCCGGAGTACCTCGTCGGGGTTAGGCATGTAGCCAATAAATGAAGTGAAAAGATCTGTAGAGGAAATAATTCGCAGGGAAAGCTGTTCGGTTTTTGGTTTACTTGTCTGTTTCATTGTCTATACCCTCGTAAGGTTTGCTGTGCTAAGGATGGTGCTATGCGCCTTATTGGTGCTACCTGGGGGACTTCCGCCGCCCGGGTGATTATACCGACCGCGTAAGCCAGCGCATCCGGCAAATCGTCGAATCGGCCTTTGGGAAAGCTTGTAAGTTCTTCGATAAGCTCCCGGTTTCCCCGGTCCCGGAACCGGATAAGCCCGTTTTCGATTAAAGGCGATATGGAGCGTACCCGGAGTACCTTGCTTTCGGTGCCGGCCTTTACGGTCTTTATGGGTAGATACACATTCTCTGCTGCGGCCATCCGCATAACGTAGCGGGCATAGATATTCGTGAAGGACACCTCTTCCCAGGCGATAAGCGCGTACTTAAACCGCTTGTGCTTCGTGATAAGCTGGGTCACCGTCTCGTCCTCTGAGCAGGTAGCCGCCCAGGAGTCTACTTCCCAAATAACGCCCGATCGGTCGACACCTACTGAGACAATGGCCGTGTGGTCATGCTTTCCTGCCGCGGGGTCTACCCCGGCAAAGTACCGGAGCCCTGCAGGGAGCTCTGCAGGCAAGTATATGTGCGCTTGGATCCATTCGGGCTTTATAATCCGCTCCTCGTCGGAAAGCGGCTCATTCTCGTACTCGGTGCTAAACACGTCGCTCCCCAGAACCTGCCGCTTTTCTTCGAGCACTGTCTGCGGCCAGTTCTCTGGCCAGAGGGGCGTTCCGTCGGGCTTAAAGCAGGAAAGGCGCACCGCAATCCAGCGTTTAAGGGATCCGTCTTCCAGTTCCCGTAAGAGGCGGCTTATGGGGTCGTCGCTATGGAAAATTGTGTTGACCCACACGATAAAGGCGGTCTTTCCCAAGTTAAACACAACCCGCTTGAGCCAGCGGTGAATCTTACTCCGGGTAGCCGGGGAATCGACCGCGTCGTCTTTAAGGATATCGTCGAGGACGATGAGGTCCGGCCGGTACTGCCGGAATCGGGTACCGCGCATGCTCGCCCCGGCGCCTTTTGCCTGTATGCAGGTGCCATTCTTTAGTTCGATGCGGGCATCGCTCCAGCGGTCGCCCCGGAGATCCCCAAAGTCTTCAAGGAGAAGGTCGTTCTCTTCAAGTTCCGTCCTGATATTGATAAGGTTTTCCTGCGCAGCGTTTTGGCTTGCCCCGATAAGGAGCACATAGCGGCTTTTCCCGGAGAGCACCTGCCAGAGAGGATACGCAAAGCTCCAGCGGACGGTTTTCCCGTGCTCACGGGGCTCAATGAACATCGCACCGGCAAGATCTTTGATTGGTTTTACCAGTGGCCAATACTTTTCTCGTATAAAGCCTCTCAGTTTTTCTGCAAGATCTGTGGACAGGCTCCGAGTATCGGCCACTTCATAAAGGAGTCGCTGGTACTCTGCAGGTTCGGTATAGAAGTAGTCCGCGAGATACGTGCGGCAAAAGTAACCAAAATCTCGCTTTGCCCGCTCAAGCCTGCGGTTTCGCTCCCGCTCAGTCTGTACCTCCTCAGCCCCGCCGACGAGGCTGTCCACTATCCGGTTCATGCCGCCGGCGCCTCCAGACCAATCACAATCGTTTCAAGCCGGTCGAGAATATCCGGGTAATGTTTAAGCTCATTTCGGAGGGCTTCGAGTACCGCGTGCTTTGCAGCCTCAAAGCCGTTTTGGTACTTCATGCGCACCTGTCCCAGTTTTGCCTGGGCATTGGCCACTTTGCTAATAGCGTCGATATAGGCAAGGGGATCCTCGGAGCCAAGTTCTTCTATAGCAGAGGATTCCTGTAAGAGCAAACTTGCAAACCTGGTGAGCACTGCTTCTGCAAGATCCGTATTGGGGCTATTCCGCACCGCATCCATCATAACCCGGGCTTCTTCGGTAGCTCGCTTGAGATCTAAAGCAAGCTCTTTTGCGTTTTTTACCGCCCGGCGCACGCCTTCGCGGCTCGTATCATAGCCCTCAGCGCGGAGAATTTCTGCAATTTGGACAATCGTTTTGCCTTCCTGGTACAGCCGCACCACCCGCTCAGAGAGACTCTGGAGCTCAATCTTACTCCGCCGGCCCATGTCACTCCTCCCGGGGAATAAGCACCGCAGGATCGGCAATAAGACCATCTAGAAGGTCAATGCCCCGTGCGGTAATGCGGTATATAGAGATATTATCCCCTGCGCGATAGGGGTGCGGCACATCCTTGCGGCTCACATACTCCTTGTCTACCAGGTACTCCAAAGCTTGCTTAATGGGTTCGTAGTCATGGTACTGGTAGAGCACGGAAATAATTGTCCTCCGCTCAGCACCTTCCGGGTATATGTCCCTCAGAAAGGTTAATACGGCACCCCGCAAGGGGGCTTCTTTTAGCTTCATTGCTTTTTCTCCATTTGCCGAATAATTACATCAAAAATCCGATTCAACTCGGCCCGCCAGCCGGCGGTGTCTTTATAGTGATCCTCCCGGGGGAGGTAATCCCTTTCCACGCAGGAAATTCTGTTTGATAGCTCTTCCATCCGCTTTGCATGGACAACAAAGCGCTCTTCGAATTTCTCCTCAAGGCTGTTAATGCTCTTTGAAAGCTCCTCGCGGAGTATTTTTGCCCGCTCATCGTCCTTTTTGGCGTTTTCTTCGAGCTTTTTAACCAGGAGCCCCACCACAAAGGCCAGCACAATGAGTGAAGGGGTTGTTCCATATTGTAAAAGGCTCGTTAGTAGTCCTTCCATCACCGAACCACCATTCCAATTACAATCCCCACTCCCAGGGCCCCAACACCAATACTTAAAACAGTCTCCCATCCGGGGCGCTTTTTAAGCCGTGCATTTTCGGCCTGGAGCTTTTTATATTCTTCGCCCCAGAGGGCGGCTCCATCAATACGACCAGCCTTGTAGCCCGCATCGTAGGCATCACGCGCCGCGGCGGCTGCCTCCTCCTCAGCTATTGCCAGGAGTTCCAGCACCAGATCCCCTGGATACAGCCTCCCGGACTCTATCCCGTATTCGTTTTCGGACTGCATCGGCAAGCTCTTGTTTTCGCTGCTCATGGCCGGCAGGGTCAGGGCTAGCAGCAACAATGTCAGCAGGGCTTTGGTTTTCAAGATTGGCCTCCTTTTGCAATTTTTCTAGTTTGGTTAGTGGTTCGCTTTCGGTAGACTCGGCAGATTGAGTGGTGTAAATTTTTTGTCTGCGGGACAGATTAAGAAACGCCGCTCCGAGACCAAATAAAATCAAGGCCGCCATAAAAAGACTTCCAAGCGCACAGGCTGTCATTTTTTGCCCCCAAAAATATTGGTTGCAAGGAGCGACAGATCGATGGGTGCAAAGACGAGCGCCACAAAGGCGGCTACTTTGATGACCGCATCAATATCGAGGGCGGGCGACCAGAAGGCCTTAATCACAAGGCCGCCAATAGCAAGCAGAGCGGCGATTATTTTTGCCCCGAGGGTAAGGGGCTTTCCTTTTAGTTCCATCGATTCCTCCTTAAAATTTCCCATCCCGGCTAAATAGGTGGGCCCACTTTGCGTCTAGACTGTCAAAGACCCGGGTTAGATGGGCAAATTCCTGCAGAGTATAGACAACATCGTTTCCATCCTGGTCCCGGTAGCCGGTTTTGCCGCTTCCCCAGGGGTCATCCACAATGACCGACTGCACCTTATCAAGGTCAAGCAGTCCCGGACTCCCCAGGTCTTCGGTACGATCCTGTTTTGTCTCAAAACCAATAACGGCCACAAGGTGGCCATAGGACGTAAAGCGCCCCGAGACAACGGAGGCGCATTTATGCCTGACAATACGCCAGAGGATCTCTTGCATGGAGACTTTGGTCGTAAAGGTGGTTACCCGGCGTTTGCAGAGTTTTTCATTCACCGCCCAGGAGAGGATTGCATGAACTTCTCGAGGAGGCCGGCCCGCCATAGCAGGATATTCTTTCTTTAGCTTTGCCCAGGCGTCTGGCTCGTCAAGCAGCCGGGCGAGGTAATCTTCAGGCTGTTCGTCTTGTGGGTAATCAAAAGGAATTCCGCTCGCCTCGAGGGCCATAATCATGCTCGTAACCTGGCAGGTCTGTGCCGGGTCAATGCGGTTGTTTCGCTGGGTCCGATAGGGATTTGTAAGCTTGTATAGCACGTCCGCCTCCTTGCTACTAGCCTAGCAATTCCCGGAGGCGGCCGCTTGAACGGGGAATAAGGGATGGGATTAGTTGCTCTGCAAGAACATATATAGAGAACAGCCAAGACTCAGGAAAAGAATAACCCAGAACAATCTGAGCTTGCATTTTTGACTTTTTACCTTAATTTTTAATTTCGTAAAATATTTTTCTAATTTTCCTTTAAAGATTGAAAGATGCCTGTCTTTTAAATCATTCTCAAGATCGTCAAGCTCTTCTTTTATTTCACGTATTGTCTGCCAGTTATTCTGCAGAATTATTCCATATAGGATGCATGCTCCTATATAGAATCTCATTTGAGTCAAGTTTATCTTTAGTAATGATAGCGAAAACAAACACAATCCATAAGAGATTAAATAAACAGCCTCTTTTCATATTAAACTGCTTTTTATTTTTACTGCGATATCGCAGTTTTTTCTTTACAATATCTTATCGAGCCTTGACTCGATTATTTTTTCCCCTTGTTTTATGAGTATCAATTGAAGCGTTATTGGCTTGCTATTTTGAGCGTTCTTAAGCAGTTTATAATCTTCATTTGACATTGTCCCTGGTTGCAAAATAACACATTTGTATTCAGTATCATCGGATGAACGGATATCCATTCGAGCAAAAGATTTGTCATAGTTGACCTCTAATTGCATTACTCGAAAATCATCTTTGAGAGTGGTTAAGACCTTTTCTTCTTTTTCTTTTGATGATTTTACTCGCTCTTTTATTTCTGGAATAGTTGTTGCAATGCCATTAAATGAAATAGAGGATATATCTTGTTCGTCTTTAAGGTAACGGAGAGCTTTTTTTCTTCCTAGCATCATAATTCTTACAACGTCCTTCAATAGCTCTGCATTTTTCGCATCTTTTGTTGAGGAAATTTCTCTCTCTACCTTTTTATCAAAGCTGTCAAAAGCTTTTTTACCTAACGTTACTAAACCATATGTAATAAGAGCAGTAATTCCTAGCGAAAAAACCTGATCCCCAGTCATTTTTTGTACAGACTCCTTTATCAAATCAAGCTGTTCTGCAATTTTAATATATAAATCAGAAGATCCTTCTTTAACCTGAACATTTATTTCAAGCCCATTTTTCTCTTTTTTCGACAGACTTCCTGAATAGCATTTATATATACTATTAAGCGTACTCTGTATTGATAAAATAGACCTCATTATCGCTGGTGTAAGAGATTGGTTGTATTTCGACCCGCTAATTTTAATATTAATCACCTTCATGTTTTGGTCAATGGTGATATTGGCTTCTCGGAGTTCTTCTGAATTCTTAATAATCTTTTCGACTAATTCTTCAAGGTCATCAATATTGCTTATGATCTCTTTCATCTTTACCTCCCTATCCCCTAATACGGATGCCGGTGGAGCCACGCAAAGACTCGGCCATGGATAAGCAGGCTTCCTTCCTGGATAAAGTCAAAGGGGACGATTTCCGGCTCGGGATAGCGCTTTGTGTTTTCGCTGGCGATAATTATCCGCTTATCCGCCAGGCGGTACTGGAGGCGTTTTACCCGGGTTTCCCCAAAGAGGCTGATGACAAAGATGCCGTCACCTGAACGGTCGGATCGGTCAAAGAGGACGTAGTCGCCGTTAAAGAGGCCCACGTCGCTCATGCTGTCGCCGACCACCCGCACCAGGGCGCAGTTTTCGGGTCGGCGGTACCCAAGGAGAGTGTACAGTACCGGGATGCTCCGCTCGGTCTCGGCTAGCTGGGTGGGCATCTGTCCGGGGCCCGCGGCGGTTGGCTGGGACCAGAGAGGGAGCAACACCGCCCCTTCAGGGTCTGGCTCCCGCACTTCCATGGGTACCGGGTGCCCCCTCTGGAACCGGTAGACCACAATTTCACGGGGATCCGCAATCTCGCCGCCACCGCCGCCCATAATGTCCAAGCCTCGGCTCGCCGTAAGGGCAGTGGATTCGGGCGGCAAATATGACACAGTGTCATATTTGGGCTCTGCCGGCAAATGCGACACGGTGTCGTTTTTGAGCTGATGAGCATCCGTCGGCAAATGTAACACAGTGTTACATTTCTCCGCTTCGGCGCTTTCTGTCGGCGCTTCCTTTTTGCGGGGATCCCGCCCTGGGAGGAACATCTCCCCCTCGCCGGTGAGGAACCAGTCGATACTTACCCCTAATACTTTGGATATTGCAAACAAAAAATCCTTTGACGGCTCACGAGCCCCACTAGAAAATTCGGAAATTATTCCTCTGGAAACACCTAGAATCCTAGCTAATTCTGTCTGATTAATGTTCATATAATCCAAAATCTTTTCAATTCTGTTTGCATATTCCATACATTCTCCTAAAAAGTTTGTATTTCTAGAACTTTTTTGCTTGACAAATTTGGAAAATCCAACGATAATCAAACTATCGGATGTCGCTTGTGCGACCTTTAGGCTAAAAAAAGAAAGGAGCCACCCACCGGCCCCTTTCTAGCTAACATCACCCGCCCGGAGGGGCAAGGAGGTACTTCTATTATGAAGTATTTACAGAAAAAGCGCAACGTGAAATTGGCTGTTCCAAATATGGAACAGGGTATCTGGCTCAATTATCTGCTGAGAACTCACGGATATAGCCAGCAGGATGTGGCAGATATGTGCGGCGTAAGCCGGCACATGGTGCAAAAGGTGTTATACGGGTTGCGAACCAGTCATAAAGTACAGAAAGCAATCGCGGAAGCACTAGGGTACAGCTCCTGGCAGGAAGTACTCATTATTGGAAAGAGGGTAGCGGCATGAACGAAGTGAAATTCTCCTTTAACGGCCACGACTGCCCTGTCCTGATGGACCAGAAGAATGAACCATGGTGGGTTGCCCGCTATGTGTGCGACATACTCGGGCTTTCCGACGTATCCATGAGCCTCCAGCGGCTTGATGATGATGAGAAGATGATACAAAAATTATTTGTATCATCAAAAATGCGGAACGTCTGGCTTGTGAATGAGCCCGGGCTCTATAGCCTGGTTCTTACCTCAAACAAGCCCGATGCAAAGGCGTTCAAGCGCTGGATTACCCACGAGGTACTGCCTGCTATCCGCAAAACCGGAAGCTACGCGGTCGGATCCGGAAAACCGGAAAAGCCCGGACGGCCCAGCCTTGCCGAAGCGGCGGCTTTTATGCGGGAAGCCCGCCAGACCTTTGGTATCCGCAGTGCCCGCCGGGTCTGTAAGCAGTACCTGGGACCAGAAAACTTCGAGCCCCTTACCCGGCGCCCCAAAAAGGTAGTCCCCACCACCGGCCCCGACGGCAAAACCTATGTGGAAGGGCTCCCGCTCCCCATCGAGACCTATCGGAAGGTCTATCCCTGGTATGTGACTCCCGAAGAAGAAGAGGAATTCCTTGCCAATTGGGCAACGATGACTGAAGAAGAACGAGATGCTTTTATTGCCCGTGCAGCCCGCGGTGTCGGTGTGAAAAAGGAGGGTGAGGCATGAAGTCGCTTATCCGTCTCCATCCATATGTAAAGGAATTGGAAGAGCGGGTTATCCGGCTTGAAAAGGAATCTGAGCGGCGGGAGGCCGCTATTGCATCTATGGGCCGCTATATCGACCAGCTCGAGACGCTTAAAACCTACCTAGAACAACAAATTGCGGATCTTAAGCGGGGGTATCGACCATGACAATCTCAACTAAAGATATTGCCAAAGCCCTGAATCTTAGCGAACGGCAGGTATTGCGCCGGGCCGCAGAAGAGGGGTGGAAGTATCTAAAAACTGGAAAAGCAAAGGTCTGGGATGTCTCGAGCCTCGCACCAGATGTGCAGGTAGCCATAGCATCGAAGCTGAGACCAGTACCAGCCATTGCTCCCATAATCGGGGCTGAGGTAATTCATAAGGCGAGTGAGAAAGCGCGAGAGATTGGTAGGCTCCGGCTTGCTTTCCTTGCCCTCTACGACAGCTCTGGATTGAAGGCGGCTGACTTTATCGCTGCCTATAATTCCGGGGCGTTGAACCCTACCCTGCGTCGAAAACTCGGTGAGGTAAGCCTTGCAACGCTCTACCGCTGGGACGCAAAGCGCAGGAGTAGCGGAACAGCCGGAGTCATACCTCGCTGGGGGGAGACAAAAAAACAACCAAGCTCACCGACCTCGAACAGCAGATACTCGAAAAGTTTTACCTCTCCCCGGAGCGGCGGACCATCCAGCATTGCTACCAGCTTTTAAAGTTCAATCTTCCAAGCACCACAGCAACGTACCAAACCTGCAGGCGCTATCTGCAGAGCCTACCGAAGCCACTGGTAGCATACCATCGCCTCGGGCAGAGCAAATTTGAAGCCCTGTACCAGCCTTTCATCGACCGTGATCCTTCTATATTCCTTCCGATGCAGCAGGTGGTATCAGACCATCACCGATTTGACCTCCTTGTCACCAAGGATAGTAGGATTTTCCGGCCCTGGATTACCGCTTGGCAGGACTACCGGTCGGGGAAAATCCTCGGCTGGGCCCCTTCAGTGTATCCTTCAAGTCTTACTATTCTTCAGGCGTTCTACATGATGGTGATGCGCTACGGGCTCCCCGAGATGTGCCATATGGATAACGGAAAAGATTACCGCTCTAAGGTGCTCATGGGGGCGAATCTGAAAGTCACCACTATAAACGCCCAAGGGGTAAGCGATGAAGATCTCTTGCACCTGCAAGGGACCTTCCAAATGCTCGGCGTACAAACTACCTACGCCCGGGCCTACTATGGCCAGAGTAAGGGCCGGCTCGAACGCACCTTTGGAACCTTTGCGGAATACATCGCAAAAGACTCAGGCTACTACATTGGTTCTAATACGGTAAGCCGCCCTGAGGATGTAACCCTGTACTACCGGGCTATAAACAAAAAGGCAAAAAAACAGGTCTTGCTCTCCTGGGAGGAGTTTTGCCATAAACTCGATGCCTTTATCGACTTCTGGAACGCAAACTGGCACGGTGAAGGAAAAGGCATGAACGGGCTGACCCCTGACGAAGTATTTGCCCGGTATGCCCCGGAACCGCGAAAGGCGGATATGCAAACCCTGGCACTAGCCCTTACCCGCCCTGAAATCCGCAAGGTTACCCGTAACGGTGTAAGCGTTATGGGCGTCCAGTATTGGGCTCCAGAACTGCTTGAATATGCCAGCCAAGAGGTTGTGGTGCGTATCCCCATTGTAAAGCCTGAAACTGCCCTTATCCAGACGATCCAGGGGCAAACCATCTGCACCGCCTGGGCCGACTACTTTATGGCAACCGGCGATGTGGCGGGGGATAATGAAAAGGTGAATGCAGCCCGGAAATCTAATCTTGAACTGGTTCGGCATCGTTCAGAACGGCTTAAGCAAACAAAGGGCCTAAAAACCTTTTTGGACCTCCCAGCCAAGCCAAAACAGGAGCTCCCCGATCTCAGCGCCTTGCCGCTCGCAGCGGGAGCTGAGCCGGTGCGTCAGCGGGAGCAAAAACCTCTATTAAAAAGCCCTCTCGACATCTAATCAAAGGAGATTTGTATGACATTCAAAGAAGAATTTAAAGAGTTTCTTGATAAATACAAGATAAGCCAGAACAAAGCTGCTGAGTCGGCAGGTTATGCAGGCTCTGTCATAAGCCAATGGCTTAACGGGACTTACAAAGGGGACGCGGGGGCTGTTGAGTCAGCTCTGCTTTCCTGGATGGAACGGGAAAAAAGCCGCAGGTCCCGGCGATCAGTCCCGCTTGTGGAAACAGAAAATCTCCGCAGGATCCTAAACGCGATCCAGATTGCCCACGAAGAGCGGGATATTGCGGTCATCGCAGGTCCTGCCGGGGTTGGAAAGACAACCGCCCTCCGCAAATATGTAGCCGAAAACCCCAACGGGTCAATCCTTATTGAAGTAGATGAATCTATGGGCAAGATTGCCCTTATCAGAGAAATCGCCGAAAAGCTCGGCATTGATCGAAACGGTTCCCACGTAGAACTCGTGCGCCGGGTTGCTGCCACCCTGGCCGACCGGGACTTGATTGTCATTATCGACGAAGCGGATTACCTCAATGATGGGGCCCTGGAACTGGTACGCCGGGTGGTGAACGACAAAGGCCAGAGCGGTCTTGTGCTCTGCGGCCTTCAGCGCCTGGTATTCCGTATTAAGAACCTTAAAAACGACCACCAACAGCTTGCCAGTCGCGTAGGGGTCCTGCTTGAAGTAAGCGACTTAAGCCCTGGCGATGCAGAGAAAATGATCGCTTCTGTATGGCCAGATCTCGACAAAGAAACTGTTCAAACCTTTATCAAAACCGCCGCCGGATCCGCCAGAGCCCTCGCCAAGCTTATAGACCGGGCACACCGAACCGCGGTAGCAAACGACCTTGCCAATCCAACGCCGGAAGCGGTTAGGATTGCGGGGTCTCTCATCTTAAAATAGGAGGACGTAATGGAAACCGATCTTGTGCCGATGACTGAGGCGGCTTTAGCTGCTCCCTATCAAGGGAAGTCTCTTGCTGTTGTAGTCGGAGAAATCCAGTGGCTGCTTGGGAAGCTGGAGGAAAACTCAAAGAAAACCCTCTGGTACATCTTTGAGACGGGGAAGCGCTTGGCAGCAGTAAAGGAGATACTCGACCATGGGCAATTCATTCCGTGGCTAGAGCAGAATTTTGTGCTTACTTACCGGACTGCAAACAGATATATCCGCATCTTCAAGACCTACAAGGACGCTCCGTTGGAGCTCATCCAGAGTAAATCTATTCGGGAAGCTTACATAGAGGCGGGGATAAAAAAAGCGCTACCGGCGAGCGAGCAAGAGGGCGAACAAGAAAGCGGCAGATCCAGTGCTGTGTTGCAGACCATTCCGGCTGCGCTTACCGACCGGAGCCAGCTGGTCTGGCTCTTTCGCCAGCCGACTAGATCTGGTGTCGCTCTTAAAAAGCACCGGGTGCAGGCCGTTAATGGGCAGGTATACATCTACCGCAAAGATACCAACATGGCATCTCCCGCATTAGATCTATATCTCCCCCGCCCAGCGGGGCTCCCGGAACCTGCCTGGCAAAAGGCTATCGATGCGTATGTGGTGGCGACAGAGTTATATTTGCAGACCATCGAAGAGTTTGAAGAACGCGGAATCGTTAGCGAGGAGGCTGTATGAAGCTTACACTGAACAACGGCGCTTTTGAGCTACTCGATCAAAAAATTACGGATATTCAGATTGCGCTGGATAAGGGGCTTTTAAACCCTGAGACCGCTCTGCGCTATATCCGTGAGGCTCGGGCGGAACTCTTTCTACTCCGCCAGATTTTAAAGAATGAAGTCGTTATTGACAATCCGGGGCCTGACGCCCCGGAAGCAGCATAATAGGAGGCGATCATGGCACGGTATAAACCGACTACCGGAGAACTGCAAAGTTTAGCGGACGTGGACAAGGCTTTAAAAGAGCTCTGCGCACTGGAAGCGGAAATCGAACGCATCGATTCGGAAGGGGAAAAACAGATAGCAGCGATAAAAGCAAAGACTGCAGAGGCGGGCAAGGATTTGCGAGAACGAGTAAAGGAAATCAGCGCCACCATCAAGGCGTTTTGCGACTACCATAAGGGGGAATACTTTAAAGACAAAAAGAGTATCGACCTTGCATTTGGCACCATCGGGTACCGCCTTACACCACCTTCAATATCTATTTCCAAACAGACATTGCCGCTTATGAAGCAGCTCGGGATGGCTGGATATATTCGCATAAAAGAGGAGGTTGATAAGGAGGCTCTACTTACGCTCGATGACGATATCCTTGCCCAAATTGAGGCAGTTAAAAAGCAGAAAAACGAGTTCTTTATTCAGCCAAAACGGGAACAGGTGAATAAAGAGCTGCTCGCCAGCGCATAAGAATCGCCGACCTGGACGTCCGGCGATGGCCCCGGAAAACCTCCGGGGCTTTTCGTATATACAGGGGAGTGAAATGGATAACCTTAAAAAACAAACCTGGATAAAACTCATCCACACTGCTCGCAGGCAGCTAGCCCTGGACGACGAAGCGTATAGAACTATTCTTGGTGCCGCCGGAATAGAGAGCTCAAAAGAACTCTCCTCAGAAAAGCAATTTGATGAAATTATGCAGGCTTTTAAAAATCTTGGTTTTAAATATCAAAAAAAGAAAGAAATCATCCTGCCAAATCGGGCCTCTAAGGCCCAAATTGCTTATATCAAAAGGCTGTGGGACTTAGGGAGCCGGTCAAAAACAGAAAGCGGACTACGGCAATTTTTGCGCCGAATTGGACATGTGGATGATGTGAATTTTCTTACCAAGCAGCAGGCAAGCGCGGTCATTCTCGCTCTAGAAGATATACTCAAAAAAGCCAGCAAGGAGGCGGAATGAAGGGGGTTGTATTGACCGTTCGTGAAGCCGCCGCGATCCTCGGAATACGGCCAAAAAATGTATATTACTTACTGTACATGGGGTACATAGAAGGCTGGAAAATTGCCCAGACCTGGAGAATTTCTCTTATATCGGTAGAGGCTTATGATCAGCGAACTATCAAAAAAAGCGCTTAAATCCATACCTGCAATCCTATCAATTAGTGATACCGCAGCAACTTTAAAATGCTCAAAAGCCACTATTCGAAGGCTTATAAAGCGCGGCCAATTAAAGGCATTCTCCACTCCAGAAGGCTGGATGATCTACCGTGGCGACCTTATAAACTACCTTTCAAAACATTCAAATTTATAGTTTTTTACACTTTTCGATAGGGCTTTTTAAAGCTTTCTAACGGCTAATTTTTCAAATTTTTCATGTCCGTGAAATGTCTGATAGAACAGGCTCTTTGATTATATAGCGATTTATTTATATTTATTCTAACTCATTGCAGTATAATAATTAAAACACTTCTCGAACGCATTCGAATATTTCAAGAATTTGGCAAAATGTCCGATAAAAATTTACACGGAAAAACAACCAAAAAACAGCCTTAAATCATTATTCTATATAGCCTTATCTAGCACATACCCCATGTCCGAATATTCTCAAATTAAATGATAAATTACATTGGGTATGTATATGGAGAAGTAACTTATGATAAAGTTAATGCCGAAAAAGCATTTCAGGTTATCAATAAGGCTATCGGGCTTTATCCTGAACGGCTTGATATGCATTTTGGCAAGACCAGATTTCTTGCGAGCCTAAAAGCATATAATGAACAACGAGATTATTTGCTCACCCTTTTCACTCTTGGACAAAAAAACGGACACCAGTGGAAATGGAGTGACGGTCAATCTTTGGATAACGGAGAACAGGTTTTTATTGAAGCAATTCATGATTATATTGCAGAATGGATGAACAGCGGGAATCAAGTTGCGTTTGAATGTTCAAAACCAGTCAGTGAAGCACTTATTGCATATTTTCCACACAACCCAATTGGATATAATGACTGTGGTTTATATTATGCGATATCAGGGGATCTCAAGACCGCGGAACGTTATTTTCTTGCGGGTTATAAAGCGGATCCCACCGATGATATCTTGATCGGTAACTTAGCCTATCTCTATGAATCGATCAAAGATATGGAGAACGCACAGAAGTTTTATACCCTTATGTCTAAATCAGCGGATAGAAATGCTGCAGAGTATGCCAAACGGAAACTTTCAGAACTGGGGCGATGATGACGTTGCAGCATCTAGCCCCATGCTTATAGTCTCCCTAATGATTCTCAGTTTACATGACGAAAAGGAGCAGCTATGAGAAGAACGGATAGGGAGATCCTAGATCGTCGGAAAATGGAAGTCATCCTTGATACAACACCGGTGATGCACCTCGGCCTTTGGGATGGCAAAGAAGTCTATGTGGTTCCCCTAAATTTTGTACGGATCGGGGCATCTCTTTATTTTCATTCAGCTCTGGAAGGGAGAAAAATCGATATCCTGGGCAGCAACCCCAGGGTATGTTTTGAGGTTACCGGTGAGCATCATATCGAACGTGGATCTGGCGGGGCGGACTGCACAACCCGATATGAATCGGTAATTGGCTGGGGGACCGCCCAGGTTGTGGGTGATTTCAATGAAAAAAATGCTATACTATGTGAGCTAAATAAAAAGTTTGGATCAGTTGCGGATAAACTACCAGAACATGTTGTTGATAAAACAGCGGTCATAAAAATAAAAATTGATGAAATGACAGGCAAGTCTAATAAATGAAGGATCTAGAATTAGGAAGGTCTTGAATACCCTGTTATTAGGATTTATATTATAAACAGTTGCGGACCATAATTTGTCCGCAGCCTTGTGCGTTCCCGACGGGAACGTTTAATATATAATAAAGGGGATGTCTATGAATACTTCTTTGACATCCCCTTTGTTTTTAAACCGCCACTGTCTCTTCTTCGGTTGATTCAATATCATTCTGAATATATAAAGGTCTCATAGAACGGGCAATAGAGACCAAACTAAGCATGATTGGTACCTCCACTAGAACTCCAACTACGGTAGCCAGCGCTGCACCGGAAGAAAGACCGAAAAGACTTACCGCTACCGCAACAGAGAGCTCAAAGAAATTTGATGCTCCGATCATCCCCGAAGGAGCAGCAATTTCGTAGGGTACTTTAAGAAGCTTTGAAGCACCAAAACCAACAAAAAAGATAAAATAGGTTTGAACCACAAGGGGAACAGCAATCATAAGAATAGATAGCGGATTCGCCAATATAGTCTTACCCTGAAATGAAAAGAGAATAATCAGGGTAAGGAGTAAGCCTGCCTCGGTAAGACCGTTAAAATAATTCAGGAATTTACCTTCGAACCACACAAGACCCCTTCTTTTTACTAAAATTGACCGAGTTAAATACCCGCTGCCGAGAGGAATTACCACAAAGAGGACCACCGAGAGGAATAGTGTATCCAGAGGTACTTGGACATTAGATACTCCAAGTAGAAAAGCTACTATCGGAGCAAAGGCAAACAAAATAATGAGATCATTTATAGCAACCTGCACGACTGTATAAGCCGGATCTCCGTCGGATAGATAGCTCCAGACAAAAACCATGGCTGTACAAGGTGCAGCTCCCAGAAGGACCGCCCCTGCAATATATTCGGTACTCAAAGCCTCTGGAATGAATGGTTTAAAAATAATTTTTAAAAAAAACCATGCAAATATATACATGGTAAAGGGTTTCACAAGCCAGTTAACTACCAGCGTTATGAATAGTCCTTTCGGCTTCTTTCCTGCGTTTACAATGCTTTTAAAATCCACTTTCAGCATCATGGGGTAAATCATGAGCCAAATTAAAATTGCTACGGGAATAGATACCCTGGCATATTCAAAGCGTCCCAGAGTTTGAGGAAATTCCGGAAACAGTACTCCGATCAGCACTCCTATTCCAATACAAAGGGTGACCCAAAGAGAAAGATATTGAGCAAAAAAACCGATTTTTTTGGTTGACATTTCACACCTCGATAATCAGATATTGCAATATTGTGCAATAATCAATCGGTTGTCAATACTTTATCAATAGAGTAATCTTATTCCCAGGGGAATCCTTTGCCTCCTGAAAGCCAGTCCACAAACTGCTGGGCAGTTCTGGGGGATCGGCCATTGAACCACCGCTCCCAGCGAAGTGCGTTCTGCCTGAATTGCTGCCGTGCCAGGTCTCCCTGTGGTAAGAGGCCCCGCCGTGCTGCGATGGCTTCCGCGATAGCTAGATACTCTTCCTGGGTAGGGGTGGTAAAGACTACAGTTACCCCAAAACGGTCTGCGAGCGATAGCTGTTCCTGCATAGTATCAAATGCCCGCACGTCTCCGGTAGCTTGAGCTTCGGCCGCCATGGCTGTTGTTGGACGGTCAGCAAAGTGTTCTTTTACCAGGTGCCGGCGATTGCTGGTGGCATAAATTACCATGTTGGAAGGCCGCCGCTCTAAACCCCCTTCCAATAGCGCCTTAAGGCCTGTAAAAGTGTCATCGGTTTCCTCAAAGGAGAGGTCATCGATAAAAAGGACAAACTTGAGGCCCCTGCTGGAAATGATTTCTGCAATGGTCTCAAAATGCATAAGGTCCCGCTTCCGGACCTCGATAAGTTTTAGGCCCCGGTCTGCGAATGCCCGGCATACCGCTTTTACGGTGGCTGACTTACCGGTTCCTCGGTCGCCGTAGAGAAGTAGATTATTCACCGCTTTTCCTTCTACAAAGCGGCGGGTGTTTTCCAGCACCACAGACCTCTGCTCATCGTATCCAGAAAGGTCGTTCAGAGATACTGTATCTGCGTTTATTACAGGAGAAAGATAATCTTCTGCCATTAAAGATTTTGAAATTTTATGCTGGTGTTTCCAGATAAAGGCATGGTGCTGACTGAGAATGCCTGCTCCGTGGGTATGAATCCATTGGCCAAAAGCATCTATGGAAGCGGACCATGGCTGAGTGGGTACAAGTAGCTGCTGCCAAAAATGGTGTGGATTACTAACAGCCCGGAAGTTTCTGTCACTATTATTCATATCTGCAGGTTCCGATATAATAGCTACATGGCTCAAGGCTGCCTCATGTACTATATTGATTAGGTCTGATACCGTTTCTGCAAGGAGATTGGTATCAATGCTTGCAAGCTCCTTGAGCCGATCCAGATCTGATTTTGCCAGGGCGAGCATTGCCTGCGGCAGCTTGTCAGGAGTGTTGTGTTCCAAAGCAAGAGTAAAGGGATTTTCGTCTCCGAGGACCAAGGTCACTATATGGGTCTCCCAATCAATAAAAGGGTGTTTCGGATCAATATCTAGGAACAGAGCTTCTGCAAATTCTGCCCAGGCCCGCGCAAGGTTTCTCTGTTGCGCCAGGCTTATAACAGGGCTTTGTTCTATTTCTATTCCAAGAAGTGTTTCGCAGAGATTAATAAACTTATGTATGGTCCAATGCTTTCGTATGTTGCCAAAAAGTGTCAGACCTTCGATGCTGATAAGCCAGCGGCTCAATTGTTCTATGGTAACCATGAGGGTTTCAGTATAACAACGGGGAAAAGGCCCTACAAGGGATTGAGCCCTATTATGGCGCATAATAAAAGACCCCGCCGGAATGCGAATCTTGAACACTCCGGCAGGGCTCATGAATTTAAGGGCTAGGATTACCCAGCTTGTCGCTGCAGGGTTATTTTTCTGCAGTAACAGGCTCTTTTGCGGGCCTTATCTGGCCGATAGTTTCCCCTACGATGACATCATACTGGAGCATTTTGAATACTTTGGTGGGGCATTTTTCTACGCAGACTCCGCATGAGGTACACTTGCTGTAATCTACTTCGGGTATGCCGTTCACCATGGTGATGCACTTTTCGGGACAGTTTTTCACGCAGATTTCGCACTTAATGCAGCCCACATCGCAGGTTTTCTTTACCATTGGTTTTATAGGATTCCGGTTGGAACAGATAACCATGGAGCCAAGTCGATCTTTTGGTACCTTTTTTAGTATCTGCTGGGGACATTCGGCTATACACTTACCACAGCCAGTGCATTTGTCGTAGTCCACATGGGGTAGTCCGTCTTCGCCCATATGGAGGGCGTCAAATTGGCAAACCGCTACACAGTCTCCATAACCGAGACAGCCCCAGGCACAGAGCTTGGTCCCGCCAGCAGAAAGCTTTGCAGCCCGGCAGGTTTTAACTCCCACATATTCGCCCTTTAAAGGTGCATGGTCTTTGGAGCCCTGGCAGGCGAGGACCGCTACTACATCTTCAGCAGAGGCATTTACGCCCATCAATTTTGCCAGGGCTTCTGCTACCGATTTTCCACCGGGAGCGCAGCGGGTTACTTCGGTGGTCCGCCCAGCTACCGCAGCAGCATAGCCGTCGCAGCCGGGAAAGCCGCAGGCGCCGCAGTTAGCGCCGGGAAGGGCCTCCCTCACCTGTGCTACCAGGGGATCTACCTCAACGGCAAAGACCTGTTTAAAGAAGCCCAGGAGGAGCCCAACTGTAAAAGCCAAAACCAAAGCGAATATGGCGGTGATCAATACAATACTCATGGCAGCACTCCCTATTTAACCAGACCGGAAAAGCCCATAAAGGCCATGGAAAGGAGGGATGCAGCCACAAAGAGAATGGGCGTTCCCTTCAAAAAGGCAGGAATCGGACTGGTTCTAATCCTGTTCCGGACTCCCGCAAGGAGGAGCAGGGACAGCATAAAGCCCGAGGCTACACCGAATGCGTAGACTAAAGATTCGGCGAAATTATAGCCCTTGCTGATGTTGTCGAAGGTAACTGCAAGAATGGCACAGTTTGTGGTAATCAAAGCCAGATAAATACCCATGGAAGCATAAAGGGCCGGGGCCGACTTTTTAAGGTAAAATTCCACGAGCTGTACCAGGGCTGCGATGATCAATATGAACACCAAGATCTGAAGGAATTCCAGCCCTAGCGGCTTCAGTACAAAATGGTAGAGAGGCCAGGTTGCCGAGGTTGCAAGCAGGGTAACGAAAATAACCGCCAGGCCCATGCCCACCGATTTGTCTTCATCGCTGCTCATCCCGATAAAGGGACAGAGGGCAAGGAAGCGCATCAATATAACATTGTCAATTAAAAAGGCTGAAATGAATATTTTGAACAAGGTCATGCCTGTTCCTCCTCGGCGGGCTTAAGACGGGATTTAAGCCAGAGATTAAAGGCGATAAAGAGGGCAAACACAAAGAAGCCCCCCGGAGAAAGTACAAAGAATAGTATGGGCTGATAGCTGTCAGGCATGATCCGGATATTCAGAATGGTACCGTTGCCCAAAAGTTCCCGTATAGCAGATATGCCTGTTAACACCCAGGTGTAACCGAGACCCATGCCTAATGCATCGGGGATGGCATCCCGGAGGGGTTTTTTGGAAGCAAAGCCTTCTACCCGGCCCATGATGATACAGTTAACAACGATAAGGGGAATAAAAACCCCCATAGCCTTGGAAAGATCCGGGAAGTAGGCCTTGAGCACATAGTCGATAATCGTGGTAAAGGCTGCGATGACAATAATAAATATGGGAATACGGATAGATTCAGGAATGAGCTTTCGGAAGCTGCTAATAACGATTTCCGACATTAGAAGTACAAAGGTCATGGAAAGTCCCATGCCGAGGCCGTTGGCGGTGGCGGTTGTAACCGCCAGGGCAGAACAAAGGCCGATCATCAGCATGAGCAGGGGATTTTCCCGGATAATCCCGTTGGAAAAGATGCGGATAAAGCGTTTCACTTGGATCCTCCTGTCTGGGAAGCCAGCCATGCGCCGGCGGCCTGTCCTGCGGTTTTTACTACCTTGGTCACGGCCTTACTGGTGATGGTCGAAGCGGTAATAGCCGCCACATCGCCTTTTACTTCAAAGGGGTCGCTTAAAGATTTACCCTTAAACTGTCCGTAAAAGGTAATACCCGAAGCGCGGTCTACAAAATAGCTGGGATTAGCCGCATTTGCCCCGAGTCCGGGAGTGTCCTTGTTTTCAAGGACCTTTACTCCGGCTATTTTACCGTCCGCGCCAACACCGACGAGGACAGTCACCGGGCCGCCGTAACTGGCTCCCACCGCTCGAACCGCCATACCGATTGGACTTTCAGCCTGTTTAATCACATATTCGTTCTTAAAACCAACCGAGTTATCAGGGCTGTTCAATGTGCCGGTTACTTCTTCAAAGGTTTCCCCCTGGGGGAAAAGGTCCTTAAGGGCTGCTTCAAGATCCGCTTTCTGCCGTTCGGCAATAACCTTCTGGGTCCCCGTATAGACAAAAGCGAGGCTCACACAGGCTACTGTGGCGTAGATGGCCATAATGAAGCCGAGTTTTACCATGTTTTTCATTTGGAAGCCCCCTTCTGCGGAGCCACGAAACCGTACTTTTTCTGGATAAGCCGGTTCAAAAATGGTGTAGCGGCGTTCATAATGAGAATGCCGTAACTGGTCCCTTCAGGATACCCTCCCCATTTGCGGATCAAAACAGTTATAAGACCAGCGCCGAAACCAAAAATCAGTTTACCCTTAGCGGTAAGGGGAGCGGTCACATAGTCAGTGGCCATAAAGACCGCGCCGAATACGAGACCACCTGAGAGAACGCCGAATACGGGATCCATACCGAGGGCCCAGGATGCTACAAAGGCGGTAGAAATCATGGTAACCGGTGCCCGCCAATCCATGGTCCTCGTTAGAATCAGGAAAATACCACCAATAAGTATAAGCAGGATCGATGATTCGCCGATACAGCCAGAGCGTGTGCCTATAAAGAGGGTTTGAAGTACCGAAGCGTAATCGATGCTGGATGCAACGCCGGAATCTACAAAACTCTTACCCACATCGGTCATGGTTCCCCCAAGCTTAATAATATTAAGGGGAGTTGCTGTGGTTACCGCATCGGTCAGGGCTGCGGAAAAGCCCACTGGTTTGTGCCAGGTAGTAATGGCTGCGGGAAAACTCATGATAAGAAAGGCCCGGCCGATCAGTGCAGGATTGAACACGTTAGCACCGATACCGCCAAAGAATTCTTTTGCAACCACAACAGCAAAAATAGAGCCCAGGGCGGTCATCCAAAGGGGAGTAGAGGGGGGCAGGACCAGTGCTAAAAGGAGGCCGCTTACCGCCGCTGAGAGGTCATCGACCCGGGGTTTTTGCCCGATGAGCAGCCTAAAGCCCGCATCGGACGCGAGGGCGGCGGCCACGGACACCACAATGGTGAGCAGGGCCGGCCAGCCATATAAGTAGATCCCGAACACTGTTACCGGGGCCAGGGCAAGCAATACATTTGCCATGAGGCGCCGGGTTGTGACAGGGGAACTGAAATGGGGACTGGAAGCCAGTATCATACCGATTCTCCTTAAGCTTTGCTAAGCGTTTGCTTTGGGCTGACTGGCCCGTTTGTTCCTGAGCAACTGTTTGCCAACCCGGAACCGCTGGACTAACTGAATTCTGGCGGGACATACATAGGTACAGGCCCCGCATTCAATACAATCCAAAAGGCCGATTTTTGCAGCCTGTTCAAGTTCTCCTGCATT
>NZ_JAJUHW010000068.1 GCF_029265695.1 Gracilinema caldarium | reverse complement strand
TGCCTGGTGACCATAGTGGAGGTGTTACACCCGTTCCCATTCCGAACACGGAAGTTAAGCCCTCTTACGCCGATGATACTGCCTCTCGAAGGGGTGGGAAAGTAGGTAGTCGCCAGGCTTTTTTTTTATTCCAGCTGCCCTGAAAGGGTAGCTGGAATAAAAATAGGTCTAAGCTAGCTATGCAGTATGCAGATCCCTGGATAACAAAGCAAAACAGAGTAATTGTTTTATATTATTAGTCGGTTTTTTCTTCTGATATATTT
Organism: Gracilinema caldarium; assembly: GCF_029265695.1. Lineage (GTDB taxonomy): Bacteria > Spirochaetota > Spirochaetia > Treponematales > Breznakiellaceae > Gracilinema > Gracilinema caldarium_A. The sequence continues at coordinate 9,242 of NZ_JAJUHW010000068.1, read as the reverse complement.
TTCTGTATAGCTTCATTCTTAATAGTTTTTTTTATTGATTTTCGAATATATGAGGGCAAAAGAAAGATAACACCAGAGAGAAATCCAAATACGAAGGTGATTAAAAGAACTAAGGATAAGGATCCGTTTACAGTAAAATTTAAAAAGTTAATACTAACAAATGCAGTGTTTTGGCTAGCAAAAATAGTTATCAGTATTAATAAAAGTATAAATATAATCATTTTAACAAGTTTCATTGCAATATCTCCTTGCTAATACTGAATAGCCTAGCACTTCCAAAGAAAAATGCAATAAAAATTAACCAATTTTAAAAGTAGGTTACTATTCTATCGAGTAATGAAACTGATTTTGGGATTGCTTGCGGTTGCATTTTAACCACTGCGCTTAATCGGATATTTATCGGGTATTTTAGGTTAGCTCCTTCAAAACTCAAAAAGTTTTGAAGGAGTTACAATCTAATTAATAGACTTAATAAATCTTATTCTTCGATATTTCTTCCGTACATATATGAAAGATTTTTAAGATATTCCGCGGTTTCCTTAGAATAATGTGAATATTTGCTACGCCACTTCCAATTAATTCCTAATGTAGAAGGGGTGTTCATCCGGGCTTCAGAACCAAGTCCGAGAATATCTTGCATGGGGATAATAGCAAACTCTGAGACAGAAGATATGGCAAGCCTTATAAGTGCCTTGACCATATCATCAGGTTCGTATCCTAGGTATTTGATAATAAATTCTTTTTCTTTCTGTGATGCCTTATCGAGCCAGCCTTTCATGGTATCATTGTCATGGGTACCGGTATATACAACACTGAGGGGAGTATACATATGGGGTAAAAAACCATTCAAGGTGTTAAGGCCCTTACCGCTTTCATTGGCATCAAATGCAAACTGAAGAATTTTCATGCCGGGTAAACCAAAGGAATCCCGTAAATCACGAACTTCTTCGGTAATAAAACCTAGGTCTTCTGCAAGAATTGGAATATCACCCAGTTCTTCTTTTAATTTTTTAAAGAATGCATGGCCTGGAGCTTTTTCCCAGCGACCATGTTCTGCTGTAGGATGCCCGAATGGAATAGCCCAATAGGCTTCGAATCCTCTAAAGTGGTCAACGCGGAGATAGTCGAAGAGCCGCATGTTGCCTTTGATACGTTTAATCCACCAGCTAAATTGTTCTGCTTCGTGGGCTTTCCAGTTATAGAGGGGATTTCCCCAAAGTTGTCCTGTAATACTGAAGTAGTCAGGGGGAACTCCAGCAACCGCAATAGGCTGCCCGTCATCGTTAATTTGGAAAAGATCCCGATTTGCCCAGACATCTACAGAATCGGCAGCTACGAAAATGGGGATATCGCCTATTATGGATATACCTTTTGAATTTGCATACTGTTTTAATTTATACCATTGAGAAAAGAAGAAATATTGAATGACCCGGCGTTCTTCCATAGAAGCCTGGTGCTGTGCATCGTTTAGCCATGCATTAATTGCAGTTTGATCTTTAAGAGCAAGCTCCTTAGGCCAATAGTTGGACCACATCGCACCAAAACGCCCTTCAGCCATTGCTTTTTTATCAAAATGCTCTTTTATATCCATAAAAAGGACATAATCGTCCAGCCACCAAGCTTCTTCCTTTTTAAAACGACTAAAAGCATCAATAGCTGAAGTATTTGTAGAAGCTAAGAATCGTTGCGCCGCACAATGAAGTTTATTGAATTTCCAAGGAATTATCATTCCATAATCAACATCACTTTCTTGAGGGACTGGACAATCTGCTAAATCTTGCTCGGATAAATAACCTTCTGAAACAAGTGCGTCAAGACTAATGAGGAGAGGATTTCCCGCAAAGGTTGAAAATGACGCGTAGGGAGAATCGCCATAACCGGTAGGTCCGAGGGGCAGCACCTGCCATATTTCTTGTCCCGCAAGCGCAAGCCAATCTATAAATGCAAAGGCCTGGGATCCGATATCTCCAATACCATAAGGCCCTGGTAGGCTGGTTGGATGCAATAAAATGCCACTCTTTCGTTGCATAATTCCTCCATTTAACCGGTTTAGTATAGCATGATATTATATAAAATTGCAAGAATGTAAAAAATACTTAAGCAATTTTTTAAGACAAAAAAAGAAGCTGTCCTGTAAAAAAGGACAGCTTCCAATTTACGCATGATTTTTATGCATGATTTGCATTAAGGAATCTTAGACTTCAGCAATTAACAGCGTTTTAGTATCAAGCTTTAAATCCAAATGGGTAGGATTTAAAATGGTTCGGTCCTTCACAACACTGAATTGAACGAAATCTTGTTTGGGTTCCAGCACGATGATAATATCAAGGAGGTCTGAGTAATCCTGAAGAATTTGGGGAATAGCTGCCTTATCCGTTTTGGATTCTTCAGGCAGGATGTTGCAGCTATACCAAATTTCCAGATGCAGTTCCTTTGCAAATTCCTTGACTGCAGCGATTCGTTCCTTGGTAGCCCGTGAGAAATCATAGCCATCGATAATAAGTGCGTCGGCTTTAAAGCCACCGTCTATTATCATTGCCCTGAGGCTTCTTAAAATTTGCTCGCTGGTTACGCCGTCCTGGTTAAAGTTCATCAATACACGATTCTTAACCAAGTCATTTTTTACTTCCAGCGCATGTTCAAGATTCTTCTTTTTGGCAATTTCAGAGAAGATATCTTCATACCAGGCTATGACATAATCTGTATGCTGAGAAAAGGAAACATGGATAACCTTTTTCCCTTGCAGCAATTTATCCAGGGCAATCTGGACAAGGACGGAAGTTTTACCAACACCCTTTCTGGATGCAATAACCCCGATTTCACCCGCCTTGAGCCCTCCGTGAATAGATTTCTCAAACACGCGAACAGGGCTCCGCTGAATAAGTTCTTGCTTAACCATGACCTCTCCTTTCTAGTGTTGTTCCTTCTTCCGCTTCTCTTCAAATTCCTTGATGAGAGCATCGGAGATGCTGGACGGGACCTTCCCGTATTTCTCAAATTCCATGGTAAACTCGGCCTTGCCCTGAGTCAAGGAGCGGAGTACCGTAGAATAACCGAACATCTCGCTGAGCGGCACTTCGGCTTCTACACGGGAATAGGCACCATCCTCTGTGGACGAGGTTATTATACCACGACGTTGGTTAAGTGAGGCAAAAATATTTCCTTGGAATTCGGTAGGTCCTTCCACAGAAACCTTCATAATGGGTTCAAGAATACAGGGCTTGGCTTTTGCATAACCTTCGCGGAAGGCCCCGATAGCCGCAAGCTGGAACGCGATATCCGAAGAGTCGACCGGGTGGGACTGACCATCGTTGATAACACAGCGGACACCCACGATGGGGAAGCCAATGAGGGAGCCTTTTTTAATGGCCTCGCGGAAGCCCTTATCACAGCTGGGAATGTATTCATTGGGAATCGCACCGCCCTTGATGTTGTCCACAAATTCGTAGTCGCCTGATTCAAGGGGTTCCATGTAACCGGCCACACGACCGTACTGTCCGGAACCACCGGTTTGCTTCTTATGAGTATAGTTAAAGTCAGCCCGCTGGGTAATAGTCTCGCGGTAGGCAACCTGGGGCATACCGGTTTCTACTTCACACTTGTATTCCCGTTTCATCCGCTCGATATAAACTTCGAGGTGAAGCTCGCCCATTCCCTTGATAATAGTCTGGTTGGACTCTGGATCCACAAAGGTCTGGAATGTGGGGTCCTCTTTGGTGAAGCGGTTGAGAGCCTTGGCCATCTGGTCTGCGGACTTTTTATCCTTGGGAGTAATGGCAAGGGAGATAACCGGTTCAGGGACGTACATACTGGTCATTGCGTAGTTAATCGAAGGTGAGCAGAAGGTGTCGCCCGATGCACAGTCGATGCCGAAGAGAGCCACAATGTCTCCCGGGAAACCTTCATTAATGTCTTCCATGCTGTTGGCATGCATACGAACGAGGCGGCCAACCTTGAATTTTCGGTGCGCACGGGAGTTGTACAATTCATCACCCTTTTTAATAGATCCTTGGTAAATCCGTACATAAGTAAGCTGTCCGTATTGACCGTCTTCGAGTTTAAAGCCGAGGGCAACGGTGGGCAGATTTTCTTCCGCCTTGAGCTTAACCGGAGCCTCGTTGTTATCCAGGTCAAGGGCAACGTTTTCTACTTCATTAGGATTGGGCAGGTACCGCATGACACCATCAAGGAGCAGCTGCACACCCTTGTTCTTGTACGCAGAACCCATCATGACCGGTACAAACTGTTCGGCAATGGTAGCTTTCCGGATGGTGGCATAGATGAGGTCTTCGGGAATGGTCTCGCCCGCCAAATACAGTTCTGCAAGCTCATCAGAGAACATGGAGAGGGCATCCAGAAGTTCTTCCCGATATTTGGCCGCGTCAGCCTGTAGATGGGCAGGAATTTCGGCATAACGGATCTGGGTTCCCTGGTCTCCATCAAAATAAACAGCCTTTTGGGTAATAAGGTCCACAAGACCTTCGAGTTTGTCTTCGAGCCCTATGGGAATTTGGGTAAGGACCGCATTGAGGCCGAGCTTTTCCCGGAGCTGCATGCGCACCTTAAAGGGATTAGCGCCGGTCCGGTCACATTTGTTTACAAAGGCAATACGGGGAACGTGATATCGCTTGAGCTGGCGGTCAACCGTAATTGACTGGGATTGAACGCCCGCAACGGCACAGAGCACAAGAATAGCTCCGTCGAGAACCCGTAAAGACCGTTCTACTTCGATGGTGAAGTCTACGTGTCCGGGGGTATCGATCAGGTTGATGATATGATCCTTCCACTGAACCTGGGTGGCCGCAGACTGGATGGTAATGCCCCGTTCCCGTTCCAGCTCCATGTGATCCATGGTAGCCCCGACACCGTCTTTTCCGCGTACTTCATGAATGGCATGTATTTTGTTGCAGTAGAACAAAATACGCTCGGAAAGCGTTGTTTTACCAGAATCGATGTGTGCACTGATTCCGATATTCCGCATCTTGGTTATATCGATGCCCATCTCGTATTATACCTCTTGTCCCTAGTATAGCTTCCCGCTCACAGGCGGGTTCGACTCAACGTTCGAATTGTAAACAGCAGCCGTGCAATCCTGTCGTTTTGAGTCCAACCTGGAAGCTGTCCACGGTAATCGTAAGGATGGCTACTATATACTTTCAGCTGGTACAATATAGTAATATTTGCGACAAGTTTCAAGAGGCATACCGAATTGATAGTTTTTATGCTACCGCTGCCAGACTACAGAAATAGCTGCTTTGCAGGAGTTGTTGTTATAGACCGGCACGTCTAAAGAACCTGAAATACGAAGGTTTTCTTGTGTATAGGACACTTTAATGCGAGCATTCCCATAAATGGACTCATTGTACTCTTTTTTCCATCCTGTCTCGGCCTGCAATGTCATTCGATTCATTTGTATATAGCCCTGGACGGAAAGTGAATAGCGGGTTTGGAGAGAGGCCGCCCCAGGCTGAAGACAGGGACTTCCTGAACGCAGCGAAAGCGATCCTGTTTGTTCAAATCCTGCTTTTGATCCTCCTTCTGTAAAGGTTAGGTGTATTGCTCCAAAATAAGGTGTGGCTTCATTCACTTTATACCCAGTTTCCAAGTTAAGTTTGTTCGGTATAAGCCACCAAGAAGGGAACAGCCGGCCCTTGGAAACAGAAAGAGAACCTGCTATTTCCTCTAAATATGTGGGATGCCCTGTATCATTGTTTGCATACATGGTTTCCATATTTAAAATGACTGAACCAAGGTTTCTGTTTTTCATTGAAAGTTCCAGCTTTCCGCGGCTATTGTTATCCTCTGCTGTGCCCCCGCTATCGCGAAAATTCCCTTGAATGCTTTCGGCCCCTCCGGAAAACCGGAATCCCGGTGGTCCAAAAGAGAAAGCTCCCTTGTAATACCAGCCAAGGCCTTCCCATTCGGTCCATGAAATAGCTGTGTCGCCAGCTGCGAGGAAAAGCGGTCCCTTCCAGTTGATGCTGAATGCATAGAGCATGTGCTGTCGAACTGGGACCCAGGGGCTGGAAGAAAACCAGGTATCTGTATGGGTTTCAGGAAGCAAACGGGAGCTCATGAGAGTTTCAAGACCCAGAGACCATTCATCAACCTGATGGATCTGATAACCGAGGGCTGTATTGAGATACTGCATATCTTCTATATGAATCATGCTATACAGCATACTTCGGGGGAATCTGTACAGGGTTACCCATCCGGCGAGGTCATATTTCTGATCTATTGAGGTGCTTCGGTAGAGTTGTGGGGAAGAGATAGCATAGGAAGCAGGAAGCGATAATGTTTTTTCCCAGATATCTTGGAGCCGATTTTCAAGGCCGCTCATTGAAAGAGAACCGTAAAGGATTCGGAGATGCTCTTGTTGAGTGGAAAATTCTAGTCCTATTGTATCGGGATAAAAGGGGTTTTGATGCGTTATTTCATATTTGGTCTCTCCCGGACTTATGGCTAATTGTCCAAACGGCACTGTGTGCGCGGTGTAAAGATGGAACCGAAGGGCGGTGATGTTGTTCAGGATGATATCGTTTTGTTGAAGAACCGAAGGCCCATCCGATCGAGAGATGAGGGATGAATCAGAACGGACTGTAAGCTCTTGTTCGCGAGGATATACTGTGGAGGAGTTATGCTCTTGAGCATATTGATTCTGTCCTTGGGTAGCGAAGAAGATGAGGAGTAAACAAAAGGGCCTGCAACGCATACCGTAAATACGGCAGCATGTACAGGCCCTGCTTTAATTGGCGGTAAAGTCTCTATCGTTTTGTCTGGACGCTGCTGACGTAGCTCTCTGCAAAGCCGTCAATATTTTTTACTAAAGACAGCCAGTACTGGGCTTCTTTCTGGGTTGTATAGGGGCCAATGCGAACCCGGTAATAGGTTTTGCCATTCACGTCTTTTACATCCACCACAGAGCTGATGCCCTTAGCTTTAAGCTGCTCCTTGGCATTTTCGGCTCTTAACTTGGTCGAATATGCTCCGGTTTGCACCCAGTAATCGGTATAGGTTTTCGGTGTACTGGGCTTTGCCGCAGTTTGAGCTGCTGTCGTTCCTGCGCTGGACTTTGCCGGTGCACTCGTTACGGTTTTTGTCTGGTTTATCTGCACCGAAGCAGCAGAGCCGCTCCCCGTTCCCGTGGCCGGTTTTGTCTCTACGGTTTGATTGGTGACCGTACTTGTAACTGTACTCGTACCAACAGGGGCTGTGTCCGACGTTTGCGGCTGCGGTACCTGGATAACAACACTGTTAGGATCTACCGCTGCAGGAGGAAGAGCTCCGCTTGTTTTGCTCGTGACCGTGTTGTCCCCATAGACAATGATTATGTCTCCCCGGGTGGTAGGCGTTCCGGGAGGCGGTGTCTGGATCCCCTGAACAGTTTGAGGATTTTTAACCCATTCGGTAGGATTGACCGTATTGCTGCTGGCACCCTGGCCCTGGGCTGAAGCGGTGGAATCACCCGCCTGAGCTGTTGGGGCTGTTGTATTTGATGTTCCACTCTGAAGGGCCGCTAAGGAACTGGTGCCTTGTTTTTTAGATGAAATGATCCAGATGGCGCCAACAATAAACAGAGTAAGGGCCAGTCCTACGGATATGATAATATATAATACTTGTTTCTTTTCCATGATTACTGCCCAATCCCCTCCCGTCGTAAAATTGCATCGAGTTGGCGTTCCAGATGATACCGGTGCCGCCGGGCACAGATACCGGTAACGCCTCGATTCTTTACAACATAGGTATCGGCATTTTGCTGAAAGTATTGAGCATTGAATTGTGTTTGGCTATTAAATCGCTGTAAAAGGGTTCGTAACGGAAGTCTATCCCGCTGTTTTGCCCGGATAAGTCTGGTGAGCAGCCCTGCCTGAACAATGATAATACAGGAAAGACGTGAAAAAAACGCCGAACGGTGGAGCAGGGCAGCGTTTATGGCGAGAACCGGTTCAGTCCGGCCTGCGATCCAGGTTTCGGTGAGCTGGTTTGCCCGGGGATGGACGATTGCTTCCAGGTCTTTAAGGGCCTGCGGATCTGCAAAGACCCGGGATCCGAGGAGCCTCCGGTTTACCGTTCCTTCTGGAGTGAGTATATCCGCTCCAAAACGGGAAAGGATAGCTTCCTTTTCCTCTTCCAAAGCCCGGTGCCCCAGCTTGTCCACGTCCAGCACGGGGATGCCTCGGGCCTCCAGCAGGCCTGCGACATAGTTTTTCCCTGCGCAATACTGGCCGGTCAGTCCTATAAGTCGCGGTACTCCGCTTTTGTTAGTTTGAGGCCCTATGGTGCCGGTGCGGTCATCCATCTTAGTGGAAATCTCCCCAGCGCTTTCCGGTTTCCACACTGACCCGGAGGGGTACCCTGAGCACAATAGCCTGTTCCATCTCTTCTTGTACAATTTTGGCAGTTTCTTCGGCTGCTGCCTGGGGACACTCTAAAATAAGCTCGTCATGTACCTGGAGGAGCATACGGGCGGGACTCTGCTTTTGCCTGAGCGCCCTATCCAGCCGAATCATTGCCAATTTTACAATATCCGCCGCTGACCCCTGAATGGGCGTATTAATAGCGACCCGTTCTGCCGCTGCCTTTTCGGTCTTATTCCGCGAATTAATGGTCGGAATATACCGGCGCCGGCCGAGAATAGTCTGGGAGTAGCCGGTTCGTTCCGTTTCGCGGATTGTGTCATCAATAAACTTCCTGATACCCTTATAAGTCGTAAAGTACGTATTGATGAACGTCTGGGCGTCGCTGCGGCTTATGCCCAGTTCGTTGGAAAGTCTAAAGGCGCTCATGCCGTACATAACCCCAAAATTGATTGTTTTGGCGATGCGCCGCTGATCCCCCGTTACCTGATCTTCGCTGATGCCGAATATAAGGCTGGCGGTTCTGCGGTGTACATCCTGCCCCTTAATAAAGGCCTCGCAGAGCCCCGGGTCCTGTGAAAGATGGGCCAGAACTACAAGCTCGATCTGGCTGTAGTCGGCAGAAATGAGAACCTGCCCCGGTTCGGCCACAAAGGCCTGCCGGATTCGCCGGCCCTCTTCGTCCCTAATAGGGATGTTCTGCAAATTGGGGTCCCTGCTCGAAAGCCGGCCTGTGGCGGTGCCGGTCTGTACAAAATGGGTACGAAGCCGTCCATCAGCTCCCGCCTGGTCAGCCAGGGTGTCCACATAGGTGGACTTGAGCTTGGCCAGGGTGCGGTAACGCAGAATATGGGCCGGCACCGGGTCTTCCCGGGCCAGTTCTTC
>NZ_JAJUHW010000005.1 GCF_029265695.1 Gracilinema caldarium | reverse complement strand
TTTATTTTTCCTGATCTTTTTGGCTCTTTAGAACCGAATGGAGGGCGGAAAATTTCTTTTTGTTTTCTTCCGATAGTTCCATGAGGTTTTCATGGCTATGGAGCAGCAAATCCACGCTGGCATTCATCGTTTGGTTAATATTCTCCATATTTGCAGGGAAAGGAACCATTTCATCGGATATAGCAACCAGGGATGTAAGACCTAAACCATCCAAAAGGTCCTTCGCAGTAGGAGAGGGGCGGACAATGGTGATACGTTTCTTCATCAATTTTTGCATCCGCTTATTAAATCCTACCAAGAGCCCCATAAACGTAGAATCCATATAGTCGCAGGACGAAAGGTCTACATAAAAAGCTTCTATTGGATTTTCCTCTTCGAACCGCTTAAACACAAGTTCTCGGAGGTCAGCACAAAGTATGGCTGTTATATGTCCTTCTCCTTTAAGGTAAAGGCAGTTGTTTTCTTCTTTGTAATACAAAGCTTCAGGCACAGTATGCTCCTTCATGTATCTCTATGTTGTACTTTAAAGCATAGTGCTCTATAATGCAACTCCCATGGCAGATTCGAGCCCCATGATTGAACAGTATCGCCGTATTAAAAATGACTATCGGGAGACCGTTCTTTTTTTCAGACTAGGCGATTTTTATGAAATGTTTGCGGAGGATGCCCTGGAGGTTTCCTCCCTCCTCAATTTAACCCTTACAAGCCGCAATGGACTCCCCATGTGCGGTGTTCCCTATCATGCATCCCGGAGTTATATCAGCCGGCTTCTTAAACTGGGAAAAAAGGTTGCTATTTGCGAACAGCTTACCGAACCAGGCCGGGGCAGGGGCATTATCGAGCGTCAGGTTATGGAGGTCATTACTCCCGGCACCACGGTGGATGACGACTTTTTGGAAAAGGGGAGCGCCAATTATCTAGCAGCCCTTGGATCTTACAGGCAGCATTTTTCATTTGCGTATATTGACATATCTACCGGTGACTTCTGGACTACCGCTTTTCTTCGCGAAGACGGCGAAGAGCGGCTTCGCAGGGAAATTGAACGGCTCCAGCCTAAGGAAATCATAATCCAGGAATCCCTTCTGGAAAGCTATTCATACCTTCAGGATTCAATTCTGGATCGTTCAGGTCTTGTGGTTAACCGCTGGGCCGACTGGCTTTTCGATATGGACCAAAGCCGTTCCAGGCTTACCGCCCAGTTCGGAACTGCAAATCTTAAGCCCTTTGGCCTTGATGATACTTCGCCGGAGATCCTCGCTGCCGGTGTCCTTCTTGAATATGTGGATGATACGGCCCGCAGCGTACTGCCTCATCTTAAAACCCTGCATCGCTATGGAGATGAAGAATTTGTCGGCATTGATGAGGCGTCTCAAAAAAATCTTGAGCTTGTACGGAACCTTCGGGACGGGGATGTCCATTTTTCCCTCCTGGAAGTTATGGACCACACAAAAACCGCCATGGGGAGGCGGCTTCTTTATTGGCGTATTTTGCATCCGGTGCGGGATATTGATGTCATTAACAAGCGGCTTTCCATGGTGGAGATTCTGTACCACCGGCAGGAAAGTCTTGCAAAAATAAGAGACATTCTCGGTCGTGCATCAGACCTGGAGCGGCTTTCTTCCCGGCTTGCCATGGACAAAGCCCATGGTAAAGACATGGTAGCTCTCCGCAACAGCCTCGGTGTTTTTGATAGCCTATCCCGCATTATCGAGGACTGTCAGATCCCCAGCGAGTACGAAGACACACCGGACAGCCAGAGTCGTGAAAAACTCATGGAGCTCAAGGCCGAGCTCGACCGGGCCCTGCTCGATGAGCCCTCTATTTTACTTACCGAAGGAAATCTGATCCGGCCTGGGTACAGTAAGGAGCTTGATGAACTGCAGGCCCTGAAAAACAATGGCCGCCAGCTCCTGGAAACCTATCTGGAAGAGGAACGAAAATTAACCGGCATCAGCAGCCTCAAAATAAAATACAACCGGCTTATTGGTTACTACTTTGAGGTAACTAAATCAAACCTGTCCCTAGTGCCTCCCCATTTTATCCGCCGCCAGGGGGTGGTGGGGGGTGAGCGGTTTACCACCGACAGGCTTGCTGCCCTTGAGTCGGATATAAACGGCGCTTCAGATAAAATTATTGAATTAGAAAAAAAGCTCTTTTTAGAATTGCGCCAAAGGGCAAAACTACTGATCGGAGAGTTGGGGGCCGCAGGCCGAAGAATGGCAGAGATTGATGTATGCCAGGCCCTGGCCCGGGCTGCTACGGTTAACGGCTGGACCCGCCCGGTCGTGTCTCCTGAACAGAAACTCAAGATTATCGAAGGCCGCCATCCGGTAGTAGAGGCCCATCTTCCCCGGGGCGAGTTCATTCCCAATGATATAATACTTGATACTCAAGATATTGCCTTTGCACTGATAACAGGCCCCAATATGGCCGGTAAATCAACCTATCTCAGGCAGACTGCCCTCATCACCCTGATGGCCCAAATGGGAAGCTTTGTGCCTGCCCGGGAAGCCGAAATCGGTATTGTTGACCGCATTTTTTGCCGGGTAGGGGCCTCGGACAATGTAGCCCGGGGGGAATCCACGTTCCTTGTAGAGATGAACGAAACCGCCAACATACTTCACGCCGCCACAGGTCAGAGTCTTGTTATTATGGATGAAGTTGGCCGCGGTACCGGTACCAATGATGGCCTTTCGATAGCCTGGGCGGTTTGTGAGGAACTGCTGGACCACATACGCTGCAGGACCCTTTTTGCCACCCATTACCACGAACTTTCCCGGATTGAACATCCCCGGCTGGCAAACCGATCCATGGAAGTGCTCGAACAGGATGGAAAAATTGTATTTCTCAGGAAACTCCGTGAAGGGGCTACCGAAGAATCATACGGCCTGTTTGTAGCCCAACTCGCGGGGCTCCCATCGTCTGTTTTAGCCCGGGCAGCCCAAATCCTTGAAAATCTGCGGCGAACAGAAAACGAACTCAAGGATAGGATTACGGGCTTGCAAGAAAAAAACGCTGAGACGGCAGCCCCTGAAGCGCTGGATACTTTCCCGCAGGGGGTCATGCAGCGAATAGTAAAAGAACTTGCAAACCTGGACTTGGATCGCCTTACACCCCTGGAAGCCCTGACGAGGCTCTACGCATGGAAAGAAATGACCCAGGAAATCCGCCATAAACCAAAGAAACCTACAGCCTCTGGCCCTTCCTTATTTGAAGATTAAAACAAAGCGGCATCCCTTTTTTACGATGTACTGTGGCTATGAATACTGAAATAGCTGCTGCAAGATTGGGAGGGCTCCTCAGGGCCTGGTGCTTTGGGAGTGCCTGCGCCCTCTGCGGCACCCTGCTCACCGATATTGGCGAGTATACAATCGGACTCTGCGGGGATTGCCAAAAACAATTTGACCTGGATTTTGCCGCAGAACCTCGCTGCCCCCGCTGCGGCCGGCCGCTCATCTCAGAACAAGGGCTCTGTATGGCCTGCCGGCAGCAGGATGTGCCGCCCTATGATATTGCCCTTGACCTCTATCCCTATCGGGGCGTTCACGCCCAGCTCCTTGAGGCGTACAAATTTCAAAAAAATCGAGCGGCCGGCCGATTCCTGGCACAAAAATTACTGCAATCCGCGGAATATCTTGCCAGTCTTGGCTTTCATTTTGATGTCTGGGTGCCCGTTCCACCGCGGCCTGGAAAGCTTAAAGAAAAAGGCTGGGACCAACTTGCAACGCTTTCGAGTTTTTTGAGAGGTCATAAAAGGATCTCAATGCCGGTGCAAAGCTGCCTTAAGCGGCTTCCCTCACTGACCCAGAAAAAGCTTCATAGAATTGAACGGGAAGAAAACCTTAAGGGAAAATTCCTCTGTATCCGCAAGGTCCCAAAAAGGGTGCTTCTTTTTGATGATGTTATGACCACCGGAGCTACCCTCCGTTCCTGTTCGCAGGCCTTGAGGTCCGGCGGAGCAGAGTTCATCGGTGCAGTTGCCTTGTTCTATGACTAGTGCAAAACTTATAAATCTTGCTCATAAGTCTTATGGTTGACAAAGAATATTGGAAACGGTAGAGTACTAATGTAAGTCGACCAATTGAATAGAAAAAAAGGAGTCGTTCGAACGACTCCTTTTTTGTAGGTGGAGCTGTGAATTATAACCCGAGGAAAGAAGATCCATTATATGATGCCTTGAATCCTATTGTTTCCGGGCTTGGTATGTCTATCGTGGAGCTTTCAGTCTCGAAACAACGGGGATCAACCCAGGTTCGTCTCACGGTTACCAAAAAAGGCACGGTTGGTGTAGGCGATTGCTCTCGGGTTCATCACGCAATTGTACCCAGGCTGGAACTCGCCTTTCCCGGGGAAGAGCTTTATATCGAAGTGGCATCTCCCGGAATTGATCGGACTATAAAGGATGCCTCCGAATTCCAATTGTATATTGGTCGGGGCGTACGGTGTTATCGTACAGATATATCGGATTGGACCGCGGGTATAATTGAAAAGGCGGACGATCATCACCTGGTATTACGAGGAGCGAAGGGTACTGTGGAATTATCCTACGAAAGTATTGCAAAGGCAAAATTAGATTATTCTCAGGAGGTTGAAGACTGATGGCATCGGATATGTCCGAAGCGATCCACCAACTGGTTCAGGATCGTGGTATTTCAGAGGAGTTGGTCCTTAAAACCATCGAGAACACTCTCCTGGCAGCTTACAAACGACGGTTTGGCACTGCTGACAATGCGGTTGTTCGGTTTGATGACGATAATACAAAGGTTTCGATTTTTGCAAAGAAAAAGATAGTGGACGGCGTCTACGATCCGGTTTCTGAAATCGATTTGGAAGAAGCTCGGGAACTCGATCCGGAAGCTGAAATTGGGGATGAACTGCTTATAGAAATTGATCCCAAGGAATTTGACCGTATTGCAGTGCAAAGTGCAAAACAAACCGCCCATCAATCCATACGGGAAATTCAAAAGGATAGCCTCTATTCTGAGTTTAAAGACAAAGTAGGCGAGATTATTATCGGCTACTATCAGCGGGAACGAAATGGCACCATTTATGTGGATCTTGGCAAAGTAGAAGGTATTCTACCCCGGAAATACCAGTCCCCCCGGGAAGTTTACCGGGTTAATGATCGTATCAAAGCGCTCATTGTCGAAGTGACCAAGGGGCCCACTGGTTTGCAAGTCGTGTTGTCCCGGACCCATACCGATTTTGTCAAAGCCATTTTTGAACTCGAAGTTCCAGAGATTTATGATAAAACCGTAGAGATTCACAAAATCGTCCGCGAACCGGGCTATAGGACTAAAATTGCGGTTTATTCGAATCGAGATGATGTGGATCCTGTTGGTGCCTGTGTGGGTCTCAAAGGTGTGCGCATTCAAGCAATTATTAAGGAGCTTGAGGGCGAAAAAATCGATATTCTTAAATACGATCCGGATCCGCGGCGCTTTATCAAGAATGCCCTGTCTCCTGCGGAGGTTAAGGATGTTATCATTCTGGATGAAGCGAAACGTCAGGCCTTGGCTATCGTTGCTGACTCCCAGTTCTCTCTCGCCATTGGAAAGACTGGCCAGAATGTCCGACTTGCAAATCGGCTTGTGGACTGGAATATCGATGTAAAGACCGAGTCCCAGTATGAAGAGATGGATATTTCTTCCGAATCCCGCAGGGCTGTATCTCAGCTCTTTGGAGAAGAAGGCTCCTACGAAGAGGAATTCAGCCGAATCACTGATCTGCCCAATGTAAAGCCTGAAATTGTTGAGGCCCTCCTTGAAAATGATATTGAATATATCGAAGATTTCCTTGCCTTGACTGAAGAAGATTTGTCCAGAATTAAGGGAATCAGCGAACAAGATTTAGCGGATCTGCGAAAAATTATTGAAGAAAACGTAGAAATCATCGAAGAAGATGATGAAGAATACGGCGAAGAAATGGTTCAGGAAGAAGCCCAAGAGGCTGTTTCTGAGGAAATAGAAGAAGAGTATCAATGTCCCGAATGCGGAGCTAAAATCACCCTGGATATGACCAGTTGTCCTAACTGTGGTATTGGGCTGAGCTTCGAATACGAGGATCAAGAGTAAAGGTGGAATATGGCTGAGGAATTGGACGGAACGCAGAAACCAAAGGTAGAATTAATTAAACACCAGAAAAATCCCAAATCCCAATCTGACCAGGATCAGGAAAAGCCTCAAGCTGCTGCTACTGGAGCGGTACAGCCAGGTGCGGCTGGGGATCATGGTGAAAAGAAAAAAGTGGTTGTCGTAAAGAAGAAGCCCCAAATCGCTCCGGCTGGACAAACGGGAGCAGGTCAAGGTGGGGCGAACGATAGCGCTGCGAATGCTCCCAAAAAACCTCAGCCCAAAGTTGTAGTAGTTCCATCTGCTGTTCCCCATGCTGATCACGCTTCCAAACAGGAAGCCGAAAAGATACCAGCAGAACAGAAACCTCAGGCGGATCAAAGCCCTATGGCAAGCCATATAGCAAGTCCTACGGCAAGCCATGCGGCTAGTTCTGGGGCGAGCCCTGGGGCTAGCTCTGAAAAAGGGCCAGAAGCTGGAGAGGCTTCTAAAAAGGCAGCTGAAAAGCCCGCTGCTTCCATGCCGAATACCCAGCGGCCGGCAGTAGCCGCAGGCCGTGTCGGCGGAAAGCCCGTTGGACCACAGACCCAGGGAAACCGGGATGCTAATGTAAGTGCCAATCGCCAGGGGGCTTCACCATTCCCCCAGCGGCCTGCGTCTGCTGCCGGCCGTGTCGGCGGACGGCCTGTCGGGAATACTAACCGAGGCCCCGCAGGTGCATCCCAAGGCGGTTCTGCATCCCAGGGCTATCAGGGTAATCGGCCCCAGGTTCCCCGACCTATGGGACCGCAAAACAGGGAAGGGACTGCTGGTTCAGCAGGTGCAGGTCAAAGGCCTCCTGCTAATCGCGGTCCGCGGCCTCAGGGTTTTGCTGGACAGCCACGACCCCAGGGTGCACCAGGCCGGCCCGGTTTTGGTCCCCGTCCCGGCGGAGCAGGCCGTCCAAGCATGGCGCCGCCTCCACCACTGCCGGAGGGCAAGGGTCTTGCCAAGAAAGCCTTCAAGGCTAAAAAGCCAGTATATCAGCGAAAAGAAGAGGAGATGGAAGAAAAGCTCCTCCAGATGAAGAAAAAGACTACTCGGATGACGAATCCAGTACCCAAGTCGATCGACATCATGGAAGTTATTTCTGTCTCTGAGCTGGCTAAAAAGATGAATCTTAAAGCCTCGGACCTGATTCAAAAACTCATGTCCATGGGTATGATGGTAACGATAAATCAGCAGATAGACGCAGAAACAGCGACTATACTCGCCGCAGAGTTTGGCTGTGATGTTAATATTGTCAGTCTCTATGATGAGACTGTCATTGAAAGCCAAAAGGATGAAAACGAAGAACTTAATCCTCGTCCGCCGGTCGTTACTGTCATGGGTCACGTAGACCATGGTAAGACAAAATTACTCGATGCAATCCGCAGTGCCGATGTGGCATCCGGTGAGTTCGGCGGTATAACCCAGCACATTGGGGCCTATATGGTCGAAACACCCCATGGGGCTATTACATTCCTGGATACGCCCGGTCATGAGGCCTTTACCCGGATGCGGGCCCGGGGAGCCCAGGTTACGGATATTGTAGTTCTTGTGGTTGCCGCCGACGATGGCGTCATGCCCCAGACTATAGAAGCCTTAAACCATGCAAAAGAGGCTAAGGTTCCGATTATTGTTGCCATCAACAAGATTGATAAACCGGAAGCCAATCCCGATCGGGTTAAGACCCAGCTTTCTGAACTTGGTTTAATGCCCGAAGATTGGGGCGGGCAGACCATGTATGTGGAAATTTCTGCTCTTAAAAAACTTGGTATCGATAAACTTATCGATGCTATTCTTTTACAGGCAGAAATTCTTGAACTCAAGGCTAATTATGCTTGCCGGGCAGAAGGCAAGATCCTTGAATCCCGGATTGATCATGGCCGAGGTGTAGTTTCTACCGTCATTGTTCAGCGGGGTACGTTACGCATCGGCGATTCCTTTGTAGCCGGTATTTGGCCGGGAAAGGTTCGGGCCCTCTTTAATGACAAGGGAAACCGTATCGAAGAGGCGACACCTTCCATGCCCGTTGAAGTTCTTGGATTCGAAGGTATTCCGAATGCGGGAGATCCCCTCCAGGTTGTAGAAGATGAAAAGGTTGCCCGGGCAATATCTACAAAACGGCAGGAATTAAAGCGTTTTGAGGATGCTAAAAACCTTAAGAAAATTACCCTGGATAACCTCTATGATACCATCAGCGACGGTGAAATACAGGAACTCAAGGTTATTATTAAGGGCGATGTTCAGGGATCTGTCGAAGCCCTGAGATCCAGCCTCGAAAAACTTTCTACCAAAGAGGTGCGCCTTAACGTTATTCAGGCCCTGCCTGGTGCGATTAACGAAGGGGACGTGGACTTAGCTGCGGCTTCTAATGCTATTATCATCGGCTTTAACGTGCGGCCCACACCGCAGGCTAAGGCCCTGGCAGACCAGGAAAAGGTTGAAATCCGAAAATACAACATCATTTACAAGGCGGTGGAAGAAATACAGCAGGCCATGGAAGGTATGCTCAAACCTGACATGAAGGAAGAGGTTATCGGTACCGTCGAGGTAAGAGATACCTTTAAGGTTCCAAAGGTTGGAACTATTGCCGGCTGTTATGTGCTTACCGGTGTTGTAAAGCGGAGTGCCAGCGTCAACGTAATCCGGGAAGGCATTGTAGTTCATACTGGCAAGATTGCCTCTCTTAAACGCTTTAAAGATGATGCCCGTGAGGTTTCGGCTGGCTATGAATGTGGTATTGGCCTCGACGGTTTTGATGACATCAAAGTTGGAGACCAGTTTGAAGTATTTGAAATGGTTGAAGTCGCCCGTAAGCTAAGCAGCAACCAGCAGGATTCAAAGGATAAATAATGTCCGAATTTAGATTAGAGCGGCTTAATCATCTTATACAAGAAAAAATTGGTGCCTCTATCGTGGAAGGAAAGATTAAAGACCCACGGGTTGGTCCTTTCCTTTCCATAACGAGGGTATCCGTATCGAGAGATTTAGCCTATGCGGATGTATATGTTTCCAGCTTTGAAAGCGAGAAAAAATTACAAAAAGGTGTTGAGGGGCTCCAAAGTGCGGCTGGCTTTATACAGTCCCAGCTGAATCTATCCATGCATATCAGACAGACCCCTAAGCTGCGTTTCCACGCGGATCATAGTCTTAAAGAAGGTTTTGAGATTGTAAAAAAGATTGAGGATCTGAATGCCGAAAGTGACCAATAATTTAGATGGTTACCTTCTGTTTTATAAAAAAAGTGGTGTTACTTCGTTTGAGTCCCTCTATCAGGTGAAAAAAGCCCTCGGTACTGGCAAAGTAGGCCATACCGGCACCTTAGACAAGTTTGCCGAAGGGCTTTTGGTCTTGCTGACCGGTAAATATACTTCGCTGGTCCCCCTTTTTGATGATCTTGATAAAACCTATATTGGGACAATTCACTTCGGAGTGGAAACAGACACCCTTGATCCTGAAGGAAATGTGATAAGAACCGAGCCGGTACCGACAAGAGAGCGAATTATGGAAAGTTTGCAGTCTTTTGTTGGAATACAATCTCAATTACCGCCAGCTTATTCTGCTATTCATGTAGATGGAAAACGGGCATACGAACGGGTTCGCGCGGGCGAAGATGTTAAAATGGAACCCCGGACCATTACTATTCATTCAATAGAAGCACTGTCATTTGAAGACAACAGGTTAACAGTGGCGGTTCATTGTTCTAAGGGCACCTATATAAGATCCCTTGCAAGGGACATTGGAATAATGACCGGATCCTGTGCCTACCTTGAAAAACTTCGTCGTATTGGAGTCGGGCCATTTAGCGTCGAATCAGCCGTCATGGCTGAAGGAGGAACGGCTGGCTTTTCTGCCATAAAGGATGCTCTTAAGCCGGTAAATATGGATTTATTTCATACAATGGGGTACCCAGCCCTGCAATTGGATGATTTTGATGTGGCGTATATTTTGCATGGGAAGCCCCTCAATCCTCTGCTTAAGGGTTATCAATTACCAAAAGGAACCCGTCTTTTGGGTTTGTTTGATAAAAACAATACCCTGCGGGCCTTAGTAGAAAAGGGTAAATACAGCTGGTCTTACAAACATGTGTATCTGGTTGTTTAACAAACATGTGTATCCGCATTGACTTTTCGTGAAAATTCAGTAAACTAGACGGGAAAGAATCTGTCGGTTTTCTGTTAATTACGGAAATCTGCACTATCTGGCAATACTGATGCTATTTCGCTGCAGTTTTTTTACAAACTGCACCGTTTCACGGTTGTGTGTCCTCGTCGAGGCAGCAACGCTGAAAGGGCGAAACATTTAGTAACACAAGGAACTTTTTCTTTAACCCCGGAAAGGTTGCCTGTATTATTACATGGGTCTTCGGATGCTTGGATAGTGTCGCCTTAAAACCGGTAAACCGTGTAGGAAAAGACAGTATCCCTGTATAAGGAGAATGGTATATGGCATTGACAAAACAGGATACCGTATCGATTATCAACAAGTTTGGTAAATCAGAAAAAGATACGGGAGCCACTGAAGTTCAGATTGCTCTTTTGACCGAACGGATCAATCAGCTGACTGAGCACTGTAAAAAATTCAAAAAAGATAAATCAGGTCAGCGGGGCCTGTTGGTCCTGGTAGGACAGCGCCGACGCATGCTCAAATATATGCAGCGCACCAACCTGGAAGGATACCGTTCCTTAATCAAGGAATTGGGAATCCGCAAATAACGCTGCAAAAAGCCCGGTTTTGTCGGCATGGCGTGGTGCTCTCCCGACGCCGGGCTTTTTTAATAGGACTTTGAAGGGCCATCAGCACTTCAAATGTTCCCGAACCCATAGGGTATAAAAATAAGTATTTCTGCTTATTTTTATACCCTATATATGTAAGTCAGGATGTGTATGGTACAAAGAGTTACAATGCAGATTGGCGGAGAGGAGTTAATCCTTGAAACCGGAAGAATGGCAAAACAGGCGAATGGCGCGGTTTTTGCACAATATGCGGGGGCTGCGGTTATTGCCACGGTCTGCGCATCCAGCAGCGGCGAGGAAGACCTCGATTATGTTCCCCTTACCGTAGATTACAACGAAAAATACTATGCGGCGGGTAAAATCCCCGGCGGTTTTATTAAGAGGGAAGGCCGACCGAAGGATAAGGAGATTCTCGTCTCCCGGCTTATTGACCGGCCCATGCGGCCCCTTTTTGACAAGCGGTTCGGCCGGGACATTCAGGTTGTACCCACCACCGTTTCAGCGGATCAGGTGAACCCCCCTGATATTTTGGCAATTCTAGCCTCCTCAGCGGCGGTCCATGTGTCGGACATTCCCTTTAACGGCCCTATTGCGGGTGTACGGGTTTGTGCGATTGGGGATGAGCTCATTGTCAATCCTACCTATGACCAGATTGATAAAGCTGACTTGGAAATTGTTGTAGCCGGAACCCGCGATGGCATTACCATGGTAGAAGGCGGCGGACGAGAAGTCTCCGAAGATTTAATGATTGCCGCCCTCGAAAAGGCTCATCAGGTAATTATTCAATTCTGCGACCTGCAGGAAAAACTGCGGGAGTTGGCTGGCAAAGAAAAACTGCCCCTTTTAGAATCCCAGACTGTTCTTCAGAATAAGGATACGATCCGCGCAGCGGCATATCCCAAAATGCAGGAAGCCTGTTTTGTAAAGGGAAAGCATGAACGTTCTGCGGCTATCAAGGCTGTAAAGGAAGAACTTGCTTCCCAATATGCTGAACAGCTTACCGATGAAAAACAGTTGAAGCAATTCAACGCCCTTTTTGAGGAAATGGAATACGAAATTCTTCGCAGTTCCATCCTTGAACGGGGTATTCGGGTTGACGGCCGGGGCACCGAGGATATTCGGCCCATAACTTGCGAAATCGGAGTTCTGCCCCGCACCCATGGTTCTGCCCTCTTTACCAGAGGCGAAACACAGGCCCTGGCGGTTACAACCTTGGGAACCGTGTTTGACGAACAAATATTTGACGATATCGATGGGGATAAACGGGAACGCTTTATCCTCCATTACAATTTCCCTCCCTTCTCTGTAGGTGAAGTCGGCCGGCTCGGTACGGGACGCCGTGAAATCGGACATGGCAATCTGGCACGACGCTCTCTTGAGGCTATGGTCCCCTTAAAAGAGGAATTCCCTTATACGATCCGAGTTGTTTCTGAAATACTCGAATCCAACGGATCCTCTTCTATGGCTACCGTGTGCGGCGGAACCCTTTCCATGCTTCATGCGGGGGTTCCCATGAAAAAACCAGTGGCTGGTATAGCCATGGGCCTCATCACCGATGGAAGCCGTTATGCGGTTCTCTCCGATATTCTTGGCGAGGAGGACCATCTGGGAGACATGGACTTTAAGGTTGCCGGCACAGAAGACGGCATTACCGGATTCCAGATGGATATTAAGATTGCGGGAGTTAGTCCCGAAATCATGCGAAAGGCTCTAGACCAGGCTAAACGGGGTCGTCTCCATATTCTTTCTATAATGAACCAGACCCTTAATAAGCCAACGGAACAGATCAGCGAATTTGCACCAAAAATCGTTTCATTGAAAATCGATACAGACAAAATCGGTGCGCTGATTGGTCCGGGCGGTAAGACTATTAAAGCCCTCTGCGAACAGTACGGGGTAACCATCAATACTGAAAATGATGGAACGGTTACTATTTACGGAAAGAACGCTAAAAATGCAGAAGATGCCCGTGCCGCAGTGATTGGTATTGTAGAGGATCCCGAAGTAGGCCGCATCTATGATGGTGTGGTGAAACGGATCATGGAATTTGGCGCTTTCGTAGAAATACTGCCCGGAAAAGAAGGTCTCTGTCATATTTCAAAACTTTCTCGTCAGCGAATAGCCAACGTCACTGATGTGGTGAAAGAGGGACAGCATATCCCTGTTAAATTATTGGAAATTGACAAAATGGGCCGGCTCAACCTTTCCTATATCGACGCGATTGAATCCTCCGACAGCGACAAGCAGGGGCGGAGAGGGTAATTGATTTTTGATGCAAGCCTCGACGGGGGTCTTAGGATCCTCGTCGAATCAACGGCCGCAGCGGATGTTGCGGCCGTTGGTGTCTGGTACGACCGCGGTTCCCGAGATGAGGATGAAGACCTGTCCGGTGCAACCCATATTATTGAGCACATGCTTTTTAAGGGAACCGATGAGCTTACGGCTTCCCAAATTGCCCGACGTTTTGATTCTATGGGCGGCCTTGTCAATGCATTTACCGAACGGGAAACCATGGGTCTCCATGCGACAATTCCAGTCAGTGGTTTTGCAGAAACGGCCCGTATTCTTACCGATCTTGTAACATCCGCACGTTTTGATCCCGATGAATTTAGCCGGGAACTGGTGGTCATCGAGAATGAAATTGCTTCTACACTCGATGATGTAGAAGAACTTGCGGCTGACGCATTTGCTCTCCGATATTGGGGAACTCATCCACTCGCTCGCCCTATTGGGGGTACCCTGGAGGATATAAAAACAAAAACACGGGATCAGGTTTATACATTTTATACTGAACAGTTCATGGGTAAGCCTGATCTTATAACCGTTGCGGGCGGTATAGATCCTGACCAGGTGCTTAAAGCTTTTGAGCCTTTAATAGATGCAAAGAAAAAGAGTAAAAGCACTATTCACCCCCATACCCCTGCTTCTTGCGAAGCACCGCTATTACCTAGTAAAAATGGTCTTACATACAAAACCCTGTCCTCCCAGTATGTTCAGGTCTTCTATGCCTTCCCCGGGCCTCGGCATATTGATGAAAAAACTTACTACGCCTTAGAAATAGCAAATGCAGCTATTGGGGACGCCATGGGATCCCGTTTATTCCAAAAGCTCCGTGAAGAATTAGGCATCTGTTATACCATCTATAGCAGCCCGAATCTTTTTAGAGATTGTTCACTCTTTTCTATTTTTGGAACCTGTTCGGTAAACCATGCAGAAAAGCTGCTTGTAGGAATTCATGAAGAAATGCAAAAACTAGCCGCCAAGGGTTTTTCAGAAGAAGAAATCCATAATGCCAAGTCACATCTGGCAGGTATGATTACCATTGCGGCCCAGGATGTAGAATTCCGGATGAGACGCTTGGCAAGACAAGCCCTATATAAGAGCACCATTATAGACTGCAGAGAATCAATAAAAAAAATACATGATATCAGTGTATCTGATGTGCAAGAAAGTATCGGTCTTTTTATACAGAATGAACCGATTCTTTTTGGCGCGGGACCTAAAAAAGCGGAAAAACGGTTTTCCCGCCAGCTTGAGCAGATCATACAATCGCGTTAAGATAATTCTATGACCCGAAACGACCGCGGTTTTTCTCTTACCTTGTTTTGCTACATATTCTCAGAAGCTGCTTTTTCCTTTTTTGTAGCCTTTCTCTTTTTCTTTTTTATTTTTTTTATCAATCAGTTGCTCCTCATGGCAGAGGAAATACTTTCTAAACGGGTCCCTTTTAACCAGGTCATGTTACTGTTGCTGTATTCATTGCCGGCTATCGTTGCCATGGCTGCTCCCTTTGCATCTCTCGTTGGAATTCTAATGGCCGTGGGGCGCCTTTCTTCAGATAATGAGGTACTGGTGCTACTGTCATCCGGTTTTTCATACAAAATGATATATTTGCCAATTATTGTGTTGGGAATACTAATTTCATTGGTGTCTTTTGTAGCCAATGACATATTGCTCCCTATGGGAACACTTGAATTCGGTAAATTATATCGAAAGATTCTGATTGCCAGTCCTGCCCTTGAGCTTGAATCCAACACGGTCAAGCGGTATAAGGATACTATGATAATAACCGGCCAGGCTTCCGGTAAGGCTATAGATAATGTCATTATTGTAGATAGAACGGGGGACGGAGAACGAAGAATCATAAGCGCTAAACATACGGAGCTTTTGTCTGATAAGGATCAAACGGTGCTGTCTATCAATTTGTACGACGCTTTTATGCAAACCTTTAAGGATAGCAACCGTCTGGATTATGACTATGCCCGTTCAAAGGTGCTGCAATATTCAATTTCCCAGTCCAATATAAGTCAGGTGTTTGGAACCCTGGGCCCACGGGAAATGAGTTCAGCCGATGTCTGGAAGGAAATACGAAAAAAACAAAATGCGGTGGATATGAGGGTTGATGCAAAAAGACAAGCCCTGTTTGAACAGGCATTAAAGTTGGAAAGTACGCTGCGAATGTATTCTGGCTATCCGTTTGATCAAAATAGGGTTACCCAGCAGCTTTCCGGTCTTGGTAATGAGGTAAAAAGCTTACGGGATATGGCGGAAGACCGGAATCTCAAAATGTATAAGCTGGAATTTTATAAAAAGTTTTCAATTCCTTTTGGAGCTCTGTCATTTGTATTTCTTGCGATTCCCCTGGGGCTCTTTGCGCGGAAAAGCGGTCAAACCGTCGGATTCGGTTTTGGTTTGTTCATTGCGGTATTGTATTGGGCCCTTCTCATTGGTGGCCAAACGATAGGCAGCCGCTTGGGGTATTCTCCCTTTTGGGCCATGTGGCTCCCAAACATTATGGCAATAACTATTGGCGGCTTGTTGGGCCTGGAGCGTATACGACGATGATTCTCCATCGATACATTATGCGGCAAGTTATACCACTTTTTTTTGCGGCTCTTTTTTTCTTTGTGCTGCTTCTGTCTCTCATCGACCTTTTTGCCAATCTCTGGAAGTATCTGTCTTATGAAACCTCAATCGCCTCGATAGGAATGGTTGTGCTTTTATATATTCCAAAATGTATTTCTTATGCGCTGCCGATTTCCCTTTTGTTTTCTATAGCCTACGCATTCGGAGACCTATATTCAAAAAACGAATTAGTTATCATTTTTACTTCCGGAATACCCCTTTGGAATGCAGCTATTCCGGTTTTAATCTTGGGAGTCTTTCTCTCCATTGCATCTTTCTTTTTTGAGGACTCCATTGTTTTGCCTACCCTAAAAGCAAAAAAAGCCCTTTCTCGAATCTTACTTCACCAGCAGGCCAGTGCAAGCAATTCGGATGTGGTGTTTAAAACCGACGAAGGTCGCCTTTTGTATATTGTTGACTTTTATAATGATGATGAAAAGAGCCTGAATGGACTTACTATTATTGAACGAAATGCGGAAGGTGAGCTCCTGCGTCTTATCCGATCCAGAAAAGCTGTGTGGAATGGTAGTGAATGGGGCCTTGAAAATCCGCTTATGTACCATTGGGATGGAGACATTTTTACCGCCTCTGTATTGCCAGAAGAGATGCATTTTATAGAAAAACCAGAAACGTTCCGCCGTAGTTCTCTTGACATAGAAGAACTACCTGCTTCTCAAGCTCGCCTGTATATTTTGGATTTAGAGCGGGCAGGGCTGCCATTTTCTGCGGCCCTTACCGATTTGTATAAACGGTACGCCTTTGCGGTTACTCCTTTAGTAGTTATTCTACTCTCCCTATCTCTAGGTGGATATTTTAAGAAAAATGTACTTTTAATGAGTCTTCTTTCTAGTCTTATCTCTGCGGTCATTTATTATGTTGCCCAAATGATAGCCACCATGCTTGCAAAGCTTTCCTATATTCCTCCTATGGCTGGCGCCTGGGCCCCGGTTTTTATTTTCTTGTTAGCGGGAATAATCATGATACGGTTTGCACGAACCTAATAATAAGGATTTATAGATGGATAATTCGATTTTTACCTTGTTGCATCAAGATTCATCAAGCAAAGCTCGGACTGGCATAATGCAGCTTCCCCATGGTTCTGTAGAAACACCTGTATTTATGCCTGTAGGAACCAATGGGACGGTAAAAGCGATTACTGTTAATGACCTCCATGAAATTGGTTTTCAGATCATTTTATCCAATACCTATCATCTTTATCTGAGACCTGGAACTGATGTTATTGGTGCTGCTGGTGGTCTACACCATTTTATGAACTGGGATAAAAACATACTCACCGATTCGGGTGGATTCCAAGTTTTTTCACTTGCTCCGTTTAGGAAAATCACCGAGGCAGGCGCGAAATTCCGCTCCCATATTGATGGCTCCTATCATCTTTTAAGTCCCGAACGGGTTGTAGAAATTCAAAGCATCCTTGGCAGTGATATACAAATGCAGCTTGATGTTTGTACCAGCTGGGGAACCGAATATAAAGAAGCCGAAAAGGCCCTTAAAATTACCGATAATTGGCTTAAGCGGGCAAAAATGACCTGGACTTCAATAATCAATGAAGGTGTGTACCAAGGGAAATTATTCGCTATTGTACAGGGTAATTTTTACAAAGACCTAAGGGAGCGTAGCGCTGAATCGGTTATTGCCGCCAATACGCCTGGTATTGCCATCGGCGGACTTTCTGTAGGAGAGCCCTTTGATGTATTTGCCGAATACCTCGCTTTTACGACAGCGCTTCTGCCCCAGAATAAGCCCCGCTATGTCATGGGAATCGGGACCCCTGAGTTTATCCTTGAGGCCATAGGCGAGGGGATTGATATGTTTGATTGTGTATTTCCCACACGAACAGCCCGCAATGGTCTTCTGTTTACCAAAAACGGTCCTATTACAATTAAAAAAGAAAAATATGAGTATGATTTTAACCCCATAGATCCGGAATGTACTTGTAAAGTGTGCCGCAACTATAGTCGTTCCTATATGAGGCATTTATATCGAA
The DNA here is from genome assembly GCF_029265695.1 of Gracilinema caldarium. Classification (GTDB taxonomy): domain Bacteria; phylum Spirochaetota; class Spirochaetia; order Treponematales; family Breznakiellaceae; genus Gracilinema; species Gracilinema caldarium_A. The sequence goes on along the minus strand of NZ_JAJUHW010000005.1, from coordinate 97,613 downwards.
CAGGTGAGATACTTTCATCAATTTTGGCCTCTTATCATAATTTGTATTTTCTCCATGATTTGGTTAAAAAGGCCCGGCAGGCAATTAATGAGGATAGGTACGATCAATTTAAAAAAGAATTTTTATCCTCCTACCTGCAGGGAAAAGAAGGCGGATCAAAATGATGCAGAAAATAGGTGTATTTTTATTATTATGGCTATTCACCGCATTCTTTCTTTATTCAGAAACGGGAGAAAAAACGCTGGAAGAAAAACAGCGGGATATCATACGTTATGGGACAGAAACGGAAATTGCAAATCTTATTGCAACTCTTAAAAACGAAAAAGCAACATATCTCAACGATGAACTAGCTCAAATAGCGAAGGATACAAAAAATGTAAAAATTATAACCGGAGTCTTGGCTTTTTTTACTGAACAAAACAGGACCGGCCTAGAATCCAAAGCCATTGAATTAATTCAAAATAGGTATGATGAACAAAAAGAAGCAGTACGGAGTGCCATAGAGTATGTCGGTGCAGTAAAAGCAAAGGATTCAATTAAATATTTGCAGGATATATTAAATACGGATGATAAAAGTTTTCTTAATTCAGCGATCAGAGCTTTAGGTAAAATAATTGGTTCCCTTCCTGCGGATGAAAAGAAAGACATCGCCGATTATTTAATTAATTTTTATAAAACTAAAGAACCAGTCGATGATGATAAAAATGCGATAATTTTTGCATTGGGAGAAAGCGGTCTCGACGACACTATCGATTTTATTGCTGATATTGCCACAAATCCCGACGAACGGCCCTTCCGTAAAATGACAGCCATGGAAGCCCTAGGACAAATTAAGGACCAAAAGGGGCTCAATGCAATATTTAAGGGGATACAAGATACGGACCCGAATGTGAGAGCCAGCGCTATTGCCGCTTTGGGGCCCTTCACGGGAGAAAAGGTAGATGAGGCAATTATTAGCGCCTTCCGCGATTCTTTCTATAAAACCCGGCTTGCGGCAGCTAAGGCCGCTGGAGAGCGAAAATTGGCTGCTGCGGTGCCGTACTTACGATTTCGTGCCGCTAATGATGAGGTTGTTGCGGTAAAAGAAGCTTCGGTTAGAGCTCTCGGGCAGATTGGAAATACCGAGGCGGTTGCAGCTCTGCTAGACCTGTTTCGCCAAAAAAACATTCAGGATCAAATAAAAATTGTAACTGCTGAAATGCTGCTTACCCATGATGCAGAAAAATACGGTCAAGAAATAATAAAAAGCTATCAGGACGCAAAACAGCAGAAACAAAAAGTCCTCCAGGCTGGTCTTGCTAAAGTTTTATCAGAAGCTAAAGCTCACAATCTAAAAAATCTAGCCCGAGATTTACTTGCATCCACCGATATTGTGGAGCTATCTTATGGTCTCCAGTTGGCAAAAAACAATAATTTTACTGATCTCGCCGACATGATAAAACCGCTGCGGGATGAAAAAAAATACGGTTCCCTCGCTCGACGAGCGAAGGAAACCTTGGAGACTTTTGGTATTCGAGATTAGTTAGTAGTAGACTGATTCTGGCTGGTTCCGGATACTTCGATGGATCTCAAGAAATTGTTAAGGGTATCTAAGGGGTTCTGGTACTTCTCAAACCGTATATAAAGGTCATACCCCTTAGCAGACCTGAGATGAATGGTCTTTCCGACACAATTGTAAATCGGTTCGGCCCCGGTGTCAGGGAAGAATTCGCTCTTTCTGGGAATTAAGGTCAATTCTTCTCCGTCGAAATGGACATCCGCGATGCGATGCGGTATGGGAACCAAGAAAATCAAGAAGTCTGAATTGTGGCCCCCTAAGGTAAGCCTATGCCCCGCCTTCATGAGATGTACGTTGCGCTTACCAATAGCCGTATTTTGGTCTTGAACGAAAAGGGATAGCATAATTCGGCCATTGGCTCTCCGTACGGAAATGGAAGGCTCAATAGCAAGCGACGGTTTTGTGATTGCCGTTGAGCCCGTATCTTCCTGTAAAACCGACAAGGCTCCAGAGAAAGAAGGTATTTTGACTGGGGTTTTGTTTTTCTTTTTATTCTCAGGCTGCGTGACTTCTAAGCCGCCTTGAGCTGAAGATGCCAAATTTTGCTGGACTGCGGGAGCCGCAGGTCCAGTCTGGAGGGGAAGGGCAGGTCCCTTGTTTTTCTCCTCTGCTTTTTTGCGGGCAAACTCGGCCATAAGGTCCACCATACTGGTATCTTTTGGGAGAAATGGCTGGGCCTGTTGCTCTTTTTCCTTGGAAGGAACGGGCCTGGTAACCTTGTTTGATTCTTCCCTTGTTGTTTGTATTGCTTCAGCCATTGCATAGCTGGGATTTTTCTGCAGCCTTCTTAATACAATAATAATAAGGACGGCAAAGGCTGCGGCAAGCAGGATGCCTGCTATGAGAAGCACAATCGGAAGAAGACTCAATAGCAAGCTCGACATGGTATCGCTTACCACATCGGCTCTGACTGGAGCACTCGGAGGATTGATACGGATAGAGCCGGAAAACTGGGGTTCGATTCTGAGCGTTGTTGCGCCGTTTTGATATGTTTCAGGAAGCCCAATGTACAAGTCCAGAACTGAGTCAGAACGGGGAGGTATTTCCTTAAAAGATTTCTTTCTCATCCGGTCAGTCCCTTCGACTAAAACCGCCTGAGTCTCTAAATATACCGGATTTGGTGATGGATTTTTCACCTTAAGCGGCAATGTAAAATTGCGGTGTACCTTGCCGACTGAAATAGGAAACTCTACAGAAATAGCACCAATGCTTGTGCTGATAATTTCAGAGCCCTGTTCGGGATGTAATTCCGTTACAGGAATATTTAATTCCTGAGCTACCACGGAAGATACATCTTGAGCCCCCGTTTCCTGTTTTGTAGAGCCCGTCGATTCACCTGCTTTTGTTTCACTTGGCGTAGCGCCTTGTTGACCTGCGGCGTTTGTATTGGCCGTACTGCTGCTGCTCGGAGCGGTAGTACCCGCAGCGGGTTGAGCCGCGAGAGCGGTGCCGCTTGCTGTTTTCCCGGACGGAGCTGCACGGACCGTGGCGGCTCTAAAACTTAAATCCTGTGGAACATGTATATAATGAAAGGTCCAACCGTTGCCTTTCAGTTTTGCCACCGCTTCCCGAATTGCCGTATCGAGGGTTTCACCGGTCCCGAGCTTATTCGGACTTGTTGGCGAGGGATTGTGATCACCATCGGTAATAAAAATAACCGTTTTTGCTCTATTTTCCGGCAATTCTGTAAGGTATCGAGAGGTATATTGCAGGGCCGCAATTATATCGGAATATTTATCCAAAGGATATAACAATAGAAGTCGGCCCATAATGGTTTCTATGTCGCCAATGTTTTCTATTTTGCGGGATATTTCTATTTTTGCGGAAGAAGAAAAGGATATGAGATGAAAACTGTCCCCATATCTTAGAAAATCCTTGAGCAGGGGTCCAATCACAAAATCTGAAACCTGCTGACTATGTGCATACATACTCGAAGATGTATCCAGCACAACCACAAGATCTATAGATTTCTGTTCGTATGAAAAAGAGAAGCCACTCAGGAGGGTCAACAATAAGGAAATCAAAACGTGTTTTCTCATAGCCCGCTTCCTACTTTTTATTTTATTACCGATTTAGGAAATCTTACAAATTTCCTAAATCGGCTCGGTATTACACCTGCACGGTAAAAGGTCTACTTTATTTCTGCAGCTTCTATAGACTTAACCGTATAGGTGATTTTTGTGTCGTTAATAGAGAAATCAAATTGCTCCCCTACCTTACGATTAAGGATACTGCCGCCGAAGGGAGATAAATAGGAAATAATATTGTTATCCGGATCAGATTCCCATGGACCCAGAATTGTATAGGTTTCATCAATTCCCTTTGCATTGTTATGCAGAACCACCACAGTACCGAAGGAAACCCTATTGGTATTTACTGTCGAAGGATCAAAAATTTGGGCCCGTTCAATTTCATCCTTAAGCTTTGCCACCGTGGCATTAAGGATTTCTTGCTTTTCTTTGGCTGCCTTGTATTCTGCGTTTTCCCGAAGGTCCCCAAGAGAAAGGGCAAACCCAATTTCTTTTGAGTTGGCCGGTACTTCCACTTCCATAATATGCTGCAGCTGGCGCTGTTTTTCCTGGTATTTGCTGGAAGTAACAATGAGACCACGGGTAATAACTGTTTTTTCTTCAGAGCCGAAGAATTTAAAGTTCGGGTGCTTATCGAGAATCCGGTTACGCAGTTTCATTTTAAGGGCCGGATCTAAATCCTTTACATCATCAATCAGAGTATAGATACGGGTAATAGTGTCCGTATCGACCCGGTCAATAAACTCGTCCAGTACCCCGTCCTTGAACAGCATGGTATGGACCTGTTTGTTTACCTTTCTGTTCTCGGTTGTTTCCCGATGGTTTTCAATTTCCCGGTAGGTTATGTCAAGAATGTGGATAAGAGTGATGAGTTGTTTTTCAAAGGTAATGCCTGTTTTTTCAAACCAATCTTCTTTTCCCACATTTTTGAAAAGCCACACTGCTGCTTCCCTATTGTTGATGTCCCGGTATTTTTCGAACACATTCTGCACCATTACGATAAGCTTCTGTTCATAGCCTTCTTTTTTTAAGGTATTAATTATCGACGCTGAAAGTGCATAGGGGAACAGCTGGATATAAATATCAGGCCAATTGGGGACAAACAGCTTGATATGGTGGAGGAATTCTTCCTTGAGTTTTGTGTCCTTAAGGGCATTGAATAATCCCGGCAGGTCTTCGATTTCATCGAAGAGTTCTACGAAATTAAACTGCAAGCCCGTATTCAGATAGGGGAACTTCCCAACCAGGTCTTTTACAAAGAGATAGGATGCAATGACTTGTTCGTTTACCTGGGTATAAGATTTAAGATAACCGGCAAAATAATTGAACATTTCGGAGAAATATTCCGAGTCAGGTTCAGTATCCCCAATATTAAGGAAATCCCGGAGTGTCTGCAGACGATCAAAGAAATTCCGTTCAGCCTTAAACTGGTTGAACAGCTTTTCTTCCACGCTGATAGGCCGCTCACGGACGACAAATTCATCAATTTTATCCGGATTTACTCCAAAGTTCGGATCCGATTTCAGAATATCCCGGGCCTTGGTACTCCAGGTAGTCCATTCGCCGGTGGAGAGTATTCCGGGTACCAGTTCTGCCTTAATACGCTTCATATCGCAGGAGTTGTCAAAGCTGCGAATGATTGTTTTGAGGGCCCAGGCCGGATCATCCTTAATTTTTTCATGCAATTTTTCTTTTTTCTGTGTAGCCTTGAGAACCCAGATGTGATCCTTCGCCAAGGTTTGCAGGGCGCTGACCGCCATTTTTAATGACATGGTGTGGCCCCGCTTTTTGGCAAAATCGATGGTTATTTCGTCGCCTACGACCTTTGCGATGCGGCCCACACCCCAGGTCCGGTGGAATACAAAATTGCCCGTATCAAATGCAATATGCTTTTCAAAATCCGCAATCGCTTCGTGAACATTTCTCCAGCTTTGGGCAAGGTTAGAAAGCTTTATGTATTCTTCGAGCTGGCTGTGTTTTGCATACTTTTCACGGACACATTCAACAAGTTCTTTACGGGCCAGGGAATCCCGCTCATCATAGGTAAGTATGATTTTAAGAATTTCAATGGCCGTATCGATTTTTTTCTGTTTTCTATAGGACTGATACAATTCCTGTAATAAGAGGGCTGCTTTATCTTCGCTGATATTTTTAGCTACTTTTTTCTGTACATGAAGGAAGAAATCAAGATCCTCGGGGCAGAGCTCCAATAGTTTAGCCCAAATTTCCCTAACATTAATAAAGAGTTTTTTATTTACATACCGATGCAGAGCTTTTTTATAGTAGTCGATGGTTTCTTCCGTCTTGCCCTGCTTTTCAAAATACTCTGCCAGTTCCTTTGCGATATCCGCTTCTTCATAATCGACCTTAACGAGCCGCTCCCAGACACCGTATACCGCTTCTTGGTTGTCTTCATTTTGGTAGCATTCTGCCAGCATTCTTAATGCATATTTGGACTCGCCGTAATCCAAAATGCGTTCGCAGAGGTATTTTACAATAGGCCACTTGTGGTTATCTACAAAGATGGTGATGAGCGATACCAGGGCTGCATCGTCAATCAGCTGGCGGGATAGGGCAATCATCCCCGAGAGATACAGGGCAATAATACTGTTTTTGGTATGGCTCAGATGCTCATCGCAGAGCTTTTTTAAGTCATCATAAGCCCGTTTTTCCTTGGCTTCTTTGAGAATCTGGTCCAGTTCTTTGAACTGAGTCGTTGAGTAGTTGCTTAAAGTGGCACGGGTCCACTTTTCTTCGTTTAATAATTCCTGCACATTCTTGAGGAGGGCTTCTGACATTCTCTAACTCCTATCCCCGGAGGGAAATCTATCTTAATCGCCTGTCTATATCAGACGAAAATTAATTGACATACCGTTCATAGATCGATTTATTAAGCACCCTGATTTTGAGCAGCAGTTCGTCGATACGGGAAGCATCCTCTCCGCTGCGGGTATAGTGGTCTATCAGCCAAAAGTACCGGTTAATCAGGCGGGGGATCAGAATATTCTGTTGTTCAGGTCTGTCCCGCAATTCGTTCTCCATGGTAAAAATTGACTGTTTCAATTTTCCCAATTCAATAGCCCGGAGTTCCCGTTTAATATTGAAAACTCCAAACAATACACCGTATACCGGTATCCACTCCTCAAGTTCGGGGCTTTTATATCCAAGTTCTTGTACCTTTTGCTGAAGCAAAAGGATAAGATCCGATTCCATGGACCGCAGGTCAATCCGTTGGGGATTGATAAAAAAAGCCTCTCTAAAGAGAGCCTTTGCAAGGCGGACTTCGTCCACCAAGGCATACACATCGGCCAGTTCGGAAATTGCTTCCGCATCGTCCTTCTTTGCGCCTGCGGCTTCTTCCAAATATTGCAAAGCCTGTTCGTAGTTGCCTACCCCTTTGTAACAGCGGCCAATCCGGAGCAATAGTTCTGGGTCCTGTTTCTCGCCTCCGTCCATTGCCAGCTGCTTAAAGCAGGCCAAGGCAGAAGAGAACACAAAGCGCCGGATTGCATAAATGCACCGATCAAAGGCTGGACCTATACGATCAAGGAAACCGTAAAAGGCTTTCCACTGAGCTAGGTAAAATTCGCCCCTGTTAAAAAAATCTGGAATTTCTTCGCCCCGTTTAGTCCGTTCAACCCACCAGTTAACGCATTTAAGGGCATAGACAACTTCCGGATCTTCAAAGTCTATCTGGAGTGCATGTTCCAGAGCGGCCAGGGCCGATGATGCATCAGAGGCTTTCAGGTTATCATAGGCTTTCTGAAGGAGCCCCTGTATTGACGTTTCTGCATCCATGACTTGAATAAGAGGGTAATATCTGGTAAAACATCGTCCCTCAATTCACTTATTATACCATTTCCACCGCCTTAGTCAATCATGGTTGCCTTTACAAGCTCCGTTTTGCAGTCTATCATGGGGCTATATGAATAGTCCGCTTATTGCTCCTTCTATTTTATCCGCAAATTTTGCCCGCATGGGTGAGGCTGTATCAGAGATTGATAGATCTGGCGCCGATTGGGTCCATATCGATGTAATGGACGGCAGTTTTGTGCCCAATTTAACCTTCGGGCCCAAAATGGTAAGCGATTTGAGACCCTATACCCGTTTACCCTTCGATGTTCACCTTATGATTCAAAATCCGGACAGCCTCATACCGGCCTTTGCAGAGGCAGGCGCCGATTATATTACCTTTCATCTAGAGGCAGTCATTCATGCCCACCGCAGCGTACAGTTGATCCGAAACCTGGGGAAAAAACCTGGAATCAGTATTGTACCATCGACTCCGGTCAGCCATGTAGAAGAATTGCTGCCCTATGTGGACCAAATTTTAATTATGACCGTAAATCCTGGGTTTGGCGGACAAAGCCTCATTACTACCTGCCTGAATAAAATCAAGCAGTTGGTATCTATCCGAAAGGCAAAGGATCTATCATTCCTGATTGCCGCCGATGGAGGTATTAATCAAGAGACAGCCACCCTTGTACGGAATGCGGGCTGCGATGTGCTTATTGCAGGTTCTGCTTTTTTTTCAGCCCAGGACAAAAACGGCCTAGTTCATGCGTTAAAGGGAGAAGTTTTTTAATACAGCCATCATGAGTGCAGGGTGAAGGCCTTGATTTTCAGAGCTAATCCGCCGAAATTTATACAATAAATAGGAGAGCCATCGATGGTTTCAAAACGTAATGCCCTTTTCATGCTCCTCGCTGTTGTGTTCTGCGGTATTGTTGCTGCCCAGACTCCCAAGGAACTTTTGGAAAAGGGGCTTGAATATTACCGTGACGGAAAATGGCAGGACGCGGTACTCACCCTTCGCCGTGTCCAAACCACTGCGGATGATATGGCCCTTAAAAATGAAGCCCTCTATTGGATTTCTCTTTCAGAACTTTTTGCCGGCTCCTACGAAGCGGCCCTGCAGGACGTGGAAGCATACTTAAAAAATGCTCAAAAGGATAGCAAGTATTACGAAGCCATGTATAACAAGGCTCGCATTCTTTTTTATCTTAACCAGTTTGATGGAGCCATACCGATATTTAAGACCTATGCTGATGTGATGCAGGATGCAAACCGGAAAGCTTCAGCATATTACTGGATAGGTGAATGTCTTTTTGCCCTTGGCCGGCTTGATGATGCCAGAAATACCTTTTCCATAATAACGGAGAAATACCCGCAGAGCTCTAAATTCGAAGCTGCCAGTTACCGTATAGCCCTGGTGGACCAGAAAAAAATAGAAAGCGAATTACTCAACCTTCTTAAGTGGAGTCATGAAGAATCACTGAGGACCGTAGAAGAATACCAGCGGCGTGAACGATCCTATGAACAGGCCATATTAGCTTACCAAAAACGGATCGCAGAAATGCTTAAAGACACACATTTGGCGGATCTAGAAAAGGAAAATAAGGAGCTCAAACAAAAATTAGCTGAAGTAGAAGCCGCATTGGCTACCGCTTCATCGCAGCCAGTTCAATCAACAGTAGCTGCTGTACCGCCTACAGAAACCGGATCAAGCCAGCCGCAGACAAAAGAGATCGAGCAGCCTGCGACAGAAATACCAAGCACAGAAAAACTATCCCAGGAACAAATCAATAAACTGCTTGCGCTTAAGGCTCAAGCGCTTGAATTGCAAAAGCTGCTGTTAGATCGGCTTGCCGCTTCTGCTAATCAGGGAGAAAAAAAATAATGAAAAAGTATTTATTGTCCCTTCTGCTTAGTGTGTTGTTATTTAATTGTGTAGCCCAGATTGGTGCCGCTGATTTTTCAGAAGGACGGATTAAGCTCGTTCTTAATGAAACTACCGGTCGTTTTTCACTCTACTATCTGACGGATATAAAAAAGGAACGGTATCAAGCCCTTTTTGTGGATAAGGATCCGAGAACTTCCTTTTTGAGCATCCTTGTAGATGACAAAGCATACCGGCTTGGAGAGAGTACCATGTTCCGCCTGCGAGTTCAGAATGAACTCTCAAAGCCCGCATTGGTTTTTGAATCCTCCATGCTTGACGTAATACAAGAATTTGAGTTTATTCGGACTGGCGGATCTACCTTGGCAAACGGAATAAAAATGAATATCAAGGTGACCAACAAGGCAGAGAAGACTATCCCTGTTGGTATTCGGTTCGTTCTTGATACTTCATTGGGTGAAAATAGCACCAATCACTTTTATACGGATTTGCAAAACATCCCGTCTGAAATCCTGCTTACAGCAAAGGATAATGATGCTTTTTGGATTTCTAAAAATGAAAGCCTGGGTCTTATGGGATCTATCATATATTCTGGTATAACAAGACCCGATATGGTTCATTTTGCCAACTGGAAACGACTTAATGATGCCAGCTGGAAGGTAAATCCAAGTAATGGCAGAAACTTTAATTTGCTTCCCTATTCAATTGGGGATTCAGCGGTGGCCTATTATTATGAACTGGTGTTAATTCCCCGTGGAACAAGCCGTACCGTTTCCATCATGTTCGCCCTTGCGTCTGAAAAGGGTTTTGATAATGTTGGCAAAAGTGTAGAAGGTGATATATCGCAGCTGCTCGGAAGTACTCCATCTGATTCATCTGTTGATGAATTGTCACTCAGAACAGACCTCATTATGGTTGGAGATGTAATGAACCGGATAGACAGTATTTTGACTGAACAGCGTATGGTAACTGAGGATGACCTGGCAGCTCTCGAGTCAATCATTTCTAAGCTTAAGGCTAAAAACGAGTCTCGGTAATACACGGTAACGCATAGGATGAAACTTGATCCTTTACTAACCAAGGCCGCTCGGTATGCACGTCAGGGCCAGTATGGTAAAGCCATACGTCTTCTTGAGCCTGAAGTACTGCGATACCATGACTCTCATCGGTTTTACTATATTCTGGCCATCTCATGCCTCTATTCCGGTGATTTTGGCGGGGCCCATACCTATTTAAGGCGCTGCCGGGAACTAAAAATGCAGGATTCTTATACATTGCTCGGACTTGCATCTCTGCATATACGGAGGGGAGAAACCGATAGAGCGGTAGAACTGTATTTAGAGGTGCAGGATCTGGAATTGGCCAATCCTCATCGATCTAAAATCGCATTGAAACTTGCCAATCGAGGTTTGCAGATTATTCGTAAATATGGAGATAAGGAAGCCCTTTCAGCCTGGCTTGAAACCGGTGCTCTTAAAAAAACTTTCCCCCCTCCGCCGCCAGTACCGCGCAGCCTGCGTAGCCGCCTTCTTTTTGCATCTGGGGCAGTTGTTATTATTGTTGGAATAGCTGGTTTAGGCATGGCAACAGGTATGCTTCCCAATCCATTTCCTGTTTCACAAAAACAGGGTCGGCAGGGAATGGATAGCCTCACTTTAAATGAAAATGACCTCCGCTCCGTAGTTCAGACCTCAGGTTCATTCCGCTATGTGCTGACTCGGGATCAGGTATTAAAAAGTTACGATAAGGCAAAGGCGCTTTTTGCAGAATTTAGGGACGATGCCGCAAAAATAGAAATTAACCGAATACTTGAATCTAACGCTTCTGAAGCAATAAAAGCTAAGGCTTCGCTCTTGCTTTCTTATACGACCACTCCCGATTTTCATACCCTGAAGGATCTCTATTCATTCCTTGATGTTCAAAAAGACCCCTATCTGTACCATAACGTGACAGTGCGCTGGAAAGGGATGGCAGCAAATGTTCAACAGGGAAACAAAGCTACCAGTTTTGATTTACTGGTTGGCTACGACATGAAGACTGTTTTGCAGGGGATAGTGCCCGTGGCTTTTCCCTTCGCGGTGGCAATAAACCAGGAAATCCCCATAGAAGTGCTTGGTTCTGTGGTCATTCAAGAGGGAGGGAAAATCGCGCTCAAGGGCATTGCTATTCATCAATCTGTCGCGTTACCCAGTCCGGAGGCTACGCGATGAGGGCCGTTGTTCAGCGGGTGTCTGATGCATCTGTATCGGTAGACGAAAAAACTGTAGGAGCCATATCGATGGGACTCCTGGTATATCTGGGGGTTGCCGCCCAAGATACCGAGCAGGATGCGGATTATTTAGCTGAAAAGGTAGCTAACCTGCGCATTTTTACCGATGAACAGGATAAAATGAACCGATCTGTTCAGGATGTAGGCGGAGAAATCCTCGTGGTATCACAGTTTACATTGCTTGCAGACGCGCGGAAAGGCAGACGACCTTCTTATTCAGATGCGGCCGAACCGGAAAAGGCAAATCAGCTGTATCTATATTTTGTTAAAAATCTCCGCAGCCGAGGATTTACTGTGGCCACCGGTATGTTTCAGGCATCCATGCAGGTTCGCTATACCAACGAAGGGCCTGTTACCATACTTTTAGATTCGACAAAACTATTTTGATCTCTCGAGTTACAAAAGCCGGGGACGACTCAGGTATTCTGCCGCATTAAAGGGCTGGAGCAGCTTCCCCAGGGATTTGTCTTCCGCTATGGTGGCGATTATTTTTGCGGATAGCTCCGTAGAGGGAACAATTTCAAGGTTAGGCAAATCCTCTATAAAACATTCGGGACAAAACACCGTATCGGTAACCATGATATGTTTTAAAAGCCCCTGGCTGCTTAATTCGCAGAGCCGGTCCATGGCGGGGGGCGAAAAAACCGCGTGTACCGCAAGCAGGTTAATCTCCGCTGGTTCCAAATTGGCAAGGGTTTTTATAAGACTGTACACCGACCCAGCGGTATCTACCATGTCATCAACGATCCAGAGTACCTTGCCCTTGATCGGCTCCGCAGAAAGTATGTTGATAGACTCTACGGTATTGACTTTGGAATAATCCCGCTGCTTGTGGGCCACCACGAGGGGTGCCCCAAAGGCATTGGCAAAGCTCCGAGCAAGTTTTTCGCCCCCCGCATCGACACTGCAAAACGCCCAATGGGGCCGTACAACCGACTCTAACTGGTCTAAGGTCTGTATATAGGTATCGCAGAGATGTCTTTTTAAAAGCGTCAGCCCCGGGACATCATCAATAGCACAAATCGTTGGATCCACCATACTTTTAGATTTATCTGAATGGAGCTGGTAGGTGATAATATGCTGGGTGCCAAGGCTCGCCAGGATCTTAAAATGTATCCAGAGCCCTACCGAGTTGCGCCGGGTGGTCCTGTCTGACCGGGAACAGGAAACATAGGGTTCGAACACGATAATCCGTTCCGCCTGAGCCCGTTTCAGGGCGTCCACCGCATGGTAAAGCTCTATTTTCGCTTCTTCTACAGGAATACCCGCTATATTTCGGGCCGCATTGGCAAAAAGGTAGACATCCTGCCCCCGCAGAGATGAGGCCACCGATACTTCAAGTTCTCCATCGGCAAACATGGACACCTTAAGTGTATCAACCCTGTTGATGCATTCGGCCTGGTCAGAAAAACTCGGAAAATGAACCAGTTTTTGTACCACTTTATCTGCATATTCCTGCATTGAACGGGTAGCCACTATGGCAAAGGCATTTTGCATATTCTAATCCTACGATGACTTTAAAAATCCGTCGAGCCCTTGGTTGATAGAATTGCAAATTTTGTGTACTGTTAAAGCAGATAATGAAAAAGGTCCGTACAGAAAGGGGAGGCTAAGGTGGCAAAGGTTATTGATGCAAATGGTTCAAATCAGGAACAGCGGGCAAGCACTGAAGAAAAACTTAAGGCCCTGGAAGTGGCCCGGCTGCAGATAGAAAAACAATTCGGCGCCGGCTCCCTCATGAAGCTCGGCACCCATGTCAATGCAGCAGGCATAGAAATTATACCCAGTGGTTCCATTTTGCTCGATGAAGCCCTTGGCATTGGCGGTTATCCCCGGGGAAGAATTATAGAAATTTACGGCCCTGAATCTTCAGGAAAGACCACCCTGGCCCTGCATGCTATCGCAGAAGCCCAAAAGCGGGGCGGCATTGCAGCCTTTATCGATGCTGAACACGCCCTGGATCCGGTATACGCTAAAAATCTGGGTGTTAATATTGATGAACTGTGGGTCTCCCAGCCTGATACGGGAGAGCAGGCCCTGGAAATTGCCGAAAGCCTCGTACGTTCCGGCGCAGTGGACGTAATTGTCGTAGACTCGGTTGCAGCCTTAACACCCCAGGCTGAAATAGAAGGTGAAATGGGGGATGCCCATGTGGGACTCCAGGCCCGGTTGATGAGCCAGGCCCTGCGCAAGCTGACCGCAACCATCGGAAAATCCAAAACTATCCTTATTTTTATTAACCAGATCCGCATGAAAATCGGCGTTATGTTTGGCAATCCCGAAACTACGACCGGCGGAAACGCCCTTAAATTCTATGCCTCGGTGCGGCTGGAGGTCCGAAAAATGGAAACCATCGAAAAGGGCGAAGCCGACGCGGTGGGCAACAAGGTTCGGGTTAAGGTAGTTAAGAATAAAGTCGCGCCGCCCTTCCGCAAGGCTGAGCTGGACATAATGTTCGGTAAGGGCGTTTCCGCCGTGAGCAGCATTCTGGATGCGGCGGTTAAATATGAAATTATCGACAAAAAAGGTGCCTGGTACGCCTATGGGGAAGAAAAAATAGGCCAGGGTAGGGACAATGCCCGGGAATTTTTGGAAAATAATCCTGCGCTTACGGCTGAAATCGAGAAAAAACTCAGGGCTATTATGTTTCCCGGGATGAAAGAACCAGAGGTGGTTCAACAGACTGGGGCAAGCTCCGCTGCAATACCCGGTGCTATTGCGCAGGGCGCAATAACGCAGGGCGCAAAACCTGCTTCAGCGGCGGCTGGAACTGCTGGTGCAGGTTCTGAAATACGGCCCTCAGCAGCGGCTCCTAAGGCTTCTGCCGCATCCGCAGCAGCCCCCCGAGCATCCCAGATAAAGGCAGGGCCTACCAAACCTGCATCATCAGAAGATGACGAACTCTTCTAATCCGGTAATTCTTGGGCTGGGATCGAACAGGGGCGACAGCAAAACAATATTAAAACAGGCTGTCGCCGATTTAGGCACCCTCTTAGAAGACCTGCGCTGCTCCCCCATATACATCAGCAAACCCCGCTATGTACTGGATCAGCCCAATTTTTTTAACTGTGCTGTAGCAGGCAACTTTTCAGGTACCCCGATGCAGCTTCTTGCATCTGTTCAGGCAATTGAAGCTCAATATGGAAGGGATAGGAGCAAGGAACGATCCAAGGGAGAACGTACTCTGGATATCGATATTCTTCTTATGGGGAGTCTTGTTGTATCCGAACCGCCTCTATTGCTTATTCCCCATCCCCTGCTCCATGAACGGAAATTTGCCCTCCTTCCGCTCTTAAATCTTGAACCAGAAGCGCAGGATCCCCGGACCGGGGACTATTATTGGAAAATCTATGAAAACCTGGAAAGCCAGGGTATTTACTATGCTGATTTTGATGACTATAATCAGCATTAATGGAAGAACTTAACCAAAACGCTGCATATCGATTCAGACTACAACAATTCGAAGGCCCCCTGGATCTCCTTCTTTTTTTAATTAAAAAGAATGAGGTAAATATTTACGATATACCCGTAGCCCAGATTACTGAACAATATCTGGAATACCTTACCTATGCTACAGAACTTGATCTTGAAAACCTCACTGAATTTCATATGATGGCCGCAAACCTGTTGTATATCAAATCCAGAATGCTGCTGCCTATTGAAATAGAAGCGGATGATGAAATCGAAGATCCCCGTCAGGAGCTGGTTGATAAGCTCATTGAATACCAAAAACTCAAAAAACTCACCGAGCTCATGGAAGAAAAAGAACGGGAAGCAGAATGGGTCATTGAGCGTAAAAAACTGCAACGGGCTCTTCCTTTTGCGGATGTGGAACTGTGGGAAAAGGTAGATGTCTGGGACCTATTAAAAACCTTTTCCAGTCTCATGACAAACCTGACCAGCGAACGGATTATTGACCTTTTTGAGGAGGTCACGGTCAATGAAAAAATGGCCCTTATGACCGAACTATTGGAAACAAAGGGACAGTGCAATTTTACCGATCTTGTGGTCCGCAGCGGATCCGTCATGGATATTGTCTGTGCGTTCCTCGCAATCCTTGAGGCGGTAAAATTCAGAATGGTTTCGATATATCAAAATAAAATGTTTGGGGACATCATTATAAAACCATACGAGAAGGTAAATAGCGATGGAGTTGCAGTTGGATAAGGAAACCGCCCTCATAGAGGCAATTCTCTATCTCGAAAATGAACCAATAGAGGAAGCTGCTCTGATACGCATTTCTGGGCTCTCTAAAGATGTGGTTGAAAAGGCCCTGGAGAATTTGCAGGAACGTTTTTCCCGCAGCGACAGCGGCATAGAGCTTTCCCGAGTCGGGGGAGGCATCCTCATCGCTCCCAAAAAAGAGTATTGGGATGTTCTGCGGGACCGGTACGGCAAAAAGAACGATGCAAAACTTTCAAAGGCCGCTCTGGAAACCCTTTCCATTATTGCCTATTCTCAGCCCATTACCAGGGGGGAAATAGAAGCCATACGGGGTGTTTCGGCGGATACCATGATTCGTCTGCTCCTTGATCGGGGCCTTATTAAAGAGGTCGGTAAAAAAAACGTGCCCGGGAAACCTATTCAATACGGTACCACTAAGGAATTCCTCAAATTTTTCAGATTGGAAAGTATCGCCGATCTGCCTAAACTCGATGAAAGCGATCGGGACAGGTTTGAACTCAATGGATAAACCAATACGACTTCAAGCCTTTTTAGCCCGCTGCGGCATCGCGAGCCGCCGTGCATCGGAGGCACTCATTCTTGCAGGCCGGGTCTCGGTAAATGGAACTACCATTACGGAACTAGGGACCAAGGTGAGCGAAGCCGATACTGTATTGGTAGATGGCAAAGCGGTGCGGCTGGAACAGCAGAAACTGTATATCGCTTTGCATAAACCGGCGGGTTATATCTGCAGCGCCAGGGACCCCCAGGGCCGACCCTTAGCTCAGGACCTGCTTCCCAAGAACATAACCGAACGGGTCTATACCATAGGCCGGCTTGATTTCCGCTCTTCGGGTCTGATTATTTTTACTAACGACGGCGATTTTGCAGCTGCCCTGGGTCACCCTTCGGCGGAACTTGAAAAGGAATATCTTGTGGATTCTACGGTACCCATTCCGGACAGCATGCTGGAAGCCTTTTCCAGGGGTATAGAAATAGAAGGGGAGCGATATACCTGCGCTTCCATAGAACGGCTGGGAAGGAAATCCGTCAGGGTTGTTTTGATAGAAGGAAAAAACCGTGAAATCAGGCGGGTTTTTTCATACTTCCATTTGCATCCCCAAAGGCTGCATCGGGTTCGTATCGGGCACCTTTTATTAGGTTCACTTCCTGAAGGGCAGAGCCGACCGCTGACAGCTGAAGAATTGAAGCAGTTTCAAAAGTATACCGAAGGCTATAAAAACAGGAGAAAAGCTCATGGTTATCGCGATTGATGGGCCCGCAGGATCCGGAAAAAGCACCATCGCCCGACTGCTGGCGGAACGACTCGGTTTTACCTACATCAATTCAGGAAACTTATATCGGGCTATTACCTTGAGGTGTTTGCGCAAAGGTATCAGCCCCATAAATCCGGAAAAGGCTCTTGCCTGCGCCCAGGAAGCCCGTATTGATTACCAAGGCCAGAAAGTAATACTGGACGGAGAGCAGGTGGATGACAAGCTCCATAGCGATGAAATAGATGCCTGGGTAGCCCAGCTTTCTGCAATCGTGCCTATCCGCCATGTCGTTAATGCCCTGGTCCGGACTATCGCAGCGGGAAAAAATGTGGTAGTTGAGGGCCGGGACATTACTACCGTGGTATTTCCCGACGCTGAATACCGTTTCTTCCTCGACGCCAGCCCCGAAGCCCGGGCAAAGAGACGCTACACCCAGGGGGTTTCTAAGCTGAGCCTTGAAGATATTGCCGAAGGTATTCGCAAAAGGGACGAGATTGACCGGAATAAAGCGGAAGGGAGCCTTAAAATTGCCGATGGAGTTAGCTATTTAGATACATCGGACTTGACCATTGAGCAAGTTTATGACAGATTGATAGAGAAAATTCAGTTATAAGGATCAATTATGGGTCAGATGGAAGTGGAAATGGATGAGTCTAAAAACTCCGCGGACAACATCCAGACACAATTACAGGAAGAGTATCTTAAATCCCTCGAACAACTTGAAGAGGGCCAGCTAGTCGACGGGTACGTGATTCAGGTAACCCCAGACCAGGTATTTGTCGATGTAGGCTACAAGTCGGAGGGAAAGATCCCAATAGCGGAGTTCACCGAAGTTCCGAAGGTTGGTGATACCGTTTCGGTCGTGCTTATCACGAAAGAAAATAAGCACGGAGAAGTCATTGTGTCTAAGCAGAAGGCAGATATAAAGGTCTTCTGGAAGAACCTTCGGCAAGCTTTCCAGGATCATGTTCCTGTGGAAGGGGTTATCGAAAAAGTAGTCAAGGGCGGCTATGATGTGAATCTAGGGGCCGGTGTTAAGGCATTCCTTCCCATCAGCCAGTCCGATGCTAACAAAGTTGATAAGCCTGAAAAACTGCTTGGCATAAAGTCTAAGTTCTATGTGGAACGGCTCTATTCGGACGGCAAGGTTAATATCGTTGTTAACCGCCGCAAATGGATGGAAGAAGAAGTAGAAAGCCGCCGTCAGGCCTTCTTTGCCAATACTCAAATTGGCGATGAAGTCGTCGGAACGGTAAAAAGCTTCACTTCTTTTGGGGCCTTTATCGATCTGGGCGGTTTCGATGGACTACTGCATATCAACGATATGAGCTGGGGTCATGTTACCCGGCCTAAGGACTTTGTTAAAAAAGGTCAGGAAATTAAGCTCAAGGTTATCAGGATTGATCCCGCTGAAAAGCGTATTAACCTGTCCCTAAAGCACTTCACCGACGATCCCTGGGTGCATTTTGAAGACAAGTACCATGTTAATGACATCGTAAAAGGCAAGGTAACCAAGCTCACCGATTTTGGTGCCTTTATTGAGCTCGAAGAAGGTATTGAAGGCTTGGCTCATATTTCTGAATTCTCCTGGGTTAAGAAGATTCAGAAGCCAGAAGAGGTCCTTAAGATCGGCGATGAAGTCGAATGTATGATTCTGGGTTACGATCTCCAGGCTGGTCGGGTCTCGCTGGGACTCAAGCAGGTTACTGCCAACCCCTGGACAACTATTACTGAAAAATATCCTGTTGGAACCCGTCTTACCCGTAAGGTCGTAAAATTGACCAACGCCGGCGCCTTCGTTGAACTTGAAGAAGGCATCGACGGATTCCTCCATGTGGATGACCTGTCTTGGACAAAGAAAATCAAGCATCCGGGCAGCGAACTTCAGGTTGGCCAGGAAGTAGAAGTCATGGTCATTGCCTGTGAACCTGAAAACCGGAGCATCCGGCTGGGTATTAAACAGCTTTCTGAGGACCCCTGGAAGACCTTTGCGGAGGCTTATAAGGTAGGTTCTCCGATCGAAGGTGAAATAGCTTCAGTCACCGATTTTGGAATCTTTGTACGGGTTCCCGGAGGTATCGAAGGACTTATTCACAAGTCTAACCTCACGGAAAATCGGGAAGAGGATCCTGAAGAGGCTCTTAAGAAATACAAGGTTGGTGATAAAATTAAGGCTGTGGTCCTTGAGTTGCAGCCTGATAAACAAAAGGTAGCATTCTCCATTCGGGATTACCAGAAAAAGGTGCAGCGGGAAGCGATTTCCCAGTACATGGCCGAAGAGAAGACCAATGAATCCACCTTTACCCTGGGAGATATGTTAAAATCCAGGGATTCCAAATAAGGTAATGAGCCAAAGGCCATGCTGGCATCGATCGACGTCCAAAAGTTCAATACTCTGATAGAGATTAACACTCTTATCAACTCGAACTATGGGGACGTTCGATCCTTGCTTACGCAGATCCTTGAGTCTGCCACAAGGCTTTGTGAGGGGGAGGCGTCGAGCCTCCTCCTGGTCAATAAACAGGAACAAAAACTATATTTTGAAATTGCCCTCGGTTCTAAGGGAGCGGCGGTTAAAAAGTACTCCCTCAATATGGGGGAGGGTATTGCAGGCTGGGTGGCCCAGCATAACACATCGATCATTGTAAACGATGTAGAAAATGACAGCCGTCACCTGGCGGAAATTTCAAAAAATATTGGATATCCTTCCCGTACCATGCTTGCAGTTCCCATGCGCATGAAAGAAGAATGCGTTGGGGTCATCGAGCTTATCAACAAAAAAAATGGCAAATATTTTACCCAGGATGATCTTGAATGGCTTGAAATATTTGCAAACCAGGCAGCCCTCGCAATACTTAATGCCCGGAGTTTCGAAAAAGCCCAGGAAGAAATCCATTTTCTACAGGATCAGATACAGACCGACAAGGGCTATCATACGCTCATTGCATCTAGTCCAGTTATCCTGGAAAAACTCGAAATAATTGACCGGGTTGCAAAAACCGATTCTTCAGTGCTTATTCTCGGAGAGAGCGGTGTAGGGAAAGAGCTTTTCGCAGAACAGATTCACCTTAAAAGCAACCGTAACCAGGGACCCTTTGTACGGGTTAACTGTGCAGCCTTGCCAGAGGGACTCTTGGAAAGCGAACTGTTCGGCCATGTGAAGGGAGCCTTTACCGACGCGGTGCAAAACCGTCGGGGACGCTTTGAAATGGCCGACGGGGGAACTATCTTTCTCGATGAAATCGGGGATCTTCCGCTGAAACTGCAGGCAAAGCTCCTTCGGGTTATCCAGCAAAAGTCCTTTGAAAAGGTAGGATCCGATACAACCATTAAGGTAGATGTGCGTATTCTTGCTGCTACCAACCGTGATATAGAGGCCTTGGTAGAGAAGGGCGAATTCAGAAGCGATTTATATTACCGGCTGAATGTACTTCCCATCTATATTCCACCCCTGCGACAACGGCCCGAGGATATTCCCGAATTGGCAAACTTTTTCCTTAAAAAATTCAGCAGGGAAACAAAAAAGCAATTTGACGGTTTTTCCGACGAAGCTATGGAGATCATGCTGTCCTACAGCTGGCCTGGAAATGTACGGGAACTTGAAAATTGCATTGAACGGGCCTGTGTAATCAGCAAGGATCGGTGGATCAAGGCGGAAGACCTTTTATTACGGAATATGCAGCATACACCGCCTATGCCGGAACAACGAAATTTAAAAAATGCACTGACAGTGTTTAAAAAGCATTATATAAAAAAGGTTCTGGAAGAGAATAACTGGAACCAAACAGAGGCAGCCCGTGCCCTTGATATTCAACGAACCTATTTATCAAGACTGCTCAAAGAACTTGATATTGTAAATCCCAAGGAGTAGGACAACAACATGGAAAAGGCATCCACAAACCAAGATTCGGTCGGTGTATCTGGCTTGCTAATTAATTTTATTCAAAGAAACCGGGTTTTGCTTTTCGGTATTCTTGGAGCCATTGTAGTTGCGATCATCGCAACGGTGATTGTAATTACAGTCGTCGATTCTATGAAGGTACAGGCTATTGAACAGGCAGAATCCTTTTCAGAACGGTACGACAAAGTTCGTTTTGAAAGCGATGAAGCAAAGAAGGATAAAGAAGTTGCTCAACTGGTAGATGAGCTTAAATCTTTTGCTGCTTCCCATTCATCCTATGCTGGAGCAAGGGCACTCAATATCCTTGCAGGCATTTACGCTGATAAAAAAGAATGGTCTGAGGCTGAAAAAGCATGGGTTGCCATAGCAGATAAGCTTCCTAAAAGCTATCTTGCTCCTGTAGCTCTCTATAACGCTGCCACTGCCGCGGAAGAAAGGGGCGACTTTGTTCGGGCTATCGAGCTATATACAAAAGCCGCAGATACTTATGGTGATGAGTTTCCCCTCGCTCCACGGATCTATTTTGCCATAGGACGGCTCCAAGAGACCCAAAAGAACAGCGCCGCTGCAATTTCAGCATATCAGAAACTTGTTGAAAAATGGCCCAATGATAATTGGACAAAACTCGCCCAGAGCCGTATACTTTTTATAACCGCTAACGAAAAGTGAGGTACCTATGGCGAGAAAACGGGCAAAAATATTTGAGACCAGGTATTTTGGTTTCATCATCGGTTTGTTTGTCTTTCTCGCCATATTGCTTCTTGACCTCAGTACATCTATTTTTACAAATCTCAATACTAAGGCAACGGATCTTCAATTTTTTTTGAAAGGTTTAATGACCGCCACCAGTGTTCAGGAAGGGGTGACGGTTACCGAAAAAAATCCTAAGATTTCGGATGATATCGTTATTGTCGGTATTGATTCGAGAAGCCTTGCTAAATTTGGGAAATGGCCGTTTCCCCGATCTACCCATGCGAATTTAATTGACGCTTTCTCCCGTATAAAGGACCAGCAATCCAGAGAATCCTCTATTTTTATTGACGTTTTTTTTATAGAAAGTGATCGAAAGGCATCTGAAGATGCCCGGCTTATAAACAGCATTGCGCAGGCCCAGACTGTATATTTAGAAACCCTTCTTGATGTCGGTATTGCTGATTACAGCTCCCATGAAATGATGCTCAAACGCCAGGGAGTGCTTTTTGAACGATTCCCCGGTTTTAAACAAGTAAGCGGATCGTGGCAGGAAATGAGGGATTTTAGCAGCGTGCAGGCGCCGCTTATTCCCTACGCCAAGGTTGTTGCAGGATACGGACACGCCAATTATGTTCAGGATGTGGATCAAATTTACAGAAGGCAAGCGCTGGTTGCTAAGCTCACTACAGAGGTTGAACAAATACCCTTTACACATCTGCAGCCAGGTTATACTGTAGATGAATCAAAATATGAACGACTTGTTTGGTATGATAAAAAAAGTGTTGCTCATACGATTAAAACGCCAGTAAGCCAAGAAAGTCTCAAACAGCTTAGTAAAATTTTGGAAAGTTCATCTCCTCCCGTTATTATTGATAAAGACGGAGACGGTAATCCGGATGAACAATACTTTATTGTCAGAAAAGTAAAAGATTATTTTGTACCTGCAATTACCTTGAGTTTAGCCTGTAATTATTTTGGGGTCGATCCTTCGCAACTTACGGTTGAAATTGGCAAACACATTATTATTCCTAATCCTACAGTCCGGGATCCTAAAACAGGGGGGAGACTCCCTTATAGTATCCCTGTCGGAAAGGATACCTATGATAAAGATGGTAATCTTGTAAAAGCCGCTCCCCGTAAGGTTCTTTCGGAAATAGTGATACCCATTAACGAAAACGGGGAAATGGTTATTAACTATATGGGCTATCGTTCTTCTGCTGCCCTGGATGGTTACAGGACCTTTCCGGTTCGTTCCTATGCAAGTTATGCCGAACGGGCCCCGGGCCCTGATCCGGCGACCTGGCCTAAAACAAAGGCGGTGGATAACAAAATACTCATGGTAGGTCCCTTCGCCGACGGCATTGCCCAGGATGAAAAGCCGACACCCTATGGGCTTATGTACGGTATTGAGATCCATGCCAATGCGCTCAATACCATCTTGATGAATAACTTTCTTGTTCCGATTCCTCAATGGATTGAATATCTAATTCTTGCTTTATTTATCGTAGCTATTTGTTTTTATACCTCCCGCTATTCCACACTTTGGGGTTTTGTCTCGGTGTTAGTAGGTATCATTGTATTGTTCCTTGGAATTTCCATTGTTTTTGAACGAAATAACCTGGTTATAGATTTTCCGAAACCCGCAATTGCCATGATTCTTTCTTTCGTCGCCGTTGTTTCCTATAGAGCTATGACGGAAGAACGGGACAAGAAAATGATTCGAACCACCTTTGGAAAATATGTGAGTCCTAAAGTGGTTGATCAGATTTTGGAAAATCCTCCTGAACTAGGCGGTGTGGACAAAGAGCTTACCGTACTATTTTCAGACATTCGCGGTTTTACCACCCTATCTGAAAATATGACCCCCCAGGAACTGGTAAATCATCTGAACGTTTATTTAACCGCCATGACTGATCTGATACTCGAATACGGGGGAACCCTGGATAAATATGTAGGAGACGAAATCATGTGTTTCTGGGGAGCTCCGATCCCACAGGAAGACCATGCAATCCTTGCCTGTAAATGCGCCTTACGGCAGATGGAAAAACTCCGCGAACTGAATGAACAGTGGCCTGAAAACAGGCGCATCAATATTGGAATTGGCCTTAACTCTGGTATCATGACGGTTGGAAATATGGGGTCTCCGGGCCGCATGAACTACACGTTAATGGGTGACAATGTTAACCTCGGGGCACGACTTGAGGGGACTAACAAACAATATGGGACAGGTATCATTATTAGTGAGTTTACCTACGGTCTTGTAAAGGACCACTTTATAGTCCGGGAACTTGATAACATCCGTGTTAAAGGAAAAAACAAGCCCGTACTCATTTACGAGCTTATAGATGCTGTAGATTCCCTCGATCCGCCGGTTTTAGAAACCGGTAAGAAAAAGCGGGGCAGGGGATGAATTGTTTTTCATGAAGCATTTCTTTTTCCGTTCTTTTATTATAGCGGCAACAAGTCTTGCACTCTTTATGAGCTGCGGTATAGATAATTATATTTATCTTGCACCGGTTAGTTCGATTAATAGATCTATCGACACTATTACGGTAAGCCTCCCAAATGCAGATCAGCCTGAGGATTTTTTTTTAGGTTATAAGATTTATTATAAAATATATTTAAGTACACAAACTTTTACCAGCGTTATTGCTACGTCTGATTTTGTGGCTTTGAATACTATTTTAAATAGCGATTATTCAAAAATCTCTCCCTATCTTTCTACTGATTCAGTAGTCTCTATTAATATGGATTCTTTTTTCAAAGATACGCTCGCTTATTACCAACTTAAAGTTGCAAACAACGATTTACAAAGCCTACTTGCCGCAACTTCGTTAAATAATTCTTTTACATTACAGAAGACTAATAGTAGTTTGAGTATAATTATTAGTTCCAATGAATATAATCTTCAGCGCAGTGTTAGCGATAATAGCTCTGTATTTGCCTATTTGGGAATAACAGGGAATGATGTAGTAACTTTAGATAATCATAGTACTGGTTATGTTGTTTTTTATATTTTTGCCTATGGGACCGACGAGTATGGGGCTTCCATTTTTAGTAAGCCAGCTTTTTTAGGAGTCCTTCAATTACCGCAGTAATAAATATAGCGAAGGGTCAGTTTAAAAATAGAAGTTAAAAAAGAATATTCTTAACTATACATAATGTATATTCTGTCTACCATTATGTATTATAAATAAAATTCTTAATATTTAAAAGCTTAAAAAATTATTATTTGCGTTTATGTATCTGGGTACAATTCTTTATATCTCGTAAAGTAATCGGTATAACCGCCTTTATCATCCTTTGCAAGAACAGAAATTCTTGTAATATCAAGCAAAGATTTAGTGTTATCTTTTAAAAAATATTCTCTAAATTGTTTATCTTCATGGGCAGGAATATCTATGTAGCTATTTTGATTCTTGTATCTATATCCCCATAATAATGATGGACTTGTATGTTTTTTTTGTCCCTCTAGAATAGTAATAATCATTGCATCATTAATTTGAAGATCCTTTGGAAGAACTTTATTCATTTTGTCAATAAAATTTTGTTCATCTACTGTAGTATATATTTCTACAGTAGCTATTTCATTTAATGCGGTAATACCTATTGATAAGGGAGCTGCTACATCAAGCCGCGGTAAAGGATTAAACCCCTCTGTAAATTGTATTGGTAGATTAGCTCGAATAAATGCCTTGGAAAAAGTTTCTATAAGGCTTAAATGGGGAATAAATATAGAACTATTTATTTTCTTATAAGAAAAAACAATTTTCATGCTTTTCTTATTATTTTTATTGGATTCTATTAAAGATTTAAAAGAAACATGCAAAATATTTTCATCATTCTTATAATCTACATCATCTTGAATACTATTAAATACAACTTTTTCTTTTTCTGTACACACACCGCATTTATGTGTGCACAAATCTATACATGATGATGTTGTTTCTGATGATAACGACTTTTCAAATTCTCGGCGAAGATAATTTTTTGAGGTTTTACTGTAAATTGAATCCCACGGTAAAGAGCTGTCTAAAGAAAAACCAGATAATATATCGCTTACTATAGCTGTATTATCATCAATGATCTGTTTCCAGAGATCTCTTTTAAAATAATCATCCCAGGCATCAAGTCTACAACCGGCTTCGAAGGCGGTCTTAATAATCTCCCCTACCCGTTCATCACCCCTCGATAAAATACCTTCAATGACGGAAATAAAAGGATCATGGGTACTGACCTTGAAACCAAGCGGCTTTAGTGCATCACGTATATATTTTAATTTTTTATTTGCTAATTCTTCAGATATTTGAGTTACCCATTGGTACGGGGTGTGCGGTTTTGGCACAAAGGTTCCAACATTAACATTAATATGAATATTAATTGCTTTATAAACATCAACAAGGAAATCGACTATTTCTTTTTCTTCATTGTTATTTTCAAAACCATTTGTAAAATCTCCTACTGGTAAACCAATCATAAAATAAAATTTTGCGCTTTTCCAACCATGTTTTTTTGCTTCTTTAAGAATTTCAATAACATTGTTTCTTGATACTTCTTTATTAATTGACAGCTGCCATGCATCAACAGGTGTTTCTATAGCAAATGTAAGGCCACTTTTTCTTGTTTCTGAAATTTGTTCTATAAGAGGTAGAGAAAATGTTGATACCTTTAAAGAAGGCAGTTGAAAAGAAATATGGCGGCCCTTATATCGATTATTTAAAATATTAATTAATGATTCTATACCAACAAAATCTCCAGAAGAGAGAGAGGAAAGCGTTATTTCTCTGTATCCAGCTTGCAATACAAAGGAATCTACTTCCTTTATTATATTTGATATAGTTTTCATTCGAGCTGGTCTATACCACACTCCAGCATGACAAAAACGACATCCATTAGGACAGCCGCGCATAATTTCTACTGAACCATGATCTTGAACTACCTTAATTGATGGCACAGGATTAGCTGGTATAATACGGTGAGAAGCGGTAAACTCAGTATCTATATTACGTTTAGTAGTCTTGCCTGGCACCCAAACTGATTGATGAGCAACAATTAAATCCAATAATTCAGATCGTTTTGCTCCTGCTTGTTTGGCATCTTTTACAGTTTCAATTAGTTTAAAGAAATCATTTTCAGCCTCCCCTATCCAAAACGCATCAACAAATCGTTGATATGGTAACGGATTACTGGCTGCTGGTCCTCCCATAATGATAATAGGGTGTTTTTCTATTCTGTCTTTTTTTTCTATAGGAATCCATCCACTTTTAAGAATACTAAGCATTCCCGTAATACCAAGTTCATAGCCCAAAGATACGCCAAGAATATCTAACTGAAACAAAGGGCGTCCTACATCTAGGGTGTACAAAGGAATATTTTTATCCGTTAATAGTTTTTCAAAATCGGGAGCAGGTGCAAAGACTCTATCACAAGATACATCTTTTATATTGTTTAGATTATTGTACAATATTTTAATTGCCTGGTTAGACATTCCTATTTCATAGAGATCGGGGAATGCTATGGCCATATGCAATACTTTGTTATGATGCTCATATATACCATATTCACCGCCTACATATCTTCCAGGCTTTTCAATGGTGAGCAGATCTTTCCCAAAAACTGAAATAGGGTCTATAAAACTATTATTATCTATCAATGTTCAAACCTTCTAACGTAAATGCTTAAAGAAATACCAATTCCTAATAATGTGGAAAGAAGAGAAGATCCGCCATAGGATAAAAATATGAGCGGAATACCAGTAATGGGCATTATTCCCATGGTCATACCAACATTAATCATGAAATGAAAGGCAAGCATACTTGAAAAGCCTGCAGCAATATATGCTCCAAAAGGATCGGAGGTGGTTTTCATAATGTTTAAAAGTCTCAAGAGGATTAATAAAAATAATGAAAACAGAAGTAAACCACCGAGAAATCCCATTTCTTCGGAAAAAATTGAAAATATAAAATCGGTACTTTGCTGAGGCAAAAAGCGATAGTGGCTCTGCGTACCCTGTAAGAAACCTTTTCCTAAAAATCCTCCCGAGCCAATTGCTGTGACAGATTGGATAATATTCCAACCAGAACCTTTTGGATCAATATATGGATCGAGGAATACGATAAGTCGCATTATTTGATAGTCTTTTAGCACCTTGTGTGCTGCCATAGATGCAAAAAGCGATAAAATTAATATTGATAGAACATATACGATCCAATAAAAATAATTCTTTCTGTATCTTTTAAAACCATACCATGCAATACCGGTAATTAATATCATAGATAATTCTAAGACAATCACAATTTTGATATTTTGAAAAATCTTTAAAAAAGGCATTGCTCCTTTAAGAATGTGTACTTGCCAAAGGGGTAAAATGGTAAAGAATCCGGTAAAACCAATAAGCAAAATTGTATATACAATATATCGTTTTGTAATGCCCGCAACAAAGCAGGTCACAAGCAATATAGGAATAAACACCAAGGCAGTCCCAAGATCGGGTTGCAGTAAAATGAAAAGCATTGGCAGTAATACTATAAGGCTTGCAATAATAAAACGTCTCAGAGGTTCTTCTGACCGCTGGGAATTTTCAAGATATTTAGCCAGTAAGATGATTGTTGCTATTTTAAGAAATTCTGATGGTTGAATTCCAAAATTTCCAAAGCCAATCCATGCACGGGCCCCATTTACAAGTTTTCCAAAAAACACGGTATATAAAACCAGGAGGAGAAAAAATGCATAAAAATATTCTGCATAGTCATAAAGACGGCGATAGTCAAATATAACTAGAAGACCAATGAATACAAGGCCAATAACTGCAAATACTACCTGCTTGATATACTCATTACTCACCAATACACCGGCAGAATTAATGCCAGATGAATAGATCATTAAAATTCCAAAAAAGGTAAGTATAAGGGATGAAAAAAATAAGGTAAAATCTATTTCTATGAGGCGCTTAAAGTTCATTCTCGCCGCTCCCTTTGAGGCATAAGATACTGTAGTCCCAAGGCTTTCACCGCTTCTTCATAGGTTTGTTGAGCAAAAATACCCTGAAAAATAATTGCTGATGCATAGGGTGCCCACCATTCCCATGAGTTACTCGCTTCTACAATAATTGACACTACAATTTGTTCATCCGGATTGTTTGAATTATACGGGGCATAGGCCGCAAACCATGAATGCCAGCGATCTGTAAGACCAACTTCACCTGTACCAGTTTTCCCTGCCACCTGCACCGCTTTAATATTCATCGGAAATCTGGCAGTTCCTTCTGTAATAACGGACCGCATATTATCTCGAACAGTCTGAAAAACCGCAGTATCGATATCACTTTTGTGTAATACCGCAGGTTTTATTGTTTTTATAATTGCACCGGATACGGGATCGCGGATTTCTTTAAGCAGATGGGGCTGATAGATAGTACCGTTATTAACTACCATGGCAACCGTATTGGCCATCTGTAATGGTGTGACTAGCGTATATCCTTGACCAATTGACATATTCATTGTATCACCAGCTAGCCATTTTTCATGAAATCTTCGTTCTTTCCATTGTGGTGTCGGAATAAACCCAGGGACTTCTCCAGGAATATCAATTCCTGTTAAATCACCAAAACCAAAATCTTTTGCATAGGAAACAATTCGTTCGGCTCCCAGGTAATCACGTCCAACTAACCAGAAATAAATATCACACGACTGAGCCAGAGCTTGCTGCAAATTTAAAAAACCATGTCCTGGTTTATGTATCCAACATTTCCAGACCCGGTTCCCGTAGGATATTTCTCCCTTACATTCAACTGTTTTTTCTGGAGGATATGCTTTTTCATTTAATATTGCGGTGGACATTATTACTTTAAATGTAGATGCGGGAGGATAACTTGATTGTATTGCCCGATTAAGAAGCGGTTTTTTAGGATTTTCAAGTAGTTGCTGATATGCAAGCGCTGCATCATTCTTATTAAAAATGTTTGGATCATACCAGGGATAAGACACCATCGCAAGGATTTCACCGGTACTAGGCCTCAAAATTACAACAGATCCCATTCGTTCACCGAGAGCTTTTTCAGCCAGGGTTTGCATAGATCTATCGATGGTTAATATAAGGTTTTTCCCCATTTCAGGGCTTTCTTTAATTGTATTTTCGATATTTGTTATTTTTTTACCTCGAACATCTACAATTTTAATTTCTCTGCCATTCCTACCACGAAGTATTTCATCATATTGCTTTTCGATACCAGCCTTTCCAATAATATCTCCAGTCTGATATCCTTTATTATACAACAGTTTTAGTTCATCCCGCGTAATCTCACCAACATACCCAATAATATGAGCAAGACTTCCTGTATCAACATAATTGCGAACGGGATTAGACCGCCAGCTAACACCGGGTAATTCACTCTTTCTTTCAGCAAGTTTTGCAATAACTTCGAATGGAACGTTTACTGCAATATCAATTGGCTGGTACATCGAGTAATACTGAGCAGGGATTTTAGCATCGATAGATTTTTTAGATATCCCGACGATATCTGCTACACTTTGAAACACAAGAGAGATAGATTCTTTAGGAATTTCAGCAGGGGCAATCTGCACCGCAAAGGAATCTATATTTAATACTATAGGTTGATTAATATTTCGGTCGTATATTTCACCTCGTTGTGCAGGGATTATGGAGATTCGTTGGGATATATTTTCAGCCTTTGAACGATATACATTTCCGGAAATAATCTGCATGCTGAATAGTTTTATTGCATAGGCTAAAAATAGAATAATGTACAATATCTGCAATACATTGATACGTTCTGCGGGCCGTTCTTCGCCGGTAGGAATCTTTAGGGACATCAATTTTCCTTTTTTGGCTCAAGTATTTTCTTAAAAAGTTTTAAAAAAGCAAAAACGAAGGGCGCTGAAACACCGTTTAAAATCACTTCTAGCCATAATAGATTACTAGTAAAGCTATAGACCGGTGTGTTTGCATTGAATAAAAAATGAACGATCGTAATAATGACAGCTTTTAGTATTGTCGCACTTGCACATAGTAAAAATGGGAAAATGACTATATCAAGAAAAAAGGTTCCTTTTATAATACCTACTAAATATCCAATAACGGTTCTCGTTAATGCATTAAATCCTAATGGCGCGAACGAAAGAAAGTCAAGAAAAAAGCCTGAAGCAAAACCGGTAATTTGCCCAACCATAGATCCGTTTACATATGAAATATAGACGAGTATAACTAAGGCAAGATCTGGGATTACATTAAAAGATGTAATCTTAGAAAGCAGGCTAGATTGAATAATACCGGCAATAAGTATGAGTACAGTAGCCCAACCAACTGTTTTACTCATCGTTGTCTCCCGTATTGCTTTTTTCTATCACAAATACATATTCCAAACGAGAGAAATCTATGGCAGGCTCCAATTCGACAGTTATTGATGTTTCATATTCTTGGAAAATTATTTTGGAAACCCGGCCTATATCTATTCCCTTTGGGAAAACACCTCCGAGTCCACTGGTAATTACCCGATCTCCAAATTGCAATTCATCTTTTGCTCTTTTTTTGATATATCTCATGACTAAGGGGCTATTGACATCTCCCTGGCCGGAAACGATACCTTCATACTGAGATTGAGCGAGACGAGCGGATATATAAGAATTGAGATCATAGATAGGCATGACCATGCTTTCATGTCGTCCCACTTGAACAACCAAGCCTACTAAACCCTGAGTACCATTTTGAAATGCAATAACCGCCATATTTTTTTTAATGCCTTCTTTAATTCCCTTATCTATCACAAAGGAAGAAAAGAGATTATCTGGATCTTTTCCGATGATTTGCGCCGGAATATGCCGATAACTTAGGTTCTGAGAGAAATTAAGTTGCTGCTTTAATACAATATTTTCCTGTTGTATATCAGCTACATTTCTTTCAAGCTGTTCGTACCGTTCCAGTTGTTTGGTAAGCTGTTCATATTCCTGTTTAAGCCGCCGCAATTCCTCTATAGACATAATCGTTTTCTGTACTGCGGATACAACCCCATGTATTCCAGAACGTACGCCAGAAAAAAGTGAAAAACCCACATCCCGGACATCTACCACAAAGCTGCGAGTAGAAAACAAGAGGCATGAAAAAGAAACGATAACGAGTGCAATAAAGACATACAGCGTATTGTTAGACCTTCTGGGTGTAGGTCCGTTCATTTGCAAGGCCATGCCTTTTATCCGTTCAGATTGTCATAAATACTTCTGGTGTTATCAAAGCCTTTGGCGTATTCGAAATATTTTCCTGCGCCGAGAGCAACACAGTCAAGAGGCCGTTCTGCGAGGATGACTGGTACACCAGTTTCTTTAGAAATAAGCTTTGGCAGGCCTTTAAGTAACGAACCACCTCCGGTCATGACGATACCGCGCTCAACAATATCCGCAGCAAGCTCTGGAGGTGTCTGTCCTAGGGTGCGCTTAATTTCTTCAATTATCTGGGTGATCGGATCTTTTAAGGCCTCTCGTACCTCTACAGAATCTATTTCGAGTCGCCGGGGTAAGCCCGTGATAGCATCGGTTCCCTTAATTTCTACTTTTTCAATTGTTTTATCCGGAGAAGCATTACCGATTTCAATTTTCAACCGTTCTGCTGTCTGTTCGCCAATAATAAGGTTATGTACACTCCGAACATGTTTAATGATGGCTTCATCAAACTCATCACCACCCAGACGAATAGCATTGGTAACTACCATACCGCCGAGGGATATAACAGAAATTTCAGTAGTACCCCCGCCAATATCACAAACCATGTGCCCTGCGGGCTCAAAAATAGGGATATCTGCACCGATTGCGGCCGCAAGGCTTTCTTCGATAACCTTGACATCCCGTGCGCCTGCTTTATATGCGCTTTCTTCAACTGCTCTTCGTTCTACCTCAGTGATACAAGAAGGGACACCAATAACCATACGGGGCTTTACAAACCAATGCCGGGGAAGCACCTTTGAAATAAAATAACGGATCATTTTTTCCGTGGTTTCAAGATCAGCAATAACTCCATCCCGCAAGGGCCGTATCGCAATAATGTCTCCGGGGGTCTTCCAGAGCATGCGTTTCGCGTCCGAACCAACGGCAACTACTTTTTTAGTGCCCCGTTCAACAGCGACTACCGAAGGTTCATTAATTACTATTCCCTTGCCCCGAACATAAATAAGCGTATTGCAGGTTCCTAAATCTATTCCAATATCAGAGGAAAGATTATCAAAAAAACTTCCGCGAGCCATAAATATCCTCCGGTTATATACTGAGCCGAGTCCGAGCCGGCCCGTGGTTTGGATCTATTTTGAGCGTCTTACGCCATTCTGAGCGTGCTTTTATACTGTCTCCCGCATTTGCATAAAGCTCGCCTAACTGATAATGGGCTTCTGCATTTTGATCATTTTCGGCAACAATTGCAAGGTATTGTTCCATTGCTTCTTGATTTTTCCCTTCTGATACAAAAAGTTTAGCCAAAAAAATGCGAGCTTGGGCTCTCAGTTCAACATCTTTTGTTTTTTCAATACACTGATACAAATAAGCTCTTGCGGTATCATTTTCCTCAAGACCTAAATAAGATTTTGCTATTGCTAGTAATAAGAGATCTGATGGTTCTTGGTCAGGCTGCAAAGCCTGGGTAAAGGCTGCAACACTATTCCGATAATCTTTTACAGATGCGTATGCAAGGCCGAGAAACTCATTCAAATCAGGTGCAGAGTAACCAAGTTTTTTTGCCTTTTCTAGATATATAATTGCAGAATCTGCGAAAGAGGGCCCACTTCTGAAGTATGCTTTGCCTAAAACATAGGGAATTCGGCCATCTTTGTTAGCCCCATCGTAGAGCATGGCCTTTCGTAAGGCTGCTATAGACTCATCATACAAGACCTGTGCATCCTGAGGTACAGGCTGTGCTTCTGCAAGCTGGAAAGCTGAAAAGCCATAAATGATAAGCATAAAAGTATCAAGGGGCTTTTTTTGTAATCCGCTTTTGGCTTCCTGGAAAACCTGTTCATATTGACCATTATTCCATAATGAGAGCAAATGACTTCTGCTCGATGCTTTCTCTATTCTGTTATGACGGACAAATAAAAAAATCGATACACCTGCAAATACGATTGCTGCCAAAAACACAACAAGTTTTATGGCTCTCTTTCTGAGTATATTAACAGCATAGGAAGATCGGGAGCGAGAAAACATGATTGCTAAGATATAACCCTTTTTTATATAAAAAGTCAACGTAAAAAAACGATGGATCCATAAGCCGGGTTCTGTCAAACGGTTCCGAAATACGGAGCCGCAGGTTGCCATCTATCTTGCAGTATTGTCGCCAATACTGTCAACGCAGTCTACCCGCGGAGTTGCGAAGGGGCCCTTCATTCCGCTGCTCAACTTTGCTCCTAATGAGGTTTGCCGTGCCACAACTGTTACCAGCTGCGCGGTGGGCTCTTACCCCACCCTTTCACCCTTACTTTACTAAAAAATCTTACGATTTTTCAGCTTAGCGGTTTGCTTTCTGTTGCACTGTCTGTCTTAGAAAAAATGCACAGGCGTTTTTCCTAAGCCCGGGAGTTACCCGGCATTATGCCCTACGGAGCCCGGACTTTCCTCTTATGGCTGAGCTCAATAGCCTAGCCATAAGCGGCAACCGGATCCATCGTTAAAATACTTATCATTCGTCGTAATCCATATCTACTTTATCTTCTTCATCTTCCTCTTCTTCGTCTTCCTCTTCTTCGTCCATATCCAGATCATCCAGATCTGAAAGGCTGCCAGAATCTTCGTCATTAAAGAAGTCCTGTTCTTCCTGTTCAGATTCTTCATAGAAGAGAATTCGCGAGCAATAAGGACAGAAGACAATTTCCTCTCCCATTCGAACCTGGTTTGCAAACTGGGCTGGCAATATCATATGACATCCGTTGCAGACCCCGCCCTTTATGGGAACAATGCCGAGGCCCATTTTGTTACGGATAATTCGTTCAAATTTGAAAAACACTTCAGGATCAAGGCCGGGGGTAAGGTTCTGCTCTTCCTGAACAAGGGCTTCGATTTGGGCTTTCTTTTCAGCAATTTCAGACTCGATCCCTGCTCTGCGTTCCGCCAGTTCTTTTTCTGCTGCTTCTATCATGGATGCATCGGACTGAAGTTCCTCAGCTAATACTGAAAGATTTTTTTCTTCCCGCTGCAGATCCTTCCGGTACTGCTGTTCCTTTTCAGTCGCATCCTTTATTTCTTTATCAAGCGCTTCATACTCCCTCTGGGTTGTTATGGTATCCATGTTGCGCTCTGCCCGTTCCCTGCTTGCCTCTGCCTCGGCCAAAAGAGTCTTAAATTGCGCAACATTAGCTTTTACCCGATCATATTCCTGGTTCTTCTCAATAAACGATTTCTTAAGCCGGGACAGAACATCTTCTTGAGTGGTCAAAATCTTAGGGATTTCCTGGATAGCCTGTTCCAGTTCGATTTTTTGCGAAAGAATATCCTGCAGTGTCCGCAGCTTATCAAATACTTCATCCATTACCATGCTTTTCCCCTCTATTAATGGTAGCTCTTTCAAAACTCAGGGAGTTTTGAAAGAGCTACCTTGAAATCTGCGATTAAGCGCCGCGGTTGCAACGCAAACGCAAGCAATCGCAAAGCCAATTTCAAAAATGACCGACTTTTGAAATTGGCTCAGTGGTCCAGATAATCTTTTAGCCTGCGGCTTCTCTTTGGATGTCGGAGTCTCCGCAATGCTTTTGCTTCTATCTGTCTGATTCGTTCCCGTGTAACATTAAAATATAACCCCACTTCTTCCAAAGTGAGAGAATATCCATCGTCGAGGCCAAACCGCATCTTTAATACTTCCTGTTCCCGCGGAGGCAGAGTTTGCAATACGGTGCGCAGCTGTTCTTGCAACAGGGTAAACGCGGTTTGATTTGCTGGATTTTCCACATCCTTGTCTTCGATAAAATCTCCCAGAAGTGAATCTTCTTCCTCACCAATGGGGGTTTCAAGAGATATAGGTTCACGAGCAACATTTTTAACCGATTTTACCCGTTGCGCTGTCCACCCAAGCCGTTCTGCGATCTCTTCATCGGTCGGTTCACGGCCCAGGACCTGCATAAGCTGGCGGGATTCGCGCACCACCTTATTTATCTGTTCGATCATATGGACTGGAACGCGGATAGTTCGGGCCTGGTCAGAAATGGATCGGGTAATAGCCTGCCGGATCCACCAGGTTGCATAGGTTGAGAATTTGTATCCCTTTCGGTATTCAAATTTTTCTACCGCCTTAATAAGACCGATATTTCCTTCTTGAACGAGATCAAAGAAGTGAAGCCCTCGGTTGGTATATTTTTTAGCAATAGAAACTACGAGCCTGAGGTTGGCCTTTATGAGGCGATCCTTAGCGCTCTTCATCATAACCCGGCCCCGGTTTATTTCCTTGGCCATTTTATTAATGTTTTCAATCGGTTCTTCGAATTCGGCTTCTAATTGATGAAGCTTTTTCTCGGTTACCTGTATGTGTCGTATCAGTTCTTTTATTTCATCGGAGGGAAGCCCCAGTTCTTCTTCGATTCGCTCCCGTTCTTCTTTAATAGTAAGACCCCGTCCCAGGGACCGCAATTCTTTTACGGAACCAACCCTGAGCCGTTTTTCTATTCGTTCCTGCTCTTTTCTATATTTTTTAATTTTTTTTGCGGCCTGGACGAATTTTTCTGAAAAACCACTGATTTCTTCAGGGTGAATTTCCGCTTCCGCAAGTACGGGCATAATTTTGCTCCGTAATTCGGTGAGCTCAGGGTTTTCAAAAATATCACCGCCCCGGGCCAGAATATGACGCTTAATGTCCATGTACTGTTTTAAATCAGGGCCGATAAGTTTAAGTGTTTCCCGATAGTACTGGTTGAGCCGGCGCCGTTCGGCCATATATTCGGTAATTTCTTTTTTAGACAAATTCATTTCCCGCGG
Source organism: Gracilinema caldarium (assembly GCF_029265695.1). Taxonomy (GTDB): domain Bacteria; phylum Spirochaetota; class Spirochaetia; order Treponematales; family Breznakiellaceae; genus Gracilinema; species Gracilinema caldarium_A. Next base: position 61,090 of record NZ_JAJUHW010000005.1, on the reverse strand, counting down.
ATCTTTTTTTGAAAAGGCCCGCTGGGCTATAGCGTAATATTCGGGAATTATCATGCCGGATTTTTTGACTACCCGTTTAATGATATTTTCCCCTTCTTCCATCTGTTTTGAAAGTTCCACTTCCTGCTCTGCGGTCAGGAGGCTTTCCTTTCCAATTTCCCGAAGATACAAGCGAATAGGATCGTCAACAGAGGACTCTTTATCGCTATAGACGAGCCTCTTTTTCTCCGTCTCCGGTTCCTTGTGTTCTTCGACTTCCTCTTCTTCTGAAAGATTTTCTTCTTCGATGAGCTGTACATTGTTTTCTTCTAACAATGCCAGAACTTCTTCGATTTTTTCGGAATTGACGATATGTTCCGGTAAAAAATCGGAAAGTTCATCGTAGGAGAGGCTTTTTTTTTCTTTAGCGTATTCGATCAGCTTCGCAACTGCGGGGTCAAGCTGCAATTCCGTCATTCCTGCTCTTCCTTAAGCCGAACTAATTCGGCATCTATGTGAACTTTTTCGGACAAAAGCTCTTCCATTTTTTGTTCTGAATGGAGACCCCCTGTCCGTGCGGTCCTGAGCTTAAGTATAATCTCCGCCCGGCGCCGCTCAAGGCGTTTTATACGAATTCTTTTAATGCCATCAGAAACAAGCTGTTCGCTTTTTTGAGAAAACGCTTCAGATGAAGCCTTTTCAAGGACAAACGACCGAAGGGCCTCATCCTGTATATGGGACAAGAGACCATCAATATCTTGTATATCCTTTCTATAACACTCTTCCAGGGCAATAAAAAGCTCTTTTGCCCGTGAATCTTCAACCTCCTCTATAGACAAGGATGCACGCAGCCGTGGATAGAGGCTGCGGTTTGATATTATCGTCAGCAGCAAAAACAATTCATCGTTCATTCGGATCGGAGCATAGCTGCGAGCCTGTTCAGATTTCCCTTGCTTTATGTCTTCCCTATTATAAGATTGAGCTCCATGATATTCTTTTGAATACTTGGCAAAGTCCCGTAGAATCGCCGAACGGTCGATTCCAAATACATCCGCTACAGACCCAATACATCCGTCTCGAGCAACTTCGGAATCCAAAGTTTCTAGATACGGAAAAAAGAAGGCCACTGCTTGGGCAAGGCCTTCTGTATGAGTAGTATCGAATAGGGCTCGTGCTTGATCCACAAGATAATCGAAATCATTTATAAAACATTTTACATAATTTTGCAACGCCTCTGGGCCATCTTCTTTTAAAATATCTGCAGGATCCTTGAAAATAGTGCCATTTTCTCCCGTTTTTCCCATGGATACAACCTTACATACAAGGCCATTGCGACGACAGGTAAGGATTCCTTTTATAGTAGCAGATTGCCCCGCTGAATCGTTGTCAAATACGAGATACACTGTTTTAACCCACTGCCGCAAAAGACGGGCCTGTTCATCGGTAAAGGCGGTCCCCAAGGGGGCTACTGCGGTTCCAATGCCGGCCTGATGCAGGGCAATGACATCCATATAGCCTTCACAGATATGCACTTCTTCCGATTGCCGGATCTTAGGCAGAGCTATATCGATGGCATAAAGATTTTCCCGCTTTTTATAAAGCTCTGATTCTGCGGAATTGAGGTACTTGGGCCCTTCACCATGCAAAAGCCGCCCTCCAAATGCAACGGTTCTTCCTTTTTTGTCGGAAATGGGAAACATGAGACGGTCCGCAAAAAAGGCTGATTGCTCATTGTACCGTGAGGAAAAAAGACCGCTTTTTTTAAGAAATTCTTCTGAGTATCCTTTTTTCATTAAAAACTGGAAAAGCCACTGCCTATCAGGGGGAGCATAGCCAAGCCGGAACTGGTTGATCATCTCATCCGAAATGCCCCGGTTATGGACATATTGCAAAGCCTGCTTACCTTTCTCGGTAGCGGTAAGAATATGATGAAAGCTTATCGCGACCCTGCGGTAGAGTTCTGCGATATCTTCAAGCTGCCTGTTGCGCTGTGCTAATGCAGGATCTTCGCCTGAAGAATCATATTTAACCGATATATTGAGCTTTTTCGCCAATAGCTCCAGTGTTTCTGGATAGGAAAGCTTTTCCTGCTCCATAACAAAAGAGATCACTCCGCCGCCCTTGTGACAGCCAAAACAATAAAAGAAGTTTTTGTCCGGATCCACTGTAAAGGAAGGAGTCTTTTCATTATGGAATGGGCATAAGCCCCAGTATCGGCCCCCTCTTTTTTCCAGACGAACATATTCGCCGATAATAGAAACCGCATTAATATGGTTTTGTATTTCCTGAATGGTTTCTTCAGCAATTCGGCTCATTTGCTACCCGCACTCCGTTTTACATAGATAAGACCAGCGCTTTTGTGTTCCTCCAAAGTTTTTGAAAAATGATGGCGGCCTTCGGTGGGATCAATAAGGCGGAAATAGAGAAAATTTGTCTGTGCAGGGGAAAATGTTGCTCGGAGTGCTACCATACCGGGATTTGAAATTGGACCTGGAGGAAGACCGGGCCTGATATAGGTGTTAAAGGGGTTTTGTATGGCTATATCCTTAAAATAGAGTACTTCTGGGTGGGGCTTCCCCTGTATCTCGGTAATGATGTATTCAACTGTAGCGCAGGATTGCAGAGCCATACCGATTTTAAGCCGGTTATAAAACACGCTGGCCATAAGGGGAGCTTCATCATCCTGCCGGTATTCCCGTTCGATAATCGAAGCAAGGATAACCTTCTCATGCAAATCCTTGGGGGCCAAAGCTGCTGCATTTGGTTCAATTCCTTTAAGTTTAGAAAAAAAAGTTTCCACCATAAGAGCTATTATCTTTTCCGGTTTAAAGCCCTTAGGAAAGAGATATGTGTCGGGGAAAAGGTATCCTTCGAATGAGGAACCGGGGATACGATAGTTTGCAAGTAATTCCCGGTTTACCGCAGCAAGCATAAAGTCTTGGCTTTTGCAAATACCGCTCCGTTCTAATAGTTGAGCGATTTTAGAGAGCGTTACCCCTTCGGGTATGGTAATTCGAATCTGCAATTGCTGTCCGCGGGTAAATTTATCATAGTACCCCAACATTGTTTCAGGTTTGTTGATAATATAAAACCCGGTTTTTACCGTCTCACGGGAAAAGCGGCTCACCAGGTTCCATGCGAAACGGGAACGAATAAGTCCTGCAGCGGCAAGCCGTTTTCCTACATTGTAGGCCGACTCGCCTTGGAATATTTCGAATAAGAGAGAGCCGTCTTCCTGCTGTTCAATTCCCCGTTCAATACCTGGCCTATAAGCGGACCAGGCCGGTGCAGAATTGATATACGCAAAAAATCCAAGTGTGGCGATAATAATAAAAAGTATGGCACCTACGAACCAGGCGAGCAATCGAAACATTAAACGCAGTATTTTTGGCATGCTTACCTCATCAATATGAATTCAACCCTTCTGTTTTTCCACCGATTGGCTTGATCGGTATGGGGCACCAGGGGTTCACGGCCACCCAGTCCGCGGGCTTCAAGCCTGCTTCGGTCTATTCCACGTTCAACGAGCGCATCCAATACCGCCCTCGCTCTGGCCAGTGACAGGGCTTCTAGTTCAGTCCGTTCTTCCCGTTCGGTCCCCGACAGATTAACTCCATGGCCTTCTACTCGGATTCGGTAGGAGGCATATTTTTTAAGGACCGCTGCGACACGATCAAGAATAACCTTGTTCCGGCTGGTAGTTTCCTGATCGGTACCGTAAAGACTAGCAGAATTTGGTGGAAATACGATCGAAGAAATTCTTATTTTAAGCCGGTCACCATCTTTAATGACAAATACGTCGGTAGACAGTGTGCCTTTTACGGTTGCCATGTTACCAAGGGTATCCCGTACTTGTACAATATACGAATATTCCTGGGCTGCTTCAATGAGTTCATTATCCAGATTATAGCCATCCCAGCGGATCGGTTCGGGAGGCAGGGTTTTTCCAGAAAAACTGGTAAATATGTTGCCCGCAGGATCCACGATGCTCAGCTTCCAGCCATTTATGCCGCTTGCATCAACTGCGGTGATCGCTATGCTAAGAATATCATTGACCCCATCATCGTCGGGCGAAAAGGGCTGGGGCTCTAATGTAATAGACACCTGGGGTGCACTTCTATCCAACCGAATCGGTTTTCCTGAAACAGTGATAAGATCCCCTTTAAGATACTCGACCTCTGCCCAGGGGATGTATTCCCCGTCAGGGGCTATGGTGCCGTTATCCGCTGTTCCATCCCACAGGTACTGGCTGCTTTGGGATAGCGTAGAGCCAGTAATGAACCGGCGTATAATAGCGCCGTTCCGGTCTTTCACGGCTACCTGAAGTCGGGATATGCCATCAGAAAAGGCCGTGACGAGCCGTATTTGCACCGAATCAGCAAACCCATCTCCATTGGGGGCGAAGGCAAGAAGGTCACTGGTAATTGCGGCGGAAGGGGTCCGTGCATCGAGCCTCACAGGATTTGACATGGCGGTGCTTTTGTTGCCCGCCAGGTCGGTTCCTTCCAAAAAGAGACGATATGAGCCGTCCCGTACGAGCATATTGCCCCCATCTTTTCCATCCCATACCAGTGTTGCAGGTATGGCCTCTTTCCAGGCATATTGTCGTACCGTATTTCCTTCAAAATCAACAATGGAAGCTGTCCATGTTGCAGATCCTTCCGCTGAAATAGTAAAGGTCACTGTATCGAGATTTCCATCGCCGTTCGGCGAAAAAATAGTTTCCTTGGCAGAAACAGCAACCTTCGGTGGCGTAGAATCCAGAGTAACAGGGAGGCTTGCTGCGCTTAGAACAGAGCCGTTTCCCAGATACAGGGTAAGTTCCGCCTGATATGTGCCATCTGGACAAAGAATGCCGAGCGAATCCCGTCCATCCCATAAAAAAATCCCTGGCAGTGTACCCTTCTCTTCTTTTACGACAATCTGGCTTTGTACATTCCGAATAGAAAACGCGAAGGCTGTTATTGTTCCTATATCTTGATACCGGGGAGTAATGACAATTCGGCCGTCCCCTGTTCTCCCTGAAAAGAGCGTTACATTAGGTTGGAGAACTAAGGTGCCCCGCTTCAAAGGATCCACAGTAAGCCGAACCGGAACAGTGCGGCCTACAAGGCCCACCGCATTCATTCCTTCCGCAAGGTACAAATAGGTCCCAGGCTCAGCAAAGGCTCCTGTATCAGTATCCCCCTGCCAGCGAATAACCGGTTCGGTAATGCGTCCTATCGGAAAACGTTTAATGACCTTTTGGTTGGTATCGGTTATGATTCCCTGCCATTCAGCATCGGGAGACAGATCGTGAAATAACAGAACCCCCTCAGGATTTTGAATGGATACAATGTTCTGGGAAGCACGAACATGTCCAGACGGTTTTTGTGACACTACCGAAAAAAAGGCGCTAGTCTGATGTACCCTATCACCATTGGTATAGTCCATGATGACCATAAAGCGATAGGTTCCATCGGGAATTGCATCCTTCTGATCGGTAAGACCGTTAAATGTTAACGTGTTTGGAAATTGGTCAAGATTTGCCGTTTTTCCTTGCCAAGATCGGTAGACCCGTCCTTGTGAATCTATTATCTGAATTGTCCATCCAGAGAGACCAGCGGATAGGTAGTCAGAAAAACGAGCCGCAATTCCAGACACACTAGCGGCTGGATCTGTTGACATGGTGCTATAAGAAAGGCTTATTGCAAGCCTTCTGGGTTGGGCATCCACGATGATAGGTTCTGAGATAACAGAAAAGCTGTTACCCGCCTTATCGGTAGAACTGAGTCGATACAAATAGGTTCCGTCTGGTACAAGCCGGCCCTCGCCGTCGCGGCCGTCCCAGACCACATCCGGCGCTTCCATTTCAGTCCATGTAAAGGATCGAATTATATTTCCCGCGGCATTCAAAAGAGAACCGGTCCACAGCGATTCTCTTGTTCCCCGTTGGTATATAAAGAGGAGGTCTCTTTCTCCATCTCCGTTGGGACTAAAAATTGTCGAACCAGAACCGCCGTTTGCTTCGATGCGGATTGATGCGGCCGGCGGATTTGAATCGAGTGTAAAGGGATAGCTCGCCTTGCTTGAATTTCCATAGCGATCTTGGGCGATTAACACCATTGTATATGCGCCGTCTTTCCATGATGAATCAAGCGGTACGGATAATGAAAAACGAAGTGACCTTGCATGCTTTGGATTTGTTTCTGATCGGGTAAACAGAACAGATTTTGATTCATCTTCAATCGATGCGTTCCAGGTTGCAATGTCCGTATCGTCTTCCATATTGATTTCCCAATCAATAGCCCGCTGTACTTTTGATGAATAAACATCTCCCCCTTTTGCGGTTATTTGTATCTGAGGACCTTGACGATCCTTTTCTCCCTTGGTCAGGGTAACCGCTGTTTCCGCGCCGATCCCTTGGGACCATACAGGCTGGACCTTTAACCGGGGAATAACATGTACATTCTGCAACTTCAGGCTGCCGTTGCTGGTCAGGGTTAGTGAAATCGTGGGGAACCACGAGTTTTTATCTCCGTAAAACAGTGAACTGTTCCAGCCCACAGACAGTGAAAGAAGGCGGCCGAAGCTTGCTGAAAAGGCGGGCTGAACAAGAAGGTCCTTAAATGCGGGACTGGCAACTTGCAGCCCCACGGCTAAATCTACCGGAGACTTGAGCAATATAGTTTTCCAGCCTGCAAGTAAGGTAAAAGGATAAAAATGCTCAGGCCCATTGCCGCCGTTTACCAGAGAGCCATAAAAGATGCTGCCCCCGGCGCCCAAAGAAGGCAAAAACTGCTGAAACCCGAGAGCAAGTCCGAGAGTCCAATTGTTGCCAGGATTGAGGGGCCAAACAGAACTAATACCAAAACTGGCAGAAAAATGTTCTCCCAGTCTTTTCGATAAACCCACAGCAAGACTCAGCCCGCCATCGTCTTTCATATCGGGGATTTGTTTCGGAATAAAGAGGCCTTCGATACCTCCCCATAGCACAGCAAAGGGTAAAGGGTACAGCGCCGATAGGGACACATCAAAAGCAGCGGCCATTTCGGATGAAGCATGTTTGGGGAATATGCTTCCTAATGCGAAAGTATATTGGGGCAATTCAAAAGATGCTGCTCCTGCGGGATTAATCAAAGGCAATCGAGCATCTGCTACGGTGCTGTCAAGGAACAGCGAAGGATCTGTCCACCCCATATAGGTTCCGGGCAGGGAAAGCCCCGCGGAACTGGGAAAGGCTTCAGAATATAAAAGTACTGTAAACATCAGCAGCGAGCTGATAAGAATATACCGGGATTTATGCATTTCATTTCCTTTTCAACAAGGATTCCAGTTCATCAATGGAAAGATTCTCATACAGCAGAGCTTCCATTTTAGAAAGGATATCCCGTTCCGGTTCGGAAAGCCGGTCCTCTTGAGACTTGAGCCGGGGAAAGAGAATTAAAATTTCCGATAACGACAGTTCGATCGATGGTTCTTTGTTGTTCATAATTACAGTTGAATTTCCATACCTTCGGTTGCGAGAAGCACTTCAAGGCCCTTAATGGCCGAATGTTCTGTATACCAACGGGCTGATTGCAGGATGCCATAGAGCTTTTTATCATCATAGGCTGGATCATGATGAAAGAGCACAAGCTTGGATATTCCCCAGTTAGAAGCAAAGTCAACCGCAAGTGAAAAAGCACTGTGGCCCCAGTTATATTTTTCTATCGCTTCTCCAAGGGTATATTGGGCATCTATGACAAGGACGTCAGCGCCGCCAAAAAATGCTGCATTTTCATCAATACGCTGAAAATCGTTCGGCGACAGTTCCGTATCAGTAGCATAAATAAATCGTTTTTTGCCGTCGGTAAACATATATGAATAGGAAGACCCGGGATGGTTCATTTTTTTGTAGTAAACGTGCATATCACCGATATGGAGCGGACTGTCTAAAACATGAAAATGTTTTTGTGCGTTCATAGCCTCCATGGTTATGGGAAAACATGGGGTACTCATTTGTTGTTTCAGAGCCTCTTCCATCGTGGTGTGAGGAGAATAAAAATGCAGCTCTACCCCAGGATCATAGGCGGGTCCAAAAAAGGGCAGTCCCTGAATATGATCCCAATGAAGATGAGAAAAAAAGAGATGCAGCTGCTTTGGTTTCCTCCGCGCTTTTGATAACGCAAGCCCCAATTCTCGAATGCCGCTGCCAGCGTCAAGTATAAATTGATACTGTTGATCCGATTCTACCTGAATGCAGGGAGTATTGCCTCCCACGGTACCAAAAAGCCATTGCGGAAGATCTGCGAGAAACCGTTCTCGAGAAATAGCTGATTCTATGTCTGCGGGAGTAATCCGTTCTAGTATACTGGAAATTTTACTTTTAATTTGGGCTGGCGATTGGGGAGCGGGTACTGAACCGCGTACCCCCCAAAACCGTATTTTCATTATCGCCTCCGTACGACTATTGGATCCTTCTCCCTCATTTGTAATAACGCTGCAATTTCTTCTTTGCTGTGCCACTGGCCTTGGTCAATGCCAGGACATTCAGCTTTTACTGCTGCCCAGGATTCTTTATGTAAAACAATAGAAGCCCAAAATGGATACGTCCTGCACTGAAGCGGCCGGGCATCGTAGACGGTACAGCCATCTTTCCAGAAAATACAGTCGTAATTAGACCGTTCTTTAAGGGATAGCTGTTCATAGCCGCCTCCGGATGGAATCCATCGGCAGTAGGTTTCTATAAAATCAGTGTAATGCATCTGAAGCGCCTGTGCCAGGCGGTTTATATCCGAGTCAGATAAAAAAACAAAGCCCGGATCAAAACGACAGCAAGCTGAACAGCGTATACAGGAAAACTTAAGTCCATCAGAATAAAAAGGTTTTGTTGCCATAATGAGACTGTTCCTTTAAGAAAGGGAAAAAATAAAAAAAGGCTGTAAAATAACGCTTGTTATTTTACAGCCCCGTTGTTGGGGAGAGAAGGATTCGAACCTTCGAAGGCTGAGCCAACAGATTTACAGTCTGCCCCCTTTGACCGCTCGGGAATCTCCCCTTAAATATACCTTTTAGATGCAACGCGCCATCCGCTTGCTCTACAGCCATCTCCCGGAATCGAACCGGGGACCTCGAGATTACAAGTCACGCGCTCTAGCCAACTGAGCTAAGATGGCGTCTGTGATGGTTTGCACTATACAGAAAACCATCGCTTTGGTCAATATGAATTTTTATCTTTTTTTGTTTTTAACTCACCCTGTCAGGCCTTAAAACCTCCGCTCCGTTTATATACACATGCTGGACCCTATGATCTATCGGTAAATAACAATGAATAAGTACACGTATAATGCGGGGCAGCATCCCCTCTATTATCGGTTCAGCGGCTGCAAAAAGAGCCAAATCCTGTGCCTTTCCAGATCTTCGCAGTGCCGCTGCGGGGTTAAGGGCGGTTAAATCCGGTGTAACGGTAAATTGAATGGATACAATCTGGTCTTCTTTCAAGTTATTCCGTTCTAACAGAGCTTCGTAGAGTTCATATACCTTATCCTGAATATCCTGTTCCGTATTACTGCAACCGGTAGCCCCTCTTAAGGCAAAAAGCTTTTCATATTTGTCTTTCACTATGTTGTCCCCTTGGTAACTTGTATCAAAAAAGCAGCAACCAAAGAAAGTAGGCAGGCAAAAAATGCGATTAAACCATAAATGAGGGCCGATCTAAGGGATTTTGATTCTTTTATTAAAACATAAAAAACGGTAACGATTCCAATAAGGGTGAGCAATAAGCTGCTGTTCAACAGGAGGTTAAGTAAAAGCAATTGGGTCTCTGCAAGAAAGCCCTGATAATTTCCTATACCATACAAAAAAATGAGCACGCAATTCATAAGAAATAAAAGAATAACTGTCCGTTTTATTAAAATGCTGAGCAGCGATTTTGGCTCTACCCTTCTGAATTTCATGCTTGCATCCTTAACAAGGCTCGATTATGCTGATATCAGCATGGAGTATTTTTTTAATTTTGAAAAGATTGCCTATCTAAAGGGTCAACGGCCTGAGGGCTGTATTTTGTGCCTCATTCGGGATAGGAGCGACCTTGTTCAGGATCTAACCGTTTTTGATCGTGATGGATTTTCAGTATCTTTAAACCTCTATCCTTACAATCCGGGACATCTTATCTTGTTTCCCCATCGTCATTGTACGGATCTCAGGGAATTACATATTGATGAACAGCTCGCCTTCCATCGCATCTTGAATCTGTCCCTTTCGGTGCTCGATCGGGAATACCATCCATCGGCATACAATATTGGCTGCAACATGGGATTGAATGCCGGTGCATCAATAGAACATTTACATTACCATATCATTCCCCGTTACCCCCGGGAGATCGGGATTGCTGAACTATTTGCCGGTAAACGGGTACTTGTTGAGCATCCATTAGACAGCCTGGAACGGCTGAAACAGGCCTTTGAGCAGTTGGCAGCAGAATCAAAGGGGATCTAAAATTTCCAAGGGGATGAATACAAGGAAGCGTCCGGACAGAACCTTAATAGAAACTGATGGGTAACAAGTTCGGTTGCTCAGGCCAAAATTTCCCCGTTCCCAGTTTAGTCCATTCAGAGGCCATTTGAGTCCCTCACTTTCGGCTTCCCAGGGCCCCGGTCCGACAGGAAAAAGAGAAATCATTGTATCAAGCGGTAGATCCCGTTCAAGGCTGTGTTCAAGGGGAAAAACCAGCTCTGAATCGGTAAACCAACGGCTTGGTGTTTTTTCTCGTTCAAAAAGAGCAATGATAGCCAATAAATGATCGGTTCGACCGCCGCTTCCACCTATAAGGGTAGTTGTGATATAGCCCTTATCCCAGGCAAGGCTTAATGCAAGCTCCGTGTCTGTAAAGTCCTTGTCCGGCGGATACCGGATAATGCGGTCCTGGGGATATGCATAAAGGCGCGACACATCCGTAAGAGAATCCATATCCCCCACAATCCAGTCAGGCTTATATCCGAAGGCTTCGGCTCGAATCAGCCCAGAATCGGCGGCAATGACCATATCACTTGGACCCAAAAGTTTTTTATATTTTTCAGGATCGGGACCGGAACCGCCTATAAATATCAGTGCTTGTGAATGTTGATCCATGAAAAAGCCCCCTTGCCGCTCCCCTTTTCCTGTGCGTGCCCATTGTATTATAGTGGGCCCATATGGGCAAGTTCCGCATACACCCCTCGGTGCTTGAGGTGGCAGAGATTTTTAAAAAGCATCAGAAGGAAGTATACTTAGTGGGAGGTGCTGTCAGAGACCTGGTTCGGGGGCAGCCCGCCAAAGACTGGGATCTGGCAACAGATGCACGGCCGGAAGAGGTTCAAGCCATGTTCCGCCGGGTTATTCCTACGGGGATAAAGCACGGTACCGTCACAATCCTGTATAAGTGCCTATCCATAGAAACCACCACATTTAGAATCGAAGGTTCCTATTCCGATGGCAGACGGCCCGATACGGTAAGCTATGCCAGCTCCATCGAGGAAGACCTGTCTCGCCGGGACTTTACTATGAATGCACTGGCCCTTGAACTGCCGGAACAACGCCTGGTAGATCCCTTTGGGGGACAAAAGGATATAAAGGACAGGGTGATCCGCTGTGTCGGCAATCCCATAGAACGATTTTCCGAGGATGGACTTAGGCCTCTGCGGGCCCTGCGTTTTGCAGCCCAACTAAAGTTTACTATTGAAGGCGAAACCCTTAAGGCGATACCGCTTACCATCCACATTACTGAAAAGGTAGCCATGGAACGGGTCCGGGACGAAGTGGACAAAATTCTAGCATCCGAAAAGCCTTCGATAGCTTTTAGATTGATGGAGACCACGGGGCTCCTTGCACTGTTGTTTCCGGAACTGCAAGCCTGCCGCGGCGTAGACCAAAAGGGATTTCATCAATTTGATGTGCTGGACCATCTGCTGCTCGCCTGCGATTACGCACCAAAAGATAAGCCGGCGGTGCGGCTTGCGGCGCTGTTTCATGATATTGGAAAGCCTGCGGTGAGAGATAAAGATGAACTCGGGATTTGGACCTTTTACCGGCATGAAGAAGTGTCTGCCCAGCTTGCCCGGGATATTATGACCCGTCTCAGATATCCGAATTCTCTTATGGATCAGGTCTGCCATCTTATTGCGGTCCACATGTTCCATTACGATGACCAGTGGACCGATGCGGCGGTGCGGCGTTTTGTTGTCCGGGTCGGAGAGTCTTTTCTGAATGACCTTTTTGATCTCCGCAGGGCCGATACCTGGGGCACCACGGGGCGGGAACCTCCGGCAGCATTGAATCAGCCCTTACGGGATAGGATTATGGCACTCTTGGCTAAAAATAAGGCCCTTTCGATAAAGGATCTTGCGGTAAATGGGGAAGACCTCGCTCAGCTTGGAATTCCCCGGGGACCAATTATGGGAAGAATCCTTAAAGAACTTTTTGAAACCGTACTGGATGATCCGGAAGAAAACAGGAAGGAAAAACTATCCCTCATTGCCAGAAATCTGTATGAAAAACTGAAGCAGTAAAACCAACTTCAAAAGTCGGCCAATTTATGTTTATTTTGGCTGCACAGATTGGGAAATTGACTCATAGGCAAGCCGGGCAGCTGCCTGTTCAGCTTCTTTTTTGTTTTTCCCGATTCCCGGTCCGTAGGTATTGCCGTTGACGCTGACTTCGACCCAAAACATCCGTTCATGATCAGGGCCTGTCCGTTTGAGCAGTGTGTAGGTTGGATAGGTTCTGAACAGGTGCTGGCTCGTTTCCTGGAGCAGGGTTTTATAGTCCCGGTGGTGCTGATTAGCCACAACCCGTTCGATTTCTTCTAAAATATAGGGACTGATGAAATCAAAGACGGTTTTGTACCCCGAATCCAGATAATAGGCTCCGATGAGGGCTTCTAGGGCATCGGCGAGGATTGCCTTTTTAGTCCTGCCGCCGGACATTTCTTCCCCCTTGCCCAGGATCAGCAGTCCATCAATCTGGAGTTCCCGGGCAATACCCGCCAAGGTATCCTCTGATACAACGACGGATTTAATTTTTGCTAGTTCCCCCTCTGGCTGCTCTGATAACTGTTCGTATAACAACGTGGCGGTACAGGCGCCCAGTATGGCATCCCCGAGGAATTCGAGACGTTCATTATTAATTTTTTGAGGAAACTCGTTAGAAGCAGAGCGGTGAATGAAAGAAAGGTTCAGAAGTTCAAGACTTCTGAACCTTATGCTTGCGGCCTTCTGAAAATCAAGCAGGGCCTGTTTCCGGGCACTGTTGATGTTGACCGACCCAGCGGGGACCGCCTGTAATATGCGATCCTTCACGGTCTTACTTTTGCTGGGATTTAATGAACTCGTATGCGTCCCGGACAGTTTCGAACTCGTTAGCCTTTTCATCGGGAATGGAGATGCCCATTTCCTCTTCGATAGCGTAAACCAGCTCATAGGTATCCAGACTGTCTGCACCCAGATCCTGTCGGAAAGAAGCATCAAGGGTAATTTTACCCTCATCAATCTCCAGCTTCTCGGCGATCAGCTTTTTCATTTTCTCGAATAATTCATCCATCTTGATAATCTCCTTATCCTATTAGGCTTTGGACTCGGGTACGATTACCTGCTTGCCGCGGTAGAATCCGCACTTCGGGCATACCCGATGGGGAAGAACGCGGTTTCCGCAGGTACTGCACTCAACGAGTGTGGGCGCGACAAGCTTCATATTGATGGATTGCCGACGCCGGGTCCGAGCTTTGGACGTCTTAAACTTAGGAACTGCCATATCAAAAACCTCACTTAAGTCGTAGTACCGGTAGAGTCTGACACAATCTAAACAAAATGTCGTAGATTGTCAAGATCAAAATGCCGGATAGTGTTAAAAAGAGGCTCTATCATACTTTTTTTTCAAAGCTTCTGCAACTATGGGAGGGACCATGGAAGAAATATCTCCGCCAAAAGATGCAAGTTCTTTAATGGCAGAAGAACGAAGCACAAAATATTTAGGATCGGTGGTCATAAAAATAGTTTCGATAGACGGGTTAAGCCCCTTATTCATCATGGAAAGATCAAACTCATAGCTAAAGTCAGCAACGCCCCTTACACCTCTAATCAAGACCCGAATCTGTTCTTTGCTGAGATAATTGACGATCAGAGAATCCCACATATCGACACGAACGTTGGACCAGTGAGAAACAAGGTTTTTCATCATGGAAACACGCTCTTCCGGTGAAAAAAGAGATTTCTTTTCCCGATTAACCGCCACAATGATATGAAGTTCATCAAAAATACCGACGGCCCGTTCAATAATATTAAGATGTCCAAAGGTTGGCGGATCAAAGGATCCCGGAAAAACAGCTCGTAACATAATAAAAAGAGCATACGGAAGCTACCAAGCTCCGTCAAGGGGCAATACAGACCAAGATTTTATGAATATGGTTTGACGATCCAGCCCCGGTCAGATAAAATATAGGCTATGATATTTACAAAGAGATCCATGGTCATGCACCTTTGTTCCTTTATTGCGCTACTTTTTGTTTCCTGTGTTTCTCAGACAACTGCTCCTGTAAAATCTACGGATGCTGAGAATCATCCAGAAAGTACAGCAACTGAACCTCTGACAAACGAGGTTGTAGTAAACCCAGATGCCGGTCAGGATCAGAAGATTGAGCCCATAGTACAAATAGATGTTTTTGATCCTTCAACCATAACGAAGGAAGTCTTTGATAGCACGAAAACCGAGGTTCAGACCTTAATAGAAAAATTGAACCAGATTATAAGGGATAAAAACTATGATGCCTGGGTACAGTACCTCAGCCCTGGCTATCTTGCAGAACTGAGCGATCCTGAATTCCTTAAAAAAACATCCGAATCAACGCGGTTAAAAAACCAAAAAATTGTTTTAAATAGTGTTAAAGATTATTTCTTATATGTAGTCGTTCCATCCCGTGCAAATGACCGGGTGGACGATATTGAATTTATTGGCCAAAACAGGGTTAAGGCGTATACTATAACCAATAAGGGACAACGTCTCAGGCTGTATGAACTTGAAAAAACAGCGGGGAATTGGAATATTGTAAACTAAGCTTCCGAGGAGGAAATAATGGGTGCACAGTATCGATTTGGCGTATTGCTTATAGCAAGTTTTCTCGTTTCTACCGCTTTGTTTGCGCAGACCGCAAACAAGGGCAATGAGCTTTCTGTAGAGGAATCCTATCTGCAGGAATCGGTGGAACAGATGGTTATCCGTGAACAGGCTAGAGCCGACAGCAGGGATATGAAATTAGTAGCCCTGGAATATATCGGCGATGCTATTAAGGGCGGACGGGTCAATCCGGAAATTCAAAAAACCCTTGAATTTCTTGCTTTGGAAGGTATTGTATACCAAGCCAGAGAAGGCGGTGTTGGAAGGCTTGTTAATAACTATCCCGATGTCCGGGCCAAGGCGGCTCAGTATCTCGGAGAACTGGGCACGAAGGAAGCTAAAGATATTCTCGTAAAAGTTGTGTTGAGCGATCCTGAACCTATGGTATTGACTGAGGCTATCAAATCCCTTGGGAAAATAGCGATTAATGACAATGATGAAGTCACCACCGCCGTTTCTTGGATTGTTACCCGTTTTGACATTTTGAATCCTGATAACATTCTGGCCCTCTCTGCCCTGGAAACCTATGAAAAAATCGCCGAAAAGAATGGGGGAATCAAGGATCCTTCCGCAATTCGCACTATTATAAGAATTGCCGAGGGAAATTATATCCGTCCCGTCCAGACCCGTGCCCGGGAGACCCTGAACACGTTGCGCAAATATACAGCCCAGCAGAATAATAAGGCTTCCGGTCAAACTTCAGGCCAGAAATAGTTGCTTTTAAAGTTGCGATTCCGTGCGGCTGCAACTTAACAACCACACGGCCAATTTCAAAAGGCTTAGATGGGGATGTCCAATAAGTTGAGGACATCCCCTTTTTTCGCCCTTGATAGCTATACAAATGTTAAGTATAATAATGGTATGGGTATCGTACTGACAGGGACTTCGGGGTATTCCTATCATGAATGGGTTGGTCCGGTGTATCCTGAAGGCATAAAAACTGCTGAATATCTCTCCTACTACAGTACCTTGTTTTCTGCGGTGGAGCTCAATTTTAGCTACTACCGGATGCCGGAACAGGATCAGATAAAACGTATACTCGAAGAAAGCCAGTATCGAGTGATATTTTCGGTTAAAGGTCACGAATCTCTTACCCATACCATTAATCCCGCTTCCTGGCAGGAAGATGCGGCCCACTTCTGCAAAGCTTTGGAGCCTATAGCCGAAGCGGGTAAACTGGGCGCGATTCTGCTGCAATTTCCCTATGCGTTCCACTATGATGTGGATCGGCGGCGCTATTTGGACAAACTCCTCAAAGAACTTTGTTCTTATCCGGTTGCGGTAGAATTCAGAAACAATCAATGGTTCAACAATCGGGTTATCGACGCCTTCCGTCAGCGTAATATATGCCTTGTATCGCTGGATATGCCTGCCCTTAAGGGGCTGCCCCCCGTACTGGATGTGGTAACCGCACCCTTTGCCTATCTCAGACTTCATGGTCGGAACGAACAAACCTGGTGGGGATCCGACGGAGCTGAACGATATAACTATCTGTACAACGAGCATGAACTCCAGTCCTTTGTGGAACGAATAGGGCTTTTACTGCTCCACGCTGAACGGGTTTTTGTATTCTTTAACAACCATCGCCGAGGTCAGGCGGTTCAAAATGCCAAAAGCCTTCTCTCCTTATTGGAAAAGTCAGGTGTGCCATGTGCCGCCAGTTAAGCGAAAAGGTTCCCGGGATTGTACACGTCAATGTCACCGGTTTTGCCTCGGCGGTAGCCATGGCCCGGGATAAGACATTACGTGATAAAGTCTTTGTGGTGGCCGAACCGCGGGCCGGCCGGGCGGTACTGCTCGATGTGTCCCCCCGGGCGCGGGAAGAGGGCCTTATGCCGGGGATGGCCCTTGCTGAAGCGGAACGGCGATTTCGGTCACTGCAGGTTCTCCCCCCAGAACCGAAAACACTTGAAAAAGCCAGCCAGGAAATGGTCGAAGCGGTCAAAGCATTTGCGCCCCTGATCGAATATGTGCCGGGGGGACACCTGTATCTGGATCTATCAGGCACCGAACGACTCTTCGGTCCGCTCCAGGATACGGCCCTCCGGATACGGCGCAACATTATTAAACGGCTTAATATAGACCCGGCCATGGCGCTGGCTCCCAACAAACTGACTGCCAAGGTAGTAACCCGCACTTTGCGACCGGTAGGATTTGCCGCGATCCGTAGAGATGAAGCGGCAGAATTTCTTGCATGGCAGGATATTCGGCTTTTGCCGGGGGTTGGACCGGTTCTGCTGAAACTCCTGCATGCCGCGGGTGTCTATACCATTGGAGATCTGGCAGTGCTGTCGGATACCGAAGCAAGCGTTCTTTTGGGGAAACAATACAAAAAACTTCTTGATTCGGCCCGTGGGATCGATGCAGAACCGGTCCATGATTGCAGCCAAAGGCCCCCGTCGATAGAACGGCAACTATATTTTCAAGGAGCCGTAGCGGAACGGGAGGTACTGCGGGGGAGCCTCATGGCCCTCGCAGAAGAAGCCGGCATGGCCCTGCGTCAGCAGCATTTGGCTGCCTGTGCATTGCGGCTCGAGCTCATATACGGTGACGGCGTGCGGCGGGTTGTCCGGAAGAACTTTCACAGTCCCCAATCCATGGATGACGCGCTGTATCAGGGAGCTGAAGCTTGTCTTAATGCGGCCCTCGACCGGCGAGTGCGGGTCCAGATGATTGGGCTGCGGCTTGAACAGCTTGACCGGGACTATGGCGAACAGGATCTTTTTATCCCTGAGCACAGGCATATCCATACCTGTCTTCAGAATACCCTGGATGCCAACCGCCGCCGCTTTGGCCCTGCCATTCTGGTCCGCGGAACTACCCTCTTAGCCCAAGGGTATGCAGGAGCCTTGCCCTTAGAGAGACCGAGAGGTTTACAGGCGGCTCGACGATGAATATACGGCTCGGTATCCAGACATCCTACTCTCTCTTGTATGGGCCGCATAATCCAGAAACACTGGTAGCTCAGGCGGCGTCCTATGGAACACAAGCGTTGGCAATTATCGATCGGAACAGTCTTTACGGACTTCATGAATTTCTTGAAGCCTGTAAAGAAAGGCATATACAACCCATTATTGGATGCGAACTGACAAGCAGCGCCGGATCGGTAATCGTTTTAGCTATGAACAAGGAAGGTTTTTCCCGGCTCTGCGAACTGCTTACCGCCCAGGGGCCATACCGTTCAAAGGGAAGGGAGATTCCTTTTTCAGTGTTGGGCCCCCTTATCGTGAACGCAGCTGCAAGCCAGGACATAGGGAGCCAGCCGGATCTTTCACTGGTTAGTTCCGAATCGGTGTGGCTTGAATACCTGATGGGGAAGGTCCCGCGTCTCTATGGAGCCTGCGGGCCGGGCAGCCTTTCTGCAATAAGATGGGCCCGATCTCACCAGATCCCTCTCCTGGCTATACAGAAGGCGGCGTTTCTCTCGGCGGAAGACTATGACATCCATCGAGTGCTCCGTGCTATAGGAACAAACAAGACCCTGGGGACCCTTGACTCTGGGGACTGCATTACAAGCCGCGAAGTTATAGATCGGGTTCTGATGGACCAGCGGACATTCATCAACTTTTACCATTCTTGGCCGGAGGCTCTTTGTGAGGCTGAAAAATTGGTAAACCAGATTCAAACCTCCGATCTCTTTGGCCGCCTTGTGTTTCCTGTCTATAAAACACAAGGCACGGAAAATCCTGAAGCCCTGCTGCGGCGCCTCGTTTTTGAGGGGGCAGAACACCGGTACGGAGAATTATCCGATGCCATACTTGATCGAATCGAATATGAGCTGGGCATCATTATTCAGAAAGGCTTTGCATCATATTTTTTGTTCATGCATGACATCGTTTCCCTTGCGAACCGAACCTGCGGACGAGGTTCCGGAGCGGCATCCATTGTTGCCTACTGTCTTGGGATCACCAATGTGGACCCTATCGCGCACCGACTCTATTTTGAAAGATTCCTTAATTTGTCACGGATGGATCCGCCCGACATCGATGTGGATTTTCCCTGGGACGAACGGGACAAACTGATCGAACAGGTGATTGAACGTTTCGGAAAGGCCTATTGTGCCCGGGTCGCAAATCACAACCGATTTCGTTTTCGTTCAGCCCTGCGGGAAACCGCCAAAGTATACGGTTATTCAGAGGTCGAAATATCCGCCCTCGAAGGGGAACTGCAAAAGAGGTCACTGGACTTGTCGGAACTAGCCCAACAAGATCGATCTGAGTGGGCCGACGTGGTACGCATAGCCCGGCGGCTCGAAGGGCTTCCTCGGGGCCTTTCAATGCATTGCGGAGGCCTGGTGATAACTCCCGAACCGGTAAGCCGCTATGCTCCCGTTGAAATGTCCGCAGGAGGTTTTCCTTTGCTTGCATGGGAAAAGGAAGGGACCGAAGCGGCGGGACTAGTAAAATTGGATCTCTTGGGAAATCGTTCCCTTTCAGTTATTCGGGACGCCCTGAAAAACCTCCTGGCCGATGGAATCGAAATAGACTTTCTACATAAAGACCCTACCCGGGACCAGGCAACCATAGACGCCCTTGCCCGGGGAGATACCATGGGGGTTTTTTATATTGAATCGCCCGCCATGCGCCAATTGCAGAAAAAAACAGGCAGGGGAGACTTTGACCATATTGTGATCCATAGTTCAATCATACGTCCTGCGGCTAATCGGTTTATAGAAGAGTATGTACGCCGTCTTAAGGGCGGGGCCTACCAGGTGCTGCATCCGCGGCTTGAAACTATTTTGGCCGAAACCTACGGAATTATGTGCTACCAGGAAGATGTATCCAAGGTGGCGGTTGCACTGGCATCCTTTAGCGAGGCCGATGCGGATGGGCTGAGAAAAATTATCGCGAAAAAAGCAGGAGGAGCAAAACTCGCCGCATATAAGGATAAATTTTATGCAGGCTGTATGGAAAACCAGGTGCCCTTGCCGGTCATTGATGAAATCTGGTCCATGATGCTGTCCTTTGATGGGTACTCCTTTAATAAACCCCATTCGGCATCTTACGCTATGGTATCTTTCCAGTCCGCATACCTGCGGGTGCACTACCCCGCGTATTTTATGGCCGCAGTCCTTTCTAACCAGGGCGGATACTACCACCCGCTGGCATATATCAGCGAATGCCACCGTATGGGATTAGTTGTGGAAGGTCCGGATATCAATACGAGCCTGTACCAGTATGTTGGAAAGGGAAATCGTGTTCTTATCGGCCTTATGGCAATTCAAGGGCTTGGAAAAGCCACGGCGGAGCGACTGGTAGCGGAGCGGGACAAACGGGGGCCCTTCAAAACCCTCCAGGATGTGGCCAAGCGGCTCCGTATACCCCGGGACGAGCTTGCGGCCATGACCAGTGTCGGCATTTTTGACAGTATCTCATCGGTAAACCGTGCTCTGCAATTCCGTATTTTGCTCACCGCCCAGTATAAAGCAACTGAGACAGAGCTCTTTTCATCGACAGACACAGTAATTCAAAACGGCTTTCCCAGAACAATAGTTCACCGCCCTATTGATGAACCGCTTGCCCCGCAGCAGCAGCATAGAGCGGTGACACTGGAGGAACGCATCCAGGAATTTGAACGGCTGGGTTTTCTCCGTTCCGGGCATCCGCTGGACCTCTGGAACTGGGAAGCGGTTATGGTTGGTAAAAACAGGGTATATGCAAAGGACTTGCATAAGCATATCGGGCAGCGGGTCCGTGTTCTCGGCTGGCCTATTACGAGAAAAGACGTCTGGACCCTGCGCGGAGAATCTATGGCGTTCATCAGCTATGAAGATGAAACAGCCCTGTATGAAACTGTCCTTTTTCCCCAAGTATACCAGAAATACCAAACCATGTTATTTGATATCCAGCCATTTCTTCTTACCGGTATTGTGACACAGCAACAGGGTGCAGTCAGCCTGGAATTGGAACATCTAGAAAAAATTGACAGCATGCGCCGTCCCAAAAGGGAATTAAGAATTGCGGGGCACAGGCTGTGAATCAGTCTCGATTTTGCTATTGGCTGAGGCTCCGTCTTTCTGGAGTGTCCGAAGCCTCTGAGCATTTCGTATACGATAAATGTACAGGGCTGAGAGGTTATCCTGAGGATTTTTTGCATAGCACAATTTGAATAGTTTCATTGCCTTTTCGTAGTCCTTTTCGTGGTACAGCCGGACACCCTGTTCAAAAATACCTTGTGTTTCTAAGAAATAGATCCGTTCCCGAGATGAATATACGTCTAAAAGTTCATAAATATCACAGGGCTGGGATTTACCTTTTACGAGAACCGTATCAATCAGTCTTCCATGAAAACCGGCTTCCTGAAGGTAACTCTGCATATTTCCGGAAAGTAAAATCGGTACATTGTAGGTTCTCGTTAAGTTTTCTATACGGCTTGCCAGATTTACCGTATCCGAAATGACTGTGCTTTCGATTCGCTGCTGCTCCCCAATTATTCCCAGCATGACGAGTCCCGTATGGATGCCAATACCAATTGATATGGGCTGCAATCCGTAGGATAAACGTTCTTTATTATATTCGTTGAGTTGTTCCTGAATGGCCAGGCTCGCCTGCACCGCATCCTGGGGCATTTCAGGAAAGAGGGCCATGATTCCATCTCCGATATATTTATCAATAAATCCATGATGATTGCGGATAATGGGGCCAATCCTATTAAAGTACGAATTGATAAAATTAAAATTGTCCTGGGGGCTCATGGTCTCCGAAAGGGTGGTAAAAGAACGGATATCGGCGAACAGAATCGTAATGGAGCGCAGTACCTGATCGCCCAGTTTGATATCGTTGATGCTTTTTTTGTTCAGGAAGGTTAAAAACTCATTCGGAACAAAGCGGGACATGGATTTGTTAACCGTAGAAAGCTCATCAGAAAGCTGTTCCACCCTCGTAAAGGAATTAGAAAAAACCCTTGCGAGCGCAATGGCCTGTAAAAATATAAAACTAAATAGACCCAAGGGCAGCATATAGGCCGTGGCGATAATATTTTTTGAATACAGGACATCATTAATTGCAGTAATGGTAAAGAGCAAAAAGCCTATTAAAATAAGGGCTGCGTTTTCCCGTTTTCGAATCCAAGCAACAGTAATGCAGACCAACACAAAAAGCAGGCCCGCAATAGCTGTTATTTCCATCGGTGTAACCAGCAAATTGAACAGTTTTAAGGGTAATACAAGAGCTAATAATGTAAAAAGGACCGCAGGAGCCAGCATTATTCCTAAACCGATAGAGGGAATATCAGTGGGAAAAAGCTCTTTGAAAAAAAGCCCAAAAAAGAGGGCCCCAAGATAGAACACGCTGAGTTCTAATTTAATTTGAATCTCCCAAGGTACAATGGAAGTTAGATGGGAGAGCGCTATGGTCCCCGTTGTAATGACCCTCAGAGCTACTATGATACAAAAAAGACCGAAAAAGAGGGGTGACCTGTCTTTTGGCCTAAATAGAAACAGCGCAATGTTATACAAACCGATAACCAAAATAGAACCAAACAGAAAAAGTTCTATCATCAAGGAGCGGTTATAATAGTTTTGTACTGCCTGGGCCGTGCCAATAAGAATCGGTTTCCATTGCCCCCCATGACGGTAGTCTCTATTGGCAATAAAGAGAAAAATATCCAGTGTATTATTTTGTGGGGTAACAAAATACACGTTGGGCTTGAACACTCCATGGACCTTTGCAGGATTAATGTCAGTAAGCCCATTTGAACCAACCAATACACCGTTTATATACAGGTCATAGGAACTGACCATCTGGGGAACATAGAGGCCGTACACTTGAGAATCGGGTAAATGTATGGTGAGTCGATAGGTTGCACTCCCCTGGGCAGGAAATTGTTTTCCTCCATGAGAACCGCTTCCCCAATAGCTTGGTATCGGAGGGTATGAATCTGGAGTTGGGGCAGACTCAAGTTCAGTAGCATTAGTGTACTTTTTATTCCACCAGAATGCCCATTCGCCTGAGAGTTCAACAGTTTTGAGGTCTGAAAACTGATATGAAGAAAGATCAATACTGCCGTTTTTTGCCTTTGGAATTGCTTGAGAAAAGAGAGAGCCGGCACAAAATATAGCAATACACAAACTGCTCAACCATCGTTTATTCATCGATCCCATCCTGTAATTTAGCAGTATAGATGTACGATGATATCATGATTTATAGATATATTATAGACCAATATGAGAACAAATAAAAAAAAGGGCTATTCCCTGCAAGGAAATAGCCCACTCTCATGAGAGATGCGGGACTCGAACCCACCACCTTCAGCTCCGGAGGCTGACGCTCTATCCAGATGAGCTAATCTCTCATTTTGTATGGCCATACCCTATAGTATTCTGCGCCGCTTGTCAAGTCGCCGCCTGCATCTCCGCTTGACAGACTATGCTTCGGTACGGCATAAAAAATTATGGAACCAATCATACTGGCATCGGGGTCTCTACGGCGGCAGGAGTACTTTAGGCTTCTGGGCCTTCCTTTCAATATTATGCCCTCCTATGTGGATGAAACTGCTCCGGCAGATTTGGAACCCCGCGAGCAGGCTGAACAAATTGCGGAACGCAAAGTATCTGCCATCCTAAAGGTTCTGGATGGACGGCTCCCGCTCTGGGTGCTGGGGGCGGATACAATTATTTGCATCGATAATCGGGTGTTCGGGAAACCGGAAGATCGGGACAGTGCCTATAGAATGCTCAAAACTCTATCCGGGAGAACCCATGAAGTAATTACCGCCATGGCCTTGTATGTAGGGCGGGAAAAAAGAATAGCTATAAAATCGGTTTCGAGTAAGGTACGCTTTGCTTCTTTAAGTACAGAAGAAATAGAATGGTACCTGGAAACCGGAGAATGGCAGGGCGTTGCGGGGGCCTACCAGATTCAAGGGCTTGCATCCTGTTTTATTTCTCATATAGAAGGCTCTTATAGCGGTATAGTAGGCTTGCCAATTCATGAATTTTATGGCATGTTACGGGAGAATGGTTATCCCTACGGGGCCTAAACCATTTAATTTTCCGCCGCAATAGCGGTGAGATACAGAGAAGGTTTGGTTTTCAAAACGGGGAAAAACCGTAGAAAACGAACAGGGAGGAAATTTTGGCAGTAGTTACCATGAAGAGCCTGCTTGAATCAGGCGTGCACTTCGGCCATCAGGTCAAGCGATGGGATCCGCGGATGAAGAAATACATCTTCGCCGAACGAAACGGGATTCACATTATCGACCTGCAGAAAACTATTCAGGCAATTAAAGATGCCTACGACGCGGTTCGCAAGACCGTAAGCTCCGGCAAGACTGTGCTCTTTGTCGGAACCAAAAAACAGGCCCAGCAGGCTATTCAGAAAGAAGCCGAACGCTGCGGCATGTTCTATGTAAACAACCGCTGGCTTGGCGGTATGCTTACCAACTTTGCAACCATCAAAAAATCCCTTCTCCGTCTTAAGAAGCTGGAGAAAATGGAAGTTGATGGAACCTTTGACAATCTTACCAAGAAAGAAATCGCAGCCCTCGCAAAAGAACGGGCAAAGCTCCAGAAAAACCTTGGTGGTATCAAGGAGATGAAGGAACTTCCCGGCATTCTCTTTGTCATCGATACCCGCAAGGAAGCTATTGCTGTTGCCGAAGCCCAGCGGATGGGAATCCCCATCGTTGCAGTTGTCGATACTAACTGCAATCCCGAAGGTATTGACTATCCGATTCCCGGCAATGATGATGCTATTCGGGCTATTACCCTCTTTACCCAGATTATTGCTAATGCGGTTGTCGAAGCCGATAACGAAGCGGGCCTCAAGATTATTGAAACCCTGGGCGAAGACGATGAATCCGCCGAAGAAATGATGACCGATATGTCCATCCGTGAAGAGGATCGGGAAATTGATATCGATTCGTACAATGGTGAAGCTCCTGCTTCCAGTGAAATCGATGAGGATACCGATGAGGATGAACTTCCGGTAGATGTGGACCGGGTATACGAATCCAAATAAGGAGAACAGCGTGGAAATTAAAGCTTCCGATGTAAAGGCCCTGCGCGAAAAGACCGGTGCAGGCATGATGGAATGCAAAAATGCCCTTGTAGCCTGTGAAGGTGACTTTGCCAAGGCAGAGAAATACCTCAAGGAAAAGGGGCTTGCCGCTGTCGAAAAACGTTCCGACCGCGCAACCAATGAGGGAAAGGTGTTCATCAAGATTGCTAACAATAAGGCTGTCCTTGTTGAACTCGCTTCCGAAACCGACTTTGTCGCCCGGAATCCCGATTTTATTGCCCTGGGTAATAAAATTGCCGAAGTGGCTCTCCAGAAAGGCTACAGCGAACCCAACGATGAGCTTAATAGCATGGTGACCGATTTGGCCACCAAGATTCGGGAAAATATGGGGCTTAAGCGTCTTAAGGTAGTCAATGCAGCGGCTAATGAATACCTGACAAGCTATATCCATGGTGATGGGCTCATCGGTGTTGTGGTAAAGCTTGCAGCTGACAAGGCTGAAGCCCTTCAGGATGAACGGGTTAAAACTTTTGCTTTCGACCTGGCCCTCCATATTGCAGCCTTTAATCCCTATGCACTGGATCGCAGCAAGGTTGATCCCGCCCATCTGGCCGAACAGGAAGAAATCTTCCGCAAACAGATGGAACAGGATGAAAAAATGAAAGGCAAGCCCGCTAATGTGGTAGATAACATCCTGAAAGGCAAGGTAAACAAGTATCTTGCTGAAATCTGCCTAGTAGACCAGGGCTTTGTTAAGGACGAAAAGCTTACCGTTGCCAAGGTTGTTGAAGACCTGGGAAAACAGGTCGGCGCGAAAATTTCTATCGTCGACTATGTATATTTCCGGGTAGGTCAGTAAACCTATTTTTACGATAATTCGAGGGGCCACCTGTTATAGTGGCCCCTCATTTTGCAAACCTGAACAGGAAGGAGACATTCATGCATACGGCCATAAAAAACTCTGAAGATCGGATGAAGAAAACCATTTCAAGTTTGAAAGAAGATTTAGCCGCCATCAGAACCGGTCGAGCCTCTGCGGCTTTGTTTGATAAGATCAGAGTCGACTATTATGGTGATAAAACTCCTCTCAACCAGGTTGCAAATATTTCTATTCCCGAAGCCCGTCTTATTGTCATTCAGCCCTGGGATCGGGCCATGATTGGAGAGATTGAAAAGGCTATTAGGACATCCGAACTTTCCCTCAATCCGTCCAATGATGGTAAAGTAATCCGAATCTCTATTCCTCCGCTCACCGAGGAACGCCGCAAAGATTTAGCAAAACAAGCAAAAAATCTGGCTGAGCAGAGTCGGGTAGCAATTCGCAATATCCGCCGAGACGGTAATGAGGAACTAAAAAAGGCTCAGAAAAACGGAGAGCTGACTGAGGATGAGGAAGCTAAGGCAGAAACGGAACTGCAAAATCTTACCGATAAATATATTAAAGAAATTAATCATATTCTCGAAGAAAAAGAAAAAGAAATAATGGAAGTCTAATGACAAGCCATAAAATACCAGCCCATGTCGGCATAATTATGGACGGCAACGGCCGATGGGCGCAAAACCGTAATATGCCGCGGACCCAGGGTCATATAGAAGGGCTTAAGGCTGCAAAAAGAATTGTAAAAGCCGCCTCGGATATGGGTATTTCATATCTGACCCTGTATACTTTTTCTACCGAAAACTGGAAACGTACCCAGGAAGAGGTAGGTTTTATTATGGGGCTGGTTAAAAAATACCTTATGGCTGAATTTGAGTTTTACAAAGAAAACCAGATCAGAATACGTTTTACAGGCAATTTAAGTGGGCTTCCTCAAGAGATTGCTGATGAAGTGGTAGAAGCCTGTGAAAAAACATCCCATTTTTCTGGCCTTTCAGTAATTCTTGCCCTTAACTATGGCGGCAGAGACGAAATAGTACGAGCTATCAGAAAAATTATCCAAAAAGGCATACCAGAGAACGAAATTACTGAAGAATTAGTCCGTTTGCACCTTGACAATCCCGATGTGCCCGATCCGGATCTCATAATCCGCACTGCTTCTGAACAGCGGTCAAGTAACTTTTTGCTTTGGGAAAGTGCTTACAGCGAATTCTATTTCGCAGATAAACTATGGCCCGATTGGGATGCAGCAGATTTAAAAGCTGCACTTGATAACTTTCAGAAAAGAACACGTCGTTTTGGTGGTATCACAGCATGACAAAACTGGCTCAGCGTCTGCTCATTTTTTCTTTAGGAATCCCTGCTATTATAGGGCTTGTGGCTTATTTACCCTTTTACAATCATTTGGCGGTAAATATTGTCGTTACTATTATCAGCGCCTTAGGGGCTGTCGAGTTTTCTCAAATTCTAGCAAAAAAACATTATAGATTGCCTGTTATAGAGGCTGCCATCCTGGGCTCCTTAGCCCCTGTGGCTATGACTATAAGTATTAGTCTTCAAATTCCAGGAGAGCTTGTGCCCGCGGCCTTTATTTTTGGAGCTGGTTGGCTCATTGCCTCTCGAGTGTTTTCTTCCCTGCAGGATATTTCCCTTGTGCTGGACCGTATTTCAACCGGTCTTTCTGTCATGGTTTATCCTGGTATGTTCATGCTTTGGATTATTAGAATGACCCGTCTCAGTCATGCGACGGTCATCATCCTTAGTTTCTTACTCATGGTCTTTGCCAACGACTCTCTTGCGTGGGCTATTGGTATGCTCTTTGGCAAAGGGAACCGGGGCCTCATTCCCGCAAGTCCCAATAAGAGTATTGCAGGGTTTATCGGCGGCATGGCGGGGTCATTGCTCATTGGTATCATAGCTCCCCTGCTCTTTCCGATCGCTTTTACCACCAATCATACTCTTCCCAGGCTCTTAGCTGGTATTATTTTGGGAATCTGCGTCGGTATTGTGGCAATTATAGGGGACCTGGCTGAATCCACAATTAAGCGAAGCGGGGAAGTAAAGGATTCTGGGTTTATAATTCCTGGACGGGGAGGCATACTCGATTCGGTTGATTCGATTGCCCTTGCTGCCCCTGTTTTTTATGCCCTCTACTGGATATTATTCTAATGAAACGCAAAATTGCAGTCCTTGGCGCAACTGGTTCCATCGGAAAGAGCACCTTGGATGTTATTGCTGCTAATGAAAACGATTTTGAAATAGTCTTACTTTCCGCTCATCAGGATACTCGTGGATTGCTTTCCTTAGGGACTCAATTCCCGAGAGCAAAAATAGTGATAACTGATCATCAAAAATGGGAAAAGCAAACTCCAGAGACCCGATCTGCTATTACTTATTGGGGTCAGGATGGGCTTGTACAGGCAATCAGAGAAAGTGGTGCCGATATTGTAGTAAACGGGATTGCCGGAGCCGCAGGGCTTCTACCTTCTATTACAGCCCTTGAAACAGGAGCCGATTTAGCTTTAGCCAATAAGGAAACCATCGTAATGGCGGGGCCCCTGGTTGCTTCTATCGCCAAAAAGAACCACTGCCGAATTCTGCCTGTGGACTCGGAACACTCCGCGGTATTTCATCTTCTCGAAGCCCATGGAGCAGATGCGATAGAAGAGGTAATCCTTACCGCATCGGGAGGCCCTTTCCGTCAATACAGCAGAGAACAACTTGAACAGGTTAGCCTGCAGGATGCCCTCAATCACCCAACATGGAAAATGGGCGGAAAAATCACCATAGATTCTGCGAGTCTTGCCAACAAGGGACTTGAAGTAATCGAAGCGGTGCGCCTTTTTTCGCTCAAAGTTGAACAGGTCTCTGTATTGGTTCATCCCCAAAGTTATGTACATTCCTTAATACGTCTCAAAGACGGTTCGCTCTATGCGCAGATATCCAAACCTGATATGCGGGTGCCTATTCACAATGCGCTTTTCTGGCCGGAGGTGCGTTACTGCCAATTTGGCCGGCTTGATCTTGTGGGGCAAACCATACATTTTGAACAGCCCAAAACTGAACTGTTTCCGCTTTTACCCCTCGCTTATGAAGCAGCAAGACTAGGAGAAGGATATCCTGCAGCATATAATGCGGCAAATGAAGAAGCGGTTGCGGCTTTCATGAAGGGCCATATTTCATTTGTTGATATTGGCCGGATAGTTGCACAGGTGCTTGAAAAAGAGTGGTCCTGTGATGAATTTGATTTACAGTCCATTCTTGATGTAGATCAGAGGTCTCGAGCTGCTGCTCAGGAATGTATTAAGGAGTTACACCATTGATTGTAAAAATTATTTTGGGTCTTATAGGCCTTGGCGTTGTCGTTTTTGTTCATGAATTAGGTCATTTTATTGCAGCCCGTCTTTCTGGTATTGATGTGGAAGCCTTTTCTATCGGTTGGGGGAAGCCCATCTTTTCAAAAAACTTCCACGGCGTTGAGTATCGTATAGGTATATTCCCTGTCGGCGGCTATTGCCGCATGAAAGGCGAAGCGGAGTTTAAGGAAGCCTTAACAAATAATTCAATAAGCATTCCCCGCGAACCGGGGACCTTTTACGGTGCAAGTCCATTAAAGCGTATCTTTACTGCCTTTGCAGGCCCCTTTGCAAATGCCATCTTTGCGGTGCTGGTTCTTACCTTGGTCTGGGCTATAGGTTTTGATGTACAAACCTTGGACAATAAAATTGTACTTGCATCGGAAATAGAGGGAACCAGTTTCCCTGCCGATGCGGCGGGCCTTAAAAGCGGAGACCGAATTATCGGTATTAATGGGAAGAAAGTTTCCAACTACACTGAGATTCAAGAGCAAATAGCACCAAATCCGGGAGAAACACTGAATCTGCTCGTTGATCGGAATGGGGAACAGATTTCTTTACAGGTTAAACCTCAGCTTGATACGAACACCGGAGCTGGCAGAATCGGTATCTATTTTTGGACCGATCCCATTATAGAAACAGTAAAGACAGGAAGTCCCGCTCACATAGCCGGCCTTATGCAGGGTGATCGAATCGTAAGCATACAGGGAATCCCGATCCCCTATTCTGTTGCCTTGTATCGTATTCTTAAAGATCGACCGACAGTATTGCCAATTGAAATTGAGCGGAACGGCCAAACCCTTTCAAAAGAACTCATCCTTTCCTACGATGAACAGGGGCAAACCAATATTGGAATAGAGTTTAAAACCATACGGTATCGAAATGCAGCCCATTCTATTCCCGACGCCTTTGTAAAAGGAGCAAGCGAAACCTTGAAAACACTTACAGTATCTCTTAAAAGTCTTACTGTTCTTTTTAAGGGGGTGAATCTTTCCAAGGCCGTATCTGGACCCGTTCGGATTACCTATATGGTCGGGGATATTGCAGCCGAAGGTTTTGGCCAAGGTTTTGGAGCCGGTTTCACCGCAATCGCAAGTTTCCTTGCCCTCATTTCTATTTCCCTGAGCATTATGAATTTACTTCCCATACCAGCCCTCGATGGCGGACTTATTCTTTTATTTTTCATTGAACTTATCACGAGAAAGCCTCTCCATCCTAAAGCCGTATATTGGTTCCAGATGCTTGGCGCCCTTTTTATATTAAGTCTGCTTATATTTTCAGTATTTGGAGATATTTTATTTTTATTCGGGAAAAAATAGGAGGAAGTTGTTATGAAACATACAATTACATGCCAATGCGAACACCCCTTTGAGGTAGAGATTCCCGATGAAGTTAATCTTGATCAAAACCCAAACGCCATCGAAGAACTTTGTAATGGCAGTTTTCTTACCATAGTTTGTCCATCCTGTGATTCGCCGCTCAAGCCTGAGTTTCCTCTTATTATCGATTGGCCGAGCCGGAACCTCCATCTGCAGGTACTGCCTGAATTTGACCGCGGTGCCTTTTACCGAGGCCAGACGAAACAGACGGACCAGACAGAGATAGTCATTGGATATCCAGAAGCTGCAGACCGAATAATTGTTATAAAAGAAGGGTTAGAGCCCATCATTATAGAAGCCTTAAAATACTATCTTCTTCTTAAAGCGGATGAAACAAATCCAGAAGCAGAGGCTACTGCCTGGTTTGTGGGAAAACAGGGCGATTATTTAGAATTCCATGTCCATGGTCTCAGAAATGAAGAGGTAGCCGTGAGCCGCATCCCATACTCAGTCTATACAAAAACTCGCGAAGAATACCGCAAAAATCCCGATACAGAACCATTTAAATCTATTAAATCTGGAGCCTACACTTCTGTTCAAAACCTCTTGCGGCCTGAGTTAGACTAAGCGGTGGCCCTTCTGTAATCCGAGGGGCCGATAGAGCTTAACTAATCATGGGATGGGTGAGATTTTACCTTTGCAATAGCAGTGGAGACAGCATTCCTTACGCTTTCAGCATAGGATGCCTCATCCATCGCATGGGCTGCATAAAGGCTTCCGAGCAGCGAAACCCTATAGAGGGGTTTTACTGAATTAAGCGCAAGAGTTGCCATATCAAGAACGCAATCCTCACAGAGACAGAGCGGTTCTGGATAATCTGATATTTGTTTTTCCAGTTCGCTGATAACAAGCCGTTCAGCTTCATTTACGAGCTGGTCAAAATCATAATTATCTTTGAATGCCATAATAGAAATCCTCCGTATTTACACGCTGGCTCGAGATAAATTCTCAAATTTAGTGTACGACGGAAGGAAGACAATTTCCACTGTTCCGACAGGCCCATTACGCTGTTTTGCGATAATGAGCTCAGTTGTAATAGCCTTTGATCGTTCGGCGTCGCTTTTTTTATCCGATTCACGCTCTCGGTGCAGGAACATAACCACGTCGGCGTCTTGTTCTATTGAACCGGATTCCCGGATATCAGAAAGGGTTGGGCGCTTGCCTTCTGCATCGCGGCGTACCTGGGAAAGGGCAACAACAGGAATATCGAGCTCTCTAGCCAGGCTTTTTAATGACCGGGAAATCTCCGCTATCTGTTCATGCCGGGGTAGCTGGTAATTTTCAGAAGTAATCAGGGTAAGATAGTCGATGAATATAATTTCTACCTTTTGCTGGGCCCTCAGCCGCCGTGCCTGAGCGCGCAAATCGAGCAGCTTCATGTTCGGCATATCTACAATATACAGGGGTGCATCATAAATTCTGCCCGCTGCTTCCATCAAGCTATGAAAATCACTGGGTTTTAGGAGTCCAGTTCTTATTTTTTCCGATTCAATTCTGGCTTCTGCAGAGATAAGACGCTGCATGAGGGCCATGTCTGACATCTCGAGCGTAAAGAATGCGGTCGGTATTCTTTCTTTAATTGATGTGTGGGCTGCCATGGTAAGCGCAAGAGCTGTCTTTCCGACCGAAGGCCGAGCACCAATAATAATAAGCTCAGAACGCTGAAAACCGCTCGTCATAGAATCCAGATCATGCAAGCCCGAAGGAATACCGGTAAAGGCATCTTTGGTATTATATAATTTTTCGATAGCCTCAATAGTTTTAGGAATTATTTCCTTTGCGCTCTTATAGGTAAGGGTTTGCCGGTTATCGGTAAGATCAAAAATATATCGCTGAGCTTCTTCTACAATAAGACGGGACTCGGTAGATTCATCGTATGATTTAGCTGAAATTTCACTTGAAATGCGCAGCAAAGACCGGCGTACTGAATGGTCCTGAACAATTTGTGCATAATAATCGATATTAGCACTGGTGGGAACTACGTTCGTCAAAGAAGCCACATAAGCGGGACCGCCTGCGCTATCGAGCTCGCCTGATTGCTTTAGTTCTTCTATGACGGTAATGATATCTGCTTTCCGGCCCTGGTTAAACAGATTAAGGATAGCTTTGTAGATTCGGCGGTTTGCGTTCGAATAGAAATCGTCGGGTCTTAGATAGCGGATTGCAACTGCGATAGCGTCTTCGTCTAAAAGGAGAGCCCCCAGGGTTGCCTGTTCCGCTTCATCGTTATGGGGCGGAATTTTATCTTTTAGTATTCCAGCCATAATTATCTTTCCTAAAAAGCAAATTCCCCTGCACTACACTCCATTTTATATGGCAAATGATGTAGCACAGGGGAATAGATTGGTTAAAAAAATTATTCGCGAGCTTCCGCTGCGTCCGAAGCATTCTCTTGGGCGGAAGTTTCAGCAGCCGCTTCTTCCTTATGAGCCCCACGATGACCCCGCTGGTGTCCCTTGTGGGCTTCGGGCTTTTCTTCAGTTTTGGTAACCTGAGCCTGAATCACCACGGTAACTTCAGCAGTGGTGGATTCATAGAGCTTTACATGGATTTTGAATTTGCCAACACTCTTAATATGGTTGCCGGGTACTTCAATTCGTTTCCGTTCTACCTGGAAGCCCTGTTTAATAAGTTCATCCGCAATTGTCTGGTTGGTAACCGCGCCATAGAGTTTGCCATTTGCACCGGCGGGCATGGTAATAACCAGTTCAGTTCCTTCCAGACGCTCTTTAAGACTGGCAGCGTCTTTGCGCTTTTCGGCCTTGCGGGCTTCAATTTCTTCCCGGCGGGCTTCGAAAACTTTCATATTTCGTTCCGTATAGGGAACTGCAAGCCCGCGGGGGAACAGGTAGTTCCGGGCATAGCCCTTCGCTACGTCTTTGACATCCCCTTCTTCGCCAAGAGGATTGACATCCTTGTTCAGAATGACCTTCATGATACAAGCTCCTTATGTTTATGGACACAGAAACCGAACGCGCCGGTTTCACATCCCCGGAGTAGAGGATGGCCCAGTAATATGGGGTCTCCTTAGGGAAACCCAATTCTCAGCAACACCTAGCAGGAAAACACCTGTCAGGACTATTGCGTTGATTCCAGGACTAATCAGCAAAACAAGCAATAAGGTACGAAGCAAAAAACGCCCCGATCGCGAAATCATAGGATGGGAAAGATTAAAAAACACTATTCCCAATCCCTGTAAAAAATAAAGCAGGGCGAGACTTAAAGCCCCATTCCACCCGGCTATTTCCAATATTGAGATATTGAACACATAGCCTGCTAAAATGGCAAGTAAAAAACAAGAAAAAAACCAAATCATGATAAAATCAACATGAAAGTTGGAAAGAACCCAGCGATATTTGCTGCCCTGTCTGCTTAAAAATGCAGAAAAACCAAAGAGCATCAGGTGGCTTACAAAAAGGCCGCCCCGTAAAGCAACTGATTTCAGAAGCTCTAATATGATATCGGCACTTATAGTTCCCTGCACCGTATCTTGAGACATTTCTGTCAGCATCGACGCTATAGTCTCGGCCTGTTTCTTAAATAGGCCTGCAACGCCCTCGTCATACATTGAAAGAAGCACGAGGGGAAGCAAAAAAAGCGTACCAATTACCGATGCAAGCAATACCCGATAGGTACCGCGAAAATTCGATGAAAAAACACGAAGAGCTATACCGGGTATCAACAGTATCGCAAAAATCAGAGCCAGAGCAGATACATACAAGGTATCAGCGGCAATAAGCTTCCATGCAGAAGGATCGGTGCGCAATGCACCGATCGATAGTCCCCCATTGATAAGTACCATCAACAGGATAGCTAAAAAAACCTCGTTTTTTTTCTCCCGTTGCCCTAAGAGCCCTAAGGGAAGAAGAAAAAGCGGAGTTAAAAGGCCGCTCCGTACAAGCAGCACCATTACGACCGCCGTAAAGGCTGGATACAGAAAGGGTACGATTCTTGTACGGAAAGTCATGAAAAACCCCTATCAGTCGGCGACGAAGGGTAACAGTGCGATGATTCGGGCCCGCTTAATTGCTACCGCAAGCTCACGCTGGTGCTTGGCACAGGTGCCGGTGATGCGGCGAGGGAGTATCTTTCCCCGTTCGGTGGTATACCGGCGCAGTCCATCAGCGTCTTTATAATCGATCTTCTGTTTTTGGGTGCAGAACTTGCAGACCTTTTTCTTAAAATATACTTTACCTTTTCCGCCCCGACCGCTGCGGTCTTCGCCGTCACGACCAGTCATACCCATATCCATCTGGGCATCCATTGAACGATCCCGTCCGGGCCGTTCATTCTGCATCATATTCTCATCAGACATGAAATATCTCCTTAACAAAAAGCCTTAGAATGGAATATCATCGGCAAAACCATCATCCCCAGGGCCATCATTCACCGATGGGCCTCTTCCCTGCGGAGCTTCTGACTGACGGCGGGATGGTGAAAAACCATTTTCACCTGCGGAGGCAGAACCTCCCCCCTGACCGCCGCCCAGAAGCTGTACATTGTTTGCCAGGATTTCCACTTTTGACCGATTCTGGCCGTCCTGTTCCCACCGATCCTGCTTGAGCTCACCTTCTACGGCGACTTGTTTCCCCTTAACCAAATATTGATTCAGGGTTTCTCCTGATCTGCCCCAGAGAACTACATCGAAAAAATTAGGTTCATCGACCCATTGGTCACCATTTTTTCGACGCCGGTTGACGGCTACAGAAAATTTACATACCGCCTGACCATTGGCAGTATATTTAAGTTCCGCATCCCGGGTAAGCCGTCCGATCAGAATAACATGGTTAAGATCGGCCATACTATTTCCTTATTCCTCTACTTTTACAAAGAGGTGGCGAATAATGTTATTATTCAGTTTAAAGGCCCGTTCCAGAGCAACAAGCTGCGCTGGATCCATTTTGACGGTATACAGGGTGTAACGACCGCGAGTTTTTTTGTTGATGGGATAGGCGAGGTCTCTATCTCCCATTTCATCGGTTTTTTCGACCTGAGCTCCATGGTTGGCAAGATCTGCCAGAACAAGCTCACGTCCAGCTTTGTAGAGGTCTTCTTCTAGTGGGAAGATGACCGTCAGTTCATACTGACGCATGGGTCCTCCTTACGGACTTATGATTGATCCGTCGACACAGACGGATAAAGAGGCTATGGTAGTCTATAGAAAGCGTTTTTCCTTGTCAAGTAAGGTTTAAGTCGAATACTTGCCATACCGATACCTTAAGTGAGGATTGTGATGCCAAAACGTATCAACATTGAAGACACCCTATTTTATTTGCACAGCAAGCTCAAGCTATTAAGCGAAGGGGTATCTCTTATACTTGAACCGGACTTGTTTCTTGAGCTTTATATCCAGGATCTGGATAACCTTCAGTCCCTGCTGGAATTTTGCATTAATGCAATTCAAGAAAATGAAAAATTCATAGACTGGGAAGAACAGGTCCATAATGTGCTTGATCTAGAGGAAGATTTAGTGGAGCTTTTGGATACCCTCTTACAGGGTAAAGGAACTATTGGGGCAGCTTTTATCCCGATATCCGAAAAGCTTGAACAGTACAAAGCGGGTTCTAAAAATCGCATTGTTCAGTTGGAACAGCTTCTTTCTATGCGTCCTGCCGAACAGGATAACGGAATGGTGGTAAGTCCCCAGGAACTGAGAGAATTATTGCAGGACTAAAAGCCCCCTCGTCTTTT
The DNA here is from genome assembly GCF_029265695.1 of Gracilinema caldarium. Taxonomy (GTDB): domain Bacteria; phylum Spirochaetota; class Spirochaetia; order Treponematales; family Breznakiellaceae; genus Gracilinema; species Gracilinema caldarium_A. Next base: position 24,744 of record NZ_JAJUHW010000005.1, on the reverse strand, counting down.
GCCATCTAAATATGTTACTATAACTCCCATGGAAAAGGCTGATGTTATTCTTGTTGGAACAGGCCCGACGGGTCTCGGTGCGGCATTTGAATTGATAGAAAAAAGGCCACAATCCCGTATCATTCTGCTCGATAAGGCAAAAGTATCTTCTGGGGGCCTTCGAAATGATTGCAAAATGAATTTTACCTACCCTATAGGTTTTCCCATAGATTTTTGGCCCCGAGATATGGCCGAGCATTATCTAGAACGGGTTACTGCATTCTTAAAACCATCCCTCATGGAACGGAAAAATGTGAGCGCCTACGGCCAGCGGGCACAAAAAATTGGTGTTGAACTCCTGGATGTAAAGCAGGCCCATTTGGGTACCGATGGGGGCTTGCGTCTCATCAATAGACTGATCGGAGAACTGCAGAGCAAAGGAGTTGAGGTCTCCCTGGAAGAGACGTTGATCAGTATCGATCCCCAAAAAAAGATTATTCAAACTAACAAACGGGAACTGGAGTATAAGGCTATCCTCATTGCTCCCGGCAGGGGCGGTTTTGACTTCCTTAGAAAACTCATGGCCACCATAGGAATTCCCTATTCGGACAATTCAATTGATGTTGGTATCCGGGTAGAAACCAGAGAAGTCCACTACCCTATCGTTAAAGATTATTACGACCCAAAATTTCTGTTTCCCGAACGGGTACGTACTTTCTGCACCAACTCTCGTAGTGCCCATGTGGTTAAAGAACGGTATGAAACAGGTCATGGTCAAACCTATTACAGTGTGAACGGCCACGCCTGGTCTGCGGAACGTCCTGCCAATGGATTAGTTAACTTTGCCATGCTCCGGAGTGTTGAATTTACCGAACCCTTAGCATCAGGGCAAGATTTTGCAGAAATGCTCGGTCTCCAGGCTATGCTTGCCGGGGGCGGCAAACCCTTAATGCAGCGGGTCGGGGACTTTAGGATGGGAAAGCGTTCAACTAGGGATGGTTTTAATCATGATTTATTTGATTTTGAACCGACCCTTAAAGACTGCACCCCCGGAGACATAAGCTTAGTCATGCCGGCCAAATTTCTGAGATCCATCTGGAAAGCCCTGAAACTGCTGGATACTATCGTGCCCGGAGTATTACATCCAAGCACTATTATGTATTACCCCGAAATAAAGCTCTATGCTAATAAGCCCCAATTTAAGGATCCCCGCTATTTTATGGCCCTGGATGGGGTCTACCTTGCAGGGGACGGTGCTGGTACAAGCCGGGGCATTACAGCAGCCTGGGCAAGCGGCCTCCGCGTAGCCGACGGGATCCTAAAACAGGAGTAAGCCTATGAGAATAACCGGAGGTCAATTATGCGGAAGAAAAGTTGAAGTCCCTGACGGGGTTATACGGCCTGCTATGGACCGCATGCGCGAATCGGTATTCGCAATTCTGGGAGACTTAACAGGAAAGTCCTTTTTAGATATTTTTTCCGGCTCGGGTATTATTGCCCTGGAGGCCGCAAGCCGCGGAGCAGATCCGATTGATGCGGTGGAAATGGACAGCTTAAAACGAAGCACCCTCATTAAAAATGTTTCTATATCGCCGGTACGGATAAATTGTCATTTTATGTCCGCCGAACTCTTTGTAAAACGGGCAAAACACTCATTCGATTACATTTTTTGCGATCCCCCCTTCCCTTACCGTTTTAAGCAGCAGCTCGTTGCGTCAATTGCACGGTCTAAATTGATGAAACCGGGCTCTGTTTTGCTTATTCACCGGCCGCGGGAGGATCATTTTCCAGATCAGGTTGAAACACTCACATTGATAGATCGCAGAGAATACGGGCGATCTATAGTCGATTTTTATCGAATGGAACAATAATATCTAAAGCTCTTTCAAAACTTAGAGAGTTTTGAAAGAGCTACCTTGAAATCCGCGATTTGGCGTAGCGGTTGCATGCAGTTTTAGAGAAACTGCGCGCAACCGCAAGCAATCGCAAAGCCAATTTCAAAAGTGACCGACTTTTGAAATTGGCTCATATCTCATATTTTAGAGTTTTTTACAGTTTTTTATTGCAAATTTGGTTGCGCTTGCTCTATATTTTATATTATAATTTATAGGGATAAAAGTTGAATAAGGATACCTTGTTTGGTCGTTTCGAAAACCTCGGATTTATAAAAACAACAACACGACCAGAGCTTGATTCGACACAAAAAGTTCAACTCAACAGAAAGGGTAACGAATTATTCAACAAGGGTGACATTAAGGCGGCGGAACGTATTTTTATCACCACTGGCTATTCGGATGGACTTATCCGCCTTGGAGACTGGTATTTGGAACATGGCCGCAGTCTCGATGCCCTTAAAATGTATTGGCTTGCACCGGATAAAAACAAAGCAGAACCGTTAATTGAAAAACTGAGTGCTTTGATACAAAAATTGATACAGGATGAGGAAAAATAGTATGGGTGACGATCAGAATTTTTTAAATCCAAATATGGAACAAAGCTCCCCTGTCAATGAAGGGGATAAAAAAGAAAAGGATGAGTTTTCTGAAATCTCTGAACTGTCTAAAAAGGGATATCAGCTTATAAAAGAGAACAAACTTGCAGAAGCCATGGCTGCCTTTGAAGAGATTTTAGCGAAGAATCCTGATAATAATTATGCCCTGGTCGGCCTTGGAGACACAGCCCGCAAACGGGGTGCATTCCGTGAAGCGGTTGAATATTACCGCCGCTGTCTATCCCATCATCCGGGTAACAATTATGCCCTTTTTGGTCTTGCAGATTGCTACAAGGCATTAAATCAGTACCAAAAGGCTATTGAGATCTGGGAACAGTACCTCCTCCATGATGATCACAATATTACGGTGCTTACCCGTGTTGCCGACGCATACCGGAAAGTACGGGATTTTCGCAAATCCAAGGCGGTCTATTTAAGAGTCCTTGAGATGGAAGAAAACAATCCTTATGCACTGATCGGCCTTGGACACCTGCACTACGATTTTAAAGAATACCGGGACGCATTATATTATTGGGAAAAGATGCTTTCCCTTCACAAAGACAATGTTGATATCCGGGTGCTTACATCTATTGGGAACTGTCACCGGAAGCTCAAAACCTTTGCAGAAGGGGTACCTTATTTTGAACGGGCCCTTAAAATGGATCCCTACAACTTCTATGCTCTATTTGGCCTCGCTGACTGTTACCGTGGCATGAACCAACAGCATAAATCTCTTGAATATTGGAACAAAATTCTGGAACAGGATCCCCGCAATAAGGTCATTCTTACCCGTGCTGGAGACGCATACCGCAATATGGGAGACTTTGACAAGGCCGCTGATTATTATCACCGGGCCTTAAATATTGAATTTGATATATATGCGGTGCTGGGTCTTGCTGTGGTTTCAAAGATGCAAGGCAAATATGATGATGCGATTGAATCACTACGGCGTCTTGTACAGCAGGATCCCAAAAATTACCGCCTGTACATTGAGCTGGCCGATTGCTGGATAAAGAAGGGCGACAAAGAACGGGCTATCGAAATTCTCGCTGAATTCCAAAAGACAGGTCAGCGAAATGCAGCCATATCCGAGTACTTAGAGAAATTACAAGCATAATGGCTTTACCGAGTATCACAGGCTATACCCTTGGCGAGTTAATCGAACTTTTAAAACCCCTACCCGCTTTTCGGGCCCGGCAAATCTTTAAATGGATTTCCCGCGGAGCTCGAAATTTTGACCAAATGACCGATCTTTCCCAGGAATTGCGGAAAACACTGAGTGAACGTTTTTTGGTCATGGAAACATACGTAGCCGATACACTCACCGATTCGGATGGTACAATTAAGCTGCAGATTGCCCTCCAGGATGGAACTAAAATTGAGGCTGTGGTTTTGGTGGACGGAGAGGGGCGGAAAACAGCCTGTATTTCTACTCAGGTTGGCTGTCCTATGGCCTGTGCGTTCTGCAAAACCGGCAGCCTTGGCTTTTTGCGAAACCTAAATGCCGCAGAAATCGCCGAGCAGCTTTATCATTGCCAAGCTGCTGCTGGTGATATATCAAATATTGTAGTCATGGGAATGGGGGAGCCCCTGCTCAACCTAATCAATTTAAGAACAGCCATGAATATTTGGTCCGACCCCGCGGGCCTCGGAATGTCTCGGCGCAGAATAACCATTTCTACGAGCGGTATTGTTTCGGGTATTAAAGATTTGGCGGATAATGGGCCTGAGGTAAGACTGGCTGTATCCCTTACGACTGCAAATGAGGCAATGCGAGAAAAATTAATGCCCGTCAGTAAAACCAATCCGTTGTCAGAGCTTAAGGAAGCCCTGAGATACTTTCAGTCAAAGCATGACAAACGGATAACCTTGGAAGCGGTTCTGCTTAAAGACGTGAACACCAAAAAAGAAGATGCCATCACACTGGCTCAGTTTGCCAAAGGGCTCGATGTTATCATCAACCTTATTCCATGGAATCCGGTGGATGGTATGGGTATTGATGGCACAGATTTTGAAGAACCTACTGACAGGGAAATAGATGCCATGGTTGCGGAGCTTGAACGGCGGGGACTCACGGTGACAAGAAGGTACCGAAAGGGCCGCGGCGTGTCCGGAGCCTGCGGACAGCTTGGCTCAGTTGAGACCTTTAAGAAAGAATGAGAGCACCACCTGACCTGCACCGATGAGGGCCCCGAGAATAGCTCCAAATATGTTAATCCATTTGAATTGGCTCGCCATAACATCGAGCACGATACGTTCTACCGATTCCATATCGAGGGATTCGATGCGGTCTGATACGATGCTTCGTATGTTAATCATCTTGAGGGCATCGGCGATTTTTCTGTGTGCCATATCAATCAAAGTATGGGCGATAAATCCATCAATATGGGCTTTTTGAGTCTTTTCTATGTTTACTATTTCGCCTATACGGCTGTCTGCATGTTGATTTAAATACTTCAATAGAGAAGCCTTAATGGCTTCTTCGCTGCTTGCCTGTATCCATGACTGAAACCTGGTGCAGAGGACTTCTCGTTGGGCTTTCCGATCTAGGCCGGTAATGCTTTGTACAAGGTCTCCCAGTTCTTTATGGAGGGCTGGTGCAATAAGGCCGTTCAGCATCCCCGTGAGACGATACAGGGTCTCTCGCTTTGTTCCTAAATCGGCTATAAAAGATTGGACATGACGGACAAGCATGATTTTATTTTCTTCTTTGCTTAAAAGAACATCAATTTGGTAAATGAGGTCATCGATAATATCGCCCATCCGTTCATCCAGGGTTTTGTCATACTGGGCTGCGGAAATAAAAAATCTCTGGAATGTATTGAGCTTAAGAAACGTTTTTTGCAAAAAAAATCCTGCCCTGTACTTCCAGCTGTTCATGAATTTCTGGGAGACGCAAAAAATTAATAAGCCTATCCTTTAATTCCATGTAATGGGAATCCAGGAGGCTTCCGATACTGCTGGATGCGGCGGGGAGCAGCTGTTCAAGCTGTTGGGAAATTACAAGCTGCACCTTTGCCTGCAGTTCATCAATCTCTATTCCTGAAAGGTCTGATATTTTCCGTCCCTGGAGGTCCATCGCAACGTTATCTAACAGAGAACCTACAGTATTGATAAAGCCTGGGTTATGAATCGTGTGCACAAGAAAATCAATAGCTTCTTTGGCGAAATCGGAACTGCCCTGCAGTTTTGTATCGAGCAGCTGTTCTGTGGCAGAGGATACTCCTTGTTCGACAGCTTGGATAACATCCGGTTTGGATAAACGTTGACGGATTATTTCTTCGGTAAGAAGTTCCCGTTCTACCATGCGTCCTATGTTATCAGCAAGTTTGTGTCGTTCCCGGGGAAGAATACCAGGAGTAAAGGGTAATTGAAAGGGACCTATTTTAATGGGATACAGGGGCCTAAAAAGCATTTTTATTGCAATTGCGTTTGTTACATAGCCAATGATCGCCCCAATCACCAGCGGGGCCAGGTATAAAATAATAGTGTTCATCATTCCCTTTCTTGCATGAAATTGAGAGCTGTTTTTGCCTGGGCTTCTGTTGCAAAAAGGCGGCCCGAAGCTTCCCGAATCCAGCCCTTTTCTTGGGCCGTCACCAGAATCCAGTGTTCAGCCTTGCTTTCGCTTTGCACGATTCTACGCTCTAAGACGGGCAGAATAGATCCTTTTCTTAAAACGCCGAGGGATACACTGTTATTTCCAAGGCTGTCAAGCAACTGGGTGTATGTATCGGTAATTAAAACATAACCGATAGCTGAACGCGAAAGAGGAAAAGTTGCGGGAGGTTTAAGTTCCTTTTCGGGACTTGCAATAAAACAGGATGAACTGCTGAGCATGAGAGCGACTAGAAGACCACTTTTAAGAAGATTTTTCATTTTATACATTTAATTTCCCTGTATATTCTGTAAATAGTGAGCAATATCAGGTATGAGTTTTTTATCCGAATCGGCAAAATTGAGCTCTTTTATTTCATCCAGGGTTGCCCAGCGATATTGGGTGTGTTCTGTCATCTCAAACTGCAGGTCCGGAATATGTACGAGGTATGCAAAAAGGTAGCGTTTTTGCTGGTGGTGTTCAAATTCTGAAGTGGCGATACAGGGGCCGACCGTGACGGGAACTCCAAATTCTTCTTTGTACTCCCGAATGAGGGCGTCCTGGTCCGACTCTTCTGCTTCTACCTTTCCGCCAGGGAATTCCCATCGTTCTCCCATTGAGCCGCCCGGAATACGTTTTGCAATAAAGAGTTTTTCTCCTTTAATACAAATTCCGGCCACAGACCGTTGTTTTTTATCCCTTTCCACAGGCTCCCCATATCAAAAAAACAGTACAGTCGGGAAAAGGAAATGGGTTCCGGCGCTTATAATGGCCGCATATCCAACCCATTTACGATTGGAGGTCAGAAAGGTTTCGATTTTTTCTGTCTGCTCATCAATTACCGTAGATCGGGATTTATAAAATTCAAATAAAAGCGAAAAACCGGCAACTAATCCCGCCGCCGCAGGCAGAATATCCCCAATGACTGGAATGTCTCCCCGGATTACCGAGAGTATTTTAAAGAACCCTACGACCATGGTAAGCACCCCTAAAACAAGCCGGAAGGTTTCATCGAGAACATAAGAACGGATACCATCTAAAATAGAGGATTTGGCTTCAGAGTCGGTTATAAGTGCATAGCCAGCCAGCGCATTGCATAGAATCGACAAAAAATAAAACTGTAACATGCTTAAGACCTCGCCTCTTGATTCCGATTTTACAATACTGAATATCCTATTTTGGGTCAATGGAGCCAGATGGATACTACTTTACTGAAAGGACAAAACGACTGAGAGATTCGTTTAATCTAAGTAAAACGACTATTTTTTCCGCTTCCAAGGGTACAGAAAACCGAAATTCTTCATGTGGTTTTAGTCCGATAAAAAAGGACTGTGTGTATACCTGGACCTGTTCTGGGTTAGTTGATTTAGTAGAGGGAGATACGGCCACATCCATGGGTCCAGAGTAGGCATCATCGCTGCGGGCTTCTTTTTTAATGGCGATATAGGTTGCTCCCTGAAACCTGAAAGCCTCCAGTGAAAACACATTACCCAGGACTGTTTGGTTAGTTTCACGATGCAAGAGAAAGGACATTACCATGGCGGTGGCGCTGAGCATGAGAATAGCAAGGAAGAGAAATGCCAGAGATTTTGTGGCTAATAAAGAACCAAACAAGCTCCTTCGCCGGCCAAAGGATCCGGAATAAAGCATTTTGACCCTTTCAGGGGCTGACGCGATACGACGATCCCGGGAATAATAAAAGGCCAGTTCTTCGTTGTTTCGCCCTTTTTTTTCACCTTCCATATTTGCTCCGTTTTATTGCAACCAAAGTTCACCTGCCAAGTTTCCAACTATTTCAGCCAAAGAGCCAGGATCGGTAAAGCCATGCTGTCGACAGAGCAGATGCCCTGCTTTTACCAGCAATACCGCAGCCCATCGGGCACAGAGGACGGGATCGATATGGCCGGTGTTCCGTTTCATACGGGCCATAAGAGCCCCGATGATGCCGGAGAGCAGGTCTCCGCTGCCGCCCATGGCAAGAACCGGTTCCAGCCCATCCACTATATAACAAGTGCCGTCGGGGGCAACAATGTGAATCACATGGCCTTTCAGCAGCATGACCGCGTTGGTATTTTGCGAAGCCAGACGCAGCAGCGGAACTGGATCTACGCTTAGTGTTTCTATGACTGTATCAGTGGCACCCTGAATTGGCTCTTGTGATGAAGCATTGAGATTGATGAGCATCCGCGCAAATTCAGCCGGATGGGGAGTAAAGACGGTGGGACCTCTAAAGGTTTTCCGGGAAGCATGGATGAGAGCCTCCGCATCGATGACGAGTCCGACAGCCTTCTGGTTTTGGCTTTCATAGATAGCATCTAATCGGGTTTGCAGATCTTCGTTCCAGGATAGGCCGGGACCGATAACCACCGCATCGGGACTGAGGGGGGATCTGGAACCGGATTGGACCTGTTCCTTTAACCATGTAGGACAGGTAAGCAGTATTCCTCCTGCGTGGGACAGGAGGTGCTCTGCAAGCCTGTCATCGGTAACCAGCTGAACAAGCCCTGCCCCGCCTGATTGGGCGCCCCGCGCAGCAAGCAAAGCAGCCCCGCTCGTACCGGGTGCGCCTGCAAAAACCTGCACTACCCCTCGGCGGTGCTTATAGGCATAAGGAGGTACCACAAAGGGGGCTATCGCGGCCTTATCCAGAGAGATCTGTGTATAAGACACGAGCTTATATTGTCCGTCTTTTTCTAAAAGCTGTTGAGGGAATATGCCCTGTACGGGAACAATTCTGCCTGCAAAAAGCCGCGCTGCAGGCTTATAAAGACACACCTTAACCGGTTCTACTGCAAGACACAGGTCTGCATGAACGAGAGGAGTCCTCTTATCCCATAGATCAGAAAGACCTGAAGGTACATCTATCGCAACAATCCGCTGAGCATCTTTTTTTGTTCTATTCTCATTGATAAAGAAAATAAGTTCAGCAACAGACCCTTTTGGCGGGCCCTGCAGTCCCGTACCGCTCAGCGCATCTATTACTATGTCGGCCTTAGAAAAAAGCTTTTCCCGTTCGGTAGTTGCTAGATCCTGCCATGCAACGACCGTCAGGCCCATAGTGAGGAGAGCCCGCAAAGCCTGGGTCTGCGGATTAACTGGTTCTGACTCAGTCGTTGCACTGCTTGGTTTCTTTGAAAGCACCACCGTACATTGGTCCGGTCTACAGAAGCCCTTAAGTATAAGGGTTTTTAGTAACACCATGCCGTCGGCGCCGTTATTACCCGAGCCTGCTGCAAGAAGAATAAAAAGATTTTTTATGTTAAAACCATGAAAACGGCGGAAAGAGCGCACAAGCGCATAAGCGCATTCCCTGCCAGCGGCTTCTACCAATGCAGAGGAAGCGAGGCCCCAGTCCTGCATAGCAATTTCATCAATGTGACGAGCCGCATGGTTATCCGCAAGGATCATTTCCGCACATCTCCGGTAAATTTCTCTGTTCTCCACCACACAATTTTTGCCTCATAGTCGGTGGCAAGCAGGGCAGATAAAATACCTTCTTCCGAAAGGTAAAAAGTATTAAAGGCTAGTTCATCCTGTTCGACCCGGATAAAACCACGCTTTTGGTCTTTGGATTCTAGATCCAGTACCAAAATGTGGTAGCCTCCCGTGTCAGGAATAGAAAGAAATATCTTGCCGCCCCTGCTTACCCCCAATACAGAATAAACAAGTTCTACCTTTTCTTTTATATTCTGCTGGGCCTGATCAAAGGGAGGAATTTCTACATTATTTTGATACGTTCCATCTTCAACATTCATAACCCAAAGTATGGAACGGTCAAATACGATACCCGATTTAGTTTTTGTAGATTCGTCGTAACTGTCTTTATAATAATCCACCTTAATGATAAGCCGCCGGCCATCTGGGGCTGCATTTATAGAATCCAGAGAGGGATACAGGCTTTCCCCTTTAGGTAGGGGCAAGTCCTCGTTCCGTATGAGGACCACATAGAGCACGGTGCCATTTGAGTCGAACCAATAAACATTCCATCCGGTAGGGAGACGACAAACAACCGCAAGTTCATCATGAACCGACGTATAAATATTGGTTATGTAGGGGAAGGGAGTACCGCCGATGCCTTCCTGTCCTAAATATTCTATAAAATTTCCTTCGTTATCAAAATGGAGCACCGTTGAATCAAAGAGAACCCGTTTTTCATTGTCATAGGTCCTGCGATCCGGGGGCAATCGGTCTTCGACATACAGGTGTTTTCGTGAGTCTACGACCAAATTACCATTTTGAATCAGCGGATAAGAAATCGCTTTTCGGGTTACAACCTCCGAACTTTGGTCCCCCTTTTTAAGGGTAAAGGGCGGGGGATTGGTTTCCGGATTGTAAATCATAGATAAGAGGTCCCCATAGGATGTAAATTTGGTAACCTTTTGTCCCTTACTGTCAGATATATAGAAAATACCATCTCTCATGGCGATATTGGTTTTAATCATAGCCGGTGACTGGTCCAGGCCGAACAGGTCTATCTGGTTTTCGAGCCGGCCGATATCCAGTCTAAAGAGATTTTGCCGGTCTACAGATTGGATTTCCGCATTGGAACAGGAAAAAAAGACTAAAAAACTACAAAAGGCAACAGTGACAAATCTAATCATGATAAATTCACGATAGACGCCTGCGAGACGCTTGTCAACCGTCGTTTATAGCGGTACATTCAAAACTATGTTGGACAATTTAGTTAAGGCCCTTTTTGGGTCGCAGCACGAACGGGACCTCAAGGCCCTTTTGCCTATTCTGCACGCAGTAAATGAAAAAGAAGCTTGGGCGGCTTCCCTCCCGCCGGAAGAATTCAAACGCATGACCGACCGGTTCCGGGAACGGTATCGTAATGGAGAAAGTCTGGATTCCATGTTGCCCGAAGCCTTTGCGTTAGCCCGTGAGGCAGCCCGAAGAAACTTGGGTGAACGGCCCTACGATGTACAGGTGCTGGGTTCTATCGTCCTGCATCAGGGCAAAATTGTAGAAATGAAAACCGGCGAAGGTAAAACCCTCATGAGCGTCGCCGCTACATACCTGAATGCCATAACCGGCAAGGGAGTTCATGTAGTTACCGTTAACGACTACCTTGCAAGCCGCGATGCCGCCTGGATGAGCCCGGTCTTTAACTATCTCGGAATGACCGTTGGTACGATCCTTTCCGACATGGATAATGATCGCCGTAGAGAAAACTATGCGTGCGACATTACCTATGGTACCAACAACGAATTCGGCTTTGACTATCTACGGGATAATATGCGCTGGGACCTGGAAGGACGGGTACAACGAGGACACCACTTCTGTGTGGTTGATGAAATCGACTCCATATTGATTGATGAAGCCCGAACCCCCCTCATTATTTCTGGTGCCGCAGAAGATGACACCTTTAAATTTTTCGAAGTCGACAAGCTGCTGGATACCCTGGAAGAGGTAAAAAAGAAAGAAGATGGAGAATATCCTGATGAAGCCCAGGGTGAAGAAGTCATTGGGGACTATAAAATAAATGAGAAAAATAAAAATATCTCATTTACCAATGCGGGGATGAATAAAATAGAAAAGCTTCTCCAAAAACGTGGTCTCATTAAAGGTTCACTATTTGATGAAGAAAATTTCGAATACATTCACTATTTTACTCAGGCGCTGCGGGCCCATAAGCTCTTTCATATTGATGTGGATTATGTCGTTCAGGATGGCCAAGTCCAGATTGTCGATGAATTTACCGGCCGCATTCTCCATGGCCGCCGTTATTCAGACGGACTGCACCAGGCGATTGAGGCTAAAGAACGGATAAAAATAGCCCAAAGGAACCGCACCCTCGCCACCATCACCTTTCAAAACTACTTTAGGTTGTATGAAAAAATATCCGGTATGACTGGCACCGCCGATACTGAAGCGGTAGAGTTTAATAAAATATACAACCTGGATGTGGTTGTTATTCCCACCAACTTACCTGTCGCCCGTATCGATGAAGACGATGTGGTATATCTCAACGAGAAAGAAAAATTCGACGCCCTCTGCGATGAAATTGAAGCGGCTCATAAAAAAGGACAGCCCGTTCTGGTGGGTACGGTATCTATCGAAAAATCTGAAAAGGTCTCTGGCCTGCTTACCCGCCGCGGTATTCGCCACGAAGTACTGAATGCGAAAAATCATGCCAGGGAAGCGGTCATTATTGCAGAAGCTGGTGCCAAGGGAGCAGTCACTATCGCAACCAATATGGCTGGCCGCGGTACGGACATTAAGCTGGGCGGAAACCCGGAACACCGGGCTCGAAAACGAGCCGGAACCGGAGCAAGTCCCGAACAATATGCTAAGATTTATAAAGAAGAATACGAAAAATGGAAGGCCGATTATGAAGAGGTAAAGAACCTCGGGGGCCTCTACGTTATCGGTACTGAACGTCATGAAAGCCGCCGTATCGATAACCAGCTCAGGGGCCGTTCGGGACGGCAGGGCGACCCGGGCCGTTCAAAGTTCTTTATCTCCATGGACGATGACCTCATGAGGCTTTTCGGCGGTTCCAATATAAAGAACCTCATGTCCAAAATCGGCATGGAACCAGGTGAGCCTATTTATCATCCCTGGCTCAATAAGAGTATTGAACGGGCTCAGAAAAAGGTAGAAGAGCGGAACTTTGAAATTCGTAAACACCTGTTGGAATATGACGATGTACTTAACCAGCAGCGTAAATTTATATATGAACAGCGGGATGCAATTCTTGCGGACCAGCATCTGGTTGAACGGGTCCATAATGCTACCAACGATATGGTCCGAGCAGCCCTGGAAGAGTACCGCAGCACGTTCCGGCGGGATCCATCTGCCGCGGTAAAAGAACTTCTTGAATATCTTAAAAATAAATTTGGCTATCAAATTCATCTTGATGCATCTTCAACGGAGGCACAGCGGCCCGAAGAACTTGAACAGCGTATCATTGAAGAGCTAAAGCAGGATATTGAGGCCAAAGAATCACTGGTGGGCAGCGAAAACCTGAACACCTTTATCAGGATGCAGTATCTCCAGGCGATTGACCGCAAATGGTTGGATCATCTTGAAAGCATGGAAGCCCTTCGCGAGGCTGTTTACCTGAGAAGTTACGGACAGAAAAATCCCCTCACCGAGTATAAGATTGAAGGCTTCCAGATTTTTGAAAAAATGATCGACGATATCCGCGAAGAAATAGCCAGCCGAGTTCATTTGGTCAGAGTACAAAGCGCAGACAATCGGGAAGTACGTGTTCGGCCAGTTGCGACGATTCAATCGGCAAGCCATGGCAGTGTAGGATCTTTTGCAGGAGCCGCAGCTGCGAGCAGCAGTTCCTCCTCTTCCGGCGCGGCTCCCATTTCGAGCGCCTCCAGGCCTGCAGGTCCGTCGAGCCGTTCAGAACCGGAATCGGTAACAGTGGTCCGATCTTACCCCAAGGTTGGACGAAACGATCCCTGCCCCTGCGGCAGCGGCAAAAAATACAAGTACTGTCACGGAAAATAAGAGTACTATAAAAGCAAGATTAACCATTAATAAAAGGCGGGGCCAATTGCCGACCCCGCCTTTTTTAACTCAGGGAGTCTTAAAAGCTGCTCAGCCTTCTTGTTTCACAAAGGCATCTTTATAGCCAGATTTTTTAAAATAGGTTACCACAGCTCCGCTCTCACCATGATTTAAGGGCCCTATCATAAGACGATAAACTGGTTTATCAGCGGTCCCCGCAAGCTGTATAAGCAGGGGATACTTGCCGCTTATTTTTTTAATCTGTAACTCCACAGAATCGGCATGAGTAAAGGATCCAAGCTGTACATAGTATTTTCCCTTTTCAAGACTGGTAACCAGGGGCACACTAAATGTTACGATTCCTAGCTCGGGCTTTTTTTCTGGCTGCACTGTTGGTACTGTGACGATTGGTTTTTCCTGTACCATGGGCAGGGTTACGGCAGGTTTTTCCTGGATAGGAGATACCGTCACCGGTGGTATATCCTGCACAAGCGGCTCTGTGACATCCGGTTTTTCCGGCACTACCGGTGCTGTGACAGCAGGCTTCTCCGGCACCATCGGCGCTGGTTCAGAATCTACCAATTTTGGAGCTGCCTCCGGAATAGGGCCAACCAGCACAGGAGCTTGAGATTTCAATACACTGTCCGGTACAGCCTCAGGGACTGCCGGTTTTTCAATTGGCGCAGCTGCAACAGGTGGCCGTTCCTCCGCAGGCTCAAGAACCAGTTCTACCGGTCCTTCAGGTATCGTGTCTTCAATAGCTGGTGTTGTAGCTTCTGGGCTTACCGGACCGGCATTTGGAGCCTCTGATGCTTCAGAACGCTCATCAATTGCGGATGTTATAGTTGCTTCTGCTAATGTTTGGGCTTCTGTATCTTCAGGAGTAGTCTGGGACACAGTCTCCGGAATTTCTGGGGTCTCTTTCGATACGATTTCCGAAACCGGTTCTACTAGAGCATCGCCATTAGTACTACTTGGTGTTGTATCTAAAACGGCAATTTCTGGCTGCGCTGCAACTTGGCTTTCTGGCTTTTCAGTCTCCATATTTTGAGATTGCGGAACCGTATCTGCAAGTTCCTGTATTGTATCGTTTTGTGGTTCTGCAATCTCGAGAGCTGTTTGAGACAGGGGTTCAGAAGTCGCAGGGGTTGGTTCCTGGGCTACCCTGTTAGGCATGACCGCAGCTGCATCTGGAGCGGCAGTTACTGCAGCCGTTGATGCATCCGAATTCTCGCTTTTTGTCTCAGGTTTTGAATCTTCGACCAAAGAGAGGGCCGCCACAGGATCCCGATCAGGGTCTCCCCTTCTATTAAGTTCCTCAGTATATCGCGAAAATGCTATAGGGTCCGCAGGCATATTAACCCTAATTCGTCCTACCATGCCCTTATCAATACCAAGCACCATAGCGGCTTCCCGAGAAAGTATACCTAAAAGGCCAGGAGTATCTATACCGCTCACGACCACAGCACGGAGTGTTTTGCCGTTTTCCAGATTCATGACATCAACCATGGTATTTCTGGGGAATGAATTCGTAGCGATATAATAGCCCTTCTCTGGTAATTCTCCGCCAGAAGCCATCGCGGCGGCTCCTTCCCAAATAGAGGCAGCCATCAGATTAACGCAGGAAATGAGAATGAATACTATCGTCATCAATTTTTTCATATTCTACCTGCCTTTTGTATAACTTACTGTTTTGCGAACAGCCGTCGGGTCTGTTCTTTTGCCTGCTGCATATCCTCTTCTAAGTTCTTTGACAAAGAAGGCAAATTATATTCTATCTGCTTAAGCAGTTTTCCCGAGACAACAGAGTATCGATAAAACTTAGCAGCCGCAGGGGCTGCTCGCTCCTTTTTTTGGGTATTTGGAAGAGCAAAATACACGAGTTCAACCACTAATATAGAACTAGCACCGCCTTCTTGTGCTTTCTGTAGTGTTTTTTGAAGCTCAAAAGAGGAAGCGTTCTGGATAGGAGTGTTACTCACTATGGCTCCCATATCAAAGAGAGCATCCAAAACCCCCGATTCCCACGCTGATGAGGATTCAAAATTGTATAGGGCAGCATCGGGCGTTTTTTCTAGAACGGATACAAAAATAGTTTCTGCCTCCATATAAAGGCCTAACCCTATGGCTAATAAAAACAATATAAAGGCACGTTTCATCTACCTATACTCCGTTTTCAATATCGGAACAATTTTTGTAATACTGAGCCAATTTCTAAAATCGGTTGTGAGTTCCTTTCCGTTGCTCAAGAACGGAGTCTGTGCTATGGTATTACAAGCCTATGGAATACTATGCGATTCAAGTTAAAACTGGTTCGGAAGAAAAATATATACATCTTTTTACCTCAAAGCATCCTGGATCCCCGATTACCCTTCACTTTCTCCAGCGGCGCATGGCAATCCGGAGAAACGGTAAGGTACTGCAGGAACTGGCCCCCATTTTTCCCGGCTATCTTTTCGCCGAACTCGAGGGTCCAATTCCAAACACCCTGTACTGGGCCCTGCGAAAAACCGACGGTTTTTTCAGATTTCTAAAATCAAACCAGGATGTACACCCCCTTTCCGGACATGATTTAGAAATCGTTACCCATTTTATTAAATCCGGTTCTATCGCAGAAAAATCCAAGGTTTATTTTGATGAACAGGATCGCATCGTTGTGCAAGAAGGGCCGCTAAAAGGACTGGAGGGATCTATTATAAAGGTCGATAAAAGAAAAGGGAGGGCGAAAATACGGCTCGATCTGGACAACGCACCCTTTACCATCGACCTGGCTTTTGAAGTTATCAGCAGGGTCTAAAAATCGATCGGCCGCTTTCGCATAAATCGAATGACATCTTACAAATCTGCCCGTTTGTACATTATCGGCGCCGGTTTTGCCGGACAAACCCTGGCTAAGGAAATAAAGTCCAAAGGGATTTTTGGTGAAGTTGTCGCCTTCCTTGATGATGATCCTGAAAAAATTGGCCGCAGTATTGAAGGGGTTCCCGTATTGGGTCCCATTAGAGATGTGGCTCGGCTTTTGCGCATGAAT
This sequence comes from Gracilinema caldarium, assembly GCF_029265695.1. Lineage (GTDB taxonomy): Bacteria > Spirochaetota > Spirochaetia > Treponematales > Breznakiellaceae > Gracilinema > Gracilinema caldarium_A. The sequence goes on along the minus strand of NZ_JAJUHW010000005.1, from coordinate 8,178 downwards.
CCCGCCGACGAAGCTATCATAGCCATTCCCAGCGCAAGCCGGGAGTATTTGCGGGAACTGTACCAGATTTTAAAAAAGGCTGGATTCGAAAAAATCCGCATACTCCCCGGCATTTCCCAAATTATCGAAGGGGATGCCCACCTGATTCAAACCCGTTCTATCGATCCCCAGGATCTTCTAGGAAGAACCCCTGTCGCCATTGGCCTCAAAGAAAGCCTAGCATATCTCCGGGGCAAGCGTGTGCTAGTAACTGGAGCCGGCGGTTCGATCGGTAGCGAACTATGTAGACAGCTTTTGTCAGGAGGCGCCCAACGGCTTTACCTTCTAGGACACGGGGAAAATTCAATTTATCAAATTGATAAGGAACTCAGGATACTGCAGGAAGAAGGGGTTGGCGAAAAGGCAACGATTGTTCCCATTATTGGGGATCTCAAAGATAAAGCCTATGTGGATTACATACTTGGAAAATTAAAAGTTGATGTCATTTTTCATGCTGCGGCTTACAAACACGTTCCTATGATGGAAGAAAACCCGGTAGCAGCCATAGAAAACAACGTGTTTGGCACAGAAAACCTTATAAAAGCAGCTAGAAAATATGGGGTCAAACGTTTTGTGCTTATTTCGACCGACAAAGCAGTAGAACCCGTATCAGTTTACGGGGCATCAAAATTTCTCTGCGAACAGCTGGTCCTCTCCGCTTCAGCCTCAGGAGCTTCCCAGTTTATGGTGGTTCGTTTTGGCAATGTGCTTGGCTCCCGAGGCTCTATTATGCCCTTATTCCAAAAACAGATTGAAAAGGGCGGTCCTGTTACAGTAACCCATCCAGAGGCGCGCCGCTGGTTTATGACAATTCCAGAAGCCTGTTCATTGGTTCTTAAGGCAGGAGGGGTCGGCGAAAATGGCAGGCTCTACCTTCTTGATATGGGAGAACCAGTAAAAATCCGGGAACTGGCAGAACAGATGATCCGGTTTTATGGTTTTGAACCGGACAAGGAAATTAAGATTGAATATATAGGGCTCAGACCTGGTGAACGGATTGATGAACGGCTCTGGAGCCAGGATGAAATTCCGGTAGAAACCGAGTATCCGCGAATTCGCCGGGTGGAGCGGAAGGAAGCGCCGCTCGTAAACCCACACCAACTTCTCGAAGGGCTCCGTCCTATTTGCCGTTTTGATCCTGCTAAAGCAGAACAGTATCGGGACAAGGTACTCCTGAGACGGCTCTTGCATGAGTTCATTCCGACGGTTATCATTCCTGAACATGAGCAAAACCATTGATCCCATACCCTTTGCCCGCCCCTTTATCGGTGCGGAAGAAGAAGAAGCTGTTCTTAGAGTACTCCGATCGGGCTGGCTGACCACGGGAACAGAGGCGCTTTCATTCGAAAAAGAATTTGCTGCTTTCCTTTCTCGTGAAAGACAGGATGAAATTCATGCCCTGGCGGTCAATTCTGCTACAAGCGGTTTGCATCTTGCCCTTGAGGCCTGCGGAGTGGGCCCCGGTGATATTGTGGTGACATCCACATATACGTTTACTGCCACCGCCGAAGTGGTCCGGTATCTGGGCGCCCATGTGGTGTTCGTTGATGTAAAAGTCGGCACCTATCTCATGGATCCTGATAGTTTGGAACGAACGCTAGAGCGGCTTTCCCAGGGGCTGCCAGCTTATAGCCCCCGACAAAGCGGCCGAGATCCGGCGATGGGCTATGGTCCAACAGGGAAAGTCAAAGCTATTATCCCGGTTCATGTGGCAGGCCTTGCCTGTGATATGGATAGAATAGTGAGCCTTGCACATAAATACGGTGCTCAGGTTATCGAAGACGCGGCGCATTCATTTCCTTCTCGTCTTGCTGATGGCCGTTGGGTCGGACTGCTTGGAGACATAGGTGTCTTTTCGTTTTATGCCACAAAAACAATCACGACCGGTGAAGGCGGTATGGTGGTAACTCACAATAAAGATGTGGCAAATCATATTTCGGTTATGCGATCCCATGGAATCGACAGATCTATTTGGAATCGTTATACAGACACTAAGGCCAGCTGGAAATATGCTGTTGTGGCTCCGGGATACAAATACAATATGCCGGATGTACTTGCTGCAATCGGGCGAATCCAACTTGGAAGAGCTTTCGATCTCCTCGAAATGCGCCGGCACATTGCTGAACGGTATAACCAGGGATTCAGTAGTGTGCCTGAATTGATAGTTCCCCCTTCAGGAATAGAAAATGCTTGGCACCTCTATCCCCTGAGACTCGCTGATTTTTCAGATTCGGCTGCGCGGGATCGATTCATAGAACTACTGCAAAACCAGGGTATTGGGGTTTCAGTCCATTTTATACCACTCCATACTATGCCCTATTACGCAGACCTTTATCATTTTTCCGAATCAGATTTTCCAAATGCAATGGATACCTTCATACGTACCGTTTCACTTCCAATCTGGCCAGGCATGACTGAAGAACAAATAGATCGGGTTATCGAAACGGTCATGAAAACGATTGGGCAACTTAAAGGATAACTTGATGGCACAGTCACGGGCTGCTGGAATATTAGAAGACATATTATTGCAAGGCATGCTGTACGGTACGATATTAAGATCGCCTGTAGCCGCAGGCTCCCTTGTAAAAATAAACACGCCAAAACTTACCAGTTCCTATACCCTTATTACAGCCCGTGATATTCCCGGCAATAATCGCCTCGAAGGTCTTTCTGATCCGGTTCCGATACTCGCAGCATCAGAAGTTCGCTATATTGGCGAACCGGTGGCACTCCTGATTGGACCTGACCGAAACAAACTCGAAGATTTGGCAGCCTCAAGCGAAATCGTCGTAGAAGAAACCAATGGCCGTTTTGAGTGCGAAACCTTTGATTCTGATCGGATTTTAGCAAAAAAAAACATTCAAAATAAAGAAATCGACGGGCTTTTTAAGCGGAATAAAAACATACTTGAAGGGACCTACAGAACCGGTATCCAGGAACACTGGTATCCCGAATGTCATGGAGCAGTTGCAAGCTATAGTTATGATAAAATGTTGATACGAACCGCAACCCAGTGGCCTTTTCAGGTTCGTAAATCTGTAGCATCGGTTCTTGCCGTTTCTGTAGAGGATATACTCGTAGAACCCTTAGAACTGGGAATACATTTGGATGGGAAAATATGGTACCCCTCCCTCCTGGCATGTCTTGCAGGACTTGCCACATACATCTGCAAAAAACCGGTTAAAATGATGTTGAACCGGTTGGAGGATTTCCAGTTCAGTCCCAAACGGCCTGCCTCACATTTTTTTTTAAGAAGCCTTACTAACGATGAAGGAACCCTTCTCGCGCTGGAAAGCAGACCAATTGTAAATATGGGAGCCGCTGGGCCCTTTGCGGAAGAATTTATAACCCGTTTGAGTCTTGGATCCGCCGGCGCGTATCGCTGTACCCATACCAGAGTCGAAGGCTATGCCGTTTCGAGCAACATTCCTCCCGCCGGCCCCTTTGCTGGTTTCGGTTTTTCACAAGCAAGTTTTGCAATAGAAAACCACATCTGGACTCTGACAGACCAATTGCATGAAAACCCGCTTGCCTGGAGAAAACGGAATGCGCTCTGTAAGGGTGACAGCCTTATAACTGGCACTTTAATTCGCGACACGGTTCCTTCAGAGGCGCTGCTTGATACGGTTGCAGCCATGAGCGATTTTCATCGTAAATGGGCATCCTATGAAATGATCAGCAGGTATCATCGAAGTCTAGCCCGTTTCCCCACAGACAAAGTTTTAAGGGGTATAGGGGTAAGTCTGGGCTACCAAGGTAATGGACTCCTTTTTGAAGGAGCTGATACTGGAACCTATGGAATAGAAGCAACTCTTGAAAAAGATGGTTCTTTACTCATTAAAAGCAGTGCCATTGTTTCCAGTCCTGAAACCTGGTCTATTTGGGCAACAATTGCAAGTGATATCCTTGGCATCGAGACTTCTCAGATCTCCTTTGCGCCAGTAAGAACCGATATGGTGCCTGATTTTGGGCCCTCTTCGCTTTCCCGAAATACCACTATCATGACTAAATTGATACAGCGGGCTTGTGAAGCAATTCGCCGGCAGCGTTTCCGGGATCCCTTGCCTATAACGGTAAAGCGCCAATTTCGACCTACCAAGGCTATGAAAGATGGACTACCCTTCAGTATGCTCAGCTGGGGGGCCGCGGTGGTCGAGGTTGAGATTGAACCCATCACGTTACAGCCCATAACACGCGGAATATGGCTTATCATTGACGGCGGGAAAATTCTGTCGGAAGATGCGGCTAGAAGATCTCTCAATACATCGAGCATTCATGCCCTGCAGTGGGTATCCGGTAATAGGCTTCAATATGTAGATGGAAAAATCCCATCAAAAACGATGGAATATTATTCAATTATGATGCAAAACACTCCTCCTCCGGTGTATCTTGAATTTTTATGGAATAACAATGAACAACCTAAGGGAATCGGAGAATTGCCTTATACGCTGATTCCTGGGTCCTTTGCCCAGGCGGTTGCCCAGGCAATCGGAAAACCGATACGAAACATGCCGGTATTGCCTCAGGATATTGAGCAGGCTCTGGTATGTACAGAGGGAGCTCTATGACTATTCCGTTTATTTTGAATGGAGAAGATGTAGTCGCTCAGTGTTCTGTTGATAAACGTCTCGTTGATATATTAAGGGATAATTTTAAACTCACCGGAACCAGGGCTGACTGCCGCAGCGGTTTCTGTGGAGCCTGTTCTGTGATTTTTAATGGCAGACTTGTTCCATCTTGCATGATACCTGCATTCAGGGTTAAGGACGGCGAAGTGATTACCATCGAAGGTTTTATGCAAACTATAGAATATCAGGATATCCTTTCTGGTTTTAGCCAATCCAATTTTAATCCCTGCGTATTCTGCCAAACCCCGGTTATTTTAGGGACCGAGGCCCTGCTTTCCCACAACTTGCGTCCTGAACAACAGGAGATTTTATCAGCTTTTATCGACGTACAATGCCGCTGTATCGATCCAAATCTTTTAATCCAGGCGGTTAAAACAGTTTCAGAAATCCGGCAAAGAAGGCTCTATGGAAGATCTTAATAACATACCCCATAACCAGGTATTTAACCCCTATAACCTTTCAGAACTTTTTACATTCTGGAATCGTTTTCCTGATTCAGTTCTTTTTGCCGGAGGCACCGATTTACTGAGAGGGCAAACCGGCAGGATATTCAATATGCCTAAAAATCTTATTTCACTGGATAAGGTAGAAGAATTAAAAAAATACAGCAGAACAGAACGGCATCTTGAGCTCGGGGCTGCCCTTTGTCTTTCTGATATCATCCGGCTGGGGAAAATAGTTCCAGAGGCCCTGGTCACTATTATCAACGCTATAGGGAATCCGAGGATCCGTAATCTTGCTACAATCGGTGGAGCTATCATGAGCACCCACCGATATTCGGATCTCCATGCGGTTTTAATTGCATTGGATGCAACCTATGAACTCAAGTCCGCTGCTAGTTCGCGATGGATCTCAGCCAGCAAATTTATTACCGCCGGGGCGGATCTTTTGCAGGAAGAAAAAGCTCTTATTAGCCGAATCAGAATCCCCCTTACAAGCTGGAGCTATATTTTTCATAAAAAGATAGGAGACCTTCACCGTGATGATCCAGAGGGCGGGACCTTTTTAATTCTTTGTAATGTCATGAAAAATACAATTACAGAGATACACCTCATTTTTGTAGGTTCTGTGATTGTACGGTTTAAGGATGTCGAAACAAATCTTGTAGGCCAGAACATACCTCTTGGAAATAAAAATATGGAAACCATACTGGCCAATTGTTCAGCATTATTAGAAGAAAAACTGAGCAATCACCATTTTTTACAGAAAAGCCTGTACCGTTGCATCGAGACTGCTCTCACTTTTTGAATGCTGTAGCGCTTGAAATAGTCTTTGAACCGTGATATGTTGTTCAAAACTTGAACATTTGGATACTGGAATTGGAGCGTGTTTCGGCCGCACATACTATCCGTGTCCTGCTTTTACCCCTCATTGTGTACAGCCATAACGGCGTTGTGCTTCGTTTCTATATCATCCTATGAATGTTGAAATAACAGACCCAGAACTCGCAATTCTTGAAACCATTTATGATTCTAGCCGGCAGTCAGGAACCGTAAAACAGCGGGATCTTGCCCATAGTACGGGTACATCCCTTGGCATGACCAATGCAATACTTAAGCGTCTTACCCTTAAGGGCTGGATTACGATTAAAAAAATCAATAGCCGGAACATTCAATATGCGATTACGCCCGATGGGATCAATGAAATAGCCCGACGCAGTTACCGGTACTTCAAGCGTACTATTAGAAACGTAGCTATGTACCGGGATAGTATTGATGCAGAAATTAACAGGGCAAAAATTCGTGGCTGCACTACGGTAGTTTTGATTGGTGTTAGCGATTTAGATTTTATTGTCGAACACAGTTGCATACGTCATGGTCTTACTTATTTAAAGGTGGTTGATCTAGAAACGGCAACACCACTCTTTTCAAAAGATTATTTTTTTATTTTTTCTGAAAGTTTTGAAGATGTCCATCTAATTAAAAAACCTCATCATTTGTATTTGATATCCCTTCTGGCAGGCTCCGGAGAAATACATGGTTCGTGATGTGCTTCACTCCTTTACTTTTAAGGGGAAAACAAGTTCGGTGCTCATAAGCCAAAGTATCCCAGAGATGGAACGGCTGAGCGCTGGTTATTCCCTGTCCCAGAGTCTTGTTGTGTGTGATACAAACACTAAGACGATAGCATCATCAATTCCTGGTATAAATCATGCTCGTCTTTGCGTTATCCGGAGCGGCGAGGATGCTAAAAATTGGCAATCGGTGGAACAGATATTAAGAGCCGCTGCCGAAGCTGGTATTGGCCGAGACGGTCTATTTATCGGTATTGGCGGCGGTGTTGTTACTGATCTTACCGCTTTTGCGGCGGCTATTTACATGCGGGGCATTGTGGTGCGCCTTGTATCTACCACAGTTCTTGGCATGGTGGACGCTTCGGTGGGCGGCAAAACCGGCTTTGACTTTCTTGGCATTAAAAACCTCGTCGGAGCCTTTCATCCGGCGGATGAAATTTTTATGCCCCTTTCGGTTTTAGAAACCCTGCCTGCTTCCGAATGGAAATCGGGCTTCGCAGAAATTCTTAAGACTGGTATTTTAGCGGATCCTGCTATTATCGATATTTTGCAGCAGTATCCTATCAATTTTGATGATCCAGATTTTCTTTCGTATACATCAAAACAAGAATGGCTTTCTGATCTGATTCACCGCTGTGTTGCCGCAAAGGGGAAAATTGTAGAATCCGATCCCGAAGAAACGGGGACGGAACGAGCGCTGCTCAACCTGGGACACACCTACGGACATGCTTTGGAAGCGGTCGCAGGACTTGGAACGGTGAGCCACGGAGAAGCGGTGGCTTGGGGGATCGGAAGGGCATGTGAACTCGGCGAATTACTCGGCATTACCCCAAAAGAAAGGAAAACCCGTATTCTTACTTTACTTGAAAAGCTGGGTTATTGTATTGCTTCCCGCTATCCTCTTTCTTTCTGGGACCCTGAAAAAATCATTCAAGCCATGTATTCAGACAAGAAAAAGCAGCAGGGAAAGCTCCGATTTATCATCCCCGCCGCCGAAGGTGCGGTAATTAAAACTATTGATAAAAGCGATATAGACCTTGTACTTAAGACTCTGGGATAAAATAAAAATAAATAAAAAAGGATAGGTATTATGAAAAACACAAAAAATAACAAACACGTCTTTTATCCGGGCATTATCATTTTATTTTCATTGATTGTTCTTATCCAAATGCCCGCAGCAGCACAGAGTACTGACAGTCCCTATTATATCCATACCATTACTTTTAATATTCAAGGAATCACCCAACCCTTTGCACTGCGGAATGCTGCAGGTCTTAAAGAGGGAGAAGCCTTTTCCAGCAAGAACGACCTTGACAATTATATAAAAGATAGAACTCAGCTTCTGCTGAATAATCGGGTTTTAGAAGACGCTCAGTTGGAATATACCCTGGGGGAACCTGACACAGACGGCCGTATTCCGGTGTATCTTGCTGTTAGAACTACCGACACATGGAACATTATAGCCCTTCCCTATTTTAAGTATGATTCAAGCAAGGG
>NZ_JAJUHW010000050.1 GCF_029265695.1 Gracilinema caldarium | reverse complement strand
TCAAAGAGTTTGCGTTCCTTAATGTCTTCCCGCAGATATTCCTTCATCTGTTCATTTTCGTAGTATTTCTTTACTTCTTCTATTGAGGTATTCATACCCTCCGCCATGGACTGCATCTCAGCTTCCAGTTCTTCATCGGTGGCGGTAATTCCCAGATCCTTAATCAGGGTGTCTACAATCAGACGGCTCTTGAGGGCCTTCTCCACATCGGGCCGCCATTCAGAGAGCATATCTTCATAGGTTTTTCCCATGGACTGAATAATAGACAGGAGCTGTTCTTCACTGGTATTAAAACGGCGGGCCAGGTTCCGCCAGCGGCTTTCCAATTCGAGCCGTATCATCGATTCAGGGAGGTCAATCTGGGTAGTGGTAAGCACCTTTTCCAAAATATCGTTTACCTTAAGCTCCCTGAGCCGCTGTTCAAGATTTTTTTCAAGGTTTTTCTTTATATCCGCTTTAAGATCCGCAAGGGTCTTAAATTTTTCATTAACATCCTGGGCAAAGTCGTCATCCAGGTCGGGGAGATTCTTTTCTTTGATTGCGGTTACGGTAACAGAAATAGTCTTGGTCTGGCCAGCAAGTTCAGGATATTCAAAATCCGCGGGGAAAGACTTGGTAATAATTTTGGTCTCACCCTTTTTCATGCCGATGATTTCATCATCAATCTTATAGAGATTAGCACCGGTTCCGACGGTAAAGACAAAGTCCTGCCGTTCGCTGCCCTTTATTTTTTCGTTATTCCCGTCCAGTTCTGCATAATCGATAGTAACCACATCGTTTTTAGCTACCGCAGCACCTTCGTTTTTATCCATAACGATGGCATTCCGTTCCTGGAGCTGCTTTAACTCGTTCTGCAGATCTTCGTCGGTAATTTCCACCACGGGGCTTTCTATTTCAACCCCTTTCCATGTACCGACATTTACCTGGGGAAATACATCATAGGTAACGGTAAAGGTGAGGTCCTTCTGCAAATCAAGCACCGGTTCTTCCACCAATTCTGGATGGGAATAGGCTATGGGTTTATCCTGGGCAGGAAAGTCTTCGGCTCGGAAAAGGTCGCCGAGGGCCTTTTCAAGGATCCGGCCAAGGGCGTCGGCCTTAAGGCCTTCTCCCAGCTTCCGTTCAACAATATCTTTTGGGGCCTTTCCCTTGCGGAAACCGGGAAGCTGGATATTTTTAGCATAATAGGCCAGTAAATCGTCATATTCTTTGCGTACATCTGCGCTGGAAACGGTTGCGGTAAGCTGAACCTGTGAATGTTCTTTACGTTTGATTTCTTTGGATACTACCACGGTACTTCCTCTTTGAATGTGGGATATTTCGCCATATTTTTCTTAGTCTGAAAAATTGGCTCAATTAATAAAAAAGGCGATTCGAAACATTCGCGTCGCCGCAGCGCATGTTCCGGATCGCCTTCCGATAAGAGCGGGAAACGGGAGTCGGACCCGCGACATCCACCTTGGCAAGGTGGCGCTCTACCACTGAGCTATTCCCGCATAACATTTGCTCCTGGGCCTTCTGTGCTATGTCCACATCGGTCAGCATGCGAGAGAAGGGACTTGAACCCTTACGCCGGAGGCACTAGATCCTAAGTCTAGCGTGTCTACCAATTTCACCACTCTCGCGTCCCAACACAGCGGTGTCCAGCGATGCACCTGGAAGGCACCTCAGACCGTTGGTACCATAGCGAAAAGACAAGCCTCTGTCAAGAGGCGGCAGTCTTTTCATATCGGAGGCCGATATAAGACGCCGGTAAAACGGCAGACTAGTTCCGGGCGCAGCCCTTCACGCTAGCAGCCAGAAGCTACAAAAAAGGACCGCCCAGAAGGACAGTCCAAAGAGCGGGAAACGGGAGTCGGACCCGCGACATCCACCTTGGCAAGGTGGCGCTCTACCACTGAGCTATTCCCGCAAGATCGTGAGCCGCGAAGGGTTCGAACCTTCGACCCGCAGATTAAGAGTCTGCTGCTCTGCCAGCTGAGCTAGCGGCCCTAACACAAAATAACAGTGGGCTTTTGCCCGGGCTTTATGCCCTGTGCGTTCGTTCGAGTGACCGCGTCAGAAGCGATATCACCCTTGCGTCCGGAGGGATTCGAACCCCCGGCCTACGGATTCGAAGTCCGTCGCTCTATCCAGCTGAGCTACGAACGCATATATTGTCAGAGCGCCGGATCCGAAAATCGGATGGGTGGATGACGGGGTTCGAACCCGCGACACCCAGATCCACAGTCTGGCGCTCTACCAACTGAGCTACATCCACCGTCGAACTGACGGGGCCTACTATGCCAATATTTTGTGTTTTCGTCAAGATGTTTTGTACATAAATTGCGAAAAATTGATTCACATGAACTCCTTTTCTGCCGATACAGGAATATGGTGGAGGCTCTTTATGAAAACCATCAAAATGTCCGAGGTTGAAATACTCAGTGTTCAATGTATTTCCGTTATTCAAAAGGAAATTGCCTTACTGGAACGACTCGGAGCTGCGCAGGATGTGGTTAGTCAGGCTGTATATGCCCGTGATTGGGCTGATCTGGATGCCCTATTTAAGAGGCTCGAAGAATACGGAAAAGAATTTGAGATGCTTGAACAAGAACGGAGCCAGTTGTTTTCTGAACTTGGCAAAAAGCTTGGATTTACTGACGAAAAACCCGGATTTTACAACATCACCAGCCGTCTCTCTCCAGAACTGCGCCGGCAGATGACGGACCTGTACCGGAGATTGAAACTTGATGTACTGAAAATACGGCTGGCAAATGAAAATTTGAATCATTATATAGCCTCCAACCGCATGGTTATTTCCGATTTTTTGCAGGCCGCATTTCCCGACAGGAAGGGAAAGCTTTATTCCCGTCATGGCCGCGAAGTTCACTCGGAAATGCGGAGCATTGTTCTGGATCGGAGTTTATAGAGGAGTTTTAGATGCAGTCCACCTTTACCGGCATAGAAATTGGTAAACGAGCAGTTGTAGCCCATCAACAGGGTTTGACCACCACAGGGCATAACCTGTCGAATGCTTCCACAGAGGGCTATTCCCGCCAACGTGTAGAGTTTTCGCCCTTCGAACCAATCTACCTGCCGGGGCTGAATCGGGAGGAGACCCCTGGCCAAATAGGGCAGGGTACGGTGGTTGAGCGTATAGAGCGAGTACGGGATGAACTATTGGATAAACGAATCATCGCCCAGGGTAGCGGAGAAGGCTATTGGGATACCCGGGATAAATATGTCCTCCAACTGGAACGGCTCTATAATGAGCCTGCAGATGTGTCTATCCGGGGCCGTATGGACGCATTTTGGGACGCCTGGCAAGAACTGTCCCTGCATCCTGCGGATTCCGCTCCCCGCAAAGCCGTATTGGAACGGGGTAAAACCCTGCTCGACAGCATTAAGGAACGGTACAAAGGGCTTACCAGTCTCCAAAATATGGCTGAAGAAGATATTCAGGGGACGGTAAAACGGGTCAATGAACTATCTCGCCAAATAGCGGGATTAAATGAACAGATACAGAAAATTAAAGCCCAGGGAGACAATCCCAATGACCTTTATGACCGGCGGGACCTCTTGGTGGAAAAGCTTTCATCAATAATTAATATTACCACCGATAACCGGGACCCCGACGAATTTGTCATTCATACCGCCGGCAATGTGCTTGTACAAGGACGCATCGGCCGGCAGTTTGATCTCGTGTCCGGTATTGATACAGCAGGCTTCTCCCGGGTGGTTTGGAAAGAATCTGGAGAAGAGGCCCATTTCGAAAGCGGGAGCCTTCAGGCCCTCATAGAAATGCGGGATGTAACGCTTAGGTCAGAAATTCAGAACCTGGATTCTATGACCATGAATTTTATAGACCTGGTTAATGAAGCACATCGTGCAGGCTATGGTATTAACGGAAAGACCGGGCTCGATTTCTTTACCGAACATCCCTTTGTTACCAATGTGGCGGGCAACTATGACCGCAACGGCGACGGTGCTTACGATTCAACCTACATTTTCAGGATGACCGGCCAAAACAAGCTGGATAGTCGTGCCCAGATTGGCCTGGAGGGCACCATAAGCCTCTCAGGACAGAACGGGCTTGTACAGGTGCCCTATTATGCGACTGATACGGTAGCAGATGTGGTAAAGCGGATAAATAACTCTGGCGCCGAGGTTGTTGCACGGCTCGACCGGGAAGGTCGGCTGAGCCTAAAGGGAACCCCTGCTTCAGATCCAGCTAACCCTGACTTTGTTATCCGGCATGTGGAAGATTCTGGCCGCTTCCTGGAAGGCTACGCAGGATTGCTTCAGAACCGGGGAACTGAGGGCGCGTATCGCTGGGATGCAGCTGATGCAGCGCTCAAGCTGCAGGGCAGCGCAGTAGACTATGCGGTGGCACCGGTAGCCCATCCTTCAGGATGGATATCGATCAATCCTGCAATCATTAAGGAACCCGCATCAATAGCTTCTGGCTATGGAGAGAATGGTAAACCCGCAAATCCTGGAAACGGAGAAGCGGCCCTCGCGATAGCCTCGATCCGCAATTCGGAAGTTATGGTAGGCAAGCTGGGAACCTTCGACGACTATTTCGCCGACGCAGTTGCCCGGGTCGGCCTTATGGGGGAACAGAGCGACCGGGCTCTGGAAACCCAGAACCTCATTATGAAGCAGCTGCGGGACATGAGAGATTCTATAAGTGGCGTCAATATTGATGAAGAATTATCCCAGATGATCAAATACCAGCATGGGTATGCCGCAGCAGCCCGGTTCATTTCGACGGTGAACGAAATGCTTGATACCATAATAAACCGCATGGGAGTGTAATAGATGAGACGAATCAGTACCAATATGCCAAACGATGACCTCCAATTTAGACTGCGGCGGCACGAACAGGCTCTTTCATCAATACAATCTAAAATGGCTAGCCAGCAAAAAATCCAGGAACTTCGGGACGATCCGCTTGCCGCAAGTCATGCGGTCCGCTATGAGTCCTATCTTGCGCGGCTTCAGCGTTTCGAACAAAACACCCAATATGCGCAGGATCACTACAAGGTCGTAGATGGTTATCTCAGGCAAGCCCAGGATATTTACCAGAGGATCAGGGAACTGGCAGTTCAAGGTGCCAATGGAACCTACACCAAAGATGATATGAAGTCTATGGCTGTTGAGGTGAATGAGCTCCTCAAAGAGGTGGTGCAAATTTCTAATGCTCTGGGCCCCGACGGGAAACGGCTCTTTGCGGGCGACAAGTCATTTACAGAACCCTTCCGTATTGTGGAAGGTACTCCCGCACAGGCTGGAGAATCCATGGTGGTTCGGGTAGAATACCAAGGTGCCGGATCAAACCGGAGTGCGGAAATTGATGAAAACGCCTTTACTAACTTAGATATCTCCGGAGGTGAAGCGTTCTGGGCAGAAAAAATGCAAATTTTTTCTTCCTACGATGCCACCGCGTACCGGGTTGAAAAGGCAGGAGCTTTTTATGTTGACGGACAGCGGATTGAGGTAAAGCCCGGCGACACTATTGGTTCTATTGTAGCAAAGATAAATGAGTCTCCCGCACCGGTAAAAGCATATGTGGACCCAAAAACCAAGGGCTTAGCGCTGGAAGGTACCAGCTCCCATTTAATACGTCTGGAAGACGAAAAGGGATCTTCGGTACTGAAAGACTTAGGTATACTGAGTGCTACAAGCGATCCTGCTGCACCCAACTGGAATCCTACTGCCCGTGTATCAGGTGGCTCTGCTTTTGATATGATTATCCGGCTCAGGGATGCTCTTTTGCAGGGCAATGCTGAAATGGTCGGGAGTCAGGGGATTGCAGGACTGGACCTTGCTTTGGATAATATTGGCAGCAGACTTGCGGAGGTCGGGAGCCGGCAGGAACGGGCAGAAATGACCTGGAAACGGCTGAACCAGCAAATACCGGATGTAACAGCCAATCTCGCTTCTGTTTCGTCCTTGGATTTTGCCAAGGCCGCTACCGATTTAAGCATGCTTGAGTTTGCACATAAGGCGGCGTTACAGACCGCTGCAAAAATAAGCCAGCCCACGTTGCTGGACTTCTTGCGATAGGAGCTTACATGAAGGTTGCTACCAAAGCGTATGGCCTGGTGGATGTGGATGAACGGCAGAGCATTAAATTTCCCTATGGCCTGCTGGGTTTTGAACAGTTAAAAGACTATGTATTGTTAGATGCGGAGCAACAGCCTTTTTACTGGCTTCAGTCTGTGGATGTTGAGCGGGTTGCCTTTATTTTAGTAAATCCCTTTCTATTCCGCCCCGATTATGAGCTGGATATTTCGGACCATGAACTGAATGAGATTGGCATTTCGGACCCTAAGGATGCCCTGGTGTTTACCATTGTGACTATTCCGGCCGATGGTTCAGCTATGACCGCCAACCTACAGGGACCACTCGTTATAAATAAGGACAATCGTATCGGCAAACAGATGATCCTTATGGACCCTCGTTGGAAAACAAAACACGATATTGTCGCCGAACTTGCCGCGGCAAGGAAGGCCCCATGCTGATTCTTTCCCGTAAAATTAACGAAAAAATTATGATCGGCGACGATATTTCTATATCAGTGATAGAAATAAGAGGCGATCAAGTTAAGCTCGGTGTGGAAGCTCCCCGAACGGTAAAGGTCTTTAGACAGGAAGTTTTTGATGCAATACGGGCGGAAAATAAGGCCGCCGCTGAATCTGTGCCGGTACTCCCTGCGCTCCAGCTGCTTAAGGGAGAACAGAAATAACCAGTTCTACAGATTAATAACCTAATCATCCGCATTGGACGCGTAAATAGCCTCGAATTCCTCGTTTATCGATATAAAAATATCAAAAAGGGCGGGGTCGAAGTTTTTTCCCCGCCAGGCAATCATTTTGTCTACACTGGTTTTATGATCATAAGCTTCTTTATAACTTCGTTTCATGCGCAGGGCGTCATATACATCGGCAATGGTCACAATACGGGCAGAGAGGGGTATCATGGTTCCTTCCAACTGGAAGGGATATCCTGTTCCATCCCAGCGTTCATGGTGGTTAAGCGCAATTTCCCTGGCCATCGGATTCGGATAGGTTGATAAAATAAAGGCCCCGTTTTTAGTGTGTTCCTTCATTATGGTCCATTCCCATTCTGAAAGGGGGCCTTCTTTGTTTAAGATATCGTCGGGGGTTCCAATTTTACCCACATCATGCATGGATGCAAGAAACCCAATATCTTCAATAAAATCTCGATCGACTTCGTCATATCCACTGCGGTTATACAGTTCTTTTGCAAGTCGCTCTGAATAATAATTGACCCGTATTATATGCTTGCCCGTGTCGTTGTCTTTAAGTTTGGAAGCTTCAAGCAGACTGGCAAAGACGCTCTGGAGCAGTTTTTTGTTTTCCTGGGTAACATCGTCAAAGAGCACTATAAAGTTGGTTGGAGCCTGATTTGCCTGAATTACGGGAAACAAATAGACCTTGGTTTGGAGAGTTCCTGACTCTCTCGTTTTAGTTTTTATTGATCCTTTCCAGGAATAGCCATGATTGCCAAACAAGACGGCCTGCCGAATCTCTTTAAGCGCTTCTGCCCCGAGGCTTTTGCCGAAGACATCAAAAAACAAATTATTAGTAAGCTTGAAATAGCCGGTAAAAAGATTGTTGCAGGCTCCATTTGCATAGATAATACGAAATTCTGTATCAATAAGGAGTACCGGAAAAATGCTGTTCACAAAGGGCCTCATGACAAGAGGCACTTCTTGCGAGGATTGCACAAGATCGATATGTGCAGGCTCTTCTACGGCTTCAAGGACCTCATCAAGTTCATCAAGTTCATCAAGTTCATTGTCCTTAGGTTCCATATACACCCCTGACTAAACACCCATAGCTATTTCCGCGTCGCTTTTTCTCAGATAGACTGGTCCAGAGTTGTCTTCACAACCCTTTTCTTCAATTCTAAACCTGTTTTCTGCCAATACAAGTAATTCTTTTGCATTTCCTTTTCGAAACATCGGATTCAGCAGAATCTGGTCGGAGGAAAGCTGCGAAACGTATTCTGTTTGCAGGGCTTTAAAGGCAAGTTCTGCGTCTATTCCGGTGACAAGAAGCGGCTGTATTGCGATGTTATCTTTTATAGACTGAAGCACATCCGAAAGCGGACTGTCAAAAAAATCGGTAATTCGTCTGCCCTTCTGGTACAGGGCCCAAAAAAAACAATTCTTTTTTGCATCAATAACGGGGAGTACATAACCTGGCCAGGTTCCCCAGGAATATGCCATACAGTCTAGGGTAGGGATTGCGATAAAGGGTATGTTTAATGCTGTAGCCATTCCTTTAACGGTGGCAAAGCCGATTCGCAGTCCCGTAAAGGATCCAGGGCCTTCCATGCAAGCTAAAAGGTTTAGATCCCGTTTTTGGGTGCCGCTTTGGACCAGTAAGGTATCAATCATTGAAAGCAGCCTTTCCGAATGGTGTAATCCCGCATCGCTTTCCATATACCAGGTTCCGGCCGCTGTTTTTAGAGCTACAGAAAGAATATCAGTTGCGGTATCTAGGGCTAGTATGTTCATAATCGGGCCTCAAAATCTTTACCGGTTATCCGTATTCTGCGGGAACCTTCAGCCAATACGGCAAGTTCTATAAAAATAGTATGTGGAGGAAGCAGATTGGAGATTCGTTCGCTCCACTCAATGACGCAGATGCCATTGCCGTAGAGTAGTTCATCAATACCAATGGCAAGAGCATCTTCTTCGCCTTCCAGACGGTAACAGTCCATATGATACAGCGTTACAGTTCCCCCATATTCACTGATAATGGTATAGGTGGGGCTTGTTACAGGTTCTTGAATACCGAGGCTTTGAGCAATTCCCTTGGTAAGGGTAGTTTTTCCCGCCGCAAGCCCTCCCAAAAGAGCTATCACAGAACCAGCTTGCAATAGGGAGCCAATTTTTAAGCCAAGGCCAATTGTTTCTTCTTCTGTATGGGTAATATACTCGATCAGGGTAACCCCCCCTCGGCATCGAGCTCAGCAATTTTATGACGAAGACTTTGAATTAAGGGCATTAAGGGATATTCGACATGATCCTGCATGGAAACTGATATATGTTTTTTCCCCATTGGGGTGGTTTCTATAATAAACTCTATTCGTTTCTCTACGTTTTTATGCATGAGCTCCATAACCGCAGTTCCATTAAAAACGCGTCTATAATAAATATGGGTTTCCTTTCTGCTAATGTCTTTTATCCCAATTATCTTCATAATGTTAAAAATTGTAAGGTTTCCCGGCTTTTCCGTCAATCCTGGTCATATTCAAATACCAAGGCATTTATTGCGTTCAGGGTTTTCCGTGGAATCTTCGCAAACTGGATATGCATGATACCGCCGATACCGCCGGTTTTATTAGTACGGATTACCCTGCCAAGGGCCGCATGGCTGCGGTCGTGATCATCATCAAATTCGATTTTTAGGTATGCCCCCGCATTCAGTGCGGCAGCGCTCTTAATCGCACAGCCGCCGGCAGAAATGTCGAGTATGGTGCCAAGGGATCTCCTGTCGTCTACAAGGGTCTTTTTTTCAATTTTTCTACCTATCTGTCGCTGCTCAATTCTCACCAGTGAAAAGAAACACGAAATATGGGTTTGCTTACGTTTATATCTGCGGTTTGGCAAGGCTTCTATTTTTTCCGAATGGGCAAGCTGTAGGGCAGGACCGCGGGGAGTTTCGATAATGGAAAGGACTCGGCTTTCCATACGGTAGCCCTGACTGGACTTAGAATAAAAGGAAAGCTGAATCTTGGCCCCGCGGGGAAGACGCAGGGGAGTGCCCACCGCACTGCGGGGACAATCTACCAGGAGTTCATCCCCTTTGGATGATATGATTTTTACCGGATAAGTTTCTCCCTTAGGACTGGTTAGGGTTGCCGGCATATTATCCGGCAGTTTTCTGCTGGAAGTAATTTTACTCGTACTGCTTCGTGCCGCTTCTACCCTGTTGCGAATTGAAAATAGAATTGATTTTTGCTCTTCCGCAATTGCTTCTGTTTCCGCGCTTTTCTCAATAGCCCGGTAAGCATGTTTAAAAGTCTTGTCGAGCAATGATGGATTAGAAAGGGTTATTTCTGGATCGGTAATTCCCTCGGTTCTGAAGGCCCATTCCAGAAGTTCTGTTTGGTCCCGATCGAGTCCAAGACTGGCCGCGGCCCGACGCAATGCAAATCTGCTGAATTTTCGCGGGCCCGCTCCCCTCTTTATTCCAGTGCCGCCTATGCCATTGCGAACAATATTCATAGTACTCATGACGACAATAAATACGACTATTACCACAAGAACTATGATCATGCTTTGGGGATCGTTTTCTTTAAAGTAGGGAGACTGAAGTACAAAGATGGACATACTCAAATTCCTAAGTGGATGCTATAAGAGGCTCCAGGGCTTCCTGTAAAGAACGAAGCCGTGGTGCTATTTCGTACTCTGCCAAATCTCCCACGAGAACCGTGTCTTTTGACTCGTAGGCTGTGAGTAGTTCCTGCAATGTGCTTCCGATTTCTTCCAGTAGGGGCTTAAGTGTCTCCGTATTAATCTCCATGAACGAAAAAAGAGGGAGCAGTCTAAATAGTTTACTCATGATAACCGAAAACATCTGAAGGCTTTCCATAGCCTGACGATCCTTTCCGGTTTGCAGATCCAGAGGGAGATTTTCCATTCGTTGTATAATTTCAGATAGGAGCATTTGAACTGCCTTTGCTGCCTGCAGCGGATTTTCGAGTTCTCCAATCCGTTCAAGGATGACACTTTCTAATCCATTGTGCAAAGCTCCTTGATTTGTAAAAGCGGAGTTTAGATATTGTCCTAGTTCAGTATCCCTATCCATTATGAAACGCATGCTGGCTGAATTGTGCCATGCTTTTACAAGCTCAGTCCGCTCCTGAAACGATACCTCCTGAATCTGTTTAACGAGCTGCAGTGCATCCTGCAGTGCCTGGTGATATAGTTCTACCCAACTGGAAGCAAGTACATCTAGGGTTTTAATGCTTGCAAGATCGAGGCTGTAAAGCTGCTCAAGCCCTTCTGCAGAAACTGAATCTCCGTTTACCGAGAGGCCGCTTACACTAAAGCCCCGGTCTTCGAGCCAGAGTTCTAAATTTGCTAAAAGTTCTCCGAGGTTTTTTTCTGTTTCGATTACCAGGTCCGTATTGTTGCCGTTAATTGTTACCTGCATAGCTGCTCCTACTGATTCGATGATTTGCTAAATTGGTCAAGGGAGGTAGATGTTTTTTCCATGCTGTTCAAGGCCCCTTCCATTTTCCCATATTGCTGTTTTAGGCTTTGCTCCTTAGCGGCGAGCTGTTTATCTAGACTTTCTATGCGTTTTTCTTCCTGACCTATTCTGCTGTCAATGCCGCTAGTTTTAAGGGCAATGATGCCGCCGGTTTGTACATAGGGGCGAATAAGGTTATCTAAGGCGAAGGCAAAACCTGAATCAACTATTAGGTCCCCATCGGTATCTTTTCCGAACAATTCCTTAACGGCGGGCAACTTTGTCTGGAGTGCCTGGTCTAGGACCTTCTCATCAATCTCTAAATATCCCCGGAGGCGGCTTGCGTCGTAACCCTGGCTTGAGCCTGCTTTACGTACGTCGGTACTTACGCCAATCTGGGCTAGTAGTGCCATTTCCCGTTCTAACGCGGTCGGATAACTGGATGTGGCAAGCCGCTGCAGGGCCGATTTAAAGGTATTAAGCGTGGAGTCTCCTTGCATGGCTCCCAGTTTTTTTTTCATCTCTTCCTGCTCGTCCTTGGAGAGGTAGGTTAATTCCTGAATAATTTTATCATCATTTCTGGTGAGTACATTCAAATCCGCAAGGAGCCTATTATAGTTTGCGATCAGGCTGATAATCGCGTCTTTAGACGCTTGCCGGTCTGGTTCTACGTTTATTTTTACCGTTTTATCACTGGTGCCTTTCAAGGTTAGTTTTACAGAAGGTATGAGATCGTCGATTGTATTGGAGGAACGAGTAACCTGGATACCATCCATGCTAAGGATCGCATCCTGGGCAGTGGAAACTGCGCGGAGGGGTCTCAGACCCTCATTGGCTTCGCTGTCATAAATACGCACATTCTGCAGTAAAATGTCTCGATGGGTGTTGCCGTTTATCACAGAAATTGATGAAATCGTTTTGCCTTCGCTGATATCGGCAATCCTAAATTGATAATTTTTATATTCCGTGGAATCGGTGATGGGAGGAAGCAGCTTTGTGGTACCGTCAGAAAAAGAAAGCTGCACCACATCCATGGTGTCTACCCTTTTAGGTTTGGGCGGTGGGGTATAAGAAGGCAGAGAAACAGCTGCGGGATCATTTTCTATGGTAATGCCGCCGTAAGTAATACTGCCAGCGGAGGGTAATTCCGGCCCAGGAGGCGGCCCGGGAGCTTCCTCATCTGCATCATTTTTAACCCTGGTTGCGATCTCATAGGAAAGCATGAGCCCACTTTTTGTCGGAAGGGAAGGGCTGATTTTTAGTTGTTTCGTGCTACCAGACGGGATGTTTACTGGATCTGAAAGAAGATTACGGCTTACTGAATCAATTTTTTCGATCATTCCGGCTGAAAGGGCAAGCTTTTCAGCATCTTCCTTAAAAGTAAGCCGGTTTGCAGACCCTGTTTTAAGACCTTCAATAACCAAGGATCGAGTCCCCGGCTCTACGGTAATTACATCAGCCCGCAGTATGTCCCTGCCTCGTTTTGTAATAGCTTCGGCAAAATCCTTAAGGCTTCCGCCCCGGTAGGTGAATGAAAGACTTTCTTTACCGACTCCGAATGTATAGTTCCCAGGAGGAACCGTATAATTTTCCGGCAGCGGTTTAGATAAGAAGCGATCAGCGCTTGCTATTTGTTTTACAATAAAACTTCGTTCCTGTTCGGCCGCATCTCTGCCGGCAGTTCCGTAAATAACCGACTCATCGGCAGATTTAACCACCCGTTCGGTAAAAGGACTTTGAAATGAATACAGATTGCGGGCGCTTTCCCGGAGTCCCGCCATCCGCCGGCCGAGATCCTGCCAGTTGGTTTTTTCTGTTTTTAAGTTTTCTACGTTTTTTTGAGCCCGTTCTTTTGGTATACGTTCGACCTTCATCAGGTCTTCAATGAGTTTATCCGTATCGTAGCGGCTTTTTACTCCGGGAATATATATGTCCGACATCGATCCTTCTATGGTTCCGCCCTATTAAACTGTCTGATCAAACAGAAGCCCAAGAGTTTCTTTTATACGCTGATGCAGCCTTTGCATCTCTTCGGGCGGAAGTTCCTTAATCACCTTATCGGAAGATGGATCAATAACCTTGACAATCACTTCCTTTGTCTTGTAATCCACGACAAAGCGCAGTTTTCTGCTGAATGCAAGGCTAATCTTTTCCAATTCATCTGCAACTTTTTGCAGATCCTGTACAGGATAGACCTGCTCTGAGTTAGTTCCCGGCAAGGATGCTTCAAAGCGGGAAGGCGCGTCCGTGCGGCCCTCCGTAACGGGTATATGAGCCTGGGGTCCAGGTCCACGATCTTGCGGGAGTCCTATCGCAGGATATCCGTATCCTACGGTACTAATTTGCATACCCATAGGTACCCCCTTATAAAACATAAATTACAAAAAAGAAAAACGAGGGAAGGGCGCGAACTTCCCCCGTTTTTTGCTTTCCAAAAGACGACGTCCAGATGTCTCTTGGGTAGCCTTTACTTTTTATTAACCAAGAAGCTGCATTACAGACTGGGTCCGGGTATTAGCCTGGGCCAGCATAGCAGTTCCAGCCTGGGACAGGATCTGGTTCTTGGTGTAGTTGACCATTTCCGACGCCATGTCCACGTCCCGGATACGGGATTCGGAAGCCTGAAGGTTTTCAGCGGCAACAGCAACGCCCTTGGCGGCCATTTCAAAACGATTCTGATAGGCACCAAGATCTGCCCGCTGTTTGGAAACCTGCTTGAGGGCAGAATCCACCACACCGATGGCCTGGTTGGCTCCCTCGGGATTGGAGAGGGAAATTATCCCAGCATCACCCTGAGCGCCCTGTAAACCAAGGGCCTGAGCGGTCATGGTTCCGATATAGACCCGTTCGTTCTGGTCCATGTTCGCGCCAACCTGGAATTGCATAATACGATTAACGGTAGAGTTCCGGGCAAAGGCGCCGGTGAGAATGTTCATACCGTTGAATTGGGCATGGCTTGCAATCCGGTTGATTTCATCGACCAACTGGGATACTTCGACCTGGATCTGCATCCGGTCTTCATCGGTATAAATACCGTTAGCAGACTGAACGGAGAGCTCCCGGATCCGATGAAGTATATCCTGGGTTTCCTGGAGATATCCTTCTGTGGTCTGAATAAAAGACACACCGTTTTCTATATTGCGCTGTGCCTGGTTCAGACCCCGGATCTGTCCCCTCATTTTTTCGGAAACAGCAAGACCAGAAGCATCGTCCCCAGCTCTGTTGATACGCTGGCCGGAGCTCAGTTTTTCGATGTTTTTCGCCACATCGGCCTGAGTAACCCCAAGCTGCCGGTTTGCGTACATGGCGCTCATGTTGTGATTAATGATCATATGACCCTCCTTGCGATAATACCTTTGGCTATCCATAGCCGATGGTCGTTCCATGGAATGGAAACCAGGTTTTGGGGGGATCGCGCCAACCCCGGAACCTGGATGTCCTTACAGAACGGAGCAGTCCTCGAAAACTCAAGGTCTACTCCGTGCCGCCCCATGTTTACCGCGAGGGTGTTTTTCAAAGAACAAAGGGTAAATGAGCTGTCGGGCATGCCTGACAGCTCTTGTTACCCTATAATGTACTACGCTACTGGAGAAGTTGCAAGACCGAATTTGTTCTCTGGTTTGCCTGGGCCAGCATGGCGGTTCCCGACTGGGAGAGGATTTGGTTCCTCATGTAGGATACCATCTGGTTGGCCATATCGGTGTCCCGGATACGGGATTCAGCGGCCTGCAGGTTTTCTGCACCGATATCGATGCCACGGATAGCATGTTCGAGACGGTTCTGATAGGCTCCCAAATCTGCCCGCTGTTTGTTCACCTTTTTCAGCGCTTCATCCAAGGTTCCGATAGACCGGTTGGCGCTGTCCGGTGAAGAAAGGGAAAGAATGGTCCCATCACCAAAGTTGCGGATACCGAGCCCCGAAGCGGTCATGGTGCCAATGTACACCCGTTCCCGCTGATCCATGTTGGCGCCGATATGGAACCACATAGATGCGGTTACCACATTTTCGCCGGTGGGGCGAGCGAAGCGTCCTGTTAGCATATTCATGCCGTTAAACTGGGCATGGCTTGCAATCCGGTCGATTTCATCGACCAACTGAGACACTTCCACCTGGATCTGCATGCGGTCTTCGTCGGTGTAGATTCCGTTGGCTGACTGGACTGCCAGTTCCCTGAGCCGCTGGATAATGTCCTGGGTTTCCTGCAGGTATCCTTCGCTGGTCTGGATAAAGGAAATACCATTGGCAGCGTTGGTGGAAGCCTGATTCAAGCCCCGAATCTGGCTCCGCATTTTTTCGGAAACCGCGAGACCAGAAGCATCATCACCGGCACGGTTGATTCGTTGGCCAGAGGAAAGTTTTTCCATATCCTTGGCCAAAGCCGACTGGGTAACCTTGAGTGAGCGGTCCGCATACATGGCGCTCAGGTTGTGGTTGATGATCATGTCATCCTCCTTGATAGTATGATCTGCGGAGGCATCCGTGTCTCCGCGTAAATCCCACAAATATGCTTAATGTTTTGTCAAATATGCCGATCTTCCTAATAGGGGAAGCCTGTTCTACTGAGCGGGGCATATAAGCCGCACAATTCAGCTCTTCAATTATCGGAAAGTATGAAAGAAAACTTGAGTAGATTTTTTAAATTTTAAGGATCTTTCAAAACTCAAGGGGGGTACAAAAGCTGCATCAGAAACCGCGATGAGTTGCAGCGGTTGCATGCACTTTCATTGAGACCGCGCGCAACCGCAAGCAATCTAATTTTTTATTGTTGGAAGAAAAGAGAGGGCCCGCTCAAGGGCCTTTATACGGAATTCCTCATAATTACGGGGCAGGGGAATGTGTTCTAAGGTATGATGTTGAGACCCAATCTGCTCGGTAAGTACCCCATCGCCCAAAATAGTCCGTTCTAGGTTGATGGCATAAAAGGGATGATTGCTTGTTTTTTCGAAAAAAAGGAGCCTGTACTGGTAGGTAGCGCCCTTAGAACCCGCCACTGCCACTACCTGGTAGCCTTCAACTTCGAAACGTTCAAGAGTCCCCAGTGCAACCTGGGACATCCATGACAGATCCGATAGACCTTCCATGTGATCCCCCTTGTTTTACTCTAGGACCCTTT
>NZ_JAJUHW010000025.1 GCF_029265695.1 Gracilinema caldarium | reverse complement strand
TGCCTGGTGACCATAGTGGAGGTGTTACACCCGTTCCCATTCCGAACACGGAAGTTAAGCCCTCTTACGCCGATGATACTGCCTCTCGAAGGGGTGGGAAAGTAGGTAGTCGCCAGGCTTTTTTTTTATTCCAGCTGCCCTTCTCAAAAAGATAACTCTTGAAGAAATGCGATTTCAATAGTAAAGTAGAATAAGACAAAGGCAAGATGAGGCCTGAAAGGAAATTTACATGACTGAAAGGGAATATCAATACCAACTGGTAACATTTCAACTCGGCGAAGAACACTATGGCATTGACATAATGGATGTTAAAGAAATTGTTCGGGTCCAAGATATTCGGCCTATACCTAACGCGCCATCATATGTAGAAGGTATAATTAATTTACGCGGTGAGATAATTCCCATCATCAATTTACATAAGCGATTCCATATTAAAAAGGCTGTGGTTGGCGAAGATGAAGAGTTATTATCAGGATTTATTATTATAGACCTAGATGGAATGAAATTGGGTGTGGTCATCGATAAAATAGCACGGGTTGTAACTATAGAAAATGAACAAATTCAGGCTCCTCCACAAATGCTAAGCGGTATAGGTGCAGAATATATACAGGGTGTAATTCAAAACGAAGAAGGATATCTTATCATTCTAGATATACGGAGATTATTCAATCCGAAAGAATTACAAAAAATTAACGAATTACGGCATTAATTACTAAAACGAGGATTACAGATGAAAATAGAAGTTTTCTCACCTACTATACGCCGAAAAGAAATGGATGCCGTTTTGTCAGCCCTGGTTGATGATGCGCTAGGCCCTGGTGATTTTACTGATAAACTACTTACGGTTGCAAAAGAATATATTCAATTTGATTATGGTATCAGTTTCAGAAGTCCTGCATTAGCTCTTTTTTTTGCCTTAAAAGCACTTAATATACCGGTGAATGATGGTATTCTTATATCCGCCCTGTCACCTTTGTACTATCTACAGGTACTCAAAGATCTTTCGTTAACTCCCATTTTTGCAGATGTGGATGAGCATTCAGGTAATATGACAAAGGAAACCATTACAGAAGCTTTAAAAAGAGCTGAGGTTCCTGTCCGTTGTATTATAAACCATCATACGTTAGGATATGTGCCTCATACTGAAGAGTTCCTTGAATTTGGTATTCCTATTATAGAAGACATTTCCCGCAGTTACGGAACCAATGTGGGAGAGTTTAAGGTAGGAACTTTCGGTACCCTCTGTTTGTTAGGCCTCGAATCCCGGGACGTTCTTACCGCCGGTGGTGGAGCCATTCTTTATGCAGTTAATAGAAGAGAGGCATCGGTCCTTAGGCAGAGTATGGAACTGCCACCAGAATACCAGCTCCCCGATATGAATGCTGCAATGGGAATTGTCCAGTTTAAGGAACATGAAAAAAACTTTGAAAAAAGAAAAGAAATAGCTCAAATATTTTTACAGTCCGCATTGCGGACGAGGCATAAACGATTTATTCAGATGGATATAGCTGAATATAACAATTATGCGTTCCCTCTTGTTCTGCAAACAGGCTTAAAGGATGTGGTGGCCTATGCAAATAAAAAAGAAGTGGCAGTAGAAAATGCTTTTACTAATACAATCATTACTAAAATGACAGAAATACAAAATATGTTTCCGATTGCCTATTCATTATCGTTACGAACAGTACTATTCCCATTTTATCCACGCCTTTCGGGCAAACAGATTGAAAAAATTGCAAAGGTTCTTGCAACTTTGCCATAGTTGAATAATAGCGAAAATAAGGGTCAGGAAGCTATGGGTGCACGTATAATACTGATTGTTAACCTTCATAAAGAAAATGCTTCCGCTCTGATGCATTCTATAAAATCAACCCTTGAATCTCAGGGTCATACGGTATTCCTCTGCCCATTCGAAGGTAAACCAGAACTATCTCCTCAGGGTGCTTATGACATTGCCTTTACCCTTGGTGGTGATGGAACCGTTCTCTATGCAAGCCGCTGTATGGCTCCTTTTTCTATACCCGTATTTCCTATTAATATTGGGACCCTTGGTTTTATTGCTGCTGTGCATCCTGAGCAATGGGAACAGGTCTTCCAACAGTGGATGGATGGCCTTATACCAGTTTCCCGACGCTTAATGCTAAAAGTCGAACTATGGCGCGGGGGAGTGCTGCAGGATACCAGATATTGCTTAAATGATGCGGTCGTTTCTGCTTCAGGTATTGCAAAAATCATACGGCTTGATGTTAGTACAGATACCACAGACTTGGGCCCCTTCCGTGCAGACGGTCTTATCATTGCAACACCAACGGGCTCAACTGCCTATTCTGTGGCCGCAGGAGGCCCTATACTCGATCCAGAATTGGAAGCATTCATAATCAATCCAATCTGCCCTTTTACATTGTCTAATCGCCCTATGGTTATTCCTGCCCATGAACGAATCGTTGTTGATGTAGAATCTGGACAACGAAGCAACGTTCTGCTTACCGTAGATGGACAGGAAGTAATACAATTGTCCGAAGGAGACCGACTGATCTTGCAAAAGGCTCCATTTCAAGCCAAAATAATTGCTTCCGACAGAAAGGTTTTTTATAAGGTTTTACGGACAAAATTGAATTGGTCAGGGGGCCCCGATGCTTGATGAACTAGTGATCAAGGATTATGCGTTAATTGACAGGCTTTCTGTACATTTTGACGATGGTCTTAACATCATCACAGGTGAGACCGGCGCTGGTAAGTCAATTATTGTGGGGGCCCTTAGTTTTCTCCTCGGCGATAAGGCAGATATAGAAGTTATTCGTACAGGCTGTGAGGAAGCTAGTGTTTCAGGAATCGTTTCTATAAATTCTAAAAATGACGATGTGGCTGCTTGGCTTACAGAAAAAGAAATTACCCCCGATGAAGGGCGCATTATTATACGAAGAAATATTAAGAAAAATGGTAGGGGATCTATCTATATCCAGGATGTTCCGGTTACAAGGGCGGATTTACAGGAATTTACATCCTTTCTTTTTGATATACACGGGCAGCATGAACATCAATCTTTATTAAAAAAAGAAAATCACCGTCGTTATCTGGATCGTTTTGCAGGCATCGAAGACCAAGTTCAGGCTTTTACCGGCGTTTTTATGGAATTGTCCGAAAAACGAAAGGAGCTTGAAAAGTCTATAGAAACAGAAAAACAGCGAAAAGAAAAACAGGAGCTTCTATCTTTTGCTATAGAAGAAATTTCTAAGGTAAATCCAAAACCGGGCGAAACTGAAGAATTAGAATTGGAAGCAAAAAAGCTTGCAGAATATGAAAAACTGTCTTCCCATATTAACGGTGCCGCGGATTTATTGTCCCATTCTGATCTATCTGCTATCCCGCTTTTAAGGAAGGCCAAAACCTCACTCGAGGCAGCTGCGGCTATAGACAGTTCCTTATCATCTCTTTCTCAAAGATTTTCCGACCTTTATTACGAGCTAGAAGATACCGCAGACCAGTTAGACAATTACAGGAATTCATTAAGGTTTGATGAAAATCGACTTGAAAGCATAGAAGAACGGCTCGCGCTTATGTTTAAGCTCAGGAAAAAATATGGGGCCACAGAAGCTGATGTGCTCTCTTATAAAGAGCAGGCAATTAATGAACTTGAAAAGCTTTCAAAGTTAGATGAAGATCGGGCAGCCCTTAAAGAGGCCATTACGGCATTAGAGCAAGAAATTACTCGAAAGGCAGCCGACCTGTCTCTGCAGCGCCAAAAGGCTGCAACTATTCTTGCAGAACGAATTACAAAGATTTTAAGTACCCTCGGGATGCCAAAAGCACAGTTTGTTATTCAGGTTCAACCGAAGGGTATGAATGGCAACGCGAAAATTATTGGGCCCTACGGGGCGGATGATGTGGAATTTTTAATATCCGCTAATCTCGGGGAACCGGTAAAGGAACTATCTAAAATTGCAAGCGGCGGTGAACTTTCACGGGTTATGCTTGCAATAAAAACCGTTTTAGCCAATACTGATACTGTGGAAACCCTTGTTTTTGATGAAATTGATACGGGAATCGGCGGAGAAGTAGCCCTTTCTGTGGGTGAACACCTATCGCAGGTAGGTAAGAATAAACAAATATTTTGTATTACCCATCTTGCAACTATAGCAGTTCGAGCCCATAACCATCTCAAGGTTGAAAAAAAGGTAGAAGGCGAAAGAACTGTCACCACCTTAAGAATCCTTAGCAAAGAAGAAAGAAGAGAAGAAATAGCCCGTATGTTGGCTGGAGATGCGGCAGCCAATGCCGCACTGGCCCATGCGGACGAGTTACTGGCGAAATATAGTCAACTGGCAAGCAATAGCCAGGGGAGGAATTAATGGCAAAGATCTCCCAGGAAGAAAAACACCAGTATTATGAGCGCATTAAACCGTATAAAGAAGCTACTGAAGCTATATTAGCAAGAGAACGAAGTATTCTTTCTTTAATGCAGAAAGACCCCAATGGGGCAGCTTATAAAAGGCTTACTTTGGCCGATGAAATGCTCAATCTTGCCTCTTATTATCTTGTTATGAATGGTATTTCACAGGCTGTACTTGGAGTTAAAAATGAAGAACATCTCAACGAAGCACGAAAAGCCTTATATAAGGTAATTATATATCTGGAAGAAGTGGTCAGCAATTATATTGATGTTCCCTATTCTGATTATGCAGAAAAACTCAAAGATCTAGAAGGCCTTAACGCAGAACGACGGTATGCCCTGATACGGAAATTGGGGCTTGCAATTCAAATGGTGGAAGATGCATATGGCGATAACACTAAATGGAAATGGGCTTTTGTAGAGCTTGAAGGCCGATTTGCAACGGTTGCAAAGAATATTTTCGATTTGAAAAATGCGGTTGCAAACTTTGATCCCCGTTCGCCTGATTATGAAGTCAGCGTGTACCATATGCGCACTATAAAGCGTCTATTAATGCAGGCCGCAGATCGGTACCGGGAAAAATATGAACTGTCTACCAACCGGATCGATGACTTTAAACAGGCCATCAATTTTTTGGGGGCTTTACGCCGAATCCATGTCTTGCTTGGTGAACGGGATGATGCAGAGACGGTAAAGAAAAAACAAGATATCTGGGCTGCAAAACTTGAAGCGGACCAGAAAAAAAAGGATGATCCATTTTCTCAAAAGAAGTAATTCATGGCTGATGAAAATCAAAAAAACTATTCTTTACGGGAATTTAAAACTCTTTGGCCATATTTAGCCCCCTCTATTCCAAACTATATAGCCGGTTTATTCTGTCTCATTATTGTCGACCTGGGCCAAATTCTCATACCGCTTTTTATTAAATCTGCAATAGATTCGCTTTCTAATCAACAAGCGACTTTGAGGTCCTTAGGTCTTTTATGTCTTGGGATGCTTGCTTTGTCGGCAATTATTAGTGTGGGCCGCTTTCTCTGGAGATATTTTATTAACGGTGCTTCCCGTAGAATAGAGACAGAAATACGGCAAAGTCTGTTTAACCATCTTATGGAACTATCCTATGATTTTTACCAGAAAAATAAAATTGGAGACCTCTTAGCCCGTGCCATCAATGATCTTAATGCGGTTCGGAATGCTCTTGGTATAGGTTTTGTTGCATTTTTTGATAGTACCGTAATGGCTATTGCGATTATTATCATTATGCTGATACAAGATCGAGATACCGCATTGTTTGCCATTATTCCGCTTCCCGTAATTACGCTGCTTATTGTGGGTTTTGGCAATATGATAGGAGGGCGCTTTAAAAAGGTTCAGGAATCATATTCATCCATGAGCGAAACGGTTCAAGAAACCTTTGCTGGTATGAGGGTAATTAAATCCTTTGTAAAAGAAGAATATTTTGTTAACCTTTTTGCAAAAAATAATAATGATTATAAAAATGATAATGTATCGCTTGTAAAAGTATATGGCTTTTTTTTCCCCATGATTTCTTTTCTTTCAGGCTTAACCACGCTTATATTGCTTGTTATAGGTGGCGGAAAGGTTATTGAAGGAAAGCTTTCTGCAGGCACCTTGGTTGCTATGTTCAGCTATCTCCAGATGCTTATCTGGCCGATGCTTGGCATGGGATTCTTAATAAATATGATACAGCGGGGTGCTGCAAGCCTTGGAAGAATCAATGAGATTTTTGCTGCTCCACCAACCATTAGGTCAAGAGAATTAACAAAAGGACCTATTGCTGGTAACTCAGGTTATATCAAGATAAAAAACCTTTCATTTATATATCCCGATGGAACATCAGCTCTTCACAATATTACTTTAGATATTCCTTCTAGATCTGTTATGGGAATCATGGGTAGGACCGGTTCTGGGAAATCAACCCTTTGCAAAGCTCTTTGCCGGCTTATCGATCCTGATGATGGAACTGTGTTTCTTGATAATGTGGATGTTAAAGATTGGGACTTGGTATCCTTACGACAGCGTTTTGGAATGGTACCGCAGGACCCGTTTCTATTTTCGGATTCAATAAAAAATAACATTATTTTTAGCAATGAATATGCCTCTGAAAACCTTATAATGGAAACTGTAGCATTAACTGGACTAACCCGGGATCTGCGGGATTTTAAAGATGGATTGGATACAATTGTTGGAGAGAGAGGCCTTACACTTTCTGGCGGACAAAAACAAAGGTTATCTATTGCACGGGCTATCATAAAAAATCCAGATATTTTAGTTCTTGATGATGCATTCTCAGCGGTAGATACCGAGACAGAACAGCACATTTTAAATGAAATTCTAAAAAATCGTAAGGGAAAAACAACGATAATCGTTTCTCACCGAGTTTCTACACTTAAAAAAGCTGACTTTATTGTAATACTCGATCAAGGAAAGATACTCGAAGCAGGAACTCCTTCCCATTTAATAAAAACGGGAGGATATTTCGCGGAGATGGCTGAACTGCAAAGGTTAGAACATCATCATGGCTGAATATTATGAAACCGAAGAAATTGTAAAAGAATACGATAGCAAACTGGTAAGGAGAATCCTCTCCTATCTTAAACCTTACAAATTACATGCTTTTGCTGCTTTCATTGCTCTGGTCATTTCAACCTTGGGAGAATTATCTCTTCCTGTGATTGTTCAAAAAATTATCGATACCTCAATTATTTCCCAATACATAGCAATCGATGAAACTTTCTTTATTGCTCAAGGTCCTCAACTTTCACAGGAGGAAAAAAAACTTTTTTCAGATATCGTATCCTTTAAGGAAACCATTGTTATTGGCAATAAAAAGTTTGTTTTAAAATCGAAAGATATTGTCATACCAGCTGCTTTGGAAAAACGTCTTAGAGAACTATCTATTATCGATAGTGAACCTTGGTATGTTTTTAACGGTTCTCCAAAAGCTGAATTGCAAAAGGTTAGTATCAGTAACGGGTCCTATTCTGCAATACCGGAAAAAATTCTAAAAACATATCCTAGTGAACTTATTCGTGAAGTAAAACGGCAGGATTTCAATTTTCTTATACGCTCCGGAATCCTTTTTCTTATTATCCTTATACTTATATTGCTTGCAACCTTTGTGCAAACTTTTATAACCACTATCATAGCTCAAAATATCATGAAGGATATCCGGCTTGAGCTATTCAAGAAAACGATATTTCAGTCTACAGCTTTCTTAAGTCGAAACCCGGTAGGTCGCATGGTTACTCGGCTTACCGGCGATGTGGAAACAATTAACGAGTTTTTTACTTCCGTGTTAAGCGCCTTCCTTAAGGACATATCGGTTATGTCCGGGGTTCTAATTACTATGATTTGGCTTTCTCCCAAACTAGCGCTGATTACTTTTTTAACCCTTCCTCCAGTAGCAATTGTAACTGCTATTAACCGATATAAATCCCGTGATGCATTCAGGCGTCAACGTCTTGCATCCTCTCGTCTCAATTCCTTTTTGTCAGAGCGACTTTCTGGTGTTCATATCGTACAGCTTTTTGTAAAGGAAAAGGCAGTTTCAGATCAATTTAAAACCCATAATACTGAATTGCTCAAAGCTAATTTAGGAGAAATGTATGTCTATGCCACCTTTCGGCCTATTATTGACTTTTTAACGAGCCTTACTATTGGAGTGGTTCTCTTTTTTGGCGGGGCCTATATAATTGGCCTTCATTTAAGCCTTGGCACTTTAATTGCATTCATCAATCTTGTGCAGATGTTCTATTTCCCCGTTCAGGATATATCGGAAAAATATACAATACTACAATCTGCCATGGCAGGATCTGAGCGGGTCTTTGCATTAATGGATAAAGATGAAATGATAACTGACAAGGGTAAGTTAACTGTTTCAGCCCAATGCAAAGGTAAAATTGAATTTAAGAACGTTTCATTTTCCTATAATGGCCGAGAACCGGTACTTCGCCATATTTCCTTTACCGTGCAACCAGGGGAGATGGTCGCTATTGTTGGTTATACAGGGGCAGGAAAAACAACCATAACTAATGTATTAAACCGACTTTGGGATATTGGTGAAGGGACAATCTTATTAGACGATGTTCCTATCGAACAGTATTCTCTCTCGAGCCTGCGGAAGGCAATCGTACCGGTTTTGCAGGATGTTTTTTTATTTTCAGGTACCATTGCGGACAATATACGATTAGGATTACCGATTTCCGATAAAGAAGTAGAAGATGCTGCAAAGGCTGTATATGCCCATGAATTTATTTCTAAGCTTCCCCAGGGATACCAAACCCGTTTATCAGAGGGATCAACAAATATTTCTTCAGGTCAGCGGCAATTGATAAGTTTTGCCCGGCTTATTGCCCATAATCCGCGGGTAATCGTACTTGATGAAGCCACCAGTTCTATTGATACGGAGACAGAACTATTGATTCAGAAGGGTTTGCAGAAGATATTGACCGGCCGAACTTCTATCGTTATTGCTCATCGACTCTCTACCATTAAACATGCTGATAGAATATTAGTCCTGTCCCATGGTGAAATAGTAGAATCTGGAACCCATGATACATTACTTAAAAAAAATAGCCTGTATGCAATGCTCTACAGGCTACAATATGAAAATGATGAAACTGCTTTATTTTAGCTTTACTTTAAAAGATTCATAGCATTAGTTCTTCCCCAACGTTTCGCCGTATCATAGGGAGTCTCATCATCATTATTTTTTATATTTTTGATCGCCCCTAATTCAAGAAGAGTTGTGATTACCTCACTGTTTCCTTTGGATGCCGCATAATGAAGTAGCGTGTTGCCCATAGAATCCCGGTTATTAATGTTTTTTGAGTTTAAAAGCACTTTTATAACCGTGGGGCCCTTTGTAATGGCTAGATCTGCTGGAGATTCTCCGTCCGAAGCCTTGATAAATATATCAGATCCTGAATCGATTAAATACCGGGCCGTATCCCAGGCTTCAACCTCAACAGCTAACCTCAGTGGTGTTTTTCCTTGGGAATCAATAATATTGAGCCGGGCTCCTAGTTCCATTATTGTTTTTATAATTCCAACCGGCGCTCCTGCAAGGATAGCAATGTGGAGTGGTGACCTCCCATAATCGTCAGAGAGGGAAAGCCTATCCTTCGTCAAAAGGGTATTTACAATATCAGATGAACCTGCCATGGCCAGTTGGAAAGGGGTTTTCCCTGCTGCATTCTGGGCGTGTATAGCTGAACCTCGAGTAAGCAGGAGATTGCAAATTTCTTTTTGATTACTTGCAACGGCTATATGCAATGGTGTATCGCCGTTCAGGTTGCGGGCCATAGGATCGGAGCCAGCTTCGAGCAGCAGTTCTACACTCGCAGGGACACCAGATGTGATCGCTTCGAAAAGCGGTGTATTGCCTTGGTTGTTTCTGAGATCTAAATTTGCCTTAGCCTGAATCAAGGATGTCACAATGGCTCCCATGCCCAGACGAACCGCCTGATGCAGCGCCGTGTCTCCCGACAAATTTTGGATATTCGGATCTAATCCCGCTTGTATAAGCACAGGAACGCATGCGATCGCATTCCAGCGTACTGCTGCATGAAGCGCCGTATTTCCAAGCTTATCCCGGGACTGAATGTTAGAACCTGCAGCGAGCAAAGATCTTATTGTTTGAGGGGCATTGTTTTTTACAGCGAAAAACAAAGGTGTCTCACCGGTAGCATTTTTCATTTCAAGGGAGACACCTCGCTGTACTAAAATTGGAATAATCGAGTCCATTTGCCACTGGGCAGTATAATGAAGTATGCCATTCCCAAGACCATCACGGGCGTCATAGGTTGATGAATTGAGCATCCATTGGCGGATTTTATCAGGATTTTTAAGCGCAATATAAAGCGGGCTTTCGCCTTTTGCATTAACCGCAAAAATATCAGCCCCCCGGGTTATAAGGAGTTCTCCAATTTCCCGTTCATCCTGTTCAACCGCAAAATGCAAGGCCGTGTCGCCTGCCTTGTTGCGGCTTTGCACTAAATTCTTCTGGTCAATAATATGGGCAATAATTCTCGCCGGTGCAGCGCTCAAAGTGGCGATGTGGAGCAAGGTATTTCCCTTATTATCGCTTTTTTGCACTGTATCCTGGGTTATAAGTTCGGTTAAGCTGCTATTTTTTAATGCCAGTGCCACATCAAAGGGAGTTTTGCCATTTATATCGTCAGCAAAGATGTCAGCCTGTTTGTTTAGCAAGATGGAAATATAATCTTTCCGGTCCATCTCTACCGCGATATGCAACGGTGTTTTCCCCTTAGCATTGCGGATATTTACATCAGCCCCTTGGGAGATAAGCAAACTGGCAATATCCTTTCCCATATCAAGGGCTATACATATATGAAGCGGTGCGTCACCATGATTATCCTTAAGATTGGTATTTGCACCCCTATTAAGTAAAAGACTTATACCGTCCTTACGGACCATAGAGGGCATAACAATATGGAGCGCCGTGTTACCCTTTGCATCCTGAGCGTTGATCGTCGCACCTGAATCGAGTAACATTTGCATAATATTGATAAAACCGCTGCGGGCAGCCTCGTGCAGCGCAGTAGTTCCTGAACCATCTTTTATATTAACGTCCGCTTTTCTTTCTAAGAGTAACTGAACGATGCCACTATGGCCATAACGGCTTGCATAATGCAATGGAGAAAGACCATCTGCAAACCGTATGTTGGGATTTGAACTGCGGACTGCAATTGAAAAGTATGAAAATACTTCATTGCTGTTAATATACCCAGATTGAATAAGTTTTTCAGCGACCTGCGCATGCTTAAAAGAATCGGCGTATTGGAATGCTAAATCCAGAGCTGTATTGCCATGAGAGTCCCGTATATTAGGAGGAATAGAAAAATCTAATATCCTGCGAACCGCAGTAATATTTCCCATACTGGAAGCAATATGTAAGGCATTTTGTCCCTGTTCATTTTTTTGCAGAGCGGTTTTCTCGTTTAACAATGCCTGCAGCATTGCCTCTCCTTTCTGTATAGCAACAGTAAGGGGAGCAGTTTCGCTTTTACTTGAAATAAAAATGTTGGCATTTGCCTTGGCTAATGTTTCGATACAAGCATAGGCTTCATTCTGACAGGCAATTTCAAGTGCAGTTCTGCCTATGGGATCCTGGGTGTCCACATTAGCTCCAAGGGCAATAAAAAAGGCCGTCAATTCCGCATCATTGGCTTCTACAGCCCGTTGCAGCGGAGTGCGTCCTTTAGAATCGGTCGTGTTAACATCCATTTTCCCTCTAAAATAATCGCGAACTTTGTCTGATTGACCCTTGTCAATCAAAGTCCATACATCGTCTTCCTTAACAGGCTCTGGCGGAGGGGCACTGGTACAGCCTAGAAGGTTGAGTCCAGCAAGTATGAGGCTGGCAGCTATACAAAGTCCCAATCTATTTGTACGGGCAAAAAATGTTGAGTATACCATGCTTCTATTCTCGGCAGAAAAGGTGCAGGATTAAGTTGAATAAAGCCCTATTTCAAATCCCTTGAGTCAATTTCAGAAGTGATTGGATTTTGGGAATAGGCTAAGTTTACGGGTTCTTTGTATCTTTTTGGCCTCTTAAGATGAAAAAAATGTAAAAAATTGTCTTGACATTTTTTGATGAAATCGGTAGTATGCAACTACAATTTCACGCGGCGATGGTGGAATTGGTAGACACGCCAGCTTGAGGTGCTGGTGCCGAGAGGCATGGAGGTTCAAGTCCTCTTCGCCGCAACTTCTTATGAGACCGGACTTATACTGAAGTCCGGTCTTTTTATTATTAAATTGACTTCACGATAGCCTGCGGTTATTTTGCACCTACTTTGTCTATTTACGGATTAAAAGCAATTTAATGTTTGCGTGAATTAAACGCTGTTAGCAAGTGCATTTTTTCCTGGAGAGAACCGCCGGTTAGTGATTCCAAACGTTTCCGATATTCTGATCTGACCCCCTTAGTCCCGCGTAGACAGGTACAGGTTTGCGTGTGCCAGGCTTGCTGAGATACAAATCGAATAATGCTTTCTTCTGGAGTATAAAATAAAGGACGTATCAAGGTAACATGAAAAGATTCATAGTACCTTTTGGGCTCAAGTACATCAATTTTACCCTGTAAAAGCAAATTCATAAGCAGTGTTGTAAGCGCGTCATCAAGGTGGTGCCCAAAGGCGATTTTATTATACCCATGTTCTACTGCATAATGCATAATTGACTCCCTTCGCTGAGTTGCACAGGTATAGCAATCTAAAGAAGTAACATTACCAGTTTTCTGAGGCTGACTGAGGATAGCAAGGGGAATATTCCATGAGCTATAGAGGGATTCAAGTTCCTTATTATAAGGCGTAACGTTGTTTTGGATGTATATTGCCCCAAGGGAGAAGGCGCTATTTTTCCAATATCTCATCTTAGAAAGGATGTAACTCAGAGCCAAAGAGTCTTTTCCGCCTGAAGCTCCTATGAGTATCTTATCATCCTTGTTTATTAAATCGAAATCTTGAATGGCCTTTGCAACGGATTTAAAAATATTCATTGATTGTCGGGATGGGCGGATTTGAACCGCCGATCTCTTGCTCCCAAAGCAAGCGCCTTAGCCACTAGGCTACATCCCGGAGTAATATGATGAGAATATATCAAAATCTTCATGCTTGGTCAATTATCTTCACTATCATTACCAGGCGGGAAAAGATACAAATCAGGAATTTTGAATGTTCTCTGCATAGAGAAGCTTGTTTGAACCTGTTCTTCGCTTGTTACGTGTATAGTAAAGAAATGCTGCAGGGGCTCAAAATTTTCAGCCCTTATAGAGATGGAAAAGGAAAAAGTTTTTTCCATCCCCGCCTTTTCTGCACTTTTGGGTTTGGGCCAAAATGTAAAGGTCCCGGCGGTGTTCGGAATAAGCCTGTAGGGATTCTGCCAGTTTGGATCGATCATGGGAGCAAGATTTCCATCTTCGAGCAGTTCCACATCGATATTATTCACTGGTTCAAAATTGAGGCCATTAAAAACACGACCAATAATGGTGGGAAGATTGTAGACCGGTCCTTTAATGCTAAGCGGTGATTCCCGGTCCGCTGGATTATGGGCAAAATGGGGCCGTAGAGATTTGGCAATCTTATGATGACCCTCGTAGATTAACGATACAATGTCTGCATCTTCTTGTTGTTTTTCTATTGTTTCACTCTCAGTCCTCGCAACACCTCTGCTTGATACCACATATTTGGGAGGCAACCGATTCAAAACATAGCAGGCTGTGTCGAGTCTGCATTGAAAGCAGGTACAGGGTCTATCGGGTTTAGCTTCTTTTTCAATAGAGTCAAATATTTCATGGATGAGGCTTAAAACCCTATCTTCGGTTGTATTATGGATATCCATTATGTGCTCCTTCTTTATAAGTGTAGCCAAATCTCTGTATTTCGCAAGTTTTCTAGTATGTTGTTAGATTCCATAACAGCTTCATATAGCTCAGGGGCGGCAAATAGGCGTATCATTCTGAGCTTTTCTGTAAATGCTGAGATTGTTTCAGAGGTAAAAACCGTAGTACCGGTTAAGAAGGGCTTATTTGATTCATAAAGGAGCAGATCTGTTTCAAATGAGATTGGTTCTGGTATATCTAGAATGATTTGACTCTCTGAAACAGTTGTTTTAAGGCTGCGGGACAGAAATGCCGCAAGCAGCGCTTCAGCGCTTTCCCGCACTTCCCAACTCATTTGTCTGTTGCTTGCATCTAGAGGAAGAGGTATTTCAAGTATTGGCTGCCATAAATGCCCTGACTGGACCAATTGTATTAGCTTAAAAGGTTCATAATCAAGGGCTGCAAACTTAGTAAAGAGTCCGCTATCATCCAAATTATACAGCTCCTCTGGATGAATAATGCTTTTTGCAAGCCCATACCGAATTGCTTTTTTAATCATCACAGTAGCAGAACGGACTTCCCGATGCCAATAGACCGATCTGTACATAAGATACTTGGCAAAAAGGAGCGCTTCTATGCTGGGAATCCCTTTTATATCGATAGATACACCGCGATCTTTGTGCGGATATAATCGGCTCAATGTAAAATCAATGTCCTGATTGCCATAAGGAACACCGCAATGGTAGGCATCTCTGTTTAAATAATCCAACTTGTCTGGATCGAGCACGCCGGAAAGTAAATTGCGATAAAAATGTATTTCCTTATTATCTTGAGAGGGAAGGGAATGGTCTACAATAGCAGCGGTCATATAGGGATCTGCCCCAGTTCTGCCGATAAGGGATTTTAATTCATGAGACAAAATGAGGCGCCCCGTAAGGACTTCATGCTGTTCAAGCGGTAAATCTTTTAGGCTGTGGGTATAGGGAAAATGGCCAATATCATGAAGCAGGGCAGCACACAGAAAAGAAAGGATCCCTTGTGGACTCACCCATTCATCAGCCCCCCGTTCGATAAGCTGCAGGATAAGCTTTTTTGCCAGGTGGTAGACGCCGATGGAATGGGCTGCCCTCGTGTGGGTTGCGCCGGGATAAACCAAATAGGTTGGTCCCAACTGCCGGATATGATGCAGACGATTAAAGGGAGCAGATCTGCAAAGTTCTCCTATAGCCGGTGTCACATATATATGCCCCCAAATATTATCCCGGTAAGGTTCAATGAAACCATTAAAGAGAATATCCGCTACACCCTGCTTCATTTCTTTTGTTATTTGCCTCCAGCCTTCGTGTAGGGTACAAGACCGCCAGCTCTCAGGATGCGCCGGGAACGTTCATCTACATCAAGCTTTACTTTGATGACTTTCTGTTTTGTCCTGTTGTTTATAAGTAGCTCACTTTCTCCCGATTCTAGAAAAGCATAGATGTTATTCAGTTCTAATTCGTCCTTTGGATCTACCTGTTCATAATCTTCTGGATTGCTGAATACCAAAGGCAGTATGCCATAATTAATAAGATTTGCTTTATGGATACGGGCAAAAGATTTTACGAGCACTGCCTTCACCCCTAAATACATGGGCGCCAATGCTGCATGTTCCCGGGATGATCCCTGCCCGTAATTGCTGCCTCCGACGATGACACAGCTGCCTGCTTCCTGTGCCCGTTTCCAGAATTCCGGATCCAGCCGGGTAAATACATATTTGGATATTTCTGGAATATTGGAGCGAAGGGGTAATACCTTTGCCCCTGCGGGCATGATGTCATCGGTGCTGATATTATCTCCCGTTTTTAGAAGCACCGGGAGCCGCACTGAATTGGCAATTGGTTCGGGGCGGGGGCATGGTTTTATATTAGGACCCCGTTCTATAACTACCTCTTGTGCTTCTTTAAGCGGAAGCGGCGGAATGAGCATCCCATCCCCCGCAATAGCTATTCCTTCTGCTAAATAGCGGTCAAGGTTGGATTTCTCCATTTTAAACTGATTGGGGTCGGTGATACAGCCGGTGAGAGCTGCCGCAGCGGCAGTTTCCGGCGAACTGAGGTATACCTTTGCGTCTGCGGTCCCGGACCGGCCTTCGAAGTTTCGGTTAAAACTTCTTACACTTACGCCGCCTGATTTAGGCGCAAAACCCATACCGATACAGGGGCCGCAGGCGCTTTCCAAAATACGAAAGCCCGCTCTAATGAGTTCTCCCAAAATACCAGCCTTTTCAGCTGCTAAAAGGGTTGTCCTGCTTCCTGGTGCAATACCTGCTGAAACACGGGGATCGATGACCTTTCCCTTAACGAGAGAAGCCACAGCGGCAAGGTCTTCCAAAGAAGAATTGGTACAGGATCCAATCACAACCTGGTCAACCGGGAGACCTGCAATCTGGGCTACTGGGACCACATTGTCCGGCGAGTGGGGTTGGGCAATCATGGGCTTAAGTTCTTCAAGGTTAATTTCTATGATCCTATCATAAGATGCATCTGGATCTGCTTGGAGAGAAACCCATTGATTTCCCCGGCCTCTCATTTCAAGGAAAGCTTTTGTTTTTTCATCGGAAGGAAAAAGTGATGTGGTTGCCCCAAGTTCCGCGCCCATATTGCAGATGGTAGCCCGCTGGGTTACCTGTAATGATGCAACCCCTTCGCCAAAATATTCATAAATATTACCTACTCCGCCTTTTACCGTTTCTCGGCGCAGCAGTTCAAGGATAATATCCTTAGCGGACGCAGCTCCCTTAAGACGGCCAGTCAGTTTTACACCGACGATTTTGGGCATGATTAAATGAAAGGCGCCTCCACCCATTGCAACTGCTACATCTAGCCCCCCGGCTCCAATGGCAAGCATGCCGAGGCCGCCGCCGGTAGGTGTGTGGGAATCAGAGCCCAACAGGGTTTTTCCTGGCAGCCCAAAACGTTCTAAATGGACCTGGTGGCAAATACCGTTTCCTGGCCGGGAAAACCAGATGCCATAACGGGCTGCCACACTCTGGAGGTATCGATGGTCATCCATGTTTTTCCAGTCTTCCTGCAAGGTATTATGGTCCACATAGGATACAGAGACTTCTGTTTTAACCCGATCCAGCCCCATTGACTCGAACTGAAGGTATGCCATGGTACCTGTTGCATCCTGGGTCAATGTTTGATCTATTTTTATAGCAATTTCAGCGTTTTTTTCCATTTTTCCATCAACAAGATGTGCCTTGATGATTTTTTCAGCAACGGTTAAGCCCATAATATAACTCCTCTAGCCTGATATTATAGACCAGAACCGCTTCTGTCCATAGTTATATAAGAATTTGCGTTTCCCTTTGACGTTATACAAAGGAAATAGTAAAATGATACAAATGAATGCTTTACGAAATTGTATAGTATGCGTGCTATTGGGTCTAACAATCTCCTGTTCTATTAAGAATATTAAGAAGGAAAGTACATCTCAGACCGTTACTGAAAATAATAACACCTCAGCAATAAAACCTATTACGGTCCCCACGGTAGAAATGAAAAGCCTTGCCTCCGCTGAACCGGTGAACAAATCAATCTCAATAACTGCCGATTTAACAATCCCCAATAAAAATGAAATACCGCGTCTGCCCAAAGACTTTTCAATAGGTGACCTTGGACAGGGAAATGTTCCCCTTCCGGTATATGATGCAGCGCAGGACTACTGTAATAGGCTTGTCTCTTCGCAATATACAAAGCAATTATTAAATTTTTTGCCTGTTCAAGAACAAGATAAAATTGCAGAAATGGTTAAAACAATAAATCCGCTCCAATATCGTATTGGCGGGGGAAAGCTGGAAGGGGAGGGCCGTTATTCTTTTTTAATAAGGATTCTCGGCCAAAACACAGCTGCTTCAGGGGCAGTATATGTTCATCTGGTTGACACCCTATGGATTGTCGATGACTTATTATTGGAAATAGATACCAAAACCGCATTTGATCCTTTGCAATATAAATATTTCCTTTAGGAGTACATAAGGAGCAGCCCATGGCCACACCGATTAAAAGGATAGAAAAAGATTTTCTCCTTAAAGTTTTATTTGATGAACAGATACCGATTATGGTCTTTTATAATAAAAACGAATATACCGTGGTTGTTGAAAAGCCGCCCAAACAGGAACTATTGCTTAGGGCTAATAAAGCCATCCCTGGCTTAAAGATAGGACAAAGACTTTCATTAGTTTTTGATTACCGGGGTCAGGTTATTACTTTTTCCGCAAAGGTCTTATCTGTAAAAGAGAATGTAATCACCACGGAAGCACCCGAGTTCTTGTATAAGAACCTTGATCGTTCCTATTCCCGGGTTCCAACCCCATCAGATTTGGTGGTCCACCTTACTTTCCATGGAGATCGGTATAACCTTAATTTCCCAAAGATCCAGGAATATGAGCAGGATGATATAAATGTTTTAATGGATGAATTTGATCCAAAGGATATAAAACAGCTTGTAAACCAGCTTGCATCATGGGCACAAGAGAATTCCTCTGGTTACAAGCTTGTCATGTTTAAGGAAAATAAACCAAATACTTTAGAAGAAAAAATAATAGCCGAAACGGGCAAAGCCCTTTTCATTCCTTCAACTCAAACTGATCTTCCTAAAATAGATCCGTATCCTAAAAAGAAAATCATTACAGAAGATATATTTAAACGGTACCTTGAGAGTTCAGGAGTAGATAAAGTTTATGTGGAAGATGCGCTCGCCCGATTTATTAAATCTAAACGCGACGGGGGTATATATTCCGATGCATGGGTTCCTATTCTGTTTCAAGAATATGTGATTGGATACATACATCTTTGGATAGAAGCAGAAAATAAGCCTCCTTTCGATTTTAGCATCCTTGATACGCTGTATCAGTTTACAAAGGTTCTTGCCTTTTCACTCAAAGAACATGGGTATTTTGAAAGAGGTAAAGTTAAAAAAGAATCCTTCCAAGGAAAGGTTGTGGATATCAGCGCCTCAGGCATGCTCTTTGCCTATCCCCATTCATCCCTCTCATCGGCCTTGCTGGTAGACTCCGAGCTGGATGTAGATCTTATAACTCCAAAGCGTACTATAAAAACCAGTGCTAAAATTGTTCGACGTTATAATGATGCTTCGATGGGATATTTTGGATGCAGGTTTACCCTTATAGAACCAGAAGATTTGCGATTTCTTTTTGAATTCATTTATGGCAGGCCTTTTACCGATCAGGATGCATCATTTATAGCTGGAAAGGTATAAAAAAAGGGGATGTCCAAAACTTATTGGACATCCCCTTAATAATAGCTGTAATAGTGTTCTATTCTTCGAGCGAAATACCGTGGCGTCGTTTGGGGAATGTCTTTTTCATGGCGACCCCGTTTCGTTTATCGTTATAAATAAAACCGCCATTCCAATACTCAAGGGCTGCAAAGAGGGCATTGCCGCCGTCTAAATCATCGCTTTTCTCAGTTCTGAAGGAAACATAGTTCCCCAGTTCTTCAAAATTCTGGGCATGGAGTAATTCAATTCGCTTACGATTGAATTCGTTCCATTTTTCCAAATCCTTAAAACCTTCGCCTTCATCTTCAACAATCAGACGAGCTTCTTCGGGGCTAAAATAATACCAGACACGAACCTTTTTGCTTATATCGCTGTGGTTTCCGTGT
The DNA here is from genome assembly GCF_029265695.1 of Gracilinema caldarium. Taxonomy (GTDB): domain Bacteria; phylum Spirochaetota; class Spirochaetia; order Treponematales; family Breznakiellaceae; genus Gracilinema; species Gracilinema caldarium_A. The sequence continues at coordinate 23,115 of NZ_JAJUHW010000025.1, read as the reverse complement.
TTAACGGCATTTTTTATAATTTCTGAAATCTGTTGCTCAAGAAGGTTTAATTCCTTGATTTCTGGCGGTGCCGATTGGACAATCAAAAGGGTAAAATACCTTATTTGTCTGAAATCGGAAGGAAATTCCTTATATAACATGTTTGTTTTATCAAAAAGAGGGGATGAACCGTCAGCCTTAAGTTCCTTAATTTGTTCCATATATCTGTCCTTTAAGCGTGTTTTTAGCCTTCCATCTGTTTCAAAGCTTCTTCAAGATTTGAACTAATTGGGAAATAGCCCATCAGTTTAGTAAGCTCAATAACCTTTTTTACCGAACCGTGAATATTTGTAATTGTCAGCTTAAGGTTCATTTTTTTAATGGTAGAACAAATATAGATGAGAGCTCCTATTCCGCTTGAATCGATATAATCGACCCCTTCCAGATTGATGATGAATTTGGCTACCTTTTTTTCAAGCATCTTCATGACAAGCTCTTTGAGCTTATATGAATTGTACAGGTCCATTTCTCCCTGTACATCGATGATATACGTTTCATCGTTCTTTCTGATTTTAAGTTCCATAAATACCTACTCCCTCGAAGTTATTATTTGGTTTTCACCACCAAAACTGTCTGATCATCATGTTGTTTAGTATCACCCATAAAGGATTTAATATCCGCCTTAATTTTCTGCGCTATTTCTACCGCAGAAAGATCATGGAATTTATGCAGCAGGGCTGTCAAGCTTTTTATACCATACTGCTTCCCCTTTCCATTTATAGCTTCAATGACACCGTCGGTATAGAAGATTAAAACATCCTCCGGTGCAATAGTAAAGTGGGTGCTTTTGAATTCGGTGTTTTTCTCTACACCGATGGGCACACTTTCTACATCTATTGCATCTACGAGCCCTAAGTTATTGCGCCAAATGAGTAATGGGCGATGTCCCGCGTTTGCATATTCGCAGGCTCCTGTGAGGAGATTTACACACAGAATTTGCAGTGTGGCAAAATGATCAATATCTATTTTTCCAGTAATTCCCCGGTTTATCCAAGATAGAATCGTGGCAGTATTTTTGTTGGTGTTAGTGATGAGGTGCAGAATAGCCCTGATCATGACCATAATAAGGCTTGCTTGAATACCTTTTCCTGCCACATCTCCAATAACTATATAGATACGTTCCTTGCTAACCGGAATTACATCGTAATAATCGCTGTATACCCCCCAAGCGCTTTCAGAAAAGGTTCCAAAGGTCAGATTGGGTAATTTAGGCAGCTTTTTGGGCCGGAGGGCTTTCTGAATGTCCTCAGCGATGCTTGCAGCCGTATCAATGTCTGATCGTTCAGATACATCCTGGAAAGAATAAATGGTATTGATAATAACCGAAGCGAAACCGGCCAGAAGTGTAGCCTTGTCGAAATCCTTATCTGTAAAGACAGGCGAAGACTTCTTGCGTGTCAGGATGGCAACACCAATAATACGTTCTTCAATGAGAAAGGGAACTCCAATAAGACTCCCAATAGGAAAAGAGGGGTGAATGACAATTCGAGAGTCTTTGTCGGGATCTGTAATAAATTGAGCTTTACCAGTTTTAGCAATTTCTCCGATAAGTCCCTGTCCCAGCGGTATTTTAAGATGGGACAACCAGTTTCTAAAGCCATCTTCGTTTCTCGGGATAGATTCTGGGATTTCCATGATTGGCGGAAATACGCCGTGTATCGCATAGGCGGTAACCTGATCTTCAAAATCGTCAACCAAAAGCGTAAGGACCCCATCCGATTCGGTTCCCTGCGCAATGGTTTTAGCCACATATTGCATGAGTTTAGGCAAATCACCGCCGGATCTAAGGGCATCGGAAGAGTTGAGCACAAAATTATACAGCGTATCTACATTGTCAGACAGCCCGTCCCGGTCCTGGATCAGCAGTTCGACCTCTTGGTTGCTGTACTGCAAAAGCAGCCATATAAAACCAAGATACTGGAGTGGATATACAGCGATATGCAGTATTGGATATACAAAGGGACCTACCAGAGATACCGCAGGAGAAAGTATGAGCAATACGGAAATAAGCACGGACCGGATCTGGTAAAATCGCTGCATTTTCTTGTTTTGTTCTGTCTTATTGTTTACCAGATATAATCCAGCTCCGGCCGAAGCAATTGCAGCAAGGGACAGAACAGGAACAGTTGAGGGTATAATTGCAAGAAAGTGAAGCACCCCAAGGGTAATAGCCACGGTAATAGTGATAAGTCCATAGACAAAAACTAATTTCCGATGAGAATTGCCCAAAAATACAAGTGCTATAAAAGCGGGTATGATAATATCGGTTGCAAGAAACAGTTCATGGACACCAACGAGGCCCCCAATGCTGCCCCGGATGATTAAAAATATAGTACCCCAAAAAGCCCAGTTTACAATGTTATCCGTATCATGGTGGGCTATATATCGTAATAAGATAACCAGGGATATTTCTAGAAATAACTTGGCTGGCAAGGCTGTAGAAAGTAGCTGATGAAAAACCTCTGAAAGCATCATTAATACCCTGATTAGTTCAAAATAAAAAAATATTATTAAAAATCTCCAAAATACACCTTATTTAAGTGTACCATTGAAGCTATAAGTCGTCAAGCAAAAGAAAAATCCGCTTTAACGTTCCAATTTGCGATACACATACCGATGGGGCCTATCTGCAGCGGCTCCAATGGTTTGTCTCCGCCATTCTGCAAATTCGGACCAGTTGCCGTCAAACCAGATTACCTCTCCGTCTTCAAAGGCAAGAATATGTGTTGCAACCCTGTCTAAGAACCAACGATCATGGCTGATGACGAGTACTACCCCGGCAAAACTGTCAATTGCCTCTTCCAGAGCCCGCATAGTATTCACATCCAGATCATTGGTAGGTTCGTCCAGGAGCAGCACATTGGCTCCCTCTTTGAGCATGAGAGCAAGATTAAGCCGGTTTCGCTCACCTCCGGATAATACTCCTACTTTTTTCTGCTGATCCCCACCGGAAAAATTGTACCAAGAACAATAGGCCCGGGAATTTACTTCCTTAGTACCCCCTAGCTTAATTATATCGAGCCCATCGGAAAGCTGTTCCCATACGGTTTTGTTTGGATCAAGCCGGTCCCGCATCTGGTCTGCGTAGGCAAGCTTTACCGTTTCTCCAAGCCGAATTTCTCCGCTATCGGGCTTTTCAAGCCCCGTAATTAACTTAAAGAGTGTTGTTTTACCCGCACCATTAGGGCCAATGATGCCAACACAGGCTCCGGGGGGGACAACAAAATCTAGATCCTGGAAGAGCACTTTGTCTCCATATGCCTTGGTGAGCTTTTTAGCTTCGATAACAACCTGGCCGAGCCGGGGCCCTGTGGGGATGGTTATTTTATTTTCTCGTATTTTTTCCCGTTCGTTGTCCTGCAAAAGTTTTTCATATTGGTTGATACGGGCCTTTGCCTTAGCATGCCGGCCCTTAGGGCTCATCCGTATCCATTCAAGTTCCCGCTGCAAAGTTTTTCGCCGTTCGCTTTCGCTTTTTTCTTCTAGTGCAAGCCGGGCCTCTTTTTGTTCAAGCCAGCTAGAATAGTTGCCCTTCCAGGGGATTCCTTCTCCCCGGTCAAGCTCAAGTATCCAGCCGGCCACATTGTCCAGAAAATAACGATCATGGGTTACCGCAATAATGGTTCCTTCATATTGCTGGAGGTGCCGTTCAAGCCAGGCTACGGTTTCCGCATCCAAGTGGTTTGTTGGTTCATCAAGCAGCAAAATATCCGGCTTTTTTAAAAGAAGCCTGCATAGGGCAACTCGACGCTTTTCACCACCCGAAAGAACATCAACTACCTGATCTGCCGGAGGACATCGGAGGGCGTCCATAGCGAGATCCAGTCGGCTATCGAGGTTCCAGCCGTCCAGGGCTTCAATTTTTTCTTGGAGTTCAGCTTGACGGTTTGCCAATTTTTCATAATCCGCGTCGGGGTCGCCAAAGGCTTCGCTGACCTTTTCAAATTCTTGGATAAGGTCCACGATATTCTGAACCCCTTCTGAAACAACTTCTTTTACCGTTTTTCCTGGTGCCAGATAGGGTTCCTGTTCCAAGTACCCGATGGTATATCCGGGGCTCAGGGAAACCTCACCGGAATACTCTGTATCCACCCCCGCCATGATCCTGAGCAGTGTGGATTTTCCGGAACCGTTGAGGCCGATAACTCCGATTTTAGCACCGTAAAAATAAGAAAGACTTATGTCCTTAAGTACCTGTTTTGTTCCATGCTTTTTTGAGAGCCGGTACATGGAATAGATAATTTTTTTGTCGTCCACTGTTGGCATGGGCAGTATTATACAGATTTTTTAACTGATAAACCAGATGGCCCACCAGTGACATACCGCACCGGCAAGGACAAAAACATGCCAAGTTACATGGGTCCCGCGCTTTATTTTCTGTCCGTACCAATAGACCCCCGCAGTATAGGCGATGCCTCCTGCGACAAGCCAGAAGAGGCTCTGAGACGGAATATGGGAAAGCACCTGCTGCCAGCGCAAGACAACAGCCCAGCCCATGGCAATATAGATACCTACTTCTATTTTTTTAAGCTTTTTGTTTCCTACCGCATGGAGAACAATGCCGGTGATGGCCAGGGCCCATTCGAGCCCAAAGAGAAACCATCCCCAGAATCCGCCAATAAGAACAAGACAAAAGGGCGTATAGGTCCCCGCTATCAGAAGATAAATTGATCCATGATCCAGCACACGGAAAACCCGTTTCGCACCATCATGCTGTATCGCATGGTACAGGGTAGACGCAAGAAACATGATGATCAGGGCTGCCGTATAAATAGTAAATGTAGTGATTGCCAGTGCTCCTCCCGCTCTGCCGCCCAGCAGCCCATTGGCCCTTAGCACGAGGAGTACAAGACCTGCAATAGAAAGCAGTACACCAAGACCGTGAAGAATAGCATTGGCGATTTCTTCACCCGGTGTTTGGAAGGGAAGTGGTTCAGGAATTCTCCTGATTTTCATGATGGGGTTGTTGCTCATGGCCTTTTAGACAAGCCAAGCCTCAAAAGGTTTCATTAAAAAAATTGAAAACGAAAATTGGGTTCTGGTTTGTCTCTTTTGACACTCAATATATCAGCAAGTATAGGTATTGCCTCTGGAATGATTCGGTGCAGCACCCATGGAGGATTAAAGATGACCACACCACTCCCGAACATGCCCCGTTCATGCGCTTCCGTCACCTGTATTTCGATACTGCAGCGATTCCCGGAGTAAAGGGAAAGCAATTTTTCTGGCAATTCTTTCGCCTCTGGCCGTGATAAAAGGGGATACCAAATGAGATATGTCCCAGTTGCAAATCGCCGTAAAGCATCTTTTATCATCTCCAAAAGTTTTTCATAATCACTTGCAAGTTCATATGAAGGATCTATAAAAATACAGGCCCTGCGCGATGGGGGCGGAAGGAATGCCTTTAGTCCAGAAAAACCATCAGTATTTAAAACTGAAACTTGTTTTTTATGTTCAAAAGCTTCTTTTAAGAATAAAAAATCCGATGGATGCATTTCAAAAAAAATACGGCGATCCGTTTCCCGCAGTAGATGATCCGCAATAGCAGGAGATCCCGGATAAGAACCTGTATGAGCAATCCAGGATTCTAGAAAGTCTCTGAACTGTATTAAACTTTCTGGCAGAGGGCTCAAAGTTTGACGTAGTCGTTGGAATCCATCAAGCCATTCTTTGTTTTGAGCCGCATATCCAGATTCAAGTTGATATGAACCTGCTCCCGCATGGGTATCTACATAGAGCAGAGGTACATCTTTCTGCCTTAAATATTCAAGACTATGAAACAGGATAAAATGTTTTAAGATATCACCGTGATTTCCAGCATGAAAGGCGTGACGGTATCCCAGCATAAATGCATCCTACTACGGGACTCGATGACTGCTCAAGCACTAGTTGTACAGGTCATCGTGGTTTTTCCATTTATGTTTTAATGCGTGTAGATTCGCATCCACCGTTCCTTTGGGAATTTTAAGCACATCCGCCACCATTTGGTTGCTGGCAGATTTTTTCATAGTATTGAGCCGTTCCGTTAGGTTTTCTAATCGTCTTAAATTTTTTGCAGCCCGCCATTCCAGTTTTGTTTTTATAAACGGATCTAGTTCATGGGATTGTATTTGTCGATCCAATCGAAGCTTTTGTATATAGCACCGTTGAAGCGCTGCTTGGACTGCATCGATCTGGGTATCCATTTGAGTCCGTCTTATTCTGATTTCATTGATCCAATGTTCAAGTTTTTCCGGCTCGATCCCTAAGGATAGAGCAATTCTACGGGAAAAATCCGGAGAAATATAGCGGTATGCTTTGAGCGTCAGGAGCAAGACTTGTTTAGGGTTCCGTATTTTAAGAGGAGGTGCCTCATAATCATACGGTTCTTGTATCTCCTGTACGGTCGCCCCCTCCTGAATTTCTCGAGAACATTCTTCTGCTTGGTACCAGATCTGTGTTTCTTCCTTATGCTTTAACTGTTCTTCTGCCCTATAGTCCCGCAGAGCATACTGGATACTTCGATGAATATAGGCATCAAAACTGTGGCCCGTGTCTTTATATGTTTCTACCGCTTTTCTAAATCGAGGGAAATAAAAGCATATAAAGTCCATGCGGTCATGGGGGGCCAATTCTTTAAGACTAAACCGATGCGGATTGTGTAATAGATGAGAGAGCGCTCTTTTTTCAAAATCAGTTTGGCTTAATGAGCCATTCTTGAGCCCGGTTAATAGCTGTTCCATGGGGGGATTTACTTCCATTTGCTGCCTCCGTCTTGCTTTTTAAGATTGCAGCAATTATGCCAACTAAGGATGATAGTATCGCATTAATATGATAAGTCTTTATGATATATATAATAAGAATATTTAAATGAGATGGTGATAATAGGGGTATTTACAATTTGTTACAAATGAACAGGGACAAAAGGAGAAAAAATGAGGAAAAGAGCCTCAAAGGGCAAAATTAGTTACAATTTGTTACAATTATAGCTTTGCTCTACATGATTGCCGAAAATGCCCTGATAAGCTCTTCTTTAAGATTTTTAATCGTATTTTCAGCGGTAAAACCGGAGGCCTGTTTGTGACCACCGCCGCCGAATTGTGCTGCGATCCGCGAAACATCCACCGCGTCCAGGGACCGCAGCCCGACGGTGCAGGTTGTGGGACTTTCCTGCCGGATAACCGCCACCGCTTCTACATCGGATACCGAAAGCAAAAGCTGGTAGAGCATGTCCGAATCCCTTCCCTGGAGTCCGAAACGTTCGGTGTCTTCTAAGTTTTCATAAGAGAGAAGTAGTCTCCCCCCAAAATATGCCTCGGTACGAGAAAGTATAAGTCCCAGGAGTATGCGGGATTCTAGACTTTTACCGCCGTTAATTTTTTGAAAAGTTCTTTTAGGACTTGCTCCATATCGGATGAGTCGGCTCGCGGCGTCAAAGGCGTAATCTCCGCTGTAATCAATATGTCTAAAAAAGCCCGTATCCGTACAAAGTCCAAAAAAAAGGAGTTCCGCTTCCTCTTTTGTAGGTTCAAGTCCAAGGGCCTCAATGAGGGCTAAGGTCATGACCGTAACCGATGGGGCAGAGGGCTGTAAATATACCGCATCTCCTTTGGGATTTGCCGAAGCATGGTGATCAATAACTGCAAGGGGGAGATGGGTTAGATATTGTTCGAGGTCGCCGGTCCTTTCGAGACTGGAGCAATCCATCACAATAGCCCGATCCTCCGGTCCGACCGTTGGTTGTGCAGAAAAGAGCTCTGCATAGCCGGCAATTTCAGGCCGCTTAAAGGGGCCTGCGGAACAGGGGACAGCCTTCTTTCCCAGACGCTTTAAGGCTGAGCAGAGGGCTAACTGACTTCCCACACAGTCCCCATCGGGTTCCTTGTGGCCCGCAACTATAAAAGAAGATCCCTCATATATAAAGGTGAGCAGTTTTTCGGGTATGTGATCGATAGACATAGAACCTCTCTATGGAGTTAACAGGACAAATTGTCGCGTTTTTCCCGATATATTTGCCTGATTTTGATATATATATACATCAATTTCTGTACGAAAACCATAATCCTGAAAATAGAGTCCCGGTTCAATAGAGAAACAGGCTCCGTCAAGCAATTTCCGCTCATCGGGAAATTCGACTGAATCAATATTTACTCCTGAACCATGGCATTCAGTATCGATTCCATGTCCAGTCCGATGTTTTATAGCCTTTGCATAACCCCTGGATACGAGGAGTTTTCTAACCTCTTTATCAACAGCCGCTCCCGTAGGCCGTATGCCTTGATTTAGCTTTTCTGTAATAAACTCAATTGCCCGTTCGCGGCTGTCTATCAAATCCTGAAAGATACTAGATATATGCGGAGGGATCTCTTTCTCATAATACCCTACCCAGGAAATGTCTGCATAGATGGAACGATCTCCTCTTTCTTTTGCCCATAGATCGATCTGAATTACATCCCCTCTTTGAATGATACTTCCTCTACCTGTGAGCTCATAATGCGGATCACCCGCATGAGGTCCTGCTGCAATAATCGGGGGATGGTCGGTGATTAAATCCCGCTTTTTAAATGCTTCCAGTATAAAATATTGCAGATCCTCTTCATACAAAAGTGTTTTAGTATGGAAGTGCTGCGAAGCAAAAGCCCAGGTTTCTTCAACAATTTCGTAGAGCGCCATCGCAGCCCGTTTGTGGCTTGCTAGATCCGACTCGGAAAGGAGCCCCTTAATTCGCTGAATAAGGCTTGCAGCACTTATGAGCCTTATGCCTGCTTTTTCCAGATTTAACTGGGTTCCCGCATCAAGGAAAGAAACAACAGGCAGATCCGCATCCATATGGGCTGCGAGGCGCTTACCCGAGAACTGGCGAAGTGCTGCATGAAAGGCCTCTTTGCCCGCATAGGGTTGTTTGGTTCCCGGCAGCTTATCGAGGATGTTAAGTTCTATGGCGTGAACTATTTTTATTGGTAAACCAGTTGCGGGAACCACATACACCCATGGCCGAGAATTAGTAACACCAGAATCTATGTCTAAGAGTTCATCCGCAAGACTGTCTCGGTGATGAAAATTATAAAAAAGCCACCCGTCTATATGTTCTTCACGGATGGCTTCCTGAAGTTTTTCTAATGTAAATTGGCTCATTAAAATTCGATCTTTACTTCCTCTACGTTAAATTTGTCGGCTATATTCGCATCGGGCGGCAAGATACCCCAGGAGGGGTGTGATTTGTCCCGTTTTATATACAACCTGACATGACTGAATTTACCATCTTTATAGAAAATGACAAGATAGGGCCAGGTAGGGCTGGCATCCATTTTTATTAAGTCTCCCTTGCCGCCCGATGCGGCAAACCAAGCATCGGGCAAGTAGAGCCGGCCAAGCTCATTGTTAGATTTCCGGTACAGTACGAGGAATCCCAGCGTATGGGGATAGATTTTTTCAACTGGCACGTTGACATAGAACAAATTTGCCCAATTGTCAGGGTTGGTATCAGCCGGGATCCGCGCATCCTGAGCTATCCCCGGCAATATGCTGACCAACATCAATACAGCAACAAGCAGTATGGTTCGAGTTTTCAACGGGAGCCTCCCTTCCATGGAAATTTCCTTTTGCTAGTACAGAAACAGTATAATACCCATGGCGGTGCTGTGCAAGCGCAAGAAGAAAATTTACTTTATTGTCGCCAGCATGATTGCCTTGACCGTATGCTTGCGGTTTTCGGCCTGATCCCAAGCTCTGCTCTGATTTCCGTCAATGACATCAGGGCTGACTTCTTCGCCTTTAACTGCAGGAAGACAATGGAGAAAAATGGTTTCCTTTTTTCCGGTCTTGTTCATTAAACCCTGGTTGACCTGATATGGCCGTAATAGCTGTATGCGCGATTCCCGCTGGGATTCCTCGCCCATCGAAACCCATACATCGGTATAGATAGCATCCGCTCCGCTGACCGCATCGGTGTTATCCGTAATTTCTATAGAGGAACCACTTTCAGCCGCATACATGTGGCATTGTTCCACAAGGGACCGATCAGGCTCGAGGGCGTGGGGCGTAACAACGGTAAAGTTGACCCCCAGTTTGGAACAGATGACCATAAGAGAACGGGCCACATTGTTGCGGCCGTCGCCGACAAAACAGAGTTTTTTTCCCCTACTGGTACCAAAGGCTTCTTCCAAGGTCATAATATCCGCAATAGCCTGGGTTGGATGAAACACATCGGTAAGTCCGTTATAGACAGGGACGCCTGAATATGCAGCAAGCTTTTCCACCGTCTCCTGCTTAAAGCCCCGGAATTCGATAGCATCAAACATGCGGCCTAATACCCGGGCCGTATCTTCCACCGATTCCTTTGCTCCTAATTGTATATCCTGGGTAGAAAGAAATACTGGATGTCCCCCCTCTTCGCCAAATGCGGTCTCAAAGGCGCAGCGGGTCCGGGTTGAACGTTTTTCAAAGATAAGAGCCAGGGTTTTTCCTATAAAACGCTGGTGCAATTCACCCTGTTTTTTCTGTTTCTTAACTTCTTTTGAGAGATCCAACAAATACCGGATTTCTTCCGCCGAGTAATCCTTCCAGGTAAGAAGAGACCTTCCTTTAAGCTGTTCAGGATTCATATTGCCTCCAATGTATGGATATATATACAATATTTATGTATTTTTATGCAATAGGGTTTTGTCACTTTATTTCATAAGGTATTTGTACGATGATAATAACAATATGATAGAAATGTCCTTTAACATTCGGTTTTATTCGCAATTTCACCGGACCCGCCCTGAATTGCTGAGCGATGTGCAGCAAACGTTAAATACCATGATACAGCAATCCGGGGGTAAGGTTACACGCCTTGGCAGAGAGCTGCTTGCCGAGTTCTCGGAAGAAAAATTTGCCTTTTCTATTCAATTTTTTAGCTTTATACGGCAACTGGTTCCTTTCTGTGATGATATACGTAAAAAATTGCTGGGATTCTATATTATTTTTCAAAAAGATACTGATTCAGGGAATGATAGGATTCTTAAATCACTCTTTCATATCAAAAAAGGCACCGGTATTTATTTTTTTACCCATGTGGCCACCCTATTTAGCGATTATTTTTTATATGAGCAATTACCAAATCTCGATATAACGCAGCTCAAGGAGATAAAGCAAGTTCCTGAAACGAAGCAATCGGTATTAGAAGAGCTTTATGGACGGTTTTCTGCAGAACTGGATGTATCTCAGGCTCAATGTAAAATTTTAATAGGCAATGATACGGATCTATTATACTTTTTAGGCAAAACTTATGCAGAAAAAAAATATGATAAGGCCATTCAGTTTTACTTTGGATTTAATCCCGGTACTGCAGCCTTAAATGGTTTTATAGAACTCTTTGCAAACAGTATAAAAATCCAGAAAGAGTCTTTTACAGAATTTGATGAAAAGATCTCTCTGCTCAAAGTATCAAGGCTGCATGAAGTATTAAACGAACCGACCAGGGTTTTACTTTATGAAATGCTTGAAACGTGGCTTGAAGCCTTTGAAGAAAAGCAGGTTGTGCTGCACATTTCCCGGCTTGATGCTATCAATATAGCTTTGCAGGATTTAATCAAACAGTTTCTTGTAAAGTTTTTAAAAAGTCCGTTTCACATGGTTTTTATTACCGCGCAGCAAAAAGACAAATTAGAATGGCTTGATGGTGTAGAACGGCAGTATGTTATTTCTCAGTTTTCTAACAGGTTATGGCGCATTATTCCCGAATCATCTGATACACGTTTTATAGGAATGCAGCCTATTCTCACCGCAGCCTATCTTTGCCACCTGTTATCGTACGTTTATTCAAAATCAGAAATTCCTGCTAAGCTCAGGCAATCAGGATTTTCATCCTTTGCAATTGAATGGATGCTAATGGCTTGTGATACGACATGTATACTTCCCGCATTCCTGCCGGACTACTCTATTGATGCGGAAACTGAAAAAAATATTCAAAAGCGCTTGTCTACTTCTGATAGGGAGCACATATTTGCGCTTGTTCAAGAACTCTTGTTAGCCAGTGTTTCCCAGCATGAATTAAATCCTGGCTTGGGTTTTTTGGAATCCTATAAAAGGGTAGGAGGGACCGCCGATCCAGATTTAATTCTTGACTCTATTTTGCAAGATTTGTCGGAAGGTTATTTTCCCGACCTCAATCAAGCATCCCAATCGAAAAGGCTGGTCTCTTTGGTCGGTAACGATTTGTTGTATCCAATACAATACATTATGATGACCGATCATGTTCTTGTCTCTGGCTCTTACCAGGATATGAAAACAGCTCAGCAGAGTGAAATTCCATCTTCGGTAGCACATCCAAGAATTAATGCATATTGCCATATGAACGCGGCTATTCTCAGGCTGAGTACAGGTGACTTGGAATCAGCTGCAAAAGAAATAAAACAAGCACTGCTATTGCTTCAGGATTATAAAAATAAAAAGGGAATGGACAAGCTTTACCGAATCTTTGGATTGATTGAATTAGCCCATCACCGTATCGAAGACGCGATTGAATATCTTTCATTTTCGCTGGAAGCTGCACACAGGGCAGGCAATATACGAGAAAAAGCTTTGGCAGAATTCTTTACTGCTGTCTCTTATTTCTTGCTTGGCAATGTACCTCGGGCCATTTTTTTTGCAAACCAGGCAATGCAGACTTTTATGGACATCAACAATGAATCTTGGACAGGCAAGACTCGGTTCTTGCTTGGCCGGATTCAGTTTGTTATGGGCAATTATGCTCAGGCTTCTGACCTATTTAACGAAATGTCAAACAATCCTATAGCAGCAGTTTGGTTTATACGTTCGAGCCTTTATAGCGTATTGGGAAATAGGGCTGTTATAGAGCAACTTAACCAGACTTTTGTTTCATCTTCTGTTTATGATCCTCTCTTGCATATAGAACTCATGTATTTCTTAGAAAACTATGATGAATGTATTACATTGTGCGATGAGTTTCTGGGACAAGAGAAGCCCTTTCACGCATTAGTTACCGAACAAGCCGATTGGACCAGTGGTTATTCACAGATAGAGGGCCTTTTATTCCCCCACTATGATTTTGAGTATAGGCAGGCAATTTGTTATAAGGCCCTTGCTCAAAGCAAGCTCCAAAGCGCTGCTTCAGGCAGTATAAATCTTTTAGATTCTATTCTTGATGAACTAAAACCCGGGTTATATGACCCCTATGATGTGTTTTATTATAACTGTTATTATTTGGTTACGCAGCGTATTGGTACATCCGAAATAGACAGGGCAACCGCTCTGAGCGGTGCATTCAAGCGCCTCCAGAAACGGGCGAGCCGTATCGAAGATGCGGAGCTCAGGCGTCATTATCTTACTGCAAACTACTGGAACGGGCTTTTAAGCAGTGCGGCCAAATTGCATAATTTGATATAATAAGCCCCTCAAAGTAATTGACACAATTTAAACAATTTGATATGGTGTGCCCATCCTACGGCGGCATAGCTCAGTCGGTAGAGCAAACGGCTCATATCCGTTTGGTCATAGGTTCAAGTCCTATTGCCGCTAGACCTCCTAAAACCTGTCATGGATTGTTCCTGGCAGGTTTTTTTATTTATAAAACCTTAGTGTTTGCTAAGGTTTTGGTTTATCCCCCGGACATAAGCCCTTTTTCCGAGGCTGCGGGCATAATCCGCTGCCCTGGCCACCTCCGATTCACTGGTGGGAGGCAACAAATTCCAGGATGGATCAAGACAGCTTCCGGGCCTAAAGGGGCTGAAATACCATGGTGTGGTGTCGTCTATCAGTAACGCCATCTCCTGTATATCTGAGGTAGTTCCATTGGTGCCGGGGAGTACGATAGTCCTCAATTCATGGGCAACAGAGCTTTGTTTTATCATTTCTATGCTTTTAAGAAGTTCATTGCCATCCCCGCCCACTTCTACATACCGGTTTGGAGGCAGCTTAAGATCAATGGCAATATAATCGGGCCTATATGTTTTGTGCGACAGTAGTTTCTCTAAAATATCGCTCCTACTGCCATTGGTATCCAGCTTTACCTTAAAACCCATATTTTTGTACAGGCTGATAAGGTCGGGTAGTTCTTTGGTGAGGGTAGGCTCTCCCCCGGAAATAACGATTCCCTCAAGAACTGATCGCCGCTTTAAAAGCAGCGTATTGACCGTATCCAGGGGAATAAGGTCTGCCGTTTCACTTTCGGCCCTATTTACCAAGGGACTATTATGACACCAGGGACAACGGAAATTGCATAGGGGCAAAAATACCACTGCCGCCACTATCCCTGGATAGTCGATAAGGCTCGTCTTTTGTAAACCCACCTTAAGCATAGTGTTTTAAGCTATACTGCAGTCTCGATGCGGTTTTGGGTCTTTGCAAAGGCCAGAATGGATCGTGCATCCCTGGCTCTTCCCAGTTCATTCCCATGGGTGTCAAGGAATATGGCGGTCGGCGTTGCATGTACATTCAGCCGAGCTGCTTCTGAGAGTCCCTGTGCGGTATCCGCATCGACCAATTCAACAGGAATACCCAGTTTTGTCGCCGCATCTTTTGCAGGGGGACAGGCTGGACAGGCTGAACGTACAAATAGAATGAGTCTCGGCTGGGCTCGTTCCGCTTTATCTAATTGTTTGGCACTGCCTTCTTTTTCCGAAGGCACCCGGAACAGCTTTCGCTCTTCATATTCTTCTCGTTTACCCTTGTTCCAATTTTTGACCGAACGGTAGTAGCCCACGATACGGCTGTATACTTCGGTACTCCTTCCTTGAACATGTTCTAGGGCTTTTCGAGCTTCTTGTAATTCCTGCTCAATTTGTTCCAGGGTCCTCATTTTGTAACTCCTTGTAATAATGTTTCCCGCTCCTGTTCCAAAGCGGCGATACGTTTTTGTATTGCTGATACCTGCTCTTCTTTGCAGAGAGGACAGGTAAAGTGTTCGCCGGCCAGATAGCCGTGAACGGGACACACAGAAAAGGTTGGAGAGATGGTAAAGTAAGGAATCCGGTAATTGTGGGCAATAGATTTCACCAGGTTTCGGCAAGTCCGCCAATCATCAATAGCTTCCCCTAAAAAAGTATGAAAAACCGTACCGCCCGTATAAGATGCTTGGAGGCTTTCTTGTAGATCCAGGGCATCAAAAATATCATCGGTCAGCATCACCGGAAGTTGGGTTGAATTGGTATAATAGGGCTCATCAGTTCCGGCGGTGATAATATCGGGGAACCGTTTTTTATCATGTTTTGCGAGTCGATAGGATGTTGATTCGGCAGGGGTTGCTTCAAGATTAAACAGCTCTCCGGTCTCTTCCTGATAATCCGCAAGTCTGTTTCTCATGAACTGCAAGGTCTTAAGCGCAAAGGTCTGGCCTTGTGTAGTGGCGATGGTGCAGTCTGGGCCGAAGAAATTTAAAAGACATTCATTCATGCCAACAAGCCCGATGGTATTGAAATGGTTATCCAGCGATTTGAGGTATCGTTTTGTATAGGGAAATAGTCCAGCCTCAAGTAGTCTGTTCACTACCTTCCGTTTGGTCGCAAGACTTTCCTTGGCCAGATCCATGAGCCGACTCAGTCTGCGAAAGAAATCATCCTCGTCTTTTGCCAAGTATCCTATGCGGGGAAGGTTGATGGTCACCACCCCAATAGAGCCAGTGAGTTCGTCGGAACCGAATAGTCCGCCGCCCCGTTTACGTAGTTCCCGTTTATCCAGCTGGAGCCTGCAGCACATGGATCGGACATCGCTTGGATCAAGATCAGAGTTAACAAAATTTTGGAAATAAGGAGTACCATATCGGGCGGTCATTTCAAAAAGGAGCCGAGCGTTATCGCTGTCCCAGTTGAAATCGGCGGTGATGTTATAGGTTGGGATAGGGTACTGAAAGCCCCTGCCTGCCGCATCCCCTTCGAGCATGAGTTCAATAAAAATTTTGTTAATACGGTCCATTTCTGGCTGGCAATCCCCATAGGTAAAGTCCATCTCCTTACCGCCTACAATTGCCGGTTTGTTCCGGAGATCCTGGGGTACGGTCCAATCCAAGGTAATATTGGTAAATGGCGCCTGACTTCCCCAGCGGCTGGGGGTATTAACTCCAAAGATAAAGCTTTGCAGGCATTGCTTAATTTCCTTATCGGTGAGCTTATCTATTTTTACAAAGGGGGCAATATAGGTATCAAAGGAACTAAAGGCTTGGGCCCCTGCCCATTCATTCTGGAGGCAGCCCAGAAAGTTCACCGCCTGCTGCATAAGGGTATTCAGGTGACGGGCCGGCTTGGAGCTAATTTTATCCGGTACGCCCCCGAGTCCTTCCTGAATAAGCTGCCTAAGGGACCAGCCGGCACAATAGCCAGAAAACATGGAGAGGTCGTGGATATGAAAATCCGCATTCCGGTGAGCCTCAGCTACCGCTTCTGAATAGATATTTTTAAGCCAGTAATTGGCAGTAATTGTCCCTGAATTGTGAAGAATAAGTCCCCCAAGGGAGTAATTTACATTGGCGTTTTCATTGACACGCCAGTCAGACTGGTTCAGGTAGCCATCCATGGTGGCATCAATATCAACCAGAAGTTTTTTGGTGTCCCTAATAGCCTCGTGCCGTGAACGATAGAGTATATACGCCTTGGCTACGGCGATTTCCCGGAACTCTATGAGGGCCGTTTCCACCAGGTCCTGTATTTCTTCTATGGCAGGGATAGAATTGGGGTGGCGCTGCTTCATCATGAGTTTCAGCAGTTCTTCAACCCGATCCACAATGAGCTGCACCTTGTTTTTTCCGTTTTCGCCTAATTCGGAAACTCCGACAGCTTTGAAAGCCTTGCCGACAGCAGCCTCAATCTTCAGCCGGTCATAGGCTTCGATTTTACCAGAGCGTTTAACCACCTGTTTCATTTAAGCATTACCCCCCAACTTTTGTATCTCCTGGACAAATTCTTCCAAATCTTTGAAATGACGATATACCGACGCAAACCGTATATAGGCAACCTTGTCGATGGCACCCAACTTTTCGAGCACCAGTTCTCCGATTTCTCTGCTGGATATCTCATGGTTTGCCTTACCTGCGATGACCACCGCATCTTCAATCTCGTTGACGATATTTTCTATGGTCATCTGTGAGACTGGCCGTTTTTCCAGTGCCCGCTGAACTCCCCGTTCAATCTTTGAACGGTCAAAGGGTTCCCGCCGGCCATCCCGTTTGATGACCATAAACTGTTTGTCTTCTATCCGTTCATAGCTGGTAAAACGGTAGCCGCATCCGTTGCATTCCCGGCGCCGCCGTATCGCCTCACCATTGGCGAGGGTGCGGGATTCAATTACTTTGTCATCGAAGTTGCCACAATGGGGGCATCTCATGCTATACTACTCCCGGTTACTTTAGTCTCATTAAATGTCATTAAAGCACTTTAATAAGGCGCTATATGTAGTGTTTTTTATGAACAGATATCATTTTATCACGCTATCTATTGCGTGACAAGATGAACAGGCTCTTTTTTGTTGATTTTTTGACATACTGTAGTTGTAGAATGTGCTGACCTGAACTAAGGAGAAGGCTCATGAAGATTGGAATCGATACTTTTGCCTGTGATGGGGGCAAATCGGGCGTAGGGGTTTATTTAACCCAGCTTTTAAAACGTATGCCCCGCTCTGAAGCTCCACTGGAACTATTTGGATGGGAGTTTGATAAATATTCTTATACCGATGTGGCAGGTGACTTGGACTTTATTTCTCAATCCTTTAAAACAAGCCGCACTGCCAACTCTTTATGGCATATCTTTCGATATCCAGAATTTGCCAAAACGAGAGGCTATGGAGTCTGTTTTTTTCCCGCCGCACACCGAGGGCTTCCGCTCCATTCCCCCTGTCCGACGGTTGGTACGGTTCATGATATGGCTGCTTATCGGGGGCCATGGCGGAGCCGGGAGCATCTTGGCGCGGTATTGCGTCTAGTATTTCCTGATTCATTAAGGAATTTAGATCGCATTATAGCGGTGAGCGAATGGGTTAAACAGGAACTGGTAGAAGTTGCCAGGGTAAAAGAAGCCCGGATAGAAGTAATCCCTAACGGTATCGATCTAGAAGCATTTTACCCCCGTCCGCGAAACGAGGAAAGTGTGATCCTTATTCAACCATTTAGTTTTCGCCGTCCCTATATTCTGTATGTGTCACGGATAGACCATCCGGTTAAAAATCATGTCACGCTCATCGAGGCGTTTTCGATATTTAAAGAACGAACCAAATACCCCCACCGCTTAGTATTGGCCGGTGCGGACTCTAAAAATGCAGATCGGGTTAAAAAGGTTGCTGCCCGTTCCCAATATCGGAACGATATTTTCTTTACCGGCCATTTCCCGCTTAAAAACTTGCCCGAACTCTATGCAGGTTCTGAAATGGTGGTGTTTCCGTCCCGATATGAGGGTTTTGGAATGGGAGTTCTGGAAGCCATGGCCTGCGGTGTTCCGGTGGCCTGTGCCCGTGCGGCTTCTCTTCCTGAGACTGCAGAACATGCGGCCTTGTATTTTGACCCCGATTCTGCGGAGGATATGGCAGACAGAATGGTTACCTTGGCTACCAATCGTGAGGTGTACAAAGAATGCCGCCAGCGGGGATTGGAACGGGCCCAGCTCTTTTCTTGGGAACGCTGTGCGGAACGGACTTTTAAGGTTATCATGGAGACCGCGGGGCGGGCTTAGGGGCTATTTTATAATTGAAGGCTCAAATAGGATTGCAAAGGCTTCATCAGCCTGATCAACACCATGGATTTTTAAGGCACCTCGGATATCCGCATCCAATTCTTCGAGATCTTCCAGGTTCCCCCGGGGAATAATGACATCGGTCATGCCATTTCGGATAGCAGCTAAAAGCTTTTCCTTTAAGCCCCCGATGGGTAAAATCCTTCCCGTCAGGGTAAGCTCCCCGGTCATGGCAAAACCGCTTTTTACGGCTTGCTGGCTCAGGGTAGAAAGGATGGAAATGGCGAGGGTAATACCGGCGGAAGGACCGTCTTTGGGGATCGCTCCTTCCGGTACATGGATATGAAAATCTGTTTTGCCAATATCCTCGTTGCTCAGTCTGAGCCGTGAGGCTATGCTGCGAAGATAAGACAGGGCGGTCCGGGCGCTCTCTTTCATAACATCCCCGAGGTTCCCTGTCATTATAAGTTCTCCAGAACCCTCGAAGGTGACAGTCTCTACGGGAAGAATGGTCCCGCCGGTTTCAGTCCAGGCAAGGCCATAGCTCACCCCAATACGGGGTTCCTTATAGACCACGTCATGTTTGAATTTGCGGTTCCCAAGAAGACTATCGAGAGATGAGAGTTTTATTGTCTTTTTATAGTCTCCAATGTCTTTAGAACTGCCGTACCCGCTCTGGACTGCATGTTTGGCTAGGCGCCGGATACAGCGGGCTATTTCCCGTTCTAGTCCCCGAACACCCGATTCCATGGTTCTATATCGAATAATATCCCGGATAGCCTCATCCTGAAATTTAATGGACGCCTTTGCAAGGCCGTTTTCTTCCAGCTGTTTGGGAATCAGATATCTTTTTGCGATTTGGAGTTTTTCCTCTTCGCCATAGCCAGGTATCTCTATTACTTCCATGCGGTCAAGGAGCGGGTGGGGAATAGTATGGAGCGAGTTGGCGGTGGCAATAAACAGCACTTTGGATAGATCGTAGGGCACCTCGAGGTAATGGTCTGTAAAAGTGGAATTTTGTTCCGGATCAAGCACCTCAAGCAGTGCAGAAGCCGGATCTCCGCGGAAATCGCTGGAGAGCTTATCAATCTCATCAAGAAGAAACACAGGATTGATTGATTTTGCCTTTCGCATGGACTGTATGATTTTCCCCGGTAAGGCTCCCACATAGGTTTTCCGGTGTCCCCGTATCTCCGCCTCATCACGGACCCCGCCGAGGGAGATACGGACAAAATTTCTACCTAATGCCCGGGCTACCGATTTTCCAAGGCTTGTCTTACCCGTACCAGGGGGACCGACAAAACAGAGGATTGGACCCTTGATCTGGCTTGTGAGCTGCCGGACTGCAAGGTATTCAATAATCCGCTCCTTGGGTTTTTTCATGTTATAGTGATCCCGGTTTAGAATTTCTTCTGCCAGGGCTAAATCATTGGCGTCGGTGGTTGCTTCATTCCAGGGCAGATCGATGATCCATTCTAGATAGGCCCGCAATACTCCCGCTTCCGGCGAAAGACTCTGGAGTTTTTTTAGCCTATTGAGCTCTTTGAGAGCCTTGGCAAGAACCTCTTCCGGCGGATTTTTAGCCTGCAGGGCCTTTTCCATTTCGGTAAATTCATCATCCCCCGAATCCTTTCCAAGTTCTTTGTTAATTTCTTTAAGCTGTTCATTCAGAATGTATTCCCGCTGGGTTTTTTCCATGCGGCTTTTCACTTTTCCGGTAATCTTGCGCTGCAGTGATATGATTTCGTTTTCAAGCTCTAAATTTTCGAGCAGGGTCTGGAGCCGTTTCTGGACTTCGTCAAGCTCAAGAAGCTCAATCTTTTTTTCTATTTTGAGGGGCAGCGCGTTTGCCGCGATATTGCAGAGTTTTTCCGCATTTTCCGCCCGTTCAATCGCCGATAACACTTCGGTGGTTATTTTCTTAGAAAGTTCCGCATATTGGGTAAAGGACCGCTGCACGGCCCGCATGAGGGCTTCGATTTCTGCATTTTCTGGCCCGTTGGTAACTGTGGATTGAACCGGCTGGACCGTCACAAACAAGGTTTGATCCTGTGTCGCAGTGCTTGCGATGTGTCCCCGGTATTCACCATGCAGAACTACCCGGTAGGAACCATCGGGCAGTTTGAGCTGCTGCACAATATGGGCTACGGTGCCAATTGGGTAGGTTTCTTCGTCTTTATTTGTATCCCTGCGGCAGGCAGCAAAAACTCGCTGATCCCGTTTCAAGGCCTCTTCAATGGCCCGAATGCCTGCTGTATAGGTAATAAAAAGGGGGATCATGGTATGGGGAAAAACAACGAACTCCCTCAAAGGTAAGAGAGGGAGTTCGTCCTTAGTATTCCTGCCTTTGAATGCAGAAAGTATACTCATGCGCTTTTCTGGAGCGGTATTATTTCCGGCCGTTCTGATTTCAGAACCACATCTTTGGTCACCACAACCCGTTTTTTTCCTTCTATAGAGGGGATTTCAAACATGATATCGGTCATCATCCGTTCCACGATGGCCCTGAGGCCCCGGGCTCCAGTTTTTTGTTTAATAGCCGTATCGGCTATGGCGTCTATAGCTTCTTCGGTAAACTCAAGTTCTACGTCGTCGATAGCAAGGGATGCTCTGTATTGTTTAAGGATTGCGTTCCGCGGTTCAGTGATAATCCGTTTGAGATCCTCTTTTTTGAGATCATCCAACGTTACCGTTATAGGAAGCCGTCCGATAAATTCGGGGATCATGCCAAAACGGATAAGGTCATCCGGATGGAGATTCTTGTATAACTCTTGGAGATTTTTATCCTTCCGTTCTTTAACATCGGCCCCAAAGCCTAAGGGATGCTGGGAAATCCGCTGTTCAATGAATTTATCTAGTCCCACAAAGGCACCGCCGCAAATAAAGAGAATATTGGTCGTGTCGATACGGATCATTTCCTGGTTGGGATGCTTGCGGCCCCCCTGGGGAGGAACGGAGGCAATAGTGCCTTCAATAATCTTAAGCAATGCCTGCTGGACACCCTCGCCGGATACGTCCCGGGTTATCGATACGTTTTCACCCTTCCGAGCAATTTTGTCTATTTCGTCAATATAAACAATACCCCGTTCGGCGGCGGCAATATTTCCCCCCGCATTTTGGATTAGCTTAAGGAGAATGTTTTCTACGTCTTCGCCGACATAACCGGCCTCGGTCAGGGTTGTTGCATCGGCGATTGCAAAGGGAACTTTTAGCTTTCGAGCAAGGGTTTTCGCAAGAAGGGTTTTCCCCGTACCCGTTGGACCAATGAGAAGTACATTGGATTTTTCAATTTCAACATCATCGGCTGTTTTTGCAGGATTGGCAATTCGTTTGTAATGGTTATACACCGCTACCGAGAGCGCTTTTTTTGCAGCGTCCTGGCCGATAATGAACTGGTCAAGATAGTCCTTTATTTCCCTGGGCGTAGGTATATCGCCGGTAAACTGGGTGGAAAGATCATGATCTTCCTCGGCCAGAATTTTCTGGCAGACTTCCACACATTCGTCGCAAATATATATATCGTTCGGTCCAGCGATGAGTCGGCGGGCCATATCGGCGCTTTTGCCGCAGAAAGAACAGGCTCTCTCGTGCATTCCGGTTCCATTACGAAGACGTGCCATGTTTCTCCCTCATTAAAATCTTGTCTGCTACCCCATAGGATACTGCATCCTGGGCGGACATAAAGAAGTCCCGTTCCATATCTTGGGCTATTTGGGCTTCGGTTTTGCCCGTGTGTTTCGCAAAATACTCGATAGTTAATTTTTTAAGCCTGCTGATTTCTTTAGCCTGTATACCGATATCCTTAGCCTGTCCTTGAGCGCCTCCCCAGGGTTGGTGAATCAAAATACGCGAAGAGGGGAGGGCAAAGCGCTTCCCTGCAGTGCCTGCTGCAAGTATCAGGGCAGCCATGCTGGCAGCCTGACCAAGACAGATGGTTTGTACGGCGCATTTAATGTACTGCATGGTGTCATAAATGGCCAAACCTGCAGTTACCGATCCGCCGGGAGAGTTAATATACAGGCTTATATCCTTTTCGGGATCCTGGCCTTCAAGAAACAACATTTGGGCGACTACGAGATCCGCAGTAATGTCATTGATCTCGCCGTCAAGGAAAATAATTCGGTCCTTGAGAAGCCGGGAATAAATATCATAGGAACGTTCACCAATACCGGTCTGTTCGACCACTATTGGTACCAGGTTATTCATCTGTTCATTCATGGGTATAATTTACCTATTATTTCCTATCAGGTCCAGATATTTCTGTTTCTTTCCCTTCTTAATCTTTGCTTCTGCAATGAGGGTATCAAAGAGTTTGCGTTCCTTAATGTCTTCCCGCAGATATTCCTTCATCTGTTCATTTTCGTAGTATTTCTTTACTTCTTCTATTGAGGTATTCATACCCTCCGCCATGGACTGCATCTCAGCTTCCAGTTCTTCATCGGTG
>NZ_JAJUHW010000008.1 GCF_029265695.1 Gracilinema caldarium | reverse complement strand
GCGGCCTTCGCTTCCTCCGCTCCATTTGCAAGGCTCATCGCAGGATTTTGGGTATCCCAGGCGCGGCCCCCGGCTTCTGCGTCGAGGCCTACCAGGGCAAGCACCGCCCCAGTGGCAGCTTCCTGGGCAGCCTTCGTTGTAGAGGATGCCCACTGTTCTTTCTCCTTAAGGCCCTCTGAATATGCACTGTCCCAGGCGAGGCTCCCTGCTTCATAGGCCTCTCCAAACCATTTCTGCCAGCTTGTATACCGTTCACGGAGGCTTTCAAGCCCCACCTTCCAGTCTGCCCGGCCCCGTTCTAGGATGAGTCCCGCCGCTTCCCGCCAGGCTGCCCGTTTATCCGCCAGGTCCTGCCCCTCCATCTCCCACTCGGCCTCCCGGCCAAGCTGCTCTGCTTCGAGCCGGGCCTTGTAGACCCGTCCCACAAGACTTGCATATTCCTGTCCCATCTGGGCATATTCGCCCTGGTAGCGGCTTGAGCTTTCAGTCAGGGTCTCAAGTCCCGCTTCATAGGCCGATGCTAGCCGTGCAAGGTGTTCCTTCCGGCTTGCCGCTTCCTTCCCGTAGGCAGCTTCCGCTGCGCGAGAGAGTTCTGCCTCGCTCGCCTTCCCCTCAAGATACTGAGCCAGGGTCTCCCGGTAGGTCATTTGAGCTTTTTGCCGATCTCCTTCGTCATCGGTCCAGGCGGTTTCCAGTTTCCGTTTCTCATCATCCCGTTTGCTCCGGCTCCAGCTTGAAAGCCGTACCAGAGCATCTGACACGTTGGTAATACTTTTATCAGCAGCAAGGCCTGAGCTTTCCCAGTAGCCTTTCATTTGGGTAAGCTCGGTGCCGCTCAGTTTCCCGCTTGCCTTTAAGGCGATTTCCAGGATCGACCAGGTAAAGACCGTGCCTTCGGTCTTTCCTTCCAGGGCTGCTATCCGGTCATTACTTGCCTTGTAGGCCGCGAGGGTTGATACAATTCGCTGTGGTTGTTCATTAATATACTGGATACTTGCATTCATATTAGTTTTTCTTTGATTCCATGCTCCAGCATAATGGTTCTGGCACTTTTCTAATTTTTCATACTCCATTTTTGCCCACCAGCCATAAAACCAGTTGCTTCTTCGTCCACTTTCCCAGTTCTTCCAATAGGTTACAATAGAATCCATATGTTTATATTCAACATAATCTGTCATGCTGTTAAATATTTTAGTTAATGAACCTCCTCCTCCAAGCAATACCAGTGTCATGAGTGTTTCCATATCCTCACGTTCACGGGCAGATAGTTTATTCCAGGCCTCTTCCTGGGCTTCTGGTAAGCCTGGATCGGTGTATCCAATTATAACATAGACATCGGTTTGCGAAGCTTCATCGTACTCCCAGCCATATATGGGCTGAACTCCTGCTCGGTAGTAGTCCATACGGTCTTTTAATTTTTGGTAATGAACATCAAAATCTCCTTCATTTTGACGCAAAGTATCTGCCATCTTATAAGCGTCTTTTATACGGGGAAACATGTCTTTATTCTTTTGGATAAGTTGTTTCATGAGATAATCCCGAGCAAGCCCCCAGGTAATTAGTTTATCCTGAGTAAAATGATAGCTTGATAGGCGCTTAGCAAAATCCTGCATTGCTCTCTCATAGGCTGTACATTCATAGAGATCTGTTCCAAACTTATCGCTCTTCTCAAAATAGTCTTTTAAATTTGCGACATTTTCGGTTGTTACAAATTTCAAGGTAAAGTCTTGTGTATAAGCAAGACGAACCTGACCATTAACAATAGTAATAACATCTTTCCATTCTCGTTTACTCTTATCATCCGCTGGTTTATAGTCTGCGTCGTATTGAACTGGAGAAGCGGTGAATGCAGGGTTTGTTCCTGTTCCTTCAAATACAGACTTATAATACGTCTGATTCAGTTCACGGTTCTTTTCATACTCCCGAGCGAGTGCCTGGCCGACCTGGTCTTTGACCTTTAAGGTGAGCATCATGCGGGAAAAGCTTTCATGGTAGTCCTTATACAGGGCATTGTAGTTCTCGTCCTGGTAGGGTCGCTTTTCCGTAGTGGGGCTGTATAAGTTTTTCAGGGCTGCCAGGGCTATATCGGCCCGCCGTTTGCGTTCCTGGCTGTAGGCGAGTTCCGCCGCAGGGCCCCGGTATGTGCCGCCGAGGCTGTCTTCGGTTCCGAGATAGCTTGTGCTGGCCCAGCGTCGGATGGCGTCTTCCTTCTCGTAGACCTGGCGGGCCGCTTCTAGCTTTGCATAACGGTCCTGAGCGGCAGCATAGGCAGCTTCGTACATCGATCCAGTTTCGGCAAAGTTTTGGGCATCTGCACGGTAAGCTGTGGCTTTTTCCTGGTAGGCGGTGCGGCTTTCGGTAATTGCGCTCGAGAGCCTATCCAGTTCAGCCCTGAGGGCATCAGGTTTTTTTGCGGCCAGGATCTCTTTCCCATAATTTGCAATGGTATCCTGGATAGACTTTTTCCGCTGGATCGTATATTGGTAGCGGTTCAAGGCCTCGCCGTATTGGTCTTGCCGTTCCGTGGGAGCGTAGTCGATGCTTGCCTCGTCCCAAGCCTTGGTAGGCTCTGCAAGGTAGGCTTTTATCTTTGTGCGGTAGTTTTGATCCTGGAGTGTGTCTGTAATTTGCTCTTCCCATGCAGCAAGACTCGCTCCCAGGTTTCGGTGAAGGAGTTCCATTTCGTCCCAGGTGTCTGCCAGGCTTCCTTCCTTCCAGCCTGCGGCGCTGCGGACCATGCCGCTTTCCCCTTCGGGATTCCCTGCCGCATCCCAGACTATGTTTTTATCATTGTCAGTCCGGCAGGGATCGAAAAAGATTCCATCCGCCAGGTACATGCGCCAATGATCCCGCCCCTCCTCTTTCGCCGCCTCTTCCGCAGCTTTTTGTGAAGCCAAAGCCTCCGCATAGGCAAGCCGGGCAAGGAGTTTTGATATGCCGGCAGAACGAATTGCAAGGGCATCCTGCAGGTAGCTTCCCATCCACTGCCTGAACAGGGTATTGGCCTGATCTTGAGACCCGCTGCCCCCAGCAGGGTTATAACCGCTGGCAGCCTCTTTTACCGCATCGAGGGCCGTGAGGTAGGGATCATTCATCGATCTAGTTTCTAGGAATGTGGCAAGCTCAATTCGGTCCTGGATGGATAGGGCGCTTTGGGACAAAGCCCATGAGAGCCTGTCGCCGCTCACCGCGGTACCTCCGTAGGCGCGGCTCCGTTCCACAATCCGATTAAATCGGTCTGTTTCTGCGCTTATACTTTGGGCAAGGCTCGTGTAGCCTGCCTCTTTAAGGCGGCTTATAAGCTGGTCCCGCTCGGCTGAATATAGGCCCCCTGTTTCTTGCAGTATAATTCCTTTAAGGTAATAAATAGCTCCTGTATTATAGAAGGAACTAGCAGGATTTTGTCCCGCAAATAGTTCCCGGTTTAGGGAAAAATCATTATTCTTTACCAGATTGATGAGCTCCTTCGCCCCTCCTTGGCTTGAAAGATCCAGGATTTGCAGCACCGCCTCGAGGTGTTTTTCCTTGCCCTTAAGAGCCGCTGCGAGGGTGAGTGCCAGGGCCCGTTCTTCGTAGATGCTCCCAGCGCCGTTTGTATCCCGCATCTGGCGTACCGCATCGGCCAGGCTGGACAGGGTATCTTTTGTTATTTCTTCCGGCTTTAGTTCATCAATATGGGCTTCTTTAAGGGTAGTCGATACAAAATATGCGAGGCCTTCCGTATCAAGTTCAGAAAAAATCTGGTAGAACCGGGCGGTGCGGGCTCCTTCGCTGAGGGAGGCCGGGTCAGGCCGGTCCCGGAGTGCATCCTGCATGGCCAGGGTGGCCAGGGCTTGGCATACCGCCTGCTCACGGAGAGTTTTGCTTGCATAGCTAAAGCTCGCATCCGCATCAGATGTCAGGGCATTCCGCCGCGCCTCAACGGAAAGGGCAGAAGCATCGCCGAGATGAGCGAGGATGGAGGAACTTATGAGTCTCATCACTTCGGCTTCAAGAATGCTCTGTGGTAGCGCTCCGTACTGGGATGCACCGGTATCCAAAAGGAGACACAGGGCTCGCATATCGCCTTCGGCGCTGCCATAGAGTTCTTGCTGCACCGCTTGCAGATTCTTGGTTGCGGATAGCTCTTCCTGTAAGGAGGCCTGGAGTGTATCCTGGCTCGATGGGGCTCCGGCTTTTCCGCTGTAGCGGGCCTTAGCAGCCACATACTGAATGAGCCCCTCTTTCCAGCGGGAGAGGTCCTGGGCAAGCCAGATCGGAGCAAGGCCGGCCGCTTTATCAAAGGAAACTAAAAAGCGTGCCAAGGCTGCTTCCGTTCCCTCCGGGTCAGATAGGAGTTTGGCAGCCAGGGCCGCGGGATTCGGCAGGTCCCCATAGGTTTGACTTTGACTGAGTCCCGCCGCAGTAAAGCTTTCCTGCAAGGAACGCCAGAACTGTTCCTTCTGGGTCGTCCCCTCCGCAGCGCTGGCACTTCCATAGCGTTCATAAGCTGCGAGCCGCCCCCGGCTCCGCGCAAGCCTCTCAAAACTTATGCTCAGGGCTGCGGCGGAAAGGTCTATGCCCTCTGCTGTGGTGCAGAGGCTTTCTCCCCGGATGATGCGACGACTTGTTTCATCCTGGGCGGCCCGATCTTCCAGGGCTTTTCGGTAGGTCTCCTTATCTACCCCTGCAAGCTGCGCAAGGAGGGTCTTGAGAGATGCAAGGCTTGCTTTGATTCGATTTGCAGCTTCAGCGCCCACGCGGCCCTTGAGACCGCTCTGCAGCAGTACTTTCTGCGCCGTAAGTGATACGGGGGCCTGTTCATCAACCAAACAGGTATAAACTGCTTCTTCGAGCTCTACCCGTTCAAAGAGGTATCGGCGTTCCGCCTGTTCTGCGTCTTCGGCAAGTACGGCACCGATTCCCTTGTTCTGGATTGCGGTATTCTCCTGGGTACCCCCTCGGTTTGTGTACCAAAGGCTCCAATCTGTAGCAGCGAGGAGGCTTATCGCATCGAGCCGGCCTTCCAACTCTGACTTGGCGCTTCCTTTTGCTTCTCGGGCAAGGTCCACCATAAGCGAGCCTAGCTGTTCTTTTTCGGCCCCCTGGGCTTTCTGCCACCGTTCATAGGCTGCTTTAAGGCTCCCGTAGAGCGGGTGGCTGCTTTCGAGTCCAAAATCCTCGATACGGGAAGAAATATGTGTATTGTCCTCTGGCACGGTGATGGCTGTATAGCGGTCCTGTAACACCGACAGGGCCTCTTCGCCGTAGTCGCCCCGGACAAGGCTTTTTAGGGCGAGCCCCGCCGCTTCTACCGTTCCGGCTATACCATACCGTTTTGCCTTTTCCAGATACTCCACATAGGGGGCATCGTCCCCCGATTTTTCAAGGAGCCCATACTGTTCCAAAAGGTCCTGGTACCGGCTCCGCAGTTCCGTTTGAAGGTAGGAAGCACTCCCCACCATATAAACGGACATTTTAAGGGCATAGGTCTGATTCAGTTCCTCCAGGTCCCGGTCCGCCTTGGCTAGTTCCGCTGCTGCCTGGGCGACCTGTTCACGGACCTGCTGAACCGTAGTTCCCGCGCTCGAGAGGGCTGCCTGGGCTTCCGTATATGCTGCGAGGGCATTGTCATAGGCAGTCTTCGCGGCCTTCCATGCGGCGACGCTTTCCGCATCGGTGGTTCGTCCGGCGGTGAGGTCCTCCGCATACTGTGAAACAGCCTGGGCTATGTCTACCCGTTTTTGCCAGTAGGCTGCCACCGCCTGGCTTCGAATCAATTCGATCTGGTATTCATCAAGATGAAAATCTTCGCTCGTTTTAGAGGGATCGAGAATGTCCACCAGGGCTCCGGCGCCGCTTCCGATTGCAAGACCAAAGTCCTTGGTCAGGGTGTTCAGGGCTTCCCGGGCCCGGTTAGAATATTCAGAGTAAATAGCCATCCATCGTTTAAGCTCCACACCGGCCTGAATCAGGTCTGGATCAAAATTAGCGCCAAGGGCTGCCCGGGCATCCCGGGCGAGGTTCAGCGCGGCGTCGTTTTCCGGTATGCTGGAAATGGCCGTTTCGAGCCTGTAGTAGAGGGCATGGGTGACATCAAAGCTGTTTTTTGCAGCCACATAGTCGGCCTCCGCTTCGGCATGTTTTCTGTCATAGTTAATATACCAGTCTTCCCAGTACAGCCGCTGCGACCGGGCCTGGTTGAGCTGGTCTTTAAGTTTATCCAAGTCAGCTTGCGAAATATAACTGGAATCATCATCGGTATATTCATCAATCTCATTCTGAAGTTCTTCTTCTTTTTGTTTGGCATTTTCGTAATTTATTTTTGCCTCGTTTTTGGTCCGGTTCCGGAGGGCTTCTTTTTCGTTGAGTTTTTGGAGGTCAGTCCTATAGCTTTCAAGCTGTTTGTACCGGTCCCGTGCCTCGGTCCAGATGGTTTTCAGGCTGCTGTCGGTCCAGGTGCGGAGAGCGCTATCCCCCATATCGGGGGCTGTTTTTTGGCTGTTTTTGTCAGCCAGTTTTTTAATCCAATACTGGCTGCTTTCCCGGGCGCTTACGACCATGGTGCCGCTTGTAACGTAGGTATCCACCCATGCCCTGGCCCGGTCAGCCCCAGCCTGGCTGCGCAGATCCGCGTCCCTCTGAAACTCCGCTTTGGCTTCCGCAATTGCCCGTTCTAAAGCATCGCTAGCCCGCTTAAAGGTTTCTTCACCGGCCTGGAAGAGGCTTTTTGCCTTGGATTCCCAGATCTGCTGTTCCTTGGCAAGGCTTTCAAAGGCCTTGGTCCAGGCTTCTTCCCCTTCGCGGTACCGTTTTCCCGCTTCCTGCTCCCATTCGATTCGGCGGAGCATGAACCGTTCTTCCGCCTTCTGCCAGGCATCGAGTCCCCGCTGGAACTGTTCCTTATAGGCCGCAAGCCAGTCGGCCCCCGCCAGGGCCAGGTCTCCGGTGCCGGCCGATGCGGCTTCTATTTGGGTCTGCAGGGAGGTAAGACTCTGATCCAGGCTGGACTGGGTCTCCCTGATAAGCTGGGCAACAATGGCCGAGGCAGCCTCGCTTTCGCTTTTTTTCCTTAAGCTGTATACATCGCCGGTACGGCGGGCCACAAAGAGCCGTTCTTCCTGGGAGGCCAGAGCTTCCAGTTCTTTTCGCTTCCGGTTTACAAGCCGCTCCCCGAGGGCTTCAAGCTGTGACGCAAAGCTAGACCTCCCTTCTGGCGCCACGGAACCTAAAAGTTCAGGGGTATAGGAAGCCATGAGGGTTCTGAATTGTTCCAATGCCTGTTCCCGCCCCTGGGCAACCTGGTTCTGCCATGCAACCCTGTCCGCGGCGAGCCGGTCCAGCCCTCCATCTTCGGGCCGAATCACCAGGGGATCCCCGGTGGCACTGTCATAGAGAATGTTTCCCGCAACATCGGTTTTATAAAGGTAGGCAAGATTTGCCTTCCGCACCGCAGCATTTTCCGCGGCTGAAAGGCCTGCTGCCCGTTCAGGGAAAAAGCGCCGCTCGAGCCACTGGCTAAAGCGGCGTTCTATCTCTTCCCGGGACCAGACATCGAGCCGTTTGGCTGCCGCAGCCCGTTCAGTCTCATCCTCATAGAGTGTCAGGACAAGCCGCTCCCAGGATTGCCGGGCCAGAGTAATACCGTTGTCGGCGGTTCTCATCCATGTACCAGGATCCAGTGCCACATCCGCCCGGGAAAAAGAATAATCTACGGTTCCCGTATCAAAACCCTTTACATCGGGCTTTGTATCCGCCTTGAGATGCAGATGGGCCAGAACCAAAAGGTTCATCAACAGTAAGGATACTTTTTGGAAATTCGATTTCATGACTGGGCTCCTTCTGGTAAGGATGATGATCCCGCCTGCTGCGGGATGCTTGGTATGGTAAAGTCCGGCCAAAGGCTAGCTAGGGCAGGAATGAGACTGATAGAAGACAGAGCCGAGGCACTCACCCCCAGGGTACTCACCAGGGCAAGGGAACGGACTACCTGGTTTGCCGCTCCGGGGAGAAATAAAAAGGGCACCGAACCGATGACGGTAGTAAGGCTTGTGGCGGCCAGGGCTGAAAAACGCCGGCGCAGGGCCCGGTATAGATAGCCTTCCCGGCGGACCGGCCCCCCTTCCCGAAGGGCTTCCACCGCTAAAACCGCCGCGTTAACCGCAATACCGCTCACGGCCACAAAGGCGCAGGCAAGGGCCAGATCGATTGCCGAACCGGAGAGGACCGTCGCCAGGGCAGGTATGGCTAAAGAAGGGGGAACAACTGCGAGAACCGGCAAAGGGGCTGCAAAGGATTCGGTGGCGACGGCGATGACCATAAAACAGAACAGGAGGGCCAGCATGAAATAGACCGTAATGCGGGAAAGGGATTCGGCCGCCTCTGTCGCCTCCCGATCAAATTCGACCGAATAACCTGGCGGAAGCGTTTCCTTGGCGAACAGGGGGCGCAGACGGTCCCGGATCCTGCGGGGATCCATAGGACGGGTGCGAACAGAAAGGGAAGCCACCCGGCGCCGGTTTTCCCGCCGGATAGATGAGGGTTCCCGGTCACCGGTCTCCGTGAGGACTTGGAAGACCCTGAGAGGAGCCTTCAGGGGTATGGCTAGGAGGCTGCTCCGGTTTATCCGGTCTTCCGTACCGTATTGGAGCCGTACATCCATTTCGCCCCCTTCGGCAACCCGTTTGTAAATGACCGGTCCGTAGACCGACCTTTTCAGTGTATCTGCCAGGGAAGCGGTGCTGAGACCGAGGGCTGCCATTTTTTCCCGATCCGGGATAAGGCGGCTACGGAGGCTCCCTTCCTTAAAATTGAGCACCGCTTCCCGGACCTCTCTGTCTCCCTGGCAGCGAGATGCGAGCCTTCGGGCTATGTCCTTACAAATTTCTGCATCATCCCCAGCCACGGTAATCTTCCAAATACGGTCCCGGGAAGAGGCTTCGGGAATATAGACAAAGCCGCCGTATACTGGAATGGAACGGACAAGGTCTCGAACTTGCTCTACCGTTTGCTTACGGGGATCAAAGGATACGAGGAGCGAAGCGGAACCGGTCCGTGCGCTGGTCTGCACGGCCTTGATGCCATCCTTGCTACGCAGGGATGAGACATAATCAGCAAGTTCTTCGTTTACCTTTTCGGCCAGCAGTCCGCCCTCACATTCTATCTGGGCATAAACAGAGTCTTCCGATGGGAGGGGGGCCGTATCGGCCCCGGCGGCTATCATGGCAGTAAATCCCACAATTGATAGGGCGGCAAAGACCAGCACCGTAAGCCGGGGCTTCCGGTAGGAAAGGAGCATAAGACGCGATGCAGATCGGCGCGGTGCGGCGGATAAGCGCTGCAATGAGGAGCGGTGCGGTGCGATGGACCGTTGCAACACAGTGAGACGGCGCGGTGCAGTAGCCTGGTGCTGCAGGAAGCGCCGCAAGATACGCCGCAAAATACGCCGTGCCCGGCCTTTCAGAGCCTGTATCCAGGGAATCGGAAGAGAAAAACCGATAAGGGGAGGCAAAAACACTAAAGATACGAGGAGAGAAAGGGCGGAACTAACACCGATTCCCCAGGCGACCGCACTGATCATGGCAGAATCGGAACCGAGCAGGGCCAGGGGAAGCAGGGCCGCAATGGTGGTGAGGGTGCTTGCAAATAGGGACGGGGCCAGGGAAGCGAGGGCTTTTTGTTTGCTTACAGTATTTCCAGCGCCTCCGACTCGTTCAAAGACTAAAATAGTACCGTCCACCGCAGCCCCTACCCCGCAGGAAAGGCCCGCAAGGCTTAAACGGTCCAGGGGAAATCCAAAAAGGCGCAGCAGGGCCGCCGAAAACAGCATAATGAGGGGAACCGAAAGGAGCCCCATAAGGGGATCGGCGCCGATAAAGAGAAGCACCGCCAGGGCAACCGCCCCCGTTCCCTGGAGGGCTGCGGAGAATACGGACCTGAGGGCCCGTTCTTCCTCTTCCCCCCGATCCGAAAGGACCCGGAATTCCAGCGGGAGATCAGAAAGTTCTTGTATGGTGCGTTTGATATCCCGGGAAAGCTTACCCATGGCAATGCTGCCCTGCTGGGCCTGGGAAGATCCCATGACTGAAATAACCGCTGCGGTTTTCCCGTCCAAGCGGGCAAGAATTTCTGGATACCGGTCCCTCTCCTGAATGGTGCCTAACTGAGAAAGGGGAACCACCCCTCCTGAAGGGAGATTTACCAGCCGGTTCAGTAAATCCTGGACAGATCGGGATTTTCCGTCCAGGCTCATCATAATTTCCCGATCCCCGCTCCGAAAGGTTCCAGCGGGGACTAAAAGATCCCCTTCTGCCAACTCTCGGGCGAGCATCCAGGGTTCTATGCCCCGGGCAGCGCAGGCTGCTTCATCCAGCTTGATACAGAGCTCCGGAAGCCCCGTACCGGCCAGTTCCACTTCCCCCGCGTTTTCAAGCCGCTCCAGGGCAGGTTTTACCCTCCGTTCCAGCATGGTTCCAAGGGACAAGTCCTTACCCGTAGTGACCGAAGGGGAAAAGCCTTCTTTATAGAGCACCGCCGCGGACCAAAGGGGAATCCGGCTGTCCCGGGAGCTCGCGATTTCTGGCCGTTGTGCGGAGGGCGGGAGGCCCTCATAGACAGCCTGGGCCGCATCCCTGACTGCTTCGTAGATGCCCTTGTTTGATCCTGAGAACTGGGCCAGCACCCTGACCTTACCCTGTTCACTGGTGCTGACAAGCCGCTTTAAACCTGGAATGGCAGAGAGGGCATCCTCCAGGGGGATGGCGACGGTCCGTTCCATTTCCTCTCCGTTAATGCCATAGTGCCGTATCGTGATCGCATAGGAAGCATCAGCGGAGTCTCTCCCAGCGGTGCCTTCATCCATAAGGAGCAGCGAAAGAGCAAGGAGTACAGCGAAGCAAAGCAAGGCCAGGGTTCTCAGGGGCTTATCAAGCAACATGGGAAGCCTCCCGGCGGGACAAATAAGGAACAAGCAGGGGCGGAAAGGCAAGGAGAGAAATCAGGGTACTGGCCGCAACGCCGCCGAACATGGCGGCCGCCATGGACCTTTGGGAAGGTCCCAGGGGAGAAACGATGACCGGCAGCAGGGCCAGCAGGGTTGTTGCGGTGGTAGCCAGAACAGGCCGGAGCCGTTCACGGGCACCGCGGTATACCGCCAATACCGGCTGCAGTCCCTCTCCTATCTTGTCTCTTCCCACTTCGTACAGAATGATGACGTTATTGACCGCAAGTCCAAAGAGCACCACAAGGCCAAGGACGGATCCAGAATCCAGCCCCGCACCAACAAGGAAGAGAGCAGGCCCTGCCCCTGCAAGAGAAAAGGGAATACTTACTAGGAGAAGCAGCGGAAGGCTAAAGGATTCAAACTGGGCTGCAAGAGAGATATATAATAGAAGAATAACGAGTAAAACGGTAAAAAGAAGCGTTTTTTGGTACCGGACAAAGGCTGATTGGTCCGCATAGGAAAGGCCCTTGAGGTCCTTGACCGCCCGTTCCAAGCTACTACTTAAGGATTGTCGGCTCCTGTTTTTTCCGCCGCTGCCGGCAGCAATCCCGCCGCCCCCAACGCCACCGCCGCGGGGGAGCACATCAATATAAACCACATCGGAACGGTCAAGCCGGGCTAAAGCGGCTTCGCTTTCCCTTTGTTCAATCAGGGCAATGCTTCCCAATAAGACGGGGCTTTTCCCGCCCTCGTTTGCAGGGAGCATTTCTAAACTGCCAAGAGCTTCGCCGCCGAACTTTTTGCCCAACACCCGTATATCGATAGGCCGGCCATCCCGCTCCATCCGGGCCGCCACAAGGCCATCGGTATAAGCCATGAGGGACCTGCCGACAGTGAGGGTGGAAAGCTGGGCCGAGGCGGCCATATCCGGCTTGAGGGTGAGCCGTATTTCCGGCCTGAGCAGGGCGGGCCTCCAGGACAGGCTCGCTCCAGGTAGACGGGACGCAAGTTCATCCATAATAAGCTTCCGTTCCGCCTGTAGTGTGTCGGGATTCTCCGCCTTAAGGGCCACGGTGTAAGCGGAAGAGAGGCCAAGGATGCTCTCTATCTTGTCCTGGGGAGGCTCAATGCGCAGGCTGGCATCAAAAAGGCCTTCCCGGACCAGGTATTTTCGAAGCATAGAATAGATTGATGAAATATCGGCGGACTGTTTCAAGAAACAACGGAATTGAACCAACTCCTTCCGGTATTCCGTGGAGGATCGCCGCAGGCTATCTTCCGTTTCCGAGCCTGCCCTGCCAAAGACCAACGCAAAGGAAGGAAGCCCTGAAAGCAAATTTCCCACGGCTTCGCTTTGCAGGGCGACTACATCCAGGGCTGTGCCCGGCGGGAAGGCAAGCTCGAGCCTGAGTTCGTCATAGCCGCCAGAGGGGGTAAAGCGGACCGGCCGGCTTATTAAAAGCAGGGTACCTCCGACAACCGCCAGGACCGCTATACCCCAGAGCAGGCGGGGGCGGCGGAAGGATAAGCGCAGCAGTTTTCCGTATAAATTGTCAATCCAACACAGGAGGGCCCCTTTGGCAGTTCGAGGGCGGCCTTTCCAAAGGAATCGGTACAGTGAGGGCAGGATAAACTGGGCGTAGACCCAGCCTGCGGCGACCATGGCCACGAGGCACACCGCCATATCACCGAAGAGGCTTCCCAGGGGACCAGGCAAAAACAGAACCGGCACAAAGACAATGGCCGTGGTAATGGTACTGCCCAGGGATGAGGATGCCACCGTGGCAACAGTATCTGCCACCGCGGCGGCCCTGGGTCTTTCAGCCCGGGGCTTTTCAGCCCTGGGTCTTTCGGACCTGGGGCGGTCTGGGCTGGATTGGCTTTGGGGACCTGAAGGGGTACCAAAGCTGCGATCCAGCAGTTCCAGAATGACCACTGAGGTGTCCGACACGAGGCCTATCCCCAGGGCAAGACCGCCGAGGCTCATGCTGTTAAGGGATCTGCCTGAAAGCGCCAGGGCTGCCAGGGCCGCTGCTGCAGAAAAGGGGAGAGAGAGCAGAGTAAGGAAGCTGCCCCGCCCGGAGGGAATAAAAAAGAAAATCGCCAGGATTACCGCTAAAGCCCCCAGAAGGGCGCTCCTTCCGAGATCCGCAAGGCCCCGACGGGTTGCAGCGGAGCCATCAAAGACAAGAAAGACCTCTGCGTCTTTGGCAAAATCCTTTTGAGCCTCCGCCAAAACTTCCCGCACCTTTTTTGCAGCCTGGATCGGATTGGTACCACTCCGCCGGTACAGTTCAAGGGCTACCGCCTCTTTGCCGTCGGCGATAAAAATACTTTTTCGATCCTGCTTTTCTACCCTGATTTCTCCAACATCCTTCGTATACAGGGGGCCGCCCCTGGTGGGCAAGGCAAGATTCGGTAATGTTTGGACCGATTCGGGCTTTCCGGCACAGACAATCACCAGTTCCTGCGTTCCTTCCCGTCCGGTTCCAGCGCTGACGTCTACCCATTCGGAACCGATAAGCTGTGCCAGGCTCGATGCCCCGAGTCCCCGGGCAAAGGAACGTTCAGGATCTATCCGGAGGCGGACTTCCTCTTCCTGGCCCCCTACAAGCACAACCCGGCCAATTTCATCAATCCGTCTAAACCGGGACCGCAGCTCATACTCCGCCAGGTGCCGGGCAAATTGAATATCCTGAGTCCTGGACCGGACACCCACAATGGCAATCGGTTCCGTCTCGGGGTCTCCGCTGATTACCAGGGGCCGCCCCGTGCCTTCGGGCAGTTGGGGATATACCGCATCGATGGCTTCACG
The DNA here is from genome assembly GCF_029265695.1 of Gracilinema caldarium. Lineage (GTDB taxonomy): Bacteria > Spirochaetota > Spirochaetia > Treponematales > Breznakiellaceae > Gracilinema > Gracilinema caldarium_A. The sequence continues at coordinate 72,900 of NZ_JAJUHW010000008.1, read as the reverse complement.
GACCAGAACCGCCGCCGCAGAGGGGTCGGTCCCCCAGGCAAAGTCAAGGACAAGGACCGCTTCCCCGTCCCGGGAAACACTCCGGATGCGCTGCAGGGATCGCACCGATGCAAAGGCATCTTCCAGCGGAATAGTGAGCAGGGAACGGACTTCCCGGGCTGCCATACCGGGATAGGGTGCATCAACCTGTACCCGGGGAATTTCAAGGCTGGGCAGTATGTCTACCGGTAACATGGATGAGCCGATGCCTCCGGCGAGCAATACCGCCAGGAGCACCATGCTGACTCCTACGGGTCTCTCAGTACAAAGCCTGATAATACTCCGCATAAGCTTTCCCCTACTTCCGAAGCGGAAGCAGCTGCGCTTCCCCAGATGAGTTTCCAAGGCTGTCTAAAAGCCCCGCAGCGATAGTCCAGGTCACGAGCCCCGCATTGGTGCTGTTGGTAAGGAGTCCCCGAATTTCTATCCGTTCAAACTGTTCATATCCTGCCTCAGGATCGGCCCAGGTAAAGCCGGTTCTTAAAACGCTGCGGGGGGAAAAGCTCAGACACGAATTGGTAACGCTTAAACTGAAGGTATTCATGAGGGAGAAGAGATCCACTGTTCCGGCCTGGGCGGTTTCAAAATAGAGCTCTATCCAGGTGTTTGTCGGAATATCAAAGGGATAACGCTCACTGCCGGCCTCGAGGGGAAAATCCGCAAACACCTGATCCATGGTGTACAGTGCAGGTTCATGGTCCCCCGCCGCTCCCGGCGCTAGGGGAAAACGGATCGCCCTAAGCCGCGGAGGCTTTGAACCGGGACCGTTTATGAGGAAGCGGCAGGCAGCCTGGAGGACACTGCTGGTTCCCTCTTCGTCTTTTATATCCTTGCCTAAAAGCAGGGTATAAACCGAACCATAGCGGGGACTCTCGGTAAAACGAATAGTAATGATGGATGCGGCTGGATAGGTAGGTTCCACACTGTAAGACAGGGAGGGCTGAAAGGAAAGCCTGTTTTTAACCGAAAGAGGATCGACGGGCTTTGAAAATTCAAGCACCAGCTGAGAGGTCCTTTCAAAATATTCAGTAAGGGGCGGTATCTCAGGCGGCCCCGTAAGCCCCTCCCACTCTGTACAATCAAGGTGCCCTATAAGGTTCCCCTGCTTATCCTGGATTTGTATGCCCCTAAGGCGGGGCGGAATAATATCCTCACCAACAGAAAAGTGTATAACCGAAGCATAGCCCATGGGCCGGTCATACTGGTCGCAAAGGTCCTTGGACAGGGTAAGGACATAGGATTTACCCTTTTGCCAGGCCTCCTGGGGGGTAAAGCGGGCTGAGCTTCCCCCATTTTCAAGACTCCAAAGTCCCCGAATAGATGGATTAAAAGACGCCTGCTGCAAAAGCGAAGGAAGGCTTACCCCATGGGAAAAATGGAGGAAAAGGGGCACAAAGAGAGGGCCCGATTCCCCTCCACCAGCGCTTATTAAGCCGCCGTCGGCGGGGACACTCGAAAGGAGTCTGAGACGATCCGCCTGTGGGCGGGTGCTAAAACGGCCTTCGAAGGGGCTGTCTAGGTTAAGGCCCTCCAAGTCCTGGGCATCCGCAGCAAGGCTGATGCGGTACTCCCGGTTTTCCCGCAGAGCAGTTGCGGGAATAATCCTGAGCGTCTTGCCATCCCAAGAAAATGAAAGGGATAGGGGAAGGCCGTCCTCTGTTACCGAAAGGGCCCGTTCTACACTGTACCGGTTCGCCTCATGGGAAAAGGTGAGCGAAAGGGAAAGCCCCGCATTGAACTGCCGCGGCCCCGGTCCCGGAGTCCAGGAGACCACCTCGAAGGGGGAGGAACGGAGTATGTCGCAGGAGACCATGAAAAGGGAAATTATAAGAAGGCCCATATTCCAGAAAAGCTTCATGGCTGGGCCTCCAGATAGAGAACGAGGGACTCTTTAAGCCAGCAGCCCAGATTTCCTTCGCCTTCCGTAGTGAGGCCTGACCTGCCGCCGCTCAAGGAAAGCCGGTAAAAATGTGCAATGCCGCCGCTTCCGGCTTCAAGGCCCTCCCACACGAGGCGCAGCACCCTGTCAGAAATCCATGAAGCCTGCCGTAAAGCCACAGGGGCAAGGGTTCCGGGGAAATAGGGCGAAAGTTGTATATATTTTAAGACTGAACTCTGGGCGGAGACGGCAAAGGGAAGAGAGAAATGTATATTGATGGCTAGAAGGCCTTCGGGGGGGAGTACCTGTACCGCATAGGGCGCTGCCCCAGATGCCGCGAAGGGACCGGTATAGGGCGGAACGCCATCGGCTGCAAGCGAAACAAGCGCGAGATACGGAATAGCCACCGTAAAGGCTTCTCGGTATTCCTTTCCCAAACTGAGACCGGAAGTGTCTTTAGTATCCACAGATACGATCAGCACATAGCAGGTTTCCGGTTCGGGAGGCCGGTCAGGCACATAGATTACCGTCCGTTCATCTAACTGCTGGGTATAACCGGGAAGGGATGGCTCGAAACGGAGCGAGCCAAGAAGGCTTTCCCGGTTCATGGCTTCAGAGAACCGAACCCCGATAGCCTCACCCAGGTTCAATTCATTTAAAGACCGGCTTGTTTCCGTCCAGACCGGACCGGAACGGTACAAAGAAAAGGTCCTTTCAAGCCGGGGAGGTTCCGTATCGAGGTTCGTCACAAAGGTCCCCGACACATCCCCCGCAAGGGGGACCCCCTGGCTGCTTTGGGCATCCCGTTTTACGGACCAGCGGTAGAGGGTCCAGGGAGAAAGGGGGCTTTTAGGATATATCGTTACAATCCTGTCTCCATCGGACCATACCCAGTCCAGGTCGGAAATGCCCTCGATCCTGAGGGTATCTATGAGGCTTTGCCGTTTCATGGGGAGCGAAAATTGAAAGCTTATTCCCGGTCCCCGGAGAGCGGCCGCGCTTGGATCCAGCACTGGTACACTGCCCCCATCGGAGGGCGTTGACCCCAGGAGCCGCGGAACTTCCCCCCGAAGGATGCCGTAAAAAGGAATATGCTGGTTAACTTTGAGTTCCCGTCCGTCTCTGCTGCGGACCGTTCCGCTTAAGCCCAGGTCATAGCGGACTCCAGCCTGCCAGGGTGCAAGGGGTATAAAGTAAAGGCAGTTCCCCTGCCATATCCGGTCTCCCTCCACAGAGCCCCTTGCGGAACTGACTACAAGGGCCCGCTCTGCTTCTTCCCGCTCCATTTCGGTAGAAAAAGTGACCGACAGACTGCCAAAAGGGTCGGCCACCACCGCATCGGGCCGATCGGGATAAACTGAATATTCTATGGGCCGCAGGTCTATAAAGCCGCAGGAAGAAACCGCGATCCCAATACAGAATAGCTCGGCAAACCGGAGCAGGGCACATCGAAGCATAAAGCACTGCGGCCCAAACAAAGCGCAGCGGCCCTTACTGGACAATTTCCACATAGGCTCCGTCCTTAAGTCCCCCAGGCCCGATGTCGGGTTTCTGGACCAGCACCTGACCGGCTTCAAGCCCTTCAAGGATTTCCCGGCTTGAACCATAGAGATCCCCCAGCTTCACGGTCCTTTCCGCTGCCTGATTCCGCTGTATCAGGAAAACCCTGCCCCGGTCCCCCTGTTTGTCCGCCAAGGCGATCTCGTCGATAAGGAGTATTTTCCGTTCCGAACCAAGCTTGATGGTTGCACGGGCAAACATGCCCGGTTTTAAGCGTAATTTTTGTACGCCCTGGGGGTCCACGAGGAGCCTCACCAGGAAGGTAAAGGACTGGTTGTCCGCCGTGGGAGCTACCAGGTCCACCTGGGCGGTACAGGAGCCCGCTGCCCCATCCACATCAAGGCGGGCTACCATACCGGGAAGTATCCGCTGGGCATCCCGTTCCCGGACCGGAATGGTCGCATAGAGGGACTGGGTATCCATAAGGGTAAGAAGCTTATCATCCCGCTTTACCCGCTCCCCTATTTCCATGTACCGGGCCGCTATCTGGCCCGCCATGGGACTCAGTATGGTGAGTTCTTTCTGAGCGAGAAGAGCCGATTCCAGTTCCTTCTGAGCTGCGTCGAGCCGGGCTTCCGCGGCCCGGAGCTCTGCCCTGAGCGTTGTGGTGGCCAGGGCAATTCTGGCCTTGAGGAGGGCTTCCGGAGTTTTGGGTACAGCAATTCCTGAGTTTTCCAAATCCTGAACCCGCAATCCTACCCAGCGGATAGCGAGGTCCTGTTCCTGGAGCCGCAGCCGTTCCCGGCTCGCATCCAGGGCGAAACGGGCACTCCGAATGCTTTCTTCCGTTACCCCGCCGGCGGCAAAGAGGGCTTCCTGATCCCGCAGTTTCCGTTCCTGCTCCTGATACTCCCGGCGGGCCTGGGCAAGCTCGGCTTCGGTCTTTTCTAGATCCAAGATTTTTGCTTCGCTCTGGAATTCCCCTTCTAAAAGCCGGGCCCTGGCCAGTTCCAGAGCAGCCACCGCCTGATCATAGGCATTCCGAGCCCGGCCCACCGCAAGCTCTATCTGGGGGTTTTCCAGTACCGCAAGGATCATACCGCTCCTTACCGGGCTGCCCTCCCGGCGTTCAATGCTTTTAATGGTTCCTTCCTGGGAACTGGTAATATCCACCTTTTTAAGAAACGAAAGGGAACCAAATCCGGATACCTCTTCCGGTATGGTCCGGTATTCGGCGATGCAGGTTTTTACCCCTAAAGGAGCAGTGGATACTCGTTCCGCCGATTCTCCCTTTGCTGGAGTGCAGGAGACAATTAAGGCAGAGCTTATTGCGCTGCTTAAAACTAAGCTTAAAATTAAGCGGTCCCGTACATTCTTTTTATGCATATCTATTCCTTCATATGAGGTTCTTACTTTGACAAAGCAGCTTTGAAATCAGCGATATAGGCAGCCAAACCGCCGGGCCCAAGATCGAGGAGTTTTTCCAGATTTCGTTCTGCTTCCAAAACACCGACAGCGGCTTCCACAAGGCCTATTTCCTCCTGGGAAAGCCCAATTTGGGCCTTCATCATTTCTAGGCTTGTCATCTGTCCCAACGAATGTTTTAGGTTTGCAAGCTCCAGTTGTTTTTTTGAAAGGGCAAACTTTCCCAGGGCAATGCGTCGTTTTTGATCCGCCGCAACACAAGACTTTACAAGCCGCCTGGCTTGTTGTTCCAACTGGACTTTTAAGAGCGTGAGCCTGCTTTGCTCCAATTCGAGGCTTGCTTCCAGGGACCGGACAGAGAACAGGGAGGCGGGGTCCCCGAGCGGTTCGGCGGTACCCTGGAGCCGGGCATTCTTATCAGCGGGACCTTCCCAGCCGGCCATACTTGCACCAGAGAGGCCAGTAAGACTGCCCGACAAGAGGGGATGAGAAAACTCAACAACTAGGGCAACCGAATAGCTGTAACGGGTCAGCGGATAGCTGTTTCCCGAAAGGGAGACATCTCCATTTAGTTTGATGGTAGGCCACCAGGCTTTCTGGGCGTTTTCCAGTTGTGCTAAAAGTTTCCGTATCCCGTAGCGGGCCTTAACCATATCGGGGTACAGTTCAGCGGCGCTTTGCTGCACCGCAGCAATGAGGGCATCTATGTTTTCTGCTGGAATACTCGACGGCCGCTCGGGATCTATACAGTCCGATAGGGGAGGCAATTGGTCTAAGCCAAGGCGAAAGGCAAGTTCCTGTTCCGCCTCATCCAATTCCAGACGGATCATAGCCATATCAAGCTGGTTCTGCTCCAAACTGAGATCCGATTCTGCCAGATCTGTTTGCAGCGCCAGGCCTCGGCGAACCTCTTCGGCAAGAATTGCCCTTTGGAGTTCCAGTGCCTCGAAGTTTCTTTTCCGTATGTCATAGATAGCCCGTTTATACATGACCGTCCTATACAGATTGATGGCCCCCTCGCCGGTTTCGGCGGCGCTTCGCAGGAGGTCGCTTCTTCCCAGATCCAGTTCAGTTTTTTCCAGCATGCGGCTTGCGGAGAGCCGTCCTCCGTCCCAGAGAAGCTGGGTAAGACTTACGGTATAGGTTTTGGAAAAAGAATCAGCCGAATTCTGGGAAAGCCGGTCATCCTCAGAGGCAGAAAAGCTCAATTTGGGAAGAAAGGCTCTCAAGCCCGCTATCCAGGCCCCTTCTTTTAGGACCTGTTGGGTTTCCATACCGCGAAGTTCGGCCGATGCTGCTACAGCCATTTCGGCGGCCTCTTTCATAGAAAGAGGCCTGAGAACATCAGTTCCTTGGACTGTATGGGCAGAGAGGCTCATCAATATAAAGACAAAGAAGCGGACGGCACGGCCAGGGCGCATCATTTTTGCAAAGCCCTATTCAAGGCCATATCCAGGGCTTTGCGAAGGAGCGCTTCCATGTCCAGCGAAGAAGAGAGGCTCCCCTGCCCCACCATGGCAGAGCGGCCCATAGCCACAAGAACTTTTTCTGCCGAGCCCTGATCGTCTGTATAACGCCACAGGGAGACCTCGAGGGAGACGGACCTGCGGTTCTGCCAGCCCTGGGTAAAGTCCCGCTCAACCGCATAAAACTCTAGTCCGTAATCCGCTTCGCCTTCAGATAGGGCAAGCTGATAGCCCCGGCGCAGTACATCCAGACTCGCAGCACGATGCAGCTCTTCCTGTATGGAGCGGGCGCCCAAGGCTTTATCTATTCTGGCTTCTCCAACATAGATACGGATGAGACTCCGCTTAACTAAATCTTGCTTTTCCCCTGTCTCAGGATAAAGCCCCCAGCTTGCATTGCTCCGTTGGGGTAAGATCACGCAGGAACTTAAGGCCAGGGTCAGCACACAGAGAAGACCAACGGCAAAGGTATGCTTCATTTTCTGCCTCCCGCCGTAAGGACACTAGATGAACCAGTCTGGGAAAGTATGGTCTTTTCAAGGGTTGCGAGGGGTCCATAAAGGAAGGACTCGGGATTGAGGAGGGCCTGAGCCGCATTAAGATCAGAGAGAGCCCCCGGTGCGTCTCCCAGTATCCAGCGGCTGCGGGCCCGCTCGGTAAAAAGAAGCGCTGCCTCTCCTGCTGCCTCTAATGCCTGGTCCAGCATTTTGGAACGCTCTCTGCCCGGTTCGGTTAAGTCCAGAAGGAGCCGATAAGCCCTGAGGTTTGCGCTGTCATCCGCAAGAAGTTCCTCAGCAAGCATACGGGCTTCAGCATCCTTCCCAAGGGACCGTGCACAATAAGCCCGGTACAGTTTTGCCTCCGCAGAAGAGGGCTTTAGTTTCTGGACCTTCGCAAGGACTAGCTCTGCCTCGGCGTAACGGGAGGCAAAAAAGAGGGCCTTCCCCCGCAGAAGCTGGGCTGGATAAAAAGCAGAAAGGGAGAGAGATGAGTCTGCAGCTTTCGAATAGCGGCCCTGGTTATACAATTCCAGGGCCCTGGTATATGCGGAAAGTTCTTGCGGAGACATGGTGGTCTTGCCAGTCCCGAACTGGCAGGCGGGGAACAGAAAAACAAGCAGGAAGCCTATAAGAATCTGCAAAAGGACTGTGAGAAGCCCTCCTGAAGCATCAAGCTCCCATCGGGCCGCTTCCTCTTTAAGAGGATAGATAGCATCGCTTTTTGAAATCATATTTTGCCCCCCGCGATGTACCGGAGCCGTTCGCTCAGACGGGAAGAGAAGGGACCAGTATGTTCCTTAGCTGCTTTTAAGAAAAAGGATTTGACCGCGGGGGACTCTGAAAGCCCCCGGCAGGCACCCAGGGCATACAGGGTATAGGGGTTGTCACGAAGGGACAGCAATGGGAAAAGCTGGGCAAGCTGTTCAACTTTTCCCGAAGATGCCGTCTCCTGAATGATGTTTTCTATTTCCATTCTGCTCATGAGCGATGATGCATCACTCTTAGGCAAACCGATGGAGACCGCGAGCAATTCCCGTCCCTGCGCTGCAAAGGGGCCCCGGGGTGCCAGTGAAATGACCCGCTCCGCCGCATCAGAGATGTATTGACCCTCCGAATGGCGGGCAATCATAAGCCAATAAAGCGGTTGATTCGCATAGCGGGATCGGGTGGCCCGGTACTCTTCAAGTACTGTTGCCCTGTTTGGTTTTTGAGACGCATCAGAAGACTCAAGGATAAACACCCGTTCCATCCAGCGGGGAAAGGAGTCAATTTCATAGGAAGCGATCTGCAAAGAGGAAAGGGATTTAAGCCCCATGCCTCCGTCCAGGCGAAGCAAAGCCCGGGAAGCTTCTACCGCTGCCTCTACGGCCTTGTTGCCCGGATAGGTGCGGGCTACCATGGAAAGCCGCTCCTCTACTGCCTTCTTTTCCAGATAACCATAGCTATAGGCGTAGAATACTTCCTTAAAGGCCGCGAGGACCGCCGCCCCCAGGTTTCCCGCCTTTTCGTACAGGGTAGATTCCGCAAGCCCAAGCCCGGGGGAAAAACCCTGGCTCCGTTCTGCTTCGGCAAGCTGGCCCAAAGCGGCGGTCACATTTGGGTCCATAGGCTGGCCCGAAATGGCAGCACTAAATATTTTCGTTTCCGTATAATTTACAGGCAGGGCAGTATTTTTTGCCACTGAGTCTGTTTGTGTTCCTTCAAGTACAGAAGTATCCCCAGCCTTGGCTCGGGAAGCCCGGACAAAAAGAATCAATACCGCCAGGACTATCCCCACAAGCACAATCGAAATAATCAGAATACCAGATGCTTTTTTGCCAATATGCAAGCCCATGCCATACCTCCCGGACATATATGTTTATTCAGGAGGTTGTACGGGGAAAAATGATTGAATGCTTTAACTCTGGTATAGGGCCCGCAATAAATCAGAGGGATGAAAAATAAAAAACCCAGTCCCCGCGGAACTCGACTGTCCGCAGAGACCGGGCTGAAAAATAAGGCTAAGGGACCGAAATGCTTACCCTAATAGGCCTTCATCAATCGCAGGAGCAGGGGGGCTTCCACACGGACAGCCTGGACAACCGAAGGATCCGCGCCCTGAGGAATAAGGGGCTCTAAGCGGGAAAGGGTCTGTTCAGCTTCGCTGAGTTTGTTTATCCGCATTTGGTATAGAAAATAGTTCATCTCCGCTAGAAGGCGAATCAGGGAGTCCAGATTCTCTTTTTGAACGAGCTTGCTGTAAATAGTTTCCGCAAGTCCGTCATTTTCGGGGAATTCATCCTTGATTACCGTATCCATCATGTTTCCAAGATCGCTGTCGTCTTTGGCAGATTCAAGGGTAACCGGCGTGATGGTAAGGTTGTTAGCCAGCACCAGACGTCCTCCATCATAGGGCACCGCAAGCCGGTAATAATTAACATTGGTAGACATATTTTTTCCCGTATCTACAAGACGCTCTTTTTTTGTTTCCTTGTCAGTTACCTTAAAATTGATAGCGTTCGTAAAATATCTCAGGGCAAAATCTTTACCGGGGACCTTTCCTTTAATTAATCCAACTTGGTCAATTAAAATAATAAGATGAGATCCCTTACGGAAATAATCTCCTACCATAACAATCCGCACATCCCCCTTATCTTTACGAGCGGGCAAATTAGTAAAGAGGGCATGAAGTAAGTCCAGTTGCTGCTGTTCAGATAAATTGGATGAAAACTCAAGATAATTATCCATGGCAAGGAAATTGTTGGCTGCTTCAAAGGCATTCGTCGAATATGTTCCCGCATCGGCGCTGATCATATCCTTATAAAACACCTGGCCCTTTTCGAGCTGTACCGAATCAATAAAATCGTAGGGATTTTCATTCGACGCTCCGGCAGATCCCGAAGTAGTTGCGCAGGACGAAACCTGCCAGGCAAACAGAATAATCAGGCTTGACCACACAAGGCTGCCTAACCGCAGTTTTGTTACTTTCTTCATAATACACTCCTTTTGATTGATACGCCAATTCCTAAAGTTGGTCATCTTTAAGGTCCTAAACACTGCATTCTCTCCTAGTACATAAAAAATTAAAAGGGTGCTTTATAAAAATAAGAAGCACCCATGCTTGTTTTTCACAATCAGCGATTGTATACTGCATATACCATGAGCCAGCGTAACAAGGTGCTGCTTTTGTTCGGAATCACCGTTTTTCTTTTTTTCTGCACCACCCTGACTATTTCCTGGATCTTCTTTACAAAAAGCATTACTACAACCGAGCAAAGTCAATTAGCGGCTATCGGAGAACGGCTTACTAACCTGATAGCTGATGATTTGGAGCAGCTTGATAGATTAACCACCGATTGGGCTTATTGGGACGAAACATGGACCTATTTGGCTGGCACAAACAAGGAGTTTGAGGCTTCCAATTTTTCTGTCCAGGCACTGCAAAATTTAGGTCTCGCCGCACTTTATTGCTTTACAATTAAAGGAACTATTCAGTATCGATATACTATTGATGGTAAACCTGCAGAGACTCTGGAAAAGCTTGGAAACATTGAGCCCGCGGAGCTTTTGCAGGAAGGCCGCAAAGGTATAGTACGGGACGGGACCAGATATTTTCTTGCCGCCGGCCGGGCCATCCTGCACAATGATGGATACGGGCGTCCCATGGGCAGTCTTTGGATGTTCTGGCCCCTGAACGAACGCAGGCTCAGCCGTTACAGCAGACTCCTCGGTCTCTCGGTACGTTTGAATAAACCATCGGAGACCGGACAGGATCATAGCTTTGCATATCACCAAAACAAGATTTTAATGAATCTAACCCTCTCTAATATGGAAAAAACGGAGCTTATAAGCTTTACTCTTGAACAAGAACGGCGCATGCATCAATACAGCACAGCGATGTTTTCACTCTTCATGTGGACCATGCTTATCGTTATGCTGCTGCTCACCTTAAGTCTTTACCTCCTTATCAGGAAACAGATCTTTAAGCCCCTCCAAGAATTAACTGCAGCCCTTGCGGCTCGTCGCGAACAGCCGGATAAGCCGCTTATCATTAAGGGCATAAAACATGATGAGATTGATGAACTCATACAGGCCTTTAACAGTGTGACGGAACAGCTTGATGCAAAATTGAAGGAACGGGAGAATTTGCTCCACGAGATATATCACCGGGTCTACAACAACCTGCAAATTATGGCGAGTATACTGCAGCTTCAGGCATATAGATCCCAGAACGAGGATGCGGTAAACGCGGCACTTCAGAGCCGGCGCCGGATTCTTGCCATGGCCCACATCCAGCGGCTGCTCTACGAACAGGAAGACATTACAAGAATAAACCTCGCCGATTGCCTTAATGCCATTATTGCCGGCTTTGAACCCGAGGAAGCCCCTGCTATTCCAATCCGGCTGGAGACGGACTTATCTACTCTTGAGGAAAGACCCTTCTACTTGTCCCTGGAAAGAACCATTCCCCTTGCTCTTGTGATGAGTGAATTGCTTTCCAACAGTTATGCCCATGCTTTTGCAGGCAGGCAGAATGGCAGCATCCTCATACAGATAGAAATAGCTGAGAACCAAGGTGAGATAATCATTTTTGTAATCGATGACGGTATCGGTATTCCAGAATACGAAAAGCGCCAAGAAGGACTTGGGTTTGAGCTTATAAAAATCCTCACTGACCAAATTGGCGGAACGTTCTCTATTGAAAGGATTGAAAGTGGCGGTACCCAGGCTCGCATCCATGTACCTATAGGAATATAGAAGCCCTATCGCCCTGGAACGGAAAGTTACTGTCATCATTACCGTACTGGCAGGGCGATAGAGGGGGTAGCGAGCCACCGTGGGGCGAGCGAGGGGGAGACTTCCCCCTCTGTATGCTCTACTCCCACTCGATGGTAGCCGGCGGTTTTGATGATATATCGTAGGTTACCCGGCCGATGTCCTTGACCGTGTTGGTAATCAGGGTGGAGATTTCCAAGAGGTCCTTCATGGGGAAGGGGTATACATCGGCGGTCATACCGTCTTCGCTCACGATGGCCCTGAGGGCGAGGACCCAGCCGTACTTACGGACATCTCCGGCGACACCGACGGACCGTATGGGTAGGAGGACCGCGAAGGCCTGCCAAATCTGGTCGTAGAGACCCCGGCGCTTGAGTTCACGGATATAGATGTCGTCCGCATCCCGCAGTATATCGCATTTTTCTCTGGTTACCTCGCCGAGTATGCGGACCGCGAGGCCCGGACCGGGGAAGGGATGGCGCATCACGATGTCTTCATCGATGCCGAGGAGCCGGCCCAGGGAGCGGACTTCGTCCTTATACAGCCGGTCCAGGGGTTCGATGATACGGCCCGCATTGCGCTTGGCTTCTACCAGGGGGCTGCGGACATTGTGGTGGCTCTTTATGACGTGGGCTTTTTTGCCGACCCCCTTGCCGCTTTCAATAAGGTCCGTGTACAGGGTGCCCTGGGCTAGGAAGTAGCTTTCGGGGAGGCCGAGTCGGGCCACTTCTCGTTCCTGTATGCTGATGAACAGATCGCCGATGGCGCGGCGCTTTTCTTCCGGGTCTGTGAGACCTTTGAGGGCGGAGAGAAATTCCTTTTCGCAATGTATGATGTGGAGGTGCCGGGCTCCGATGCGGCTTAGGTTGGCCGATACGATTTCGGTCTCGTTTTTCCGCATGAGTCCCGTATCCATATACATGAGGTGGACCTGGTCTGGATCCAGGGTTTTAAGGAGCAGCGCCCCCGCCACGGTAGAATCGACACCTCCGGAAATGAGGAGGAGAACCGGATTTTTACCGACCCTCTGGGCCAGGTTTTCACGAACTTCTTCGATATAACGCTCCATGGTCCATTCCGGTGCAGCTCCGCAGACATCCAGTGCGAAGGCTCGGAGTATTTCCCGGCCGCCTTCGCAGTGGGTTACTTCCGGGTGGAACTGGAGGCCGAACCATGGTTTAGTTTCATGGATGAGAACCGCAGGAAAGCCATGGGCGCTGGTACCGACCTGGATAAAGCCGGGGGCAAGCTTGGCGAGGGAGTCACCGTGGCTCATCCAGGCGGTAAAGCTCCGCTCCTGGCCGGAGGCGCCGCCGCCGGGGAAGCCCGCGAGAAAGGCCGCGGCAGGGCTGCCTGCGGTTGAGGAGCTTACAGCGGCCATATCCAGGGTTACCTTGACACCGCCGTACTCCCGTTCAGGCAGGGGCTCCACACGGCCCCCGTGGTCAGCGGTCATTCGCTGCAGTCCGTAGCAAATTCCTAAGATGGGGAGACCCGTTGTATACACCGCCGGATCAGGCACGGGGGCCCCTTCATCGTACACTGACGAGGGGGAGCCGGACAGAATGATGCCCTTGGCGCCGTCCAGAACCGTACAAGTAAGGGGGGCATCCCCCGGCACAATGTCGGTATAGACCCCAAACTCCCGGATACGGCGGCCGATGAGCTGGGTGGTCTGGCTGCCGAAATCGAGGATAACTATTTTGTCCACGGGCTTTTCCTGATGATGGTTTCAGAGCGGTCATAACCAACCGACACAATGCCCACCTCGGTTTCACAGTACCGCTCGATAAATTCTATATAATGGCGGGCATTTTCAGGCAGATCTTCGTAGGTACGGGCATTCTTAAGAGACTGTTTCCAGCCGGGGAAACTGCGGAGTATGGGTTCCGCTTTGTTAAGGTCTTCGATGGATGCAGGGAAATCTTCCACAACCCGCTCCCCGATACGGTAGGCTACACAGGCTTTTATTTCTTCCATGGTATCGTACACGTCCAGGTGGGTCATAACAAGAGAATCGATGGAGTTAGTCCTGCAGGCATAGCGGAGGGCTACCAGGTCAAGGTATCCGCAGCGGCGGGGCCGGCCGGTGGTTACCCCATATTCACGGCCCGTTTCTCGGACATAGTGTTCCAGTTCCCCCTCCCCTTCGGGATCAAACTCGCTGGGGAAGGGGCCGTTACCAACCCGGGTGGAATAGGCCTTAAAGACACCGAGAATCTTATCCAGGTTCCGCGGTCCGATGCAGCCGCCGATTGCAGCCCCTGCGGCGCAGGACATGCCGCTTGAGACGTAGGGATAGGTTCCGAGATCCAGGTCTAAAAGGGTCCCTTGGGCGCCTTCAAAGAGGATCTGGGCGTTTTTATGGCCCGCAAGGAATGAGGTAAGATCGATAGCCATGGCTTTCAGGCGGTCATGGTACTCGGCCAGAAAGTCCCGGTCTGCCGGTTCAAGTTCATCAATCTTATCTTTCCAGTCAAGGTCAGCAATGCGGATGCTGTCCCGCTCTGCCTTCATGGCATAGGTTATACCGATGCCCCGGCCGGTGGTTCCGATGGGCTTTTTGCGGGCCCTATCCCGTTCTTTATCAATTTCGATATACCGGGGGAGTACCAGGTGTGCCCGGTCGGAAATAAAGACCCGGCCAGTGGTATCGATGCCCCGGCTCTTGAGCATTTCCAATTCTGCAAAGAGGGCCTTAGGATCGATGACCATACCCGCTCCAAGGACGACTATCTTGTCTGGATACAGGATTCCTGAGGGAATAAGATGCAGCGCGTACTGCTCCGCACCGATCACGATGGTGTGGCCCGCATTGGCTCCGCCAGAATAGCGGACAATAATCTGGGCTTCCCTGGCAAGGTAATCAACAATTTTACCCTTGCCTTCGTCGCCCCATTGGGCTCCGATAACGACTACATTCATGGGTTTCTCCTAGGAACGGGAATAATTCGGCGCTTCCTGGGTTATGGTTACATCGTGGGCATGACTTTCCCGGAGGCCTGCGGCGGTTATCTTAACGAAATTACGGTAAGTCTTCAACTCTTCTATAGATTTTGTGCCGCAGTAACCCATGCCTTTTTTTAGGCCCGCCACCAGCTGGTGCAGGAAATGTCGCAGTTCTCCCTTGTAGGGCACCCGGCCTTCGATACCCTCGGGGACTGGGGTCTCATCCTTGCCAATCTGGTACCGGTCACCGGAACCTTCTGCGATAGCCCCAAGGCTTCCCATACCGCGGTATTCCTTGTAGATCCGGCCGTCAAAAATAATTTCCCGGCCGGGGGCTTCTTTAAGGCCGGCAAAAAGATTTCCAATCATAACCACCGAGGCGCCCGCGGCGATAGCCTTGGTAATATCCCCGGAAAACTTGATGCCCCCATCGGCGATGACAGGGATGCCGGACTTGGCAGCTTCCTCGGCGCAGTCATACACGGCGGTGAACTGGGGAACCCCGACGCCGGCCACAATCCGGGTGGTGCAGATGGAACCGGGCCCGATACCGACCTTGACCGCATCGGCCCCTGCATCGATGAGGCGCCGGGTTCCCTCTTTGGTAGCCACATTCCCGCCGATGACGGGAATACCGTACTTAGCCTTAATGCCCCGGACCGCGTCCTGGACACTTTTCGTGTCCCCATGGGCTGTATCAAGGACCACAAAGTCCACCCGTGACTGTTTTAAGAGGGGACAGCGGATATCATAGTCCTGGGGGGACACGGCAGCACCGACGATGAGCCGTCCCGACTTGTCCAGGGCTGCCCGGGGAAAGCGTTCATGTTTTTCCATATCCTTTACGGTGATAAGACCTGTAAGACGCCCCTGGGCGTCTACCACGGGGAGTTTTTCGATCCGGTGCCTGTCGAATTTTTCCCGGGCGCTGGCGGGGGATGGGTCCCCCTGTTCCACCACAGGTTCCTTGGTCATTACATCCTTAACAGAGAGAGAATCATCCCGGCAGAACCGCAAATCCCGTCCGGTGATAATACCCACAAGACGCTGGTCTGCATCGAGAACCGGCATACCCGAAACACGGTATTTATCCATCAGAGCCTTAACGTCCCGGATGGTGGCATCGGAGGTAACGGTCACCGGCGCATCGATAACCCAGTTGAGATACCGCTTTACATTGGCCACCTGCTGAGCTTGCACTTCAGGTTTAAGGTTCCGGTGAATTACCCCGGCCCCTCCTTCCAGTGCAATGGCGATGGCAAGACGCTCTTCGGTGACCGTGTCCATGGCAGCGGAAATAATCGGGACATTCAATTTGATATCAGCGCAGAGTGTGGTCCTGACATCGCATTCTTTCGGCAGGACCTCCGAATATGCGGGGACCAACAACACATCATCGTAGGAATAGGCTTCCCTAAACATGGTTTCATTCTCCTTTCGGTAAACACAGGTACGGAGCCCCTCAGGGCCCGGTATACAAAAAAGGCGCCCACAGGGGCGCCATAATTCCATAGTTATTCGGACATGAGCCGGCGGTATTTGGCCGCAAGCGTCCGGGCTTTTTTAACTGCCAGGCCGCAGTACCGCTCGGGCTGGCGGAAAAAGGACAGGGCATCTGCGGCAGACGGCACAAGGCCGAGTTCGGCCATCTTGCCTCCGATGCGGGCAAGAATCTCTGGCTCCTGTTCCAGAGCTTCAGCAAAAGTAAGAGCCTGCTGTTCGGCTTTAAGGGTAATTCGGCGGATAACTTCATGGGCATCGGAAACGCCGGTTTCTGCGAGGAGTATATAAGCCGGTTCTGCAAGGACGCCGCCAACAATACCGGAACCTTGGCCGGCCCGGATCGCTTGCCCTGCTTGGCCGGGTTTTCCGGCTTCGCTGCCGGGGCCGCCTCGCAGGTTGTACATGAGCCGATCCCGGTCCACACCAAGGCCCTGAACTACGGAAGTCATCCGCTCTATGGCCTGGCAGAAGCCAGCCACATAGTCGGCCACAAAACGCTGGCTTGCCGAATTGGTAAGATCCCGCTGATGTTCGCTGATTTGGTCCATAAAGAAGGTCATAACCCGGGGGCTAAAGGCCTTCCAGAGGCTTTTCACATGTTCCGAATTCCAGGGGTTTCGTTTCTGGGGCATAGTAGATGAACCCACCTGATCAGCACCAAAGTTTTCCCGCAGTTCTCCGATTTCAGTTCGCTGCAAATTCCGCAGGTCGTCCGCCAGGTTTGCAATAATACCGAAGGCCACATTAAATTCTAAAAGGAGCCTCAAGAGGTATTCGGGTTCTACGAGCTGGGTAGAATGCTCTGAGGGCTCAAGGCCCAGCTCTGAAAGATAAAGCCGTTCAAGAGCTTCAGGGTCCTTAACGAGGACGCTCGTGGCGTTATAAGCGCCTACCGCACCGGCTAACTTTCCTTTGAGTTGTTTGGATCTTTCATCAATTTCTAAAATTGACTTTCCGAGACGGGAAACGTATTCAGAAAGGGCAAAACCTACAGTTATGGGAACCGCATGCTGACCATGGGTCCGGCCAACCTGGGGAGTTTCAGCCTCCCGTTCTACCAAATCACAGAGGGCAAGCTCCAGTTTTTTAAGAAGAGGCAGCACCACAGAGCGCGTCACCCCTTTCATCCGGTAGGCCAGGGCTGTATCCAGGATGTCCACACTGGTGGCTCCCAGGTGTACCAAAGGGGCCACCGCTTCGGGAACCGCTTTTTTGAGCACGTTCACCAAGGCTCGAATGTTATGGCGGGTCTTTTCTTCCTCTGCATATACTATTTCTGGGTCAATGGAGGCTTCAGCCTTTTTCAAAGCTGTTAACATTTCCTGGGTATCCTGTCCTCGAAGGGTCAGGTGGGCCTTAACCAGGGCAATCTCCGCCTTGACACAGGAAGAAACCGCCGCTTCCTCCGAAATCCAGGGAACAAGGGCGTCAAAAAGATTTTTTTCCGAAAGAGAATATCGATGATCTATAGGGGATATATTCTGAAAAATACTGCGGGCTTGCATACGGAACCATGGCATATTTTGTGGTTTTTGTCAAACCTACATATAGAACACCAAACCTACCATAGCCAGGTTATCCTGCCCTTGGGCTACATAGACTGAATCGGGTTTATGTGCTTTGCAGATATCTAATGCTTTTCCTCGCTGTTGGGGTAAGGCCGCTCCATGATACAGGATACGGATGCTGATCCATGAGTCGGTACTGCGGTATTCCAATCGATAAGCCATAAGTGTGGGCAGGGAATCATTTCCCGGCAGTTCTTCCAGTTCATCGGCCTCAGCGGGGAGCTTATCGGTAGTTTCTTGTGCGCCCTTCTCGTACACTGCGCCAGCGCATAGTTCTCCTGCTTCTTCCCACTCAACCATGACAGGCTTGGGTTTATCAGTTTGGATCGCTTTGAGGTGCTGCAACACCCGCTCCGTCGCTTCCAGTACCGATTCAGTAATTGCGGTCTTTCTGGCAGTTTCAAGATTCTCAGGAAGTACCAGATCGATGAATGAACTGACCCCAGCGAGGCTCTGCATCTCGCAGGAAAATTCCCGTGATTTTTTAATTTCTGACCGAGCTTTGGGATCCATTGCTACCGCAATACAGGTGACATCATCCCTAAATCCTTCGGCGGAGGCAAAAAACATAGCCGTATTCAATATGCGTCGTAGGAGTTCCCGTGGTTCTAAGTAGGCGTTCTGCCGCAAAATGTCCGCAAGCCGCCATTCACCGAAAAGCTCTTTCTTTTCATTGCTTGCCTCGCTAATTCCGTCGGAATAAAAAAGCAGACGGTCCGCCGGCGAAAGGGGTATTTCATAGGAATGGTACACCTGTTCATCGGTAAAACCAATCGGAAGGTTGGTACCCTTAAGCACCCAACAGACCCCAAGACTTGCATCATAGTGAATAAAGGGGGTATGTCCGCAATCCACATAGGTCATAGTGAGTTTTTTAGTATTAAAGCGAATATACTGCAGGGTTGCAAACCGGTCCAGGTCCATGAGTTGGTCTACTATAGATCCATGCACAGCGGTAACAAGCTCTCCCGGAGTAGGAAGACGCCCTTGATGTTCAACGATAAGCCGTAAGGCCTGACGCAGAAAGGCCCCTTTAAGGGCTGCGCCAACCAGAGCTGCGGGAACACCTTTTCCCATCACATCACCGACCAGCACATCAATTTCGCTTGCACTGTAGGGGATTAGACCATAAAAATCGCCGTCCACCGCATTGGAGGCCACCGTGATAGCATCCAGGACCACATCCTTGGGGCCTTCTTCAGTCTGGTCTACTAAAAGAGTCCGTTGGATCCGGGCAGCAATCTCTACCTCTGCATCTTTAAGCTGCAATATTTTTCGTTCCCGATCCTGTTGATTTGCCAAAGCAAGGTCGAGTTCGGCCTTCCGCTTGAGCCCCTTCGTCCGTGCAACAGAACCAAGGGCAAAACCAGCTAAGACTGAAATAATGACTCCATAGCGGGGACTGCCGCCGGAAAAGGCTCCTGCAGCATCAGCGATTCCCAAAGCAGAAGGAAGAACGGCAGCAAAAAGCGAAAAAGAGCCGGCTTCGCAGGGGTTCAACACAATGGGTGCAACAATGAGGAGGGCCCAAGGTGAAAATAATGAAGAATTGCTAAAAAAGGCATCAAACCCAAAAAAAGCTGAGAGCAGTACCCAGGATGCAAGGTCAATCAGGTTTTGCATCCCCTTTGTAATCCTCGCTTTCGCAGCCCCCCGTGATAACACTACCGTGACCAATGATTGAGATCCGGCGAGTATCCCCGCCGCAATGCTTAACCAAAAGGGACCAATCTGAAACAGAATCCCCAATGAAACACGGATAACATAGATTACTGCAATGAGCCAGCCAGTCATGTTTAACCCTTGTTTTTAAATATTAAGCTATTCCTGCAGCAATTTCCAGAGAAAGCGGGCTGGTCCTTCATCGTCGTTCGATTCTACTACCGCATAAGACCGCATCCGCACCGGTTCAATCGCGTTAGCGGGGGCATAAAAATGAGATACCACCTCCGCCATGGGAAGATCGTTTTCCGCATCCCCAAAGGCTATTGCCGCTTCAGAGGGTATTCCCCGTAATTGCAGGGCTACCGAAAGGCCCTGCCCTTTGGAAACCCCAGCGGCCATCACTTCTAAATAATTGTTATGGCTTCGAGCTCTATAAATGCGGCCATCGAACCGATTGTCCAGTTCCTTTTCTACCTCGTCCAAAATAGCCGGATCAGCAATAAACATGCCCTTAATTGCACCTGTCTGCTTGCCATCCCCGTAACCAAAGAGGGCCTTCATATCGACCACACGGCCCCTTAATCCGGTCCGGCTCTCATACAACGCAGTTTCTGCCCGTTCCTTTTGATATACAAGCCAATCGCCGGGTAAAAAGGAATGAAAATGAATATCACGCTGTAAAGCTATATCCACACAGCCCTGAATGATATCCGGGGGTACAAGACTTCCCGCCCGTAGCGTGCCATTGGGCATATCGATAACCGCCGCTCCGTTATAATAAACCATGGGGCCCGTAATATTAAGCAGGTACCGAAAAGGCTCCGCCGCAGCGGGGCTGCGTCCGGTGCAAAGTATAACCTGTATCCCCTTATCGCGGCACAGTTTAAGAGTATTCTGGGTAAACTCACCCATGGTTCCGTCGGAACACAAGGTTGTTCCGTCCAAATCAATGGCGACTGCCCGTATGTCTGATGTATAATCCATACTCTCTTTTACCCGGTATACCCCATACCGGTCAATGATGGAAAGGCTTACCGAAAAAGATGTATTCTGCTATCCTATGACTATGAAATTGAATCGTACCTCATTATTATGGATTATCGCTAGCATCGGGGTCGCCATGATCCTTTACGCAGTAGCGAAGCAATTTATTGGATTCACTGTTGACCCAGCATTGGAAAAAACCTTCTTTGATTTTATCGTCATTGGCGCTCTGGGAATTCTGCTCTATAACCGAAAGCTTGCCCGGGACGAAGCGGCTGCAGCCTTGGAAAAACAACAAAACCCGGCCCCTGATAAAACCGAGACTTGAAAAGTCATAACTATTCGCATTTTTGATCCTTTATGAGTATATTAAACCCATGGAGGATCTATGAAACGTTTTAGTTTATCGCTTTTCTTTTTAGTCCTGTCTGTGTTCAGTTTTGCCCAAGAAAAGCCCCTCAAGGTTACCTTTGAAGCCGAATCGGGAGCCCTCAAGGTGGTTTATCATACTTATCGGGTTGGTACGAACGGAACTAACTTTAATTTTGTGAACCAAGGGGGGCAGGAAATTCTCTTCCCCTTTGAACGGATTACGGCTTCGCTCTCATTGTATGACCGGCATCAGGTCCGTTTCCTGTATCAAAGTCTTGAACTGGCTACTGAAATAACCGCCAGGAGTGCCTTTACTATCGATACGGTTACCTTCGATCCAAACGATGTGGTCAACATAACCTACAGTTTCCCTTTCTACCGCTTCACCTATCTGTATGACCTCCTGCCCGGATCTGCAGAGCTATCCTTAGGTGGTGCGCTTCAGTTCCGCAACGCATCAATCAGGTTTACCTCTGTTGATGGATCTAAGCGGGCGGTATCGCAGAATCTGGGACTCGTGCCAGCCCTCGCTCTTAGCGGTAAATTTCCTATCACCGATTGGCTTTATGCAGGCTTTGACATGACCGGTATTTACGCTTCCAGCGCATTTATTAACGGAGCCGATTTTAATTTTGAAGGCTCCCTGCTGGACGCGTCGGTGCGGGCCGGTGTACAGCTTCGCCCAGAACTTGAAAGCTTTGTAAACCTTAGATTTATCGGTGGATCTGCCGCAGGGGTGTCCCAGTATCCAAGCGAATTCTGGACCCAGTCGACCGAGAAGGATACAGCCAATTACCTTGCAACCCTGGCGCTCACTATCGGCGGAAAACTTTCATTCTAAAATTATGCGAAAAAATAAAGGGGTTTCAGGATCAAGCCTGAAACCCCTTTTTTAGCGACCTGAGCCTATTTCAAAACTCTCTGAGTTTTTAAGAACCTCATTAACCCAGGTTTTTTATCATAGCTTCGGCAGCGGCACGACCGTCAGCAATAGCACGGACAACTAGGCTCGCACCATTACGGGAGTCTCCTGCAGCCCACACCTTTGGATTGGAGGTATGGAAGGTCCCCCGGGTCCGGATATTACCCCGCTCATCCAATTCAAGACCCAGATCCTTTACGATTCCATCCTGCACCACATGGGTAAAGCCCATGGCAAGCAATACCAGGTCTGCACCGATTTCAAAATCGGAACCCGGAACCTCAGCCATAGTCCAGCGGCCGTTATTTTCGGTCCATTCAACCCGGCAAGCCTGAATAGCCTCGACCTGTCCATTTCGGCCAATAAAGGCCTTCGTATTGACTGACCAGAGCCGTTCACAACCTTCCAGGTGGGAACTGGATGTTTTAAGCACCTTGGGCCAGAGCGGCCAGGGTTCATTGGCAGGCCTATGCTCCGGCGGTTTGGGGAGTACTTCAATCTGAGTCACCCGGATAGCCCCTTGCCTGTTCGCAGTACCAACACAGTCAGCCCCGGTATCACCGCCTCCAATAACAACCACCCGCTTTCCAAAGGCAGTAATCGGCTCAATGCCATCTTCGCAGGCTTCTTGGGCGCAGGAGCGGTTTTGCAGAGCTAGATAATCCAAAGCCTGGACTATTCCCTTGAGTTCCCGCCCTGGCGCGGTAAGGTCTCGGGGATCACGAGCCCCAATTGTCAGAAGCACTAAATCAAAGTCCCGCTCTAAATCCTTTGCATTCACGAGTACCGCATCGGTACCGGCAGTTCCGAAACTATACCGGGCAGAACCAACCCGATGGTTAGTTTTAAAGACTATGCCCTCGGCTTCCATAATAGCGATGCGCCGGTCGATAAAACCCTTGTTCAGCTTAAAGTCGGGAATACCGTAACGGAGATATCCACCTAAGGTTCTATCAGCTTCGTAGACCGTAACGGAAAAGCCAGCCCTATTCAGGTAATAGGCGGCTGAAAGTCCTGCAGGCCCGCCACCAACAATAGCAACCTTTTTGCCATTTCGTTTCTTTGGCGGCCGAGGAACCACCAGACCCAGTTCATAAGCCTTTTCGATAACCGCAAGTTCATTTTGCCTGATCGTAACCGGTTCGTCATTTGCACCGAGTACACAGGATGCTTCGCAGGGAGCAGGACAAACCCGGCCGGTAAATTCCGGGAAGGGGTTGGTATTTTCCAGTATTGCCCATGCTCCTGCCCAATCACCCCGATACAGTCGATCCTGCCATTCAGGCATGACATTTGAAACCGGACACGCCCAATGACAAAAGGGCACACCGCAATCCATACAGCGAGAAGCCTGGAGCCGCCGTTCTTCATCGGGCAGCTGGAGTTCCACTTCGCTGTAGTCGTTTATTCGCTCTTCTACCGGCCTGTAGCCGGCAACTTTACGTTGTATCTTAAGAAATCCCTTTGGATCACCCATGTTATGCCCTCACCGTAATATCTTCTTGTTCCCGGACTTCGTAGAGTCTCCGATCCAGTTCCGCCAGTTTCATCTGCTGGAGCGCCCGCTTGTATTCCAGTGGCAGTACCTTAATAAAGTAGGTTTTATATTCCTGCCATGCATCAAGGATGCTCCTGCCATATTCGCTGCCGGTCCAGTACACATGTTTGCGAATCATGTCTTTGACAAAGTTTTCGTCCTCTTCGTTATCGAGCCGGGAAAGCTCTACCATCCCCTTGTTAAGGAAATACTCAAAATCTCCGTCCCGGTCCAGCACATAGGCAATACCACCGGACATACCAGCTGCAAAGTTTCGGCCAACCCGGCCGAGAACTACTAAGCGGCCGCCGGTCATATATTCAGCCCCATGGTCGCCGGTACCTTCTACCACTGCCAGTGCACCGGAGTTACGGACGCAGAATCGTTCACCCGCAACACCTGCCACATAGAGCTCACCTGAAGTAGCACCATAAAGGACCGTGTTTCCAACAATAATGTTCTCGTTGGTCTTAAAGGTGGATCCTGCCGGAGGAGTCACAACGATACGGCCGCCTGAAAGGCCCTTGCCCAGATAGTCGTTTGCATCTCCTGCAAGCCTAAAGGTAATACCCGGAGCCAAGAATGCCCCAAAGCTCTGGCCTGCGGAACCAGCAAAGTCAACGGTTACGAAGTTTTCAGGAAGCCCCTGGGAACCAAAACGCTTGGAGACCTCATATGAAAGCATGGCACCCACAGCCCGGTCCGTGTTGTGAATGGGGAATTCCAGTGCCGTAGGCACCTTCTTATCCAGAGCGGCGAAACAACGATCGATGAGTTTTTTATCCAGCACGTCATCAATTTTGTGAATTTGATGCTGAATACAGTGGGTCGCTTCTCCGCCTTCGATATCTTTAGGCCCCTCAACCTTAGTTAAAAGATCTTTAAGGTTGACCGTATTTACTTTAAACTTGTCCACCTTCCGCTGAACCAAGAGATCGGTGCGACCAACCAGTTCATCAAAGGTTCTGAAACCCAAGGAAGCCATGACTTCTCGAGTCTCCATAGCTAGGAAACGGAAGAAATTGATGAGATATTCGCTCTTGCCGTTAAATTTCTTGCGTAGTTCTGGATCCTGGGTTGCCACTCCCATGGGGCAGGTATTTTCATGGCATTTGCGCATCATGACACAACCCATAACAATGAGAGTTGCGGTTCCAAAACCGAATTCTTCAGCGCCGAGGAGTCCCGCAATCACGATGTCCCGGCCGCTTTTCAGCTGTCCGTCGGTCATCAGCTTGACCCGGCCCCGCAGTCCATTCAGAACCAGGGTCTGGTGAGTTTCGGAAAGCCCAAGCTCCCAAGGAAGCCCCGCATGGCGGATTGAGCTTTGGGGGCTTGCGCCGGTACCGCCGTCGTAACCGGAAATAAGAATATTGTCCGCATGGGCCTTGGCAACGCCCGCCGCAATAGTTCCAACACCGCTTTCGGATACGAGCTTTACGCTGATCCGGGCTGTGGGATTTGCGTTTTTAAGGTCAAAAATCAATTCCGCCAGATCTTCGATTGAATAGATATCGTGGTGAGGCGGCGGGCTTATCAGGGTTACACCCGGAGTAGAGTGCCTGGTCTTGGCGATAATCGCATCAACCTTGTGGCCCGGCAGCTGGCCGCCCTCGCCGGGCTTGGCTCCCTGGGCGATCTTAATCTGGATTTCTTCTGCGTTAGCCAGATACTCACTGGTAACCCCAAAACGGGCGGAAGCAACCTGCTTAATAGCACTCCGGGCCCATGTGCCGTCGGGGCGAACCTTAAAGCGCTCAGGATCCTCTCCGCCTTCGCCGCTGTTGGACCTGCCATGGATCGAGTTCATGGCGATGGCTATTGTTTCGTGGGCTTCCTTGGAAATAGAACCAAAGGACATGGCTCCGGTGGTAAAGCGCCTCATGATAGATTCGACGCTTTCCACTTCTTCCAGCGGCACCGGCCCTGTGGGAGCCCCTTTAACGGTACCGGGTTCGGCGAAGTCCATGAGCCCCCGAAGCACATGGGGACTGCGATTCAGTTCATCAACCTTGGATGTAAACTCTTTAAACTTTTTATAGTCCCCCGATCGAGTCGCCCACTGGAGAAGATATATGGTTTCCGGATTCCAGGCATGCTTTTCGCCGAACTTCCGCCACCGGTACTGGCCATCTCCATCCAAAAGACTTTCGAATACCGTGGGGGTAGCCCCCTGCTGGTTTTCATAGGCGGAACGGGCCTCACGATAACGGGCAACCGCTTCAGCTTCGAGTTCCGAGAATCCAACGCCGCCGATTCGGCTCGTGGTGCCCCGGAAACATTTTTCGATTACCTCTGGACCGAGACCAATCGCCTCGAATATCTGGGCTCCCCGATAAGACCTCAGGGTACTGGTACCCATTTTACTCATTATTTTAAGAATGGCCTTTTGGATACCCTTTAGGTAATTCTTCTCCGCGTGTTCATAGTCCCCTGCCCGTTCTGCATCAGTAGAGCGGCAAATGGCAGCAATGGAAGCCAGGGCTCCGTAGGGAACAATGAGGTCTGCCCCATAGCCAAAGAGCAGGGCAAAATGCATAACCTCTCTTGGATCAGCAGAATCCACAATAATGGAAGCTTTCATGCGCAGCCCAGCCTGAATAAGGCCATGGTGGACCGCCCCAGTAGCAAGGAGAGCAGGAATAGCACAACGGCTCGCCTCTGCAGCTAAGGCTGCACGGTCAGAAAGGATGATAAGGGAATATCCTGCCTGTACAGCCTTGACCGCTTCATCCACAATCCGGTCTAAGGCGCTTTCCAGGTGGCTCTTCTCTCCTGCGGTCTGTGCAGCACCAATGCTTGGCACATAGAATGTGGCATCCAGGGTCTTGTACTTAAATTCCGGATCGTGCCACGCCTTGATCCGCTCAAAGTCGGCCAGGGTCATCACAGGATTTAGGATTTTGAGCCGGTGGCAATGCTGCTCAGTTTCCTCAAGGAGATTGCGCTGGGGCCCCACAAAACTGGTCAAGGTCATAACGAGTTCTTCCCGGATCGAGTCGATGGGAGGATTCGTCACCTGGGCAAATACCTGTTTAAAGTATGCATAGGGCCGCTGGGGTTTTTCAGAGAACACTGCGATAGGCGTATCGGTACCCATAGAGCTGGTCGGCTCCTGGCCGCTTTCTGCCATAGGGAGGAGCAGGTTATCCCGATCTTCCCGGGTATATCCAAAGGAGCGCTCCATAAAGAGTACTGTGCTCTCTTCAGAGGGCTGAATAACCGTTTTACCCAAGGCAATTTCGGGGAGCTTTTCCAGGGTGACCACCTGTTTGCGTACCCATTCGGCATAGGGTTTGCGACTTGCGATTTGGCCTTTGACCTCTTCATCGGGGATAATGCGTCCCTCTTCCAGATCCACAAGGAGCAGCTTACCGGGCTTTAAGCGGCCCTTTTGAGCTATGTCTTCGGGTCTAAAATCCTGTACACCGGTTTCGCTGGCCATAACGATAAGGCCGTCCTTGGTAATCGTATAGCGAGAAGGCCGCAAGCCGTTCCGATCCAGGGTTCCCCCAACATAGCGCCCGTCACAGAATACCACCGAAGCAGGACCATCCCAAGGCTCCATCATACAAGAATGGTATTCATAAAATGCCTTAAGTTCCTGGGGAATGGGGTTTTTGTCATTCCAGGACTCGGGGATGAGCATCATGAGCGCATGGGGCAGGCTCCGACCTGCAACAACAAGAAGTTCCAGTACATTGTCTAAACTAGCGGAATCGCTTTTATCCGGTTCTATCACCGGCAGTATTTCCTTGAGATCATCTCCAAGAACAGGATGCTGAAGCAGAGCTTCCCGGGCCGCCATCCAGAAACGGTTTCCTTTTACGGTATTGATTTCTCCGTTATGTGCCAAAATGCGGAATGGCTGAGCAAGGGGCCAGGCCGGGAAGGTATTGGTACTGAACCGGGAGTGTACCATGGCAACCGCAGTGGTCATGGCAGGGTTAGACAGCTCAGTAAAGTATGACCTGAGCTGGCTGGACATCAGCATGCCCTTGTACACAATGGTTCTGGAAGAAAGAGATGGGAAATGGAAATCCTTTGCCGCTACGAATTCAGGTTTTTCACGGAGGGTTTTTTCGAGTCTTTTTCTAAAGAGATACAGACGCAGCTCCAGATCTTCAGGACTTTTACCCGAAGCAGGGACCATAAAGATCTGTTTGATAACCGGTTCAGCTTTTTTTGCAATAGTTCCGATTACTTCAGGATTGGTAGGAACATCACGCCAGGCAAGAATGGTAAGGCCTGACTTTGCTGCCAGATTTTCCAATTCATCCGTAATTGCTGCACGGAGTTTCTCTGCCTTTTTATCATGGAGGGGGCCAGGGAAAAAAGCCAAACCAGTACCATACATTCCCCTTTCGGGAAGATTGGGTACCAGCGATTTGTAAAAGCCATGGGGAATCTGCAGGAGAACCCCTGCACCGTCACCGGTTTTATTGTCGGCACTTTCGGCCCCCCGGTGTTCCATCCGTTCCAGGACTTCCAAACCCCGCTGGAGAATATCATGGGATGGCCGTCCTTTAATATCGGCTACAAAACCGATACCACACGCATCATGTTCGTAAGACCGGCTGTATAAGCCCGTATTTGTTTGCTGGTGATCGCCCATTGTGGCTCCTTGCAACATAAAATCACCAGACTTATACATTATTTTGCAAGTTTATGCAATACCACTGCATAAACTTTCATATCAATACATTTTTATACAAAAAAAACGCCGTTACCGTAAGGAGGAACCGGTAACGGCGCAACGTAACAACTTTTGATGCCCTGCATATGAACCTACGTCTACTATAATATACAACAAAGAGATAGGTGAATTCAAGGGAAACGGTACTTTACTATATTTTTTATTTTATAGTCTTCTTATCTTGTCACTAAATTATGCTATACTGCTCCCATGAATACAGAACGATCGATTGAACGATTCCGCAATGCCATTCAGATAGATACATCTTGGCCCTCAAGCGAAAATCTTACGGAGACCCACGAGGAGTCGCGCACGGATGCAAGCCTAAGCCCAGCAGAACAGAAGGCCCTTTCGGCCCTGAAACAATTTCAAAATTTTCTGCAGGAAGCCTATCCTGCATTCAACAGGGTCGCTGAACGGATAGTTTTAAATCCCTTTTGTGTTTTGTACCGGTGGCCGGGTATACAAAATGCAGCAGATGAAAGTCTCCCGGTTCTTTTTCTTGCTCATTATGACGTCGTTCCTGTAGATCGGGAACTCTGGACTGTCGATCCCTTTGGAGCGGAAATCAAAGAGGGCTATATTTACGGCCGGGGAACTTTAGATACAAAGAACACCCTCATCTGTGCCATGGAAGCTGCGGAAGCCCTGGCTGAACGAGGCTTTGTACCCCAAAGGGACATCTGGTTCGCCTTCGGGGGTGATGAAGAGCGGTCCGGTGCGCACGGCGCACAGAATGCCGCTTCCTGGTTCCGGGAACGGAATATGGCCTTTTCCTGGCTCCTCGATGAAGGGAGCATCGTCGCCTTGAACCAGATTCCCGGCGTTCAGGTTCCCCTAGCCCTCATTGGGGTGGAAGAAAAGGGATTCCTCGATATTGAGCTCCTAGTCCGGCAGGCTCCAGGCCATGCATCCCGGCCACCAGAGCGGCAGGCCGTGGCTGTGCTGGCGGAGGCTCTGGTTCGGCTTTCAAAAAGGCCCTTTCCCTATAAGCTCATTCCTTCGGTGGAAAGTTTTTTTACAAGCCTCGCCCCCTTGGTCGATACAAGCACTCCTAAAGGAGTTCTCCAATCGCTGGTATTACGCAATTCTCGCAGGTTAGGCCCCCTCTTTTATCCCCTTGCCGGTACGAGTCCCGCTACGAGGGCACTCCTCAGAACCACCCTTGCCATGACCCAGCTTTTTGGGGCCAAGGCCGACAATATACTCCCCGCAGAGGCCCGGGCCATTTTGAACTTAAGACTCCTGCCGGGGGATACCATAGAATCTGCCCTCGACTATGTACGGCGCGCAATCGGGATGGATGAGGTGATAGTCCGGCCCAGCCCCTACCGAAGTGCCAACAATCCGGTGCTGGCGGACAAAGGAAGTCCAGCCGGCCTCTACCATGGCCCGGGATGGCAGGCACTGGTCGAGGCCCTCTCGGTAACCTTTCCCCAGGCTAAACCCATTCCGTTTTTAGTAACCGCCACCACCGATTCCCGCCATTATGCGGATCTCTGCAGGGCAGTGTACCGCTTCGGGCCCCTGGAACTCCCGCCGGCGGAGGTGGACCGTATTCACGGTCATGACGAGCGGATCTCCCTTGAAAACCTACAGCGAGGTATAGCTTTTTATCAGCGGCTCATAGAAGGGTTATAAAAAAGCACCCTTTAAGATTGAGAAAATTTTGAAATTAGCTAAAGGAAGAAAAAGTATGGCAGACACAAACACAAAATCGAGCGCGGTAAAAATTGGTCTCAAAGCTTTTTTACTCTCAGCCTTTATCATACTGCTTCTGATGATTTTTTCAGGAATCCTCACCATGGTACTGCCCTCGGGAGAGTTCCAACGGATTACCGATAAGGGCAAAACCCTGGTAGTACCCGGTACCTATCAGGTAATAGATAAACCGGAGTATCCCCTCTGGAGATGGCTTACCGCTCCCGTGGAAGTCCTTTTTGCACCGGGAAACCTGGCACTGATTACTATAATTATCTTCATTATCTCTGTCGGTGGCTCCATCGCAATCCTCGAAGGAGCCGGCGTTATGGAAGAACTAATCCAGCTTTTAGTCCGCCGCTTCTCCCGCCGAAAATACCTCCTTATTGCCCTGCTCATCCTCTTTTTTATGACCGTTTCGAGCTTTATTGGAGTGTACGAAGGCCTGGTCCCCATGATTATATTCCTCGTTCCCTTAGCCATATCCCTTGGCTGGGACTCCCTTACCGGGCTCGGTATCAGCCTCCTCCCCCTGGCCTTTGGCTTTGCCAGCGCCGTAACCAACCCTTTTACCATCGCGGTAGCCCAGCGCATCGCAGACCTGCCCCTCTTTTCTGGGTCCTGGCTCCGTATCATCTTCTTTTTTACCGTTTACGCTTTGGTTACCGCGTTTGTCATTTACCATGCAAAAAAGGTAGAAAAGCATCCCGAACGGTCCCTGTCCTATAAGGATGATGAAATGATACGGCAGCGCCTTACGTCCCAGGGCTTAGCTGGTTCCGAATCGGAAGCAGCCGGGAGTTCGGCAAAACAGAAAGCCCTCGCATGGTTTGGCCTCTGTGTAGGCATCGCCATGGCGATAGTCTTTGCCACCGCCCGCTCACCGGGCCTCTCGGACCTGGCATTTCCTGTTATGGCTCTCCTCTTCCTTATTGGCGGCATCGGCGGCGGTTTCATTGCCAAAATGATAGGCAAGGATATTATCCGCAGCTTTCTCCAGGGAGCGGCAAACCTGGCACCGGGGATACTGCTTATATTGATGGCCTACAGTGTTAAGCACATTATCGTGAGCGGCAAAATTATGGACACGATTCTTTATGGTGCCGCGAATCTTATTCAGGGTTCAAAACCCCTGGCAGCGGCCTTCCTTGTCTATGCCACGACGCTGATAATGAACTTCTTTATCGGTTCTGCCAGTGCAAAGGCATTTCTTATGATGCCCCTCTTAAGCCCCCTGGCAGACCTTGTTGGTATTACACGGCAGACAGCGGTACTCGCTTTTGATTTTGGAGACGGTTTTTCCAATATGCTGTTTCCCACCAATGCGCTGCTCCTGATAGCCCTCTCCTTTACTGTGGTGAGCTACCCTAAATGGATAGCCTGGACCTGGAAACTCCAGCTCATGATACTGGCAATTACATCAGCCTTCCTCGCGCTTGCGGTTGCTATCCGTTTCGGGCCCTTTTAGAAACCAAGGAATACACAAACAATGTTGAAAAAATTAGCGTCCTACTCTAAAACAATTTTTGCGATTGCCCTGCCAATTACGCTGCAATCCCTGGTAGAGTATGTCTTTATTCTCACCGACATGGCTTTTATCGGCCAGTACGATCCCTCAGGGGGCCTTTCTGCGGTCAATAATGTACTCCAGCCCTTTTTTGTGCTCTTTTCCTTTTTTATGGCCATAACCCAGGGTGTCACCATTATCGTATCCCAAAGCATCGGCGCAAAACGGCACCTTACAACCCGGCGCTTTGTAGAGACCGCGCTCTTTTTTAATGTGGTCATATCCCTGATCTACCTGCTCTTCTGGCGCAGCTCTGGAGCTCTGGTGCTTTCGTTGGTTGGAGCCAAAGGCGTAGTCCTTGCTCTAGGAACAGCTTATGTTACAAACCTTTCCCTGCAATTTTTAACCACCGGTTTTGGAATGACCGCTAATGCGGTGTTCCAGGGAGTCGGGAACACCCGGCCGATCATGGTGGTGGCTATCTCCAAGTGTATCATCAATATTTTCCTTGACTGGGTAATGATATTCGGAAAGCTCGGTTTCCCGGAACTCGGGATCGCCGGAGCGGCCCTGGCAACAGCTCTTTCAGCTATTCTGGGAGATCTCGCTCTCTTTATCCTTCTTTTCCGGTTCAAGGTGCTTGCGATCCGCCGCAGGGCCGTACTAAGGCCGGTTCCGGCCCTCTTTGGCAAGGTACTCAAGCTCGGCATTCCCGTTGGATTGGAATATATACTTTGGACCATCGGCCAGGTCCTTATGATCGGTATGATTAACAGCTACGACCAGGAATCGAGCGGACTCTTCGGTATGTTTAACACCCTTATCATG
Organism: Gracilinema caldarium; assembly: GCF_029265695.1. Taxonomy (GTDB): domain Bacteria; phylum Spirochaetota; class Spirochaetia; order Treponematales; family Breznakiellaceae; genus Gracilinema; species Gracilinema caldarium_A. Next base: position 41,104 of record NZ_JAJUHW010000008.1, on the reverse strand, counting down.
CTTTCCATGAGCCTCTATAACGGCATCGGTGTGGCTGGTATGGTTTTGGTCGGCCAAGCCACGGGGGCTAAAAATCCGCGGGAGGCTCTGCTTGCGGCTAATTATTCAATTGCCTTTTCCCAAGCGGCGAGCGCATTGACCATGGTGTTAATCGCCCTTTTTCCCCGCCAGATTATCATGCTCTTTGGGCACAGCCAGGCAACCGCCGTGCATCTCGCACCATACCTTGTATTCTTCGGCACCACTATGTTCACCAAGGCACTCAACATTATTGCCGGCAATTCTATACGAGGCACAGGCAATACGGTCTGGATGCTCTACACCCAAATAGGCGGCACCATACTCATAGTAGCCACCTGCTGGATCCTTTTGGTTACCACTGAAATGAGGCTTATGGCGCTCCTTTTAGCCGTATTTGTCGACGAAGGCATCCGATCCGGCATCAACGCGGTAAAATTTTACCACTCCCAATACCGGGCAATCCGCCAGCGGGATAGAGAATTGGAAATTCGGGAAGCATATTGATAGCCCGGGGCAAAAGCCCGTTCGCCCAGGCAAGGAAGAGGCCATAATTGGTTACCGGGACGCCCCGAGCCTCAATGGTTTGCAAACGGTGTCTCATTGCGTTGCCGGTCATCATGCAGCCCGCGCAATGAATCACCAGGTCCTCAGGACTCAGATCCTCTGGAAGCTGGCGGACCGTCTGGAACCGGGCATCGGGAGTAACCAGGCGGGCAAAGAGACGGGGGATTTTTACCGATGCAATATCATCGGCTCCCCGGTGGTGGGAACAGGCTTCCATCACAAAGACGCGGCCGCCGCGCTTAAAACGCTCCAGGGCCCGGAGCCCCCGCACCAAAGAAGCAAGCTCTCCCTTTTTCCGGGCAAACAGGATGGAGAAACTCGTCAGGGCCTGGTCTGGGTCGATGTCGGCGGCCGCCTTGGAAAAGACCTGACTGTCAGTAATGACAAGCCGGGGCGGTTCGCGAAAACTCCGGTAGGCCTCGTAGAGTTCCCGTTCCTTTACCACCGTTACCCGGCAGTCCCGGTCCAGGGCGTCCCGGATGGTTTCCACCTGGGGTTGTATGAGTCTCCCCCGGGGAGCCGCCAGGTCGATGGGAACCACAAGCAAAAGATGGTCTCCTTCGCGGACAAGCCCGTCCAAGGGGCCGCTTTCGAACTCAGCCCGATCCGCCAGGGCAGAAAGAAGCCGGCGAAGTTCCGACCCGCCAGAGCGGGAAGTGTTATCCACCCGAACCATTTTGCAGCCCCCTGCAACAAGCCCGTCGAGCCATTGCTGTTTTTCCCCATGGTTCGGCTGGTCTCCGTGGGTTACGGCTATGACCAGGGGCTTCCCGCTTGCAATGAGCCGCTCAAGAAGCTTTTTTTCTTCCCCAGCTACGCCCCGGTGGCCCGGGGTTACGAAAATATACGCTGCAGCAGAAGCTAGGCGCGCCTCGGTCTTTTCCCGCCGCTTCTCGCCCAGTTCACCTTCATCATCGATACCGGCGGTATCCACAAAGGCGACAGGGCCCCAGCCGGGAAGCTCCATTTTACGGCTCACCGGGTCAGTGGTGGTTCCCGGAACTGGGGACACAATGGAAACATCCCGCTCAAAAAGGGTGTTTATCAAACTGGACTTTCCCGCATTTCTAAGCCCGGTCACCACAATAGCCGCAGACTCTGAGAGGGGACTCTGCAGGACCGGCATTGCCTCCTGCATCTTTTCTGTCATCATCATGTTCACTGCTCCTTCTGGGAGTCGGTCTCCCCTGGGCACTGAGCTTTAGCAATAGCCAGGCTAAAAGTATGTAAGTCCGCTGAGCTAAACAGGGGGGTACCATGTCTGTTTACACACCAAAACAGGGGAGCGCACCGCTGCTGTATAAGGCCAATTTCTAGCCCCGTGCGGCGGGATAATTCGCCCACAAACCGCCCAAGCATGCCTGAAACACCCGCGTCTAAGTCGCTACCCTCAGCCTCCCACGAATCGACAAGCTCCTTAAGCTCCTCGTAGGGGAGATCGCTGCGAAAGAGGTTAAGCAGGGCCCGGGATCGCAGTATGTTACGGACACAGCGGTCAGGCCTGACTTGGAGGGCCGGAAGCAGGTCCCGGGACAGGGTGATGAGGGCCCGTTCCAGATCGGAAGCGGCATCGATAAAGGCGTCTACCATAAAGGGGGTAAAGGCATTAAGCTGGAGAAAACCCTCCTGGGCATAGTGAACTATGGACGCGGCCCGGTGCTGGGCCCTGATACTGAGGCCCATGGCAAACTCTAAAAGCACCGGATTAGTCTTTACCGGCATGGCGGTGGAGCCCCATTGCAATGCGGGATGTTCCAGTTCCCCAACCACTGTTGATGTATAAAACATGAGATCCCGGCACAGCTTTACCATATTGGCCCCAATCAGCGCAAACCCGTTAGCCACCTCGGCAAAGTCATCCCGCTGGGTCACCGCATCGGTCAGGTTCTGGCTCCGCTGCAGCGGGAGACCGGTGAGCCTGCGGAGCTGCTGTTCCGCCGCAAACAGGTAGGCTGCCGATGCCCCTGTGCCCGTACCAGTGGCGGTGCCGCCCAGGGGAATGGTTCTGCAGCGCTCTTTTAGTTTTCCGAGGCGCCACCGGTCCCGTTCAGCCGATCCTGCCCAGGCGGAGGCTACCTGGGAAAGATCCATGGGGAGGGCGTCCTGCCACTCGGTGCGGCCCATTACTGGAATCCCCCGCCAAGCCTGTTCCCGTTCAACCAATGCCTCCTGCAGGGCGATGACTGCCTTTTCAAGGCGCAAAAGGCGACGCAGAACCACTATAACTGCGGCGGTGCTGACCACATCGTTAGTAGACTGGGAGCGGGCGCCGTCGTCTAAAGGATGAAACAAACCGGACTGCCCGAGCTGCCCTTCTACTTCGTCGGCCAGGACTTCACAGATATTCATATGGAGGCTTGTCCCCGCCCCTCCCTGGGCTAAGTCCAGGGGGAACCGACTGTCCAAAGCACCAGAGCAAATCTCCTGCAGCACCTGAAGTACTACCTCAAAAACCCTATCCGGCCAGGGTTGTTCAGTTTCTTGCAGGGCCCGCAGAGCCGCTTCTTTTACTTCCGCCAGGGCCTGAATAAACTCTGGCGGGGTCTGGCCCTGACCGAAATTGCGGACCGCCGCCTGGGTCTGTTTCATGCTCATATTCGACTCCTCATGGTTGCACCCTTTCATAAAAGCCCAGCGAGTCTCCCCGGTCCCAGCTTAAGCTGAGCCCCCGGCTCATCACCCGAACCGAAAGACAACCCACACAGTGGAAGCCCGATTCATCAATACAAATTTTACCCGGATACAGGAGGTAATGTTTTTTCTGCAAAACCGGCGTTATGTTCGGCATAAGGACATTGGCCCCCGCTTCGAGCATCTGTTCCCGGCCCTCGGGATGGATAGAACCCGCGGCAGTGGTGGCCGGAATATGGCAGGCCGGCAGGGCAAGCCTGAGGAGGGCCGTGGCCCGAACTGCCCGTTCAAGGTCTCCTCCCGGGGAAGCCGCAAGGGGGGTTGCCGGATGGGGAATAAAGGGCCCAACCCCGCCCATTTCCATCCCGAGGCTTGCGGCTAGGAGGATATTCTGGATAAGGGTCTCCTCCGTTTCGCCGGGAAGGCCCGTCATAAAGCCCGAGCCAAGCTGCAGCCCCGCGGCCCGCAGATCCTCCAGGGCCCGGAGCCGCCGCTCCAAGCTGATACCGGCCCGGAGGTACCGGTGCAGATCCGCGTCGGCGGTCTCGAAGCGCATCAGGTAGCGGTCAGCCCCCGCCACCTTTAGTTCCTGGTATTCCCTGCGGCTTCTGATGCCGAAACTCAAGGTGATGGCGGCCTCCGGCCCGGCGGCGGCCCGGGCTGTCTCGGTAAGCCGCAGGAGCCCCTCCCCTGTAAGGGCTGGGTCCTCCCCGCCCTGGAGCACAAAGGTCATAAACCCGGCCCGCCGCCCCGCCCGTATCGTCTCAGCGAGTTCCTCATGGCTCAGCCGATACCGGACCGTGCTACCGTTGCTTCGCCTGATTCCGCAATAGAGGCAGTTCATGGCACAGTGGTTAGTTACTTCAATAAGCCCTCTGAGCAGCACCTTGTTACCATGGACCGCATCGGCGGTTTTGCGGGCCAGAGCTTTGAGTTCATCCAAGGGGAGTGTAGCTAAGTCCCGGATTTCCGCTTCGCTGGCTCCTTGAACAGGAAGCCGCCCTGGCGCAGAACCGACAAGTGTTAAATCGGCAGGCGCGGAGATAGACGGCGCAGTGTTAAACGGATTGTTCATAAATACAGATCCCGTGCTCCGGCCTCGGTTTCAGCGAGGGCTTTCTCCAAATATACCCTGCCCTTTGGTGTAGCCTCTGCCTGCATACGGCGGATCAAGGCAAGACCCTTTTCCCGAGTTGCAGGGGATGCATAGTCATAGAGATACTCCGCAAAAGAAACAAGTCCATTAGGAAGACAGAATTCCTTGATTAGCCCCGGCTTGGCCAGATCCATAAAGTCCGCGCCGGTCCGGCCCCTGCGGTAGCAGCCGGTACAAAAGCTGGGGACATACCCGTCATCTATGAGATCCGATATGGTTTCTTCGAGCCCCCGGTGATCGCCGATGGCAAACTGAGCAGGATGCTGGGCCGCACCGGGCTTAGACGCTGGGCATCCCAGGGCTGCTGCAGCGGCCAGAGTTGTCGCGCTGGCAGCGGGAGCGGCCTCAGACTTATCCTGCGGCCCGTCTGCTTCGTAGCCCCCCGGATCAGTACGGGAACCGGCGGAAATTTGGCTTACCCCGTAGGCGAGGAGTTCCTTGCGGAATTCGGTCCGCTCCCGGGTAGAAAGAATAATCCCCACCGAGGGCCGGGCGATGCGGAGAATAGCCACAATTTTGCGAAAGTCGTCGTCCGAGACCGGATTGGGCACCACCTCCGCCCAGGGCGCCCCGGGGGCGTATTCGATCCGGGGCACGCTTACCGTGTGGGGCCCCCAACCGAATGTTTCTTCCAGGTGGCGGGCATGCTCCAGCAGGGCTACCAGTTCATAACGCCAGGATCCGAGGCCAAAGAGGGCCCCGAGTCCAATATCGTCGCACCCCCCTTCCATGGCCCGGTCCATTACAGAAAGCCTGTAGAGATAATCCGCTTTGGGGCCCGACGGATGGGCCCTGCGGTACAGATCCGGGTCATAGGTTTCCTGAAAACAAACATAGGTGCCGATGCCAGCCTTTTTCAGAGCCCGGAAACCCTCCACATCGAGGGGTGCAAGCTCCACATTGATACGCCGCACCCGGGCAGTGCCGACCCGCACCGCATAGCAGGTTTCGATAGCCTTAAGGGTATAGTCCAAAGACTGTTTCGGCGACTCTCCTGAAATAATAAGAATGCGCTTATGGCCCTGGGAAAGGAGTATCTCCGTCTGCCGGGCAATTTCATCCATAGAAAGGACAACCCGCCTCATGTCCCGGTTATCTACACGGAAACCGCAGTACACACAGTTGTTAACACAGTAATTTCCCGTGTACAGGGGCGCAAAGAGGACCATCCGCTTGCCGTAAATCTGTTCCTTTACCCAGCCTGCGGTCGCCAACAGCTGCCGCATCTGTTCAGGGTCACCTATCGCTGCGAGCTCCGCCGCTTCCTCTGCCGTAAGGCCCTGCAAGGTCCGCGCCTTTTCCAGGATTTCACCAACCCGGCTTGCGGAAGGAGCCGGACAGCGGGAAAGGTCAGAAAGCTTTTGATAGTCCAAAAAGGTTGATGGATATCCGGCGCGCTGTGCCAAAGCCCCGGGGCTTTGTGCCGCCGCCACCGCGGGTTCATCAAGATGGGTCTGTGTTTTCATTGGAATCCTCCCGGTATCCCGTCAGAACCGACTTGACCTGAACGCCCTTAAGGCGCCCCAGGGGACCTGTTAAAGCCCCGATTTGGTCTGTCGATCCTTCGACGACCAGGGAAATGACCTGTACGCCCTTGTCCCGGAAAGGCATACCAAGACGGCCCTGGATAATGTGGTTGTGGGATGAGAGGATTTGATTAACCTGGCCGACCGATTCGCGGCCTTGAATAAGGATGGCTACAATGCCGATTCTCTTCTCCATTGGAAACTCCTTTGGATCCGAACTGGACACCTGAAGTACACCTTGAGGTCGGGACAATCCTCCCTCTCAGTCGTCTTTATTTTATCGAGTAATTTTTATCGGGTCAAGGGGTGAGGAACACAAACCGCATTTTTTGCATTTACTCCATGGAGGTTCTATCATTTATAACAGACATATTATCAAGGGCGTTTCGTTTACCTGTCAGAGGAGGTCCCCATGAAAATTCGGTTTGGTGTTATGGCAAAGATTCTCATACCCGCTGTCGCCATTTATGTAACAGCCCTGACTATAGTTATCGCGGTAGCATATAATTCAGCAGGCGCAATTGTCACAAAACAGATTTACCAGGAAGGAGACGCATTAGCTAAACAATACGCCAGTGAACTTGATGCACAGCTCGAAGTGGCTATAGATACGGCGCGGACTTTGGCTCATACGTTCGAAGGCCTGTGGGCATCTAATCTTAAAGACCGCCGTACATACGCCGAAGTGTTAAAGTCTGTCCTGGAAAAAAACGCAGATTTTACCTCAGTATGGACCATCTGGGAACCGAATGTATTTGGCGATGATCCTGCAAAAGCTGAATCATTGCTAAAAACGGCATCGGGACGTTTTGCCGCTTCATGGGCACGAAATAAAGATGGAAGCCTCTATCGGCCCCAGGTAAATGATTCGGATGTAGAAGGGGCTTTTTATGCAAGGCCTGTCTCCGAAGGTAACGAGGTGATGGTGGCTCCCTACTCTTTTTCATATACCGGTAAGAAGGAAGATGAAATCCTTATGACAAGTTTAGCGGTGCCCATCAAGGCGGGAAACCGCATTCTTGGCGTAGCAGGCATCGATCTGGCCCTTGATAAAATCCAGAAAATTGCAGCAGGTTATGCTCGAAAGGATGGAACTTATTGCATTTTAGTCGACAACAGCGCAAAACGCATTTATCATCCTAAAAAAGAACTGCTAGGACAGCCAGTCGGAGACGATACACCGGAATTAAAAGATGCGCTCCGCACCGCCATAGCCCAGGGGAAGCCCTTTACGCTTACCAAAAAAGCACTTGCAACCGGAGCCATTTCTTACTTATCTTACGCACCTATACAAGTGGGCCAAGATCAGACGCCCTGGAGCCTCGCCATCGTGCTGCCGGTAAGTGTGCTGCTTAAGCCTTTACAGAATTTACTCTGGCTGCTTATCTTCCTTGGTATCGCAGTAGCTGCAGCGGGTATTCCGATGTTGGCATTCGTATCCCTCTCCCTTTCAAGACCAATCCTGGAGGTTAGAAACGCAGCCGTTCGTTTTGCCCAAGGAGATTTCCGCCGCAATACTCAGGAAGGCAAAAAACTGGAAGTCTTAAGCAAAAGGAAAGACGAAATAGGCGAAATGGTACAGGCAATGCAAGATCTGGCCGAAGCGGTCGGAGAGCGGGTACTGGAAATTCAAATTGCCGCGCGGGAAGTTTCCGACGGAGCCAACCAGGCATCTGCTTCGGCTCAAACCCTTTCTTCCGGGGCCTCAGAGCAGGCAGCCAGCGGAGAAGAGGTTTCGGCGTCTATGGAAGAGATGAGCTCTTCGGTAAAACAAAACGCAGAAAACGCCCAGGCAACAGAAAAAATAGCCCGTCAGTCCGCAAAATCCGCCGAGGAAGGAGGCCGGGCGGTTACCGAAAGTGTTCTTGCTATGAAGCAGATTGCGGAGAAGGTTAACATTATTGAAGAAATAGCCCGGCAAACTAATCTACTAGCCCTGAATGCGGCTATAGAAGCTGCTCGAGCGGGCGAATCGGGCAAGGGTTTTGCCGTCGTGGCAAGCGAAGTGCGAAAACTTGCAGAACGTTCACAAAAAGCAGCGCAGGAGATTACCGCCCTTTCCCAAACGACAGCTGCGGGAGCTGAAAAGGCAGGGGTTCTTATCAATACAATCGTTCCGGATATTCAAAAAACCGCTGATCTTGTGCAGGAAATATCCGCAGCCAGCCAGGAACAAACGACTGGGGTAGAACAGGTAAATCAGGCCCTGCTACAGCTAGACCAGGTGATCCAGGAGAACGCTTCATCCAGCGAAGAATTGGCTTCCATGGCAGAAGAACTTTCAGGCCAGGCCCAGGTACTGCTCGATTCAGTATCCTTTTTCAAAGTCGAAGGTCTTGATAGTGCTAAGCCGCAGGTCCCCCAACTGCCGGAACCGAAAAAGGAGAAAGGGGCTGATGCATAAATCAGCTCCTGGGATGCTTGTAATAACTGGTTTATATCAGCGAGGTGTCCATGAAACTGAGCCACAGCGAACGGCATACTCGATTGTTTGAACGTATTGCTATACCTTACGGATGGTTTTTCATCGACCAGACCCGCTCCTATGAAGCAGTTTTTGATATTGGCCGTTCTGCCCTGCCGGACCCTCGGGGTAAAACCGCCCTGGATTTAGGCTGCGGGACAGGAGCCTTTACAGCGGCGCTAAAAAAGGAGGGCTGGTCGGTAACTGGTATCGATGCAGCCCAGGGTATGGTTAACCAGGCCCGGCAGCGGGGTGTTCATTGTTCGGTAGCCGATGTATTGCACGGGCTTCCCTACGAAGATCATTCCTTTGACCTGGTCAGCGCCGCCTATGTAGCCCATGGCCTCAGGCGGGATGACCGGCTCGCCCTCTTTCGGGAAGCCCGGCGTTTAAGCCGTGGTCTCGTTTTGTTCCACGACTATACGCCGGACCGGCACTTGTTGATCAGCATCATCGAATACCTCGAAGGGGGCGACTACTTTGGGTTTATTAAGACCGGTCTAGAGGATATGCAAAGCGTGTTCTCCTCGGTCCGCCAGATCCGGGTTGGAAAGCAGGCCGCATGGTACCTCTGCGAAGCATCCTAAACAGGTTACGGTTGCACCACACACCACCTTTGATCTGTGTAACGGTAAAGGAAGCGATAGGCTCCTCCGCTTTCCGGGGTAAACTGAATGTTGTGGTTTGCCGAGCCGTCGTCTTGGAATAGGCTTGCGTTCACAGCGGTACCGCTTACCGAAGCAGCAAGGCTTGTATCATAATTACTGCCCAGTTCGTTCCAGCCATACCAAGCTCCGCCTGATTTGAACTTGAAAAGGTAAGCTATATTGGCATTGAGCGGCCGGCTTACCGAAAGAAGGCCGCTGACACCAGACACAGGGGCCATGGCAGCGCCGCTAGACCAATCGGATAGGGTTCCCATAAGGTAAAATGACGGTACTGGTGGAGTCTGATAGGGAATATCATTTATAAGGGTTGCTCCTGTAACGCCTGCTTCCAGAGCCAGGACCCGCACCCCAAAACCCGCCACATTATTAAGGGTTATGACGCTGCTTCCGCTCGTCCAAGAAACATTGTCGCTCCCAAAGAGGGTATGCACTGCGCTAGGAGTGCTAGTGAGGTTTACGGTTAGATCGCCGGCCTCCGCGGTGGTATTCATCACAACCAGGGTGCGCTCGCTGCCAAGGGTGCGCTCATAGGCAAAGACCCCGCCAGAATTAGCAACAAGCAAGTATGAGCCCTGTCTGAGACTCGAGCGAGCCGAGCGCAGGGCGATAAGGGCCCGGTGCCAGGATAGGAGGCTCGCCGGGTCTGTTTTCTGGGTCCTTACCGCATTCCAAGATAAGGGCTGGCGGAGATTTATATCGTTACCCACCGCACCGGTCATGCCAATCTCGTTCCCGTAGTAGATGAAGGGCGTCCCGAGACCTGTTAACTGGAGGGCAGCCTGGAGCCGAACCTTGCCCGCATCACCGCTAAAGTTGGTGATAGGCCGGCTTACCACGTTATCGTGGTTCGAGGTAAAGGTTCCCATCCAGCCTCCTGCGGGCACCACCGATGATTGTACCCACTGCCAGTGATTGTTGAGGTCAGCGGTATTTAACGCTGCGGCGGCATAGGCAAAGGGGAAGTCCAAGGTCATATTAAAGCCGGCCTTTCCGTCTTTCGTCATATATTCAAGCAGATTGGCCTGGTTGTCAGTCCAGTTTTCTGCCACCATGAATTTTGCGGTACCTGCACCGGTGTATTGGTCCATCAGATCCCGTACCTTCTGCCAGTGTTCAATGGTTTTTGCTTGGTCCACATAGCCCGAACCAGTTGTGGACCAGTCTTCATAGAGGTACTTTACCGCATCAACCCGAATCCCATCAAAACCAAAGTTAAGCCAGCCCAGAAGTATGTTAGCCATGGCCTTCCGAACCGCCTGCGTTTCGTAATTGAGGTCCGGCATGCCATCCCAAAAGAGGCCGTAATAGTAATAACCGTTGACCGGGCCATGGAAGTCACTTAAGCTATCCCAGCCAGTCCAACCAGCGGGTCGGCTTGGTTTCCAGACAAACCAGTCCCGGTATAGGCTTCCGGTACCACTTGAGGACTTGGTAAACCAGGGGTGCTGGTTCGAAACATGGTTAGGAACATAGTCAAAGATAATCCGCATACCACGACTATGAACGGCCCGTATGAGCTGCTGGAGCCGGTAGTTGCTTCCCAGCCGGGGATCCACCCGGTAAAGGTTAGTGGCATCATAGCCGTGCAGGTTAGGCGGTGTACTAGCAGACTCAAAAATGGGGGAAAGCCAAATGGCCGTAACACCAAGATCGTTTTGTAGATAATCTAAATGGTCAATAATCCCCTGGAGGTCACCAATGCCATCTCCGTTTGAATCGGCAAAAGCAGGGACCCAAAGATGATAAAAAATGGCATCCTTGTACCATTCGGTATTATTAGTATTAAGACTGTTTGACCCATCAGGGGCTACAGTCCGCAGGGCGCCAAAATAGGGATCAGTTGTTGTAGATGCAGGAATTTCGGAAAACCCGATCGCGGGATCCGCATCCCAGGGATAGGTAAGACTTGTCTGATCCGGGCTGCAGGACACAAAACCTGCGGCAGTAAACAGGACAGCACAAAAAAAGGCAAAGGCTGGCAGCGCAGAACGGAAACGCTTCATCAATCTGGACTCCTCATAGAGGTTGTTGTACAGCTCTGTCCATAGCAACAACCCGTTAAGCAAAATGGCACCGGATATAAACCGGTTTAGTCCAGTCTATCACAAACTATTCGTTTATTCATCCTACTCATAATAAATCGAGACTCCGCCGGATATGGTTTGATGAATGGATTCCCGGAAAAGGCGAACCGCTTCGTGTACATTCCGTGCCGCAATCTGCTCATAGAGGGCCCGGTTGTTTTCGAAGAGCTTTTCCTTGCCATGAAGCTGGATATACCGTTTCCAGAGCATGGTAACCGGGGCTTTAAAAGAATAAAAAATGAGGGGTAATAGGCTGTTTCCCGACATCATGCCAAGTTCGTAATGAAAACAAAAAGCAGCCTCTGCGGCGGTTTGCGGGTCCGATGCGGATTCGAGCTTATCAAGATGACCCTTTATGACCGCAAGGTCCGCATCGGTCATCCGCGGAATAGCAAGTTCCAGCGCCAGGGTCTCCAGCACGAGGCGCAGCTCCAGTATGGACTTTATCTCTTCCCGTCCCAGCATGCCGCCGTTATAGTTCATAATCGCCAGGAGGGTCTCGCTGGTTCCCCTTCGTCGGTAATCTGCCACATAGGCGCCGGACCGGGGCTTAATTTCAAGAAACCCTTTACGGGCCATTTCCATAAGGCCCCCGTTTACCACCGCCCGGCTCACCCCCATGGCTTCGGCGATTTCCCGCTCGGAAGGAAGTTTTGATCCAATGGGCAGTTTACCGGAAAGAATTTGAGCTTCCATTTCTTTGATAAAAAGTTCTTTCAGGCTCGGGGCCTGCAGTTTTGGTAATTCCATGTAACATCAACCTCCGCCTTTTGACCTTGAGCAGACCATATCAACAGACTGCTCATCTGGTGCTATAATTACACGCACCATTGCTCTGACACTGGTTATACCAGATACCAGATTATAACATATCATATAACGCATAGCAAATCAATAATATATTTACATTTATATTATTGTATAATTTTTTATTGACTTATTTTATAAACTGGTATATCATCAGTCCAATAGCGAGATTACCCATGAACACCTACAGAGTTTTGGAAATCAAAAAGACCGTTTTTAGCGGCAACGACGAGCGGGCTCAAAAGCTCCGCGCCGACCTGGAACAACGGGGAGTTTTTCTGCTCAACCTCATGTCTTCCCCCGGTTCGGGTAAAACAACAACCCTCATGAAAACCATTGGGGCCCTGAAAGACAGGTTCCGCATAGGAGTTATGGAAGCGGATATAGATTCAGATGTGGATGCTTCCACTATTGCCACAAGCGGTGTCAAGGTGATTCAGCTCCATACCGGGGGCATGTGCCACCTCGATGCTGAAATGACCCGGCAAGGCTTGGAGAACCTTGCCACAGAAGATCTCGATATAGTCTTCCTCGAAAATGTGGGAAATCTTATCTGCACCGCCGAATATGACACCGGCGCGGCCCTGAATGTCATGATTTTAAGTGTCCCCGAAGGAGATGATAAGCCGCTTAAATATCCTGTTATGTTTCAACGGGTCGATGCTATTCTCATCAACAAGATTGATGCACTCCCGCTCTTCGATTTTAACCTTGAGCGTTTCAGAAAACATATTACAGAATTAAATCCAAAGGCTCAGATTTTTCCGATTTCAGCAAAAACCGGCGAAGGTGTGGAGTCCTGGGTAACCTGGCTTACTAACGAAATCCATGCTTGGAAAACAATACATACCACAACAAAAGGGGAATAATATGGCACGGGAACTCATCCTCGATTTAGCAAACAAAATCAGTAAAACAAAACGGGGAGCCAAGGACGAAATTAAACCGGAATATCCAGAATACCAGATATTGGATCCCATCGTTACCGATGAAATGGCTCTGGTAGCATTGCAGGTCGAATTTCGGAAACCCCAGACCGCTGAACAGATTGCCGCCCGCTGCGGCAAATCGGTGGAAGAAACCACCAAGCTCCTCTGGGATCTGGCCTATGCAGGGGTTACTATTGTCAACAAGATCGATGGCGTAGACCAGTTCTGGCACGAAGTGTGGGTTCCTGGCCATATGGAAATGATCGTGAACAACAAAGAGAATGTTCGTAAACATCCAGAGGTAGCCCGGGCCTTTGATGCCTACGGAAAACGAAAGGGCCCCCTTGCGGCGGGCAATTTCCCCGTCGGAGCAGGCCCCATGCGGGTTATTCCCATACAAAAGGCGATTGATGGCGAAACCCGTCATGCCTCCTTTGAAGAAGTAGAAAAATACATCCAGGATGCACAGCTTATCTCTGTTTCAGACTGCTCCTGCCGAACCTCCCGTGAAGTTATGGGTGAAGGCTGCGGACACCTCAAGGAGGATATGTGCATCCAGTTAAACCATGCGGCCGAATACTATATCCGTACCGGAAGGGCCCGGCAAATCAGTAAAGAAGAAGCCCTGGAAATTATGCACCGGGCGGAAGAAAACGGCCTTATGCACAGTATTCCCAACCTGGACGGCCCCGGTCATACCCATGCAATCTGCAACTGCTGCGGCTGCGGCTGTTTTTCCAACCGTATTGCCAATATGTACCGGAACCCCGACATGGTCAGGTCTAACTTTGTTGCCCAGGTAGATCCGGATAAATGCGTAGCCTGCGGCGAATGCGTGGAAAACTGCCCCAGCAATGCGGCAAAGCTGGGCCAGAAAATCTGCACCACCGAAGCGGAACGCAAAAAGGTGAACCGAGTCCTGCCCTACGATACCGAATGGGGACCGGAACATTGGAACCCGGACTACCGGATCAATAAAAAGGTGGTAGAAGACACGGGTTCCAGTCCCTGTAAAGCGGGCTGTCCTGCCCACATTGCCGTTCAGGGATATATCAAACTAGCTTCCCAGGGCCGTTATCGGGAAGCGCTGGAGCTCATCAAAAAGGAAAATCCCTTCCCTGCAGTCTGCGGCCGTATCTGCCCCCGCAAGTGCGAATCCCAGTGTACCCGGGGAGACTTGGACAATCCGGTTGCGGTAGATGAAATTAAAAAGTTCATCGCCGAAAAGGATCTGCATGGGGATACCCGCTATATTCCCAAAAAACAGCACAACTATGGCAATAAAATTGCCGTTATTGGCGCAGGTCCTGCAGGACTTTCCTGTGCCTATTTCCTGGCCCTGGATGGCTACCGCGTCACGGTCTTTGAAAAGGAACAAAAACTGGGTGGTATGCTCACCTTTGGTATTCCTGCGTACCGGCTGGAAAAGGATGTTATCGATGCGGAGATCGATATCCTGAGAGAGCTTGGTGTGGAATTTAAAACTGGAATAGAAGTTGGCAAAGATGTAACTATACCTGAATTGCGCAAGCAGGGATACGAAGGATTTTACCTCGCAATCGGCGCTCAGGCAGGACGGAAACTCGGACTTGAGGGCGAAGACGCCCAGGGCGTATTTACCGGTGTTGACTTCCTTCGTATGGTCAACCTGGGTCAGAAACCGGACATTCAGGGCAAGGTCATCGTAATCGGCGGCGGAAATGTGGCCATAGACGTGGCCCGTACCGCAATCCGCTCTGGCGGACAGCAGGTAAGTATGTATTGTCTCGAATCGAGGCCTGAAATGCCAGCCCTTCCTGAAGAGATCGATGAAGCGCTGGAAGAAGACATTCGTATCGAAAATTCCTGGGGCCCCAAACGGATCATCGTTAAAGACGGCAAGGTTGCCGGTGTGGAATTTAAAAAGTGCGTCCGTGTTTTTGATGAAAGCGGACGATTCAATCCCGCTTTTGATGAAAACACTACCATTACGGTGGAAGCTGACCGGGTCCTGCTTTCGGTAGGACAGGCGATTGACTGGGGCAAGGTTCTGGAAGGAACCAGCATTGAACTTAATCCAAATAAAACCGTTAAGGTGAATCCGACAACCTTCCAGACCAGCGAACCGGATGTCTTTGCCGGCGGCGATGTTGTAACCGGTCCGAAGTTCGCAATCGATGCTATTGCATTAGGCAAGGAAGGGGCTATCTCTCTGCACCGCTTTGTTCATAAGGGACAGAGCCTTGTACTGGGAAGACTTAAACGGGATTACAAACCTATTGATAAAGAAAACCTGAACCTGGAAGGCTACGATGCCATCCCGCGGCAGCGGCCTATCGTTCATGCGAAGGAGGAAGAAAAACTCTCGTTCCATGACATTCGGGGTGTACTGACCGAGGAACAGGTGAAGAAAGAAACCGAACGCTGTCTGAGCTGCGGAGCAACAGTTATCGATGAATTCATGTGTCTCGGCTGCGGCCAGTGCGTGACCCGCTGCAAGTTTGAGGCAATAAAACTGGTGCGGCGCTATGACGCAGAACAGCTTCCCTATGAAAAAATTAAGCCGACGGTCATCAAATATATCCTCAAACGCAAGGTAAAAATTGCGGGTAAGACGGTACTCACCAATCTTGGCGCCCTGTTCGGCAAAAAAGAGAAGTCTGGAGAAAAACAGTGCACGAACTAGGCATCATGATGCATATTGTGGAGACCGTAGAAACCTTTGCCAAGGAACAGGGGGTGAATCAGATTAAAACCCTGGTGCTTCAAGTGGGGGAGGAATCTCCGGTCGTTCCGCAATACCTCCGTGTATGTTATCCTGCAGCGGTAGATGGAACCACACTGCAGGATACGGAACTGGAGATTGAGACAATTCCCGGCCGGGATTTTCTTATTAAAGAGATTGTGGCCCTGTAAAAGGGCAGGAGCTTAAGGAGTTTTTCTATGCACATGGCGGATGCCCTGATATCCCCGCAGGTCGGTGCAGTAATGTGGACAGCGACGCTGGCTGTCGGGGCCTATTCGGTAAAAAAGGCCCGGGAAAAGGAAGAACAAGACCATATTGCCCTGGCGGGTATTCTGGGAGCCTTTGTTTTTGCAGCCCAGATGATTAATTTTTCCATCCCAGGCACCGGTTCGAGTGGACATATTGGAGGGGGACTGCTTTTATCCATTCTCCTTGGTCCCCACCTCGCCTTTTTAACCATGGCTGCCATATTGTTCATTCAAGCGCTTTTTTTTGCCGACGGTGGGCTATTAAGCTACGGATGCAATGTTTTTAACCTTGCTTTTTGCACCTGTTTTGTAGCCTATCCGCTCTTTTGTCAACTCAGTAAAAAAGTAGACAAGAGATATATCTTCAGCAAGGGCTCAATAGTACTTGCCAGTGTTATAGGTCTGCAATTGGGGGCCTTCTCGGTGGTTCTGGAAACACTCTTCTCCAACAAAACAGAACTTCCTTTCTTTACCTTTGTCATGCTGATGCAGCCAATCCATTTGGCTATCGGCCTTGTAGAAGGCTTCATTACCGCCGCTATCATTTCCTCTGTAGAAAAAACAGCCCCCCAGATTCTGTCTCATTCTCGCACTCAGAGTAGAACAGCGCCAGCTATAGAAAAACTTGGGGCGGTTTTTATTGTTGCTGCACTTTTTACCGGCGGCATCCTCTCATGGTTTGCCTCTACTCAACCAGACGGCCTTGAATGGTCAATTGAAAAAGTCTCCGGTTCGGTTGATATAGAGAGTGCAAGCAATGTACATGGTCTTTTTTCGGATCTCCAAAAAAAGACCGCCATACTGCCCGATTATTCCTTCGGGACTGCAGGCGAAGCACCAGAAACATGGCCTAAAGCTGACGCGGGGACCAGTGTTTCAGGAATCGCAGGAGCGTTTTTTACCTTTCTGCTCGTTTTCATCATCGGGTTTGCCTTAAAACCCAAAAACAAACCTGAGCCTGTACAGAAAGCAAAGTGGTAATCTATACAAAAGAAGAACAACGATTCAGAGGCTTCGAGGAATTTGCATCCCTCTCCAGCAGTGTACACCGGCTTCATCCGGCAGCACTGCTGGTTACCATTGTTGGATTCATCATTGCCATTTCTTCGTATCCATACACGGCTGTAAGTGTATTGATACCCTATTGCATCTTTCCCGTACTGCTGGCCCGGTTTGCCCGCATCCCCCTCAAACCTCTTATTACAGCAACAGTGAAAGTCATGCCCCTCATTATCATGATTGGAATACTGCAGCCTTTTACAGATCCCGTTTTTTTTAAGGTTGGCTCCCTTTCCTTCAGCTGGGGCTGGATTATTTTCATCTCTCTTCTTGTAAAAGCATTTTTAACCATACTGGCTAATTTCTTGCTTATCAGTATTTTAGGCATCGGCGGACTGCAAAAAGCAATGAAAAGCCTGGGGATCCCCCCTCTTTTTTATTTGCTTTTTACCATGGTATACCGCTACATTATGCTCTTACTGGAAGATATATACCGGGCGATGCGGGCCTATGAAATACGAAGCGGCGGGAACCCAAAGCTCCGGCTGCAGGAGTGGGGGACCGTTCCTGCAAGCATCTTGATACGGACCTATGAACAGGGGCTGCGTATTGAACAGGCCATGAAGTTACGAGGATACGATCCGGCACAGCCCTTTGGGCAGGTGCCCAGGATATCCTTTAAGGATATTGCATTTATTCTCATCTGTATAAGCAGCTTTGTTATGTTCCGAATCTTTCCAATCTCTGTCCTGTTAGGCGATATGTTCATAACTGGTTTCAAGGCACTACATGGATAAACCACGCATCGTTGTAGATAAACTAAGCCACACCTATCCCGATGGTTGGCAAGTGCTTTCCAATTTGTCCTTTTCTATACAGGCCGGAACGACGGTTGCTTTGGCAGGGGCAAACGGCAGCGGCAAAACTACCCTGCTCTGGCTCATTGCAGGTATTTTAGAAGCCAGTCAGGGAAGCATCCATATTGATGAAATTCCGCTGAATCGAGGAACGGTCCGCCAGATACAAAGAAAAATTGGCCTTGCGTTCCAGAATCCAGAGGACCAGCTGTTTATGGCTACGGTCCGGCAGGATGTGGAATTTGGACCCCGGAACCTTCACTATTCTGAGCAGGAGATCGAAACACGGGCAACAGAGGCCATGGAAAAAACCGGCTGTCTCCATCTTGCAGAGAGGCCCCCCTACCGTCTTTCGGGGGGCGAAAAGCGCTTAGTGTCCTTGGCCACCATTCTCGCCACCGATGCAGAAATCCTTTTACTAGATGAGCCAACAAACGCCCTCGATCCACGATCAAGAAGAAATACCATCAACCTGCTCAGGAGTCTTCCCCATACAAAACTGATTGCGACCCACGACTTAGATCTGGCACTGGAACTCTGCGATGAAGTCATCCTGCTCCATCAGGGGACCCTTGCAGCCAGGGGAACAGCACAGCAGATCCTTAAGGACCGGCTGCTGCTTGAATCGGCGGGCCTCGAACTTCCCCTGTCGCTTCAGCGTTAAATTACCGCAGGGCCCGGCTCGCATTCACTACCGCAAGCAATGCTACACCCACATCTGCAATGACCGCTTCCCACATGCTTGCAAAGCCCAGGGCACCCAGGGCAAGAAAGGTCATCTTAAAGCCAAGGGCAAACACAATGTTTTGCGTAACAATCCTCTGTGTTTTTTTTGCGTGAATGATGAGCTGGGGTATGCGCCTTACCTCATCGGTCATTAAAACCACATCGGCGTTTTCTATAGCCGCATCGGTGCCGATTCCGCCCATGGCAATTCCCGCATCTGACCGGGCAAGGACCGGCGCATCGTTAATGCCGTCCCCTACATAAACAAGGCTTCCTCGGCCATTGATATCTTGGAGCATGGACTCCACTTTTGCAAGCTTATCCTGCGGAAGCAGCCCATGATGAACCGGAATACCGCCCAGTTCGCGGGCAGTCCTCATGGCGGGCCCCTCATTATCGCCGGTAAGAACCGCAATATCTTGTACTCCCAGTTTTTTGAGATCCCGAAGGGCTTCCTGTGCACCCGCTTTAACCCTATCGCCGAGCATGATTTTTCCCGCATAGGTCCCCGCTACCGCCACATGGATAACCGACTCTTCCATATCTTCGCACCGGTGAGGAATCTTTTTAAGATGTAAAAGACGGTCGTTCCCTGCAATAATCTCACGGCCCTGCACAGTGGCAACCGAACCATGGCCGGGAATTTCGGTAAAACTGGAAGACTCATCAGGCTGTACAGATTGATAAGCCTTTCCGTATTGAGAAGCATAAAACCGTTGGACTGCTACCGAAAGCGGGTGGTTCGATGCTGAACCGGCAAGGACCGCATGGGAAAGAAGCTCTTCGGCGGTAAATCCATCGGCGGGCTGGATATGTTTTACCGTAAATGCCGCATCCGTGAGGGTGCCGGTTTTATCAAAGACCACCGAACGCGCCTTGGCGAGCGTATCCAATACAGCCGCCCCTTTCACGAGGATTCCCTTCCGGGCAGCGCCGCCGAGACCTGCGAAATAGCTTAATGGAATACTGAGCACAAAGGCACAGGGACAGGAAATGACCAGCATGGTAAGGGCCCGGTAAATCCATAGGGAGAAACGCTGCCCCGGAACAAGGAGGGGCGGTACAAGCGCCACCGCCAAAGCAAGAAAAACTACCGCCGGCGTGTACCAGAGGGCAAAGCGGTGAATAAACTGCTCAGGCTTTGCTTTATTTTTCGTTGCTTCCTCTACAAGCCAAATGATGCGGCTGGCCGCTGAATCCTTTGCAAGCCTGAGGGTGCGAATTACGAGGACTCCGTCCATGACAATAAAACCCGAGAGTACCTCCGTTCCAGCCTGGGCTGGCCGGGGAAGGCTCTCACCGGTCATGGATGCCGTATCGAGTGATCCTGTGCCCTCTATAACTTCTCCATCCACAGGCACCCGTTCGCCGGGACGAATCTGCACAAGTTCTCCTATTTGTACCGAAGCGCTTTCTATTTGTTCCCATTGACCGTTTCTCAAAACCCGGGCGGTTTCTGCTTTTAGGCTGAGCAGCGCTTTAATAGACTGCCTGCTCTTGGTAACCGCCACATCCTGTAAAAACTCACCCGCACGATAAAGGACCATAACTCCCACAGCCTCTTCCATAGCGCCGATTGCAAAGGCTCCCAGGGAGGCGAGGGACATTAAAAAGAGCTCATCAAAGGGCTTTAATTGTATGATATTCCGCGCTGCGCCGCGCAGAACCTCATAGCCTGCAAGTATATATGCAGCCGCTAGGCTTATAATGGCGACTACCGAAAAGAGCGGAGCGGTGCCGCTGGCAGACTGGGCAGAAAGATGGGGAGAAAACTCCCACAATACTATGCCTGAGAGGCCAAGGACAAAAGCAGCGATGAGCAACACCAATTCTTTTCTTTGTTCCTGGGATAAGCGGAACGTAACCGCTTGAACTTTTGATATATCTACAGAACAAGCGCCGGATGAACAGCAGGCATCTTTCATGCTTGTACCATCCCCTGTTCGGAAACGTGGCCCGCGGCTATGGCAAGAAGACCTTCCACATGGTCATCGTCAAGGCTGTAATAGACAACCTTGCCATCCTTGCGGAACCGGACGAGCCGGGCACGTCTTAACAGCGAAAGCTGATGGCTTATGGCCGACTGGGTCATATCGAGGGCGCGGGAGAGATCGCACACACAGAGCTCCCGTTCATGAGCGAGGGCATTGACTATTCTAAGCCGTGTAGGATCACCGAGAATTTTAAACAGTTCAGACATGGCCAATAGCTGGGGAACCGGCAGTTCTTCTCTCCGGGCCTCTTCCACCGCTTCCGGATGCACCTCCGTACAGGCGCACACCACAGTTTCTTTAAGGTTAGTCATATAAACTCCACACAACACCGTTTATATGAACGATTGTTCATATATTCATAAATCAAACATACTGGAGACTTACAAAAAATTCAAGACTCGCTTGGTAAAGATTATATGACGAAAAATAAATATGATAGCGGAACCTGCCCTTGGGCAGGTTCCAGGGTGCGGGTTGTTATAGCTTGAACAGTATCCCGATTAGACCGGTATTATAGTATCCGTAATAGCCGTATTCAACATTGAGCGCAAAGTTGGGGGTAAAGAAGTAACTTGCCCCGCCGGTGGTCCTGAGCCCAATTCTGAATTCTGAAGTGCGGGATCCGCTATACCCCCAGGTGTAGCTAAAAAAGCCTGCACCAAGCCCGATATAGGTATCCATATTATCCAATGCGGAGAAACCGCTGGGCCAGTCAAAGTCTTTAAGTCCCAGGTGCAAGGTAGCAAAGGCGCCTCCACCAAGATAAGTATCAGTCCAATCTGAATATATGCTGTTATTCCATGAATAATAGGAAGCCTTAACTGCGGCCCCATAGGTCAGGGGCAAAAAGTCAGCAATGACGAATTTCCCAAGTATAAACTCAACCCCGCCAGAGACATCTATAGCTCCCCAAAAAAAGCCATATCCGATACCGACAGACAGGGCTAAATCTCCCGGTGCCATGAGGGGTTCTGGAGCCTTGGGCGGTTCTGCCCAGAGATTGCCTCCCATAGCAAGCATAAGAAGCGCCAGAACCAAAACAAAACCTTTTTTCATAATGCGACTCCTTTCCAAAAATATTTAGGCTTCTAGGAAGTCTATTAGATTAAGTATAGGTTCAAATGAAATTAAAATCCACTCTCGCAAACTTGAAAGGTATCAATATAATTCGATAAAATGAAAAGAATCGAATAGTATGGCACCATTTGCGATAATTTCTAGAATATATCGCAAAGGTACCAAAGGAGCAGCTATGAAGCTATCTAATTTTATGGATCCAAAGCTTGTTTTACTTAAAGCGGATGTATCCAGTGTAGAAGAGGCGATAAAACAGGCTTTGCAGGTAGTAGTAAAAAATTACAAGCATGATGCGTTAAACTATGACAACGTTCTAAAGCTTGTACAAGAACGGGAAGCTCTGGGAGGAACCGTATTGCCCAGCGGTGTCGCAATACCCCATGCCAGAGTCCCCCTTTTTAACGATTTTCTTATCGCTTCGGTGATTCCTAAAAAACCAATTTTAGTAACCCATCAAGACAGAGAAATAGAAGTAAAAATCATCTATCTGTTTATTATTTCCCAGACCGCATCGACCATTTACTTGAATGCCCTCGCAAAGATTGCCGAATCATCAAAATCCGAAGAAATTATGAAAAAACTTTTGGCAGCCGAAATGCCCCATCAATTTGTGGAAGTCTTTGAGCAGGCTGGCTATCTGGTAAAAAAGGATTTAACCGTAGCGGATATTATGACCACCGAAGTTGTTTCACTTAAAAAAAGCGCGACCTTAAAGGAACTAACAGACCTGATGTATACAAAACATCTCCGTTACGTTCCTATTCTGGACGATTCAGGTAAACTTGTCGGCGAAATCGGTGTCATCGACCTCATTAAAGCGGGTATTCCCGACTATGCCTTCAGAATTGGGAGTTTAAAATTCCTTTCCGAACTGGAACCCATGACAGAACTCTTGCTTAAAGAAGACAAAATTACCGTAGAAAGCATAATGAACAAAAACCCGGCAGCTCTAAAACCAAATACATCAGTTATAGAAGTAGCCTTTGAAATGAGCAGAAATAAAAAGCGGCACTATGCTATCTGCGACAATGGAAAACTGGTAGGTGTAGTTTCCGCCATGGATCTTTTAAGCAAGGTGTTACGGGCTTAGTGGAGTTAATGATGATGGTGAATATACATATGATTCTTTCTTTAGTGGTATTCGTGGCTGTTTATTGGGCTATTAGTACAGAAATTATAAATAAAGCTGCAGCAGCCCTCTTGGGAGGTCTTGTGATGGTGCTCATGGGGGTTCTTGATCAGGAATCTGCATATGCCCATGTGGACTGGAATGTCATATTCCTGCTCATTGGTATGATGATTATTATGAGCATTACCAAAAGGACCGGTATTTTCCAATACATCGCCATTAAAATCGCAAAACTGTCTCGGGGCGAACCGATCGTTATCCTCGTTGCTCTCTCTCTCATTACCGCAGTTGTATCGGCCTTTCTAGACAATGTTACCACGGTCCTCATTATTATTCCAATTACCATATTGATCGCCGTCGAGCTTGGCATCAGTCCCGTTCCCTTTGTTATTACCCTAGCCATCGCATCAAATATCGGCGGAACGGCGACCCTCATCGGAGATCCGCCTAACATCATGATAGGAAGCGCCGCCAACTTAAGCTTTGTCGATTTTATCGTGACCCTTTCTCCGGTCATTCTTATCATCCTCGTGATAAGTTCCCTTATGGTTATACTGATGTTTAAAAAGCAGCTCCAGGTAACCAACGAACGCAAAGCCCGGGTCATGAACTTTGATGAATCCAAGGCAATTGAAGATCCGGTATTGCTTGTTAAATCGATGGTTGTCCTTGGCTTAGTTATTCTTGCGTTTCTTTTACATGGGGTACTTAATTTTGAACCATCCACCATTGCACTTACAGGAGCCGTATTGCTCATCATCCTATCTGGAGCAAAAGAACTGGAGCACATTTTTGCAGAGGTAGAATGGACCACTATTTTCTTCTTCTTCGGACTATTCATTGTTGTCGGTGCCTTGGTAGAAGTTGGAATCATGTCCATGGTTTCGAGCTGGCTCTTGGAAGTTACTAAGGGAAATCTAAAATTGACCCAATATGTAATTCTTTGGGTTTCTTCAATCGTTTCGGCAGTTGTGGACAATATACCCTTCGTAGCCACCATGATCCCCCTTATTAAGGACATGGGGAACCAACTAGGGGCTGAGGCCATTAAGCCCCTCTGGTGGGCCCTGTCATTGGGAGCCTGTCTTGGCGGAAACGGAACCTTGATTGGCGCCTCTGCGAACGTGGTGTCCGCAGGGCTTTCAGCAAAGAGCGGCTACCCCATCAGTTTTTGGGACTTTACTAAGATTGGAGCCATATTCATGTTTATGTCCATCATCGTGAGTTCCTTGTATATATTTGTAAAGTTCTAAAATTTACGTTATTCGTAATTTTTTATTGTTTTTTTACGATTTTAGTATATAATATCCCTGTAAGGCTCAATATCGGGAGGAACAGGGAATGAAAATCGGCTGTGTAAAGGAAATCAAGAAACATGAATACCGCGTGGGACTGACTCCGTCCTGCGTGGCAGCCTATGTTCAGCGGGGGCATCAGGTATATATCCAGAACGGTGCGGGCGAAGGAGCCGGTTTCGAAGACAGCGAATACAAAGCAGTGGGAGCAACCCTTGTTGCAAAGGCAGAAGATATTTACAGTTCCTGCCAGATGATTGTAAAGGTAAAAGAACCCCAAGCCTCAGAGTATCCCCTGCTGCGAGAAGGTCAAATTCTCTTTACCTACCTGCACCTGGCGGCTGACGAAGAACAAACAAAGGCCCTCTTAAAAAACAAGGTGACCGGTATTGCCTACGAAACAATCAGGCTCGATGACGGAAGCCTTCCCTGTCTTGCTCCTATGAGCGAGATTGCGGGCCGCCTCAGCGTGCAGGAGGGGGCAAAATATCTGGAGCGGCCCTTCGGCGGCCGGGGAATTCTCCTCGGCGGAGTCCCCGGAGTGCAGCGGGGAAAAGTGGCTATCCTGGGCGGCGGCGTAGTTGGCACCAACGCAGCTAAAATCGCACTTGGTATGGGAGCGGAGGTGACACTCCTGGATGTCCGTTCCAGCCGCTTAGCCTATCTGGATGATATATTTCACGGCGCAGTATCTACCCTCTATTCCACCGATGCAAACATCCGAAAAGTGGTGGCTGAAAGCGACCTCGTTATCGGCGCGGTGCTCATACCGGGAGCCCGGGCTCCAAAGCTGATCCGACGAGAACACTTAGGGTTGATGAAAAAACGCTCGGTCATCGTGGACGTAGCGGTAGATCAGGGAGGCTGTGTGGAGACCACAAGGCCCACCACCCATGATAACCCGGTCTACGAAGTAGATGGCATCGTTCATTACTGTGTGGCCAATATGCCCGGCGCAGTTGCTCTAACAAGTACCTTAGCGCTGACCAGCACCACATTACCCTTTGGCCTTGAAATCGCTGAAAAGGGCGCGGAAGCAGCCTGCCGGGACAACCCGGCGATCCGCCGGGGGCTTAATACCTATCAGGGCCAGCTTACCTGTAAAGAAGTGGCCGCTGCTTTTAATCTCCCCTGGACGGATGCGGACAAGCTGTTGTAAGCTCCAAAAACCATGGAATTGGACACAACCGACTGGAATATCATCAATATTCTTAAAGAGGGCTATGAGAACAACAACACCATAGCCCGCGCCCTCGGTTTATCCGAGGGGACTATCCGAAGCCGGATAAAACGGCTCCGGGAAGCAGGGGTCATGCAGATACGGGCCCTTATAAACCCGGAAGTGCTGGATAACAAGCAGCTTGCCCTGGTAGCCATGAGGGTCGCCGAGTCGCGCCTCCTGGAGACCAAGGCGGAAGAGGTGTCCCGGCTTCCGAACGTACTGTCCGTTTCTATCGCCTCAGGGCGTTATGATCTTATTGCTGAGGTCCTAGTAGACTCAAACCGGGGCCTTGTCCGATTCCTTACCGAAGAACTTTCCGGTGTAGAAGGGGTTGTTAGCTCCGAAAGTTTTCTTATGCTCAAAAGTTATAATAAATTTGTGTAAATAAGGCAAATAAGGCATGGAGCGCTAAACCGACTCGGCATTTACTTTTTCCCGCTTTTCTCTCATTGACACAAAAAGGGGCACTGCAATGCCTGCGATAGCCAGAACCGTACCGGTAGCAATAAAAACCGCCCCATAACCGAAGCCTATTGCAAGGGCCGAACCTATAGCCGGTCCTATTGCACCACCGGCGGAGGCAACGGAACTGCGGAGACCGTACATGCTCCCCTGTTTCTCCCGAGGGGTTTTAACCGCGATGAGGGCATTCACCGAAGGCATATTGCCGCCAATAAAGAAACTGCTCATCACCCTTAAAACAAGCAGCTGGGTTACAGAGCTAACAAAAGCCTGGGGCAACGTAAAAAGGGCAGCCCCACCCATGCAAAATACTAAGGTTCGCCGGTAGCCTAGACGGTAACTGATTTTACCAATAAGCACCGCTGCGACGGAAGAACTAATTGCAGCAGCGGCTATAACAAGTCCTGTATCGGATGCTATCCGAGCGGAAGCGGTAGAAATGGTTTTTATAAAGAGGGGCAGAAAGGGAGAGGTGATGCTGCCTGCAACCTGGTCTGCGGCCACAATGGCAAGGAGGGTCCACAGGGCCTTGCGCTCCGTTCCGCGCAGGGGCGAAAAGTCGGGGACCAGGCTTTTTACAAAGGACTTTCGCTGGGCCGGCGGACTAAAATCATCGGTAGCAAAGATGCTCACAATAAAACCGCCAAGGAGAAGCAAAATTGCGGTAGCAAAAAAATTGATTCGGTGGCCGTAAAAATCAGAGATATAACCGCCGAGCAGGGGCCCTAAGGAATTTCCCAAAAAAATAGACATTTGGAGCAGTCCCAGCGCGTAGCCCCGCTCTTCTTCGGGAGAAACCGAAGCAACTAAAACCGTTGCAGCACCGACCGTACCGGTCAGCATACCTTGAATAGTACGGAGCAAAAGCAACTGCCAGGGATCACTGACAAAGCCCTGCAAACAAAGGATGACCGCACCGCCGAACATGGCCCGCAGGAGCATGGGCTTCCGGCCAAATTGGTCCGCCAGGCTCCCCCATATCGGAGCCATTATCATCATGCTGATGGCAGGCAGGGTCTGCAGAAGCCCGGTATACAGCTTTACCGCCTGGGGATCGGTAATTCCTAAATCGCCGAGAAAAAAGGGAATAATGGGAGTAGAAGTACCAAAGCCGGCTATGGCAAGGACTTCACCTATCCAGACCGAATAGAGAGTCCGCTTCCACCCAGAATGTGTTGCAGAAATCGACGTAGTAAACCTCTATTAATTATTTTAACATAAGGGCCTGCCAGATTTGTATAAGTGGCAGGACAATACATACTACAATAAAGACAATTTCCAGTACAAGGGTACGCCGCTCTGCCGAATCGGTTTTTACCATTTCATAGACTGAAGAAAGCACATCCAGGCGTCGCTCAACGGATCTGCTCCAGCCATCGGTATTGAATATTTCGCAGAGCCGGGAATAAATCTGACCCAGAAAATAGTCCCCAATTATTTTGGATGAATTTTCAAGGTTTTCGAGTATAAAGAGAGCTTCGAAGCGCAATGCCTGGATACGGGCAAATTTTTTCTGGGGAGCTTTGCCCCGCAGTTTTATGCGCCCCTTGCCCTTCTTGTTTTTCTGAATACCATAAACCGTTAAATCCCGTTCTGCCTCGTCGAGTCTTTGGTCTAAAAGCCGATCCAAGGCGCGAAGTTCAAGGAGCCGGTAATTTGCATGCTCAATAATAAGAAGAATATCTTCGTAGTCCCGGTGGCTGTCAAAAATAACACAGTGGTCCATATCAAAAATAGCTAAATCATCGGGCCTATACGAAAAAGGCCGGGCCAACGATGCCTGAATCTGGGACTCATGAAGCGAATCAGCGTCATATTCACCGATAAGGAGCGAGGCAAGGCGTGCTCTGTTCTGCTGGACAAAGAGGGGCGGAAGTTCAGGATATTCCAGGAAACAATATGCCAGATAATGCTCCTGCTGAATGTTCGAACGTTCTATACCGTCTACAATGGCATCCCCAATGGCATCCAAGAGACGTCCGAAAAGCCGGTCCGCATACTCTGCAAAACTGTATGTGTAACCCTGACTTCTGATTAATGAGGAACGGGATAGTGGACCCAGCGCATCCAGAGTAAAACGACCGGTACCTCTGAGCAAAATGGTCACCGCCCCGTCATTGTACACCTTTGCGGAGGGGAATACCGTTCCGAGCCCCTCGGCTTCAACTTCTTCAAAGGCAAACCACACCGGCTGGGGAAGCGAAAGTGATGTGGGGGTATCTTTGCGCAAGGGCAGCAGACTTCCCAGCTTTTTCCCCGAAAACCGGGCATACAGGGCGGGGCTTTCCAGGATTTTCATATCAATAGCCCGCCCTACATCCTTTATGGAAAAATAAACGAGTTCAGTGAGCAGGGGGTCCTGATTAGTTTCTGTCATGGAACTATTATAACATAAGCGGGTATTGACCGATACAGGTAAGCCCCGTAGATTGAGCATTATGAAGTTTCTCCATCTTGCGGATCTGCATCTGGGACGCCTGTTTCATGAACAATCCCTTATTGAAGACCAGAAATATCTGCTCAATCAACTTGTGGATATACTATCCCGGGACCGGTATTCGGCAATCCTCTTAGCCGGGGATATTTACGACCGGTCCATACCATCCGCTGAGGCGGTAAGTCTCTTGGGAGACTTCCTGAATACCCTCCATAGCCGCTTTCCCGATACAGCCATCTGCATGATTGCGGGAAACCATGATTCACCTGAACGGCTTGCCTTTGGCCATGAACTGTTTAGGTCCATGAACATACACATAGTCTCGGACCCAAATCTTTCTTTTGAGCCAGTCATTGTGACAGACGGGAAAGAACGCTGTGCGGTGTTTCTCCTTCCCTTCCTGTACCCCGGTTCGCTTTATTCCCCCAAAGAATCCCCAAACTCAGACAACCAAGAATCCGGTACAGCACCGCAGGGTCTGCGAACCCAGCAAAACCTTGCAGCCGAGGCAGGACGGCGGCTCGAAGAACGGCGAAAAGAACTTGCAATGCAGAGTATACACCAGTCGGTGCTTGTCGCCCACCTCTTTACCCAGGGAGGACGAGAAAGCGAATCGGAGCGGATTTTCGTCGGCACTGCCGAACAGGTTGATGTCCAGCTTTTCTCTGGGTTTTCCTACGTCGCCCTGGGGCATCTGCATCGCTGCCAACAGGCGGGGCCGAACGCCTGGTATGCCGGAAGCCCCCTGGCCTACAGCTTTGGTGAGGCTGGCCAGGAAAAGGTTTGCCTTGAGGTGGAGATCCCGGACCGCGAATCAGACCAACCAGCAACAGTACGGGCCATTCCGCTTAAGCCGCTTCACCCGGTACGGCGGATCAAGGCCTCATTTGCGGACCTTATGTCAGGGAACTTTCAGACAGAAGAGAAGGAGACACAGGCTGACTCACTTGTTCATTCATACCTCGAAATTGAGCTCACCGACGAGCACCTGGTAGAAAATGCCCAGCGGCTTTTGGAGCAACGATATCCATTGGTACTCTCGGTAAAACAGGACAGAGCATTCCAAGCCCTGGTAGCTGAACGGTCTGCCCTGCAGGGCATGCTGCCCGATACAGCCTCAGGAGAAACGGGGCG
The DNA here is from genome assembly GCF_029265695.1 of Gracilinema caldarium. Taxonomy (GTDB): domain Bacteria; phylum Spirochaetota; class Spirochaetia; order Treponematales; family Breznakiellaceae; genus Gracilinema; species Gracilinema caldarium_A. Next base: position 11,949 of record NZ_JAJUHW010000008.1, on the reverse strand, counting down.
CCGCCGGGGCACCTTGGATGACTTTATATCATTCGAAGAAACCCTGTACGGAATGGTAGACCAGGAGAAACTGGACCTTTTTGCAACCCTCTTAAAGGAGCAGCAATCCCATGAGACCCCGTAAGCTCATCATGTACAACATCGGTCCTTTTACGGGCCGCACCGAAATAGATTTTACCAGGCTGGACGACATTTTTCTTATTTCCGGAAAAACCGGTTCGGGCAAAACCACCATCTTTGACGCCCTCTGTTTTGCCCTCTATGGTAAACTCCCGGGGAGCAGGAAAAACCTGGAAACAAAAATCCGTTCCGATTTTGCAGGTCTCGATGAAGACTGTTGGGTAGAGCTTGAATTTTCTCTCGGTAATGAGTCCTATGTTGTACAGCGAAGTCCCAAATTGGAACGACCCAAGAAACGGGGAACCGGAACCACCGTGGAAGAAGAAGCGGCGGTACTCTACCGGCTCGCCAGTGGGGGCGAACGGCAGAGCCTATCGAGCAGAAAAAGCGAGGCGGATGAAAAAATCGCCCGGCTTTTAGGCCTCTCGGCCGACGAATTTGCAAAGATAATACTTCTTCCCCAGGGAGAGTTCGCCCAGTTCTTACAACAAAATTCCCAGGCTCGCCGGGATGTGCTGCGGAAACTCTTTCCCGTGGAAGAAGCAGTAGCCATTAGAGAGCTTGCGGCGGAAAAAAAGAAAGAAGCCGAGGGTATGTTAAAGACAGCCAATTTGGCCCTACAGGAAGCTTCTCAGCGGTACAATGAACAGGAAAACCAGGCAGAGCAAAATCGCATCAGGGCCGAATTGGAACAAATTGCCGAAAAGGACAGGCAAACCTTAGACCACATAAAAACCTTAAGCGAAGCCCTGAGCCGAGCCCGCCAGCGGCAGGAACTGGTACAGCGGCTTGCCGCCATCGATGAAGAGCAGCGTACACTTACCGAACAGCAGCAGGAAATAGAAGCCTTAAGTCAGGCACTGGCCATGAACCAACAGGCAAAACCAGCCCAGGAAAAGCTTTATCAGGAAAGGGAGCTGGAAAACAGAATCAAAAACCTGCAAGCGGAACGGGAACAGGCCGAGCAGCGGACTGCCATGGCAATTCATCAATATGACGAAATAGAAAACCAAAAAAGCAGCATTGAAAACCTAAATCGTGAATGCACTGCCCTCAGGGAGCAGAAGGGAGCCCTTTCCCAGGCTGTGGAGGAGGAACAGCGGCTCAGGCAGCTCGAAACGCGCCGAGAAGAACTCTTAACTGCGATCCATGAAGCAGAAGAAAGCCTTCCAGGACTCCGGGCCGACATAGAAAATTTACAGGAATTGCTTATAAAAAGCGAAGGGGCCGCCCAAGTTGAAACGACACTTCAGGATCAAAAGGAGATGAGCGTTGCCCTCATGGCTCACCTCCGCAACCTCCTTCAATATGCCCAACAGGACAGCCAAAAACGCACAGAGCAGCGCACCGCAGAAGAAGGTTTAGCCCAGCACAGAATGGAACTCGACACAATCGAGAAGCGGCTCCCCATACTTAGTGAAGAACTGGCTAACTTGGAAAAACAATACAAGGAACAGGAAGAGGCAAACCTTGCTGCCCGGCTCGCCGCAACCCTCAAACAAGGGGACCCCTGCCCCGTTTGCGGCTCGCTTCATCATCCGGCCCCTGCCCTCGCGCCCCCCACTCGTTTTGGTACGGAAGAAAAAATATCGGCCCTCAAAATAGAACAAAAAGATTTGGAAAAACGCATGGCCGAGCTGCGGACCGAAATACGAAACCAGGAGCTTACATTAAATAGGCTTATTCGGGAACTGGAAGAGATAGAAGAGAAGTACCATGAAATCCGCACCAGCCTGCTCGCTCTCCTTTCCCCCCATTCTGGGCTCCCCTTCGAGATTACCTGTCTTAACAACGCACGGGGCTTACCAGAAGTATCGGAAGTCCAGCTCGACATCCGGAATAACTCGACAGCGGCAGAAATTATCAATAAAAACCTCCAGCAGTTACGAAAGGAAACCCTTAATCTTACCCAGGTTGCCCGAAATCTGCAGGAAAAGCAGGGTCTGGCTGCCCGTGCACAGGCCCAATTGGAAAGCGGCAGGCAGCAGCTAGCCGATTTATCTCATCAAATTGATGAAATAAAAGGAAGGCTCCAACTCTATTTTGATATATGGAAAACAGAAACCATCGCCCTTGCCCTGAACCGCCTGCAGCAGCATCTAGAAACCATGGAGGCCCAGATAGCGGAGTATGAAAAAAAGAAGCAGCAGCTCGGCATAGAGAAAGCCCAGGCACTGCAGCACAGGGAAAGCCTGGAAAAGCGCTGGCAGGATTTTAAAGAAGAAGAAGCAAAGCTTAAACAGGCCCTCACAGCCATGGCAGAGGAACTCGGGTTTACCGACACGGAGGCACTAAAGGCCGCCATATTAAGCCCAGAAGCAGAAGGGACATACAGTTCCCGGGTTCAAGCTTGGAAAGAAAACATGGACCGGCTTATACACCAGGAAGAAGAAGCCCGGCGTGCCCTGGCGGGACTCCACATAGAGGGCCCTGGAAACCAGAGAGAAGCCACCGTAGAGGCCCTTGAGCAAGCCCTTCATGATACAGAAGAGGCCCATGAACAATTGGCGGAAACACAGCAAGCCCTGCAGGTAAAACTCCAGAGCCTTATTCAGGATCAGGAACGATATACAGCTGCTTTGGATCAGTATAATCGCCTCAATGAAACCCATTCCCGCTATAAAGCCCTGTCAGAGGACCTAGCCGGCTCGAACCCCAAAAAGTGGCCCTTCGATTCCTGGCTCCTCAGCCTTTATCTCCAGGAAGTAACCTCCTATGCAAACAGGCGGCTCGAACGGATGAGTGAAGGAAGGTATTCCATACTTCTGAACCCCGAAAACGAAAATAACCGAGCCCTGGGCGGCCTTGACCTCGCGGTCTTTGACTCCTTCACCGGCAAGACCCGCCCCTGCGCGACACTCTCGGGGGGCGAAAGCTTCATGGCTTCCATAAGCCTCGCCCTGGGACTGGCCGATTCTATCCAAGCCCGCTCCGGGGCAGTACGGCTCGATGCCATCTTTATCGACGAAGGTTTTGGCAGCCTGGACGAGGTCAGCCTGGATCGGGCCTTAACCATTCTGGATGAAATCCGGGATCACCGCATGGTGGGCCTCATTTCCCATGTGGCGGAGATGAAAAACAGAATTCCCAGCAAAATTGAGGTCATAAAATCAAACCAGGGTTCCAAAATTTTGATTTCCGGAGAAAGCTAGCCTATATTTGTTTGTATGAATAAAGTAAAGCTCTGGACACCTCAGCATGCAACCAGGACATTAATCCTCAGTTCCATGCTGGTGTGCCTCTTGCTTTTAGGATTTGCCATCTTCAGCACTTACCAATTTCTCCGGCAAGAACAAAGCATGGCGCTGCAGGCCCAGGAACAGGTCCAGACACTATTACATTATCAGATCGATCAGGTGACAGCGGTTACTGCGGATTACAGCCGCTGGGACGACACCTGGCTTTACATGCAGGGGAAAAATCCCGATTACCCTGAGGTTAATTTTACCGAGGAATCATTAGAAAATCTTGGCTTTGCATTCGTAGCCCTCTATACAATCGAAGGACAGCTTTATTTTTCTTTTTCAGCCGCAGAAGCAAACACAGCAGAACTCCTAAAAACAATTCCGCCATCTTTGCAGCAGGATTGTCATGGGGGCCTCATCCTATCGGAAAAACCCTTTTTAGTGGCAATCCAGAAAATACTGCGCAGCGATTTATCCGGTCCACCCCAAGGTTTTCTTATCTTTGGTAAATATATTGATGAACGATTAAAGCAAACCTTGAGCCAGCTCTCAGGTACGGATGTACAGATTAACATAGCTCAATCAGCAGAAACTTCCCATACATCTTCAGATCTGCAGCCCCAGATGAGCTTTAAGGTATCTGAAATCGATGTTACCTCCCACATGCCGGGGTTACTCGAAAACACAATGATAGAACTTTCGGTCCGCGTACCCCGGGACCTGTTTTGGAATGGTTTCCGCTCGGTAGCAGTCTTATTCTTATTGGCAGGGGTAATAAGCACCATACTGCTGCTCAATGTCAGGTCCGCCCGACAATTACTCGCATATGAGACCAATTCAGCTGCCATACTTGAACAGCAGGTAACCGAGCGGACCGAAGCCCTGCGGATGACCAATGAAACGCTGATGACCTACAAAAAAATTATTGAAAACACGGGGGAAGGCATACTTATTACCGATCTCTCAGGCATCATCCAGGAGATAAATCCAGCTATTGCAGAGATGTGCGGTTTTTCTAAAGAAGAAATTTTAGGGCAAAAAACAAGTATTTTTAAATCTGGAATGCACTCACAATCATTTTACAAGGATCTTTGGGATACATTAATAGATACCGGTCATTGGGAGGGTGAAATTTGGAACCGAAAAAAAGACGGATCCCTCATGCCATATTGGCTCAGTATCGACACCCTGAAAAATATCGAAGAAAAACCATACAAATATGTTGCCTTTTATATTGATATTGCCCAGCTTAAACAAACCCAGGAAAAACTGAACAATCTTGCCTTTTATGATTCCCTCACCGGGCTTCCCAACCGAGCCCTTTTTATGGACCGCTTAGACCAGGTGTTAAGCCGAACCCAGCGGGATAAGAACCGTTTTGCCCTCCTGTATATGGATTTGGACCATTTTAAAGATGTGAATGATGGGTACGGCCATCAGGTTGGGGATGAACTGCTCATCCTTGCGGCCCATCGCATAAAAGCCCAGGTTCGTGAATGCGACACAGTGTGCCGGCTGGGAGGAGATGAATTTACCATTATTTTAGAAGATATCCACCGCAGCGCCGATGCAGGCATGGTGGCAAAAAAAGTCATCGAAGCTCTCCGAGAACCCTTCTTCATACATGAACGGGAAATCTATATCGGCTGCAGTGTTGGCATTGCCCTCTATCCCTATGACGGGGCCACTATACAGGAACTGGTAAAAAACGCCGATGCGGCCATGTACGACGCCAAGGAGCAGGGCCGGGGCCAATATCGCTTTGCTTCTGGAGCCGCTGGACTCTCAAGCAGACACCGGATCGAAGTGGAAGCATCTATACGAAAAGCTATGGATGAAAACCGCTTTATATTATGCTACCAGCCATTGGTATCCTCCGGAAGCGCCGAGGCAGGAAAACCCAAGGGCATCATTGGGGCGGAAGCGCTGATCAGAATCAAAAATCCGGATGAATCGATTATTCCACCGGGCCAATTTATAGAGGTAGCCGAAGAAACAGGGCTCATTATACCCATGGGCGGATGGGCTCTGAAACAAGCTTGCAAGGACGCAAAAGAATGGGAACTATCGGGGAAACCAATACAGGTTTCGGTGAATGTATCTCAGCGGCAATTTGAGCGGGGGCATATCATTAAGCAGACCGAAGAAGCACTTAAAGAAAGCGGCCTGTCTCCGCGGCTCCTCAAGCTGGAAGTGACCGAGTCCCTTTTTATGAGGGATGCCCAGAGGGTAGCTTCTATAATGGATGAATTAAAAAAATTGGGAATCTGCTTTGCGGTAGATGATTTTGGAACCGGTTATTCTTCTCTGCGTTATATAGACAGCCTGCCTATAGATAGCCTTAAAATCGATAAATCCTTTGTGGACCATTTGCGTTCCGATATGATAGGGGAACTAAAACTAAAAGAGCCAGCCCCCGCTCGGGATCTGCAGAATGGATCAGTAGCCCTTGCAGTCGTTTCCATGGCCCGTTCCTTTGGATTGGTTTCTATAGCCGAAGGGGTAGAAACCCAGGAACAGCTGGATGCCCTGAAACGACGGGGCTGCGATGCCATTCAAGGGTATTTTATCAGCAAACCCCTGCCGGCTTCCCTATTCCGCAGTTTCATCATGAATGATCAAAATACTATTCCCTTGGATTTTGCGGAGTTTAAACAGGATGATGAAGCATCTCAACAAGATGACATAGAAGAGCTCGAAAGTATCTAAAACTCTTGTAGGACCGCCCCTCTTAGGATACCATAGGACCACATGGAGGATCCCTATGGCCTTGCTTTCTAGTGATACAGCCCTGCTCATCATCGATGTTCAGAACGATTTTTGTCCGCCCTATCACAACAAAGACGGAAGCATTTCTGAACCGGGGGCTTTGGCGGTTGCTGGTGCAAATGAAATACTCGGTCCTATAAATATGTTATCGGCTCTTTGTGAAAAGCAAGGAGTACCTGTCATAGCAACCCAGGATTGGCACCCACGAAACCACTGTTCTTTTTCTTCTACCCATGCGGCGCCCGGAGAGGAACAGGGAATTTGGCCGGATCATTGCGTTCAGGGAACCAAGGGTGCGGATTTTCATCCCGAATTGAACCTTAATCCCATACGGCTCATAGTCCGAAAAGGTTTTAGGCCCTATCTGGATTCATATTCAGCTTTCTTCGAAAACGACCGTTGTACTCCCACGGGTCTCGAATTTTATCTCAAAGGACTTGGGGTCTCCAAAATTGTCGTAACAGGACTTGCAACCGACTACTGTGTTAAATACAGCGCGCTGGATGCCCGGCGACTCGGCTTTGAGGTCATGATTGTGTCAGATGCGGTGCGGGGAGTAGACTATCCTGCAGGCTCTTTGCAAAAAGCCCTGGTAGAGTTAGAAACCGCAGGCGTCTCTTTTATCGACTCAGCCGAGATTATCTAAAAACCAGCAATAAGGAGTAGAATACATGCAAGAAGCGAGCTTTTGCCCCCAATCGGCACTCTTCACCGATTTTTACGAACTTACCATGGCCCAGGGCTACTGGAAACGGGGCATGAACCATCGGGCAGTCTTTGATATGTTTTTCCGCCGCCAGCCCTTTAATGGTGGCTTTTCGGTCTTCGCAGGACTCGAGACGTTTCTCGACAAGCTCGCTCATTTTCGTTTTTCTTCGGAAGATCTGGAGTACCTGGCGAGCCTCTCCTATTTTGACAAGGACTTTCTTGCATATCTTAAGACCTTCCGGTTTACCGGAGATGTCTGGGCCATGGACGAAGGAACTGTTGTTTTTCCCCAGGAGCCCCTCATCCGCATCGATGCAAACCTCATAGAAGCTCAAATAATAGAAGGGATGCTGCTTAACACTATCAATTTCCAGAGCCTTATCGCGACTAAAACAGCTCGGGTGTACCTGGCTTCCTGGAAAGGCACCATCATGGAGTTTGGCCTCCGCCGGGCTCAGGGCCCTGACGGCGCCATGTCCGCATCTCGGGCAGCTTTTATTGGAGGGGCCAGCGGAACATCAAACGTTCTCGCGGGAAAAACCTATGGGATCCCCGTTATGGGAACCATGGCCCACTCGTGGATTATGTCCTTTCCATCGGAAGAAGCGGCCTTTGAAGCCTATGCGGAAACCTACCCAGATAGAACAGTTTTTTTAATCGATACTTATGATACCCTGGACAGTGGTATTAAAAATGCCATTAAGGTCGGGAAAAAACTCGCCGCCCAGGGCAAAAAATTCGGGGTACGACTTGATTCGGGAGATATTCATTATCTTTCGGTAGAAGTCCGCAAGGCCCTGGATGCGGCGGGCTTAAAAAATGCGACCATCGCGGTATCAAATGATCTGGATGAATCCATTATCCAGACCTTAACGGCAGCCAAAGCCCCCATCGATAGCTGGGGGGTGGGTACCAATATGGTAACCGGCGGCACTGAAGCGGCCTTTACCGGGGTTTATAAACTTGCAGCCCGGCAGGTAGCGGACGGGAACCTCCAGCCTACCATTAAATTCTCCGATAATCCTGAAAAGACAACTAATCCGGGAGCAAAACAGGTTTGGCGCCTCTACAGTACGGAGGGCATGGCCGAGGCGGATGTGATGACCCTGGATCAAAAACTGGCAGATAAAAGTGATGCCCCCGAAGACGCTATAAGAAAGGGGGTCGAATATGCATTCTGGCACCCTGCGGCGGACTATCGGCACTTTCATTACACCCCCCAGGGCAATATAGAGCCCCTGCTCAAACCTCGTATGAAGGGCGGTGAACTTATTCAGGACCACCCGACATTAAAATCCATCCAGCAGCGGGTGCGCTTAAGCCTAGACCGCTTTGACGGCAGCTACAAGCGGATTCTTAATCCCCATATTTATAAAGTTTCAATTTCTGAACAACTACGGGATCTTAAATTGCAGCTGATCCAGGAATATTTAGGAGAATGATGATGGATAAGCGCACTAACTACGTCTTACAGGCCTTTCAGGAAGGAAGAACTATTGTTTACGGGCACCGAGGCAGCAGGGCCTATGCACCGATGAATACTATTCCGGCCTTTGAGCTTGCTATACAACAAGGCGCTGACGGTATAGAACTCGATGTTCAGCTTTCTGCGGATCGGGAACTGGTCATCATTCATGATTTTACCGTAGACGGCACCACCGATGGGACCGGAGCGGTACGGGACCTGCTTTTTGCTGAACTGAGGGAACTGAATGCGGCCGCTCGGTTCTCGCCCATGGCAGAGCCCCTCCAGGGCCATATTCCCCACTATCCATTTATTATGATCCCAACCCTGGAAGAAGTGTTTTCTCTGGTTAAAGACAGGGCTCCGGCGGACTTTATCGTTAATGTGGAAATCAAGGCCCCCTATTGTACCGCCAGCGGCGGTTTCGCCAGCGGCGGTTTCGCTAGCGGCGATGCTGCCAGCGGCGATGCCGCTGACGACAACGGCATTGAGGCCCTGGTGGCAGCCTGTATCGACCGCTATGACATGGCCCGGAATGTTATTGTGTCATCGTTTAACCCACCGACCCTCAAACGATTTAAGGCAATCAAACCCTCTATCCCTGTAGGTTTTCTTGTGGAAGAGGCAAGTCCTTCTTACACCACAACCTTAATAAACCAGTATCTTCCTGATATCGCGGGAAAATCTGGACACGAAGCCTGGCACCCCCGCTATTCTATGGTAAATCCGGAACTGGTCGCCACAGAACGGAATCACGGCCGGCTTACCCAGGCGTGGACCGTTAATGAGCCTCAACTGGCCCGGGATCTTGTATCCTGGGGCGTCACCGGCATCATTACCGATATGCCCGATCGAATTAAAACCGCCTTATCCGGTAATTAACATACTTCTAGGTTATTTAACACCACACTTATAGTCTCCTAACTATTTCTTTACAAAGAAACGCCACCATAGGTCTAACCATAGGTTTACAAGAAAAAATCAAATATTCTTGCCTATTTTTCGGTTCGGGCGTAAGCTATATTTTGCTGTAACCCGAAAGAGCTTTATCCATAGCGATAGCTCTGAGAAAGATTCGTTACACAAAAAAGGAGTGGTGTATGAAAAAGGTGTACCTTTTCACAATCCTAGCAGGTCTGGCAAGCACAATCTTTGCCCAGACCACGATCGAGTTCTGGCATGCCATGGGCGGAAAAAACGGCGAAATTACCGCCCAGGTCTGCGACATGTTCAATAAAAGCCAAAGTGAGTATGTGGTGAATCCCGTGTATAAGGGCAGCTATGCGGATACAATGAATGCTGGCATTGCTGCCTTCCGTTCAGGGACTCCGCCTGCCATACTACAGGTATATGAAGTTGGAACAGCAACTATGATGAGCGCAAAAGGAGCCATCAAACCGGTATACCAGCTCATGGCTGAACAGAAGGAACCCTTTGATCCTAAAGCATACATTCCTACCATCACAAGCTATTATTCAACATCCAAGGGTGAAATGCTTTCCATGCCCTTTAACTCTTCCACCGCAGTCATGTACTACAACAAAGATGCCTTCCGCAAAGCAGGCCTGGACCCTGAAAAACCGCCAAAGACATGGCCTGAGTTTTTCGAAGTGGCTAAAAAACTTAAGGCTGCAGGATATGAAGCAGGCTTTACTACCAACTGGATATCCTGGATTCAGCTTGAAAACTTTTCAGCCTGGCACAATGTACCGTTTGGAACTAAATCCAACGGATTCGATGGTCTGGACACCCAGCTTGTGTTTAATGGCCCCTTGCAAGTAAAACATTTTGAAAACCTGTATCAAATGGCCAAAGAAGGGGTATTCAAATATGGCGGCCGGGAAAACAAGGCAAACGCACTCTTTACTTCCGGCACGGTGCCGCTCCACTTTGAGTCCATCGGTGGCTATGGATCGATGAAGGCAACCTGCAAATTTGACTTTGGTGTAGCTATGCTGCCCTATTATCCCGATGTTAAGGGAGCTCCCCAAAACTCCATCATTGGTGGCGCAAGTCTCTGGGTTATGACACAGAAGGACCAAAAAGTTTACAAAGCGGTGGCAAAATTCTTTAGCTTCCTGTCCAAGCCCGAAACCCAGGCATTCTGGCACCAGCAGACAGGTTATTTGCCTATTACGACCGCTGCCTATGAACTGACAAAAAAACAGGGCTACTACAACGAGAATCCTGGCCCAGAAGTGGCAATTAAACAACTTTTGAACAAGGCCCCCACTCAGAATACCATGGGACTCCGTTTCGGTTTTATGCCCCAGATTCGTACCATAGAGGATGAACAATGGGAAGCCATTCTGGACGGCAAAATATCCGTAAAGGACGGGCTAGACATGATGGTTAAACTGGGGAACGAAAAACTCAGAGAATTTGAACGGATCAACAAATAGCAACATGTTCAACAATTGACATAAAGGCTGCCTGCATCATGCGGGTAGCCTTTGTGCGTTAAAGGATGCATCCCATGACGAAACAGTATGCCTTTCACAATAAGACCTTGCCCTATGTACTTGTGCTTCCCCAAATGATAATCGTGGCAATCTTTTTCTTTTGGCCCGCCTTTATGGCCCTGTACCAGTCTCTTTTTATACAGGATGCCTTTGGAATTTCCCTCATTTTTGTGGGACTGGAAAATTACATCAAACTATTACAAAACCCTCAGTATATCGATTCACTTATTTTGTCTTTTAAATTTGCAATCATGGTAGCCTTTTCTGCCCTTACCATCTCTCTTTTTTTGGCAGTCCAGGCAAATAAACATATAGCAGGAAAAACCTTTTATACCACCATGCTGGTCTGGCCCTATGCAGTTTCTACTCTCGTAGCCGGGGTATTGTGGATGTTTTTGTTTAACCCAACGGTGGGTATCATTTCCTATCAATTAAAAAAAATTGGTATAGACTGGAATTATTTAGTTAAAAGCGGTCAAGCGCTCTTTATAGTTACCCTCGCGTCCAGCTGGAAACAGATTTCTTATAATTTTGTCTTTTTTTTAGCGGGACTGCAGAATGTACCAGTGTCGCTGATAGAAGCAGCTGCTATTGACGGCGGCGGTCCCTTTACCCGTTTCTGGCGGGTAGTGTTTCCCCTGCTTTCGCCTACTACCTTCTACTTGCTTGTTATGAACCTGGTGTACGCCTTTTTCGAAACCTTCCCCATTATACACCAGGTAACCTCCGGTGGGCCCAACCAGGCAACTAATATTCTTGTCTATAAGGTCTACAAGGATGGGGTGATTAATCTCGATCTTGGAAGTTCCGCAGCCCAATCGGTAATCTTGATGCTGATCGTCATTGTACTCAGCGCCCTCCAGTTCCGCTTTGTGGAACGGAAAGTGGAATATTAGGAGACAGCCATGGTAGAAAAATCCCTGTTCAGGCGAGCCTTTCCCCATGTCGTTTTGCTGCTTGCCCTTTTTATTATTGTCTTTCCCATTTGGGTCGTCTTTGTGGGCTCTACTCAGCGGCTCGCGGACATTCTGGATGCCCCCATGTCCATACTGCCAGGAGATCAGTTTGGCGTAAACTATGGCCGTGCCTTCTTTGAAGGGGCTAAAAATCTGGGAGCCAATGCGGCCATAATGGTTAAGAACTCCACCATTATGGCATTAGGTATTTCGGTGGGTAAAATTGTTATTTCCCTTTTAGCAGCCTTTGCCATTGTCTATTTTGATTTTGCCCTAAAGGACTT
>NZ_JAJUHW010000023.1 GCF_029265695.1 Gracilinema caldarium | reverse complement strand
AATACCTTCACTATCCAGATTGTCCAGCGACTTTTCGCTTGTATTGGGAATATCTCGGGTAATCTTTTCAGGGCCAAGTTTAGTTTCCCTGACTTCGGTGATAAACTCCTTAATGTGAATGGAGGTAAACATATCCTCCTTCACCACCCGTTCAGAAATAAGGATGGAGTCTTCATAGTTATACCCATTCCAGGGCATAAAACCTACCAGGATGTTTCGGCCAAGGGCGAGCTCTCCATTCTTGGTAGCAGGACCATCGGCAATCACCTGTCCTTTTACAATCTTTTCGCCCAATTTTACAATGGGACGCTGGTTGTAGCAGGTATCCTGGTTGGTCCGCTGATATTTGACCAGAGTATAAACATCCCGTTCATCGGCATTTTTAACATCATCGGGACGAATGACGATCTCAGTTGAAGTAACCCGTACTACCGTACCAGGCCGCTTTGCTTTGACGAGAACTCCTGAATCGTAGGCACATTTCCCTTCCATACCGGTTCCGACCCGTGGAGGTTCGGGGAAAATGAGGGGAACAGCCTGACGCTGCATGTTTGAACCCATAAGTGCCCGGTTCGCGTCGTCGTGTTCAAGGAAGGGGATAAGGGATGCTGAAACTGATATAACCTGCTTGGGAGAAACGTCCATATACTGGATGTCTTCCGGAGCCCGGGTTGTATAATCTCCCTGGCGGCGGCAGGAGACCTGGCTGTCCGCAAAGGTTCCATCATGATTTAATTTAGCTGAAGCCTGTGCGATATAGTACCGGTCTTCGTCCATGGCCGAGAGGTATTCAATTTCAGCGGTAGCCTTACCGTTAACAACTTTTCGATATGGGGTTTCCAGGAACCCATAATCGTTGACACGAGTATAGTTAGCCAATGAGACGATAAGACCAATGTTCGGACCTTCCGGAGTTTCAATAGGGCACATTCGTCCATAGTGAGTATAGTGGACGTCACGAACCTCGAAACCGGCCCGATCTCGGGAAAGACCGCCGGGACCCAAGGCATTAAGACGCCGCTTATGGGTCAGCTCTGCGAGGGGATTTACCTGATCCATGAACTGTGAGAGCTGGCTTGAACCAAAGAACTCTTTAATCGCCGCAACAACTGGTTTTATGGAAATAAGGTCCTGCGGCTTTATCGTTTCTGTTTCTTTAAGGCTCATCCTTTCTTTTGCAATCCGTTCCATGCGGCTGAAAGCGGTCTTCATCGTATTGGCAAGAAGTTCGCCCACGGACCTGACACGGCGGTTGCCGAGATGGTCGATATCATCAATATTTTCATCCCCCACATATACTTTAATGAGGAATTTCATAGTTGCGATGATATCCTGTTTGGTCAGGGTGAAATCTTCCAGGGGTGGATTGAAGTTGAATTTCTTATTCAGTTTATAGCGGCCAACCTTGCCAAGATCATAACGGCGGCTTGTAAAGAACATACCCATGAGGTCCTTTTCTGCCGCTTCAACCGTTATGGGTTCACCGGGCATGAGTACCGAATAAACCGCAGACAGTGCGTCCTCGCGAGAAGGCTCATCCCGTGTGGGATCTTCCTTTACAAACTTTATCTCCTCCCGCTCAAAACAATTGAGAATCATGGGGGAGTTGAGCGAATCTTCTGCTTCGAAATCGATGATTTCTACCGACTGAACACCATTAACAAGGAGTTCATCCACATCGTGGGGATGAATTTTCTCGCCCGCCCGATACAGTTTCTTCTCTACAAGCCCCTCTTCGGTGGTTGCATTGATCCATACGGCCTTTGCGAATACTTTGCCGACAAGGGCATTTTTAGATTCCCGGTCATCCTGGATGGTCACTGTCTGGGTCTTATAAAAAGCCTTTATAATTTCTTCCCGGCCTTCATACCCCAAAGCCCTGAGGAAAATGGTTCCAAGAATGCGCTTCTTGCGGTCTATTTTTGCGTAAATAAGTTCCCGTTTTTGGTCAATTTCGAATTCAAGCCAGGAGCCCCGGTAAGGAATAATCCGTGAAGAATACACACCCTTTTCATGGCTAAAAATAACACCGGGCGAACGGTGAATCTGGGAAACTACAACTCGTTCTGCACCATTAATAATAAAGGTGCCCCGATCTGTCATAATCGGGATATCTCCCATGTAGATATCCTTTTGTCGGATTTCTCCGGTTTCCTGGAAAATGAGATTTATGCGAGCCTTAAGCGGAACCGCATAGGTTAAACCTTTCTGCTTGCATTCCTGCTCAGAAAACTTTATCCCCTCTTCATCGAGAGTGTAATATTCATATTCAAGTACCATATCACCGGTAGGGCTTTCTATAGGAAAGGTAGTCCTAAAAGCTTCTTCCAGTCCCTGCATTTCGGGAGCTTCCCCCCTTCTGAGCCGTTCTCTTTGCAAGAAACGCTCGTAAGAAGAAAGCTGTATATCTATAAGATCAGGAAGTTCCATAACATCCTGGAAATCTTTCCCTATATAGGTCCTTTTAATGACCGAATTTCCTGTAACCATTCGTTACCCCCTATCGGAACCGCCCTCAATTGCGGGCACTATCGCCGTCCAGCCCAATAAACCGGATTGTGCCTGTTTTTACCTAGAATAGACTATACGTCCTTAGACTACAAAAAGCCTCCGGCAAAATTGCCGGAAGCTCTTAATCCGGAACTCGTATTGAGTTCCGGAAAAGCGAGAGAAAAAGTATGTGTTGTACCGACGAGATTACTGGATTTCAACAGTACCGCCAGCGGCAGTAATTTGTTCCTTAATCTTTGCAGCTTCTTCCTTGGATACATTTTCCTTAAGTGGCTTGGGAGCACCTTCGACCAGGTCCTTTGCTTCCTTAAGACCAAGACCGGTAACAGCCCGAACTTCCTTGATAACACCAATCTTCTTGGATTCATCAAAGGCCTTCAGGATTACGTTGAATTCGGTCTTTTCCTCAGCGGGAGCGGCTGCAGCACCAGGAGCGGCACCCACAGCGGCTACAGCAACAGGAGCTGCCGCGGAAACACCAAATTTTTCTTCCATAGCTTTTACAAGCTCGGAAACTTCGAGTACGGTCATCGAAGCAATGGCTTCGATAATCTGATCTTTTGTCAACGCTGCCATATTATCTTCTCCTCTATTTCAGCGATTGATTTTTTCCCTTTAAGGGACTGCCACTTACGCGGCTGCCGCAGAGCGGCTAGACAACCCGCAAACTTTTAACAAAAGCAACGGATTGCTGTATTTTTTAGACCGACAGGAACGGCAGCTTTCCGAAGCCTGAAGGTCTTAGTTCCATAAAATTATGCAGCACCTTCCTGCTTTTTATCGCCCACAGCTTTAATTGTCCGTACAAGCCGGGCATTGATATCATTAAGCGCAGACACCATATTCCGAGCAGGAGCGTTCATAACAGACATAAGCATTGCAATAAGCTCGAGCCGCCCAGGCAGCTTTGAAAAAGCTTCAATCTGCGCAGCATCATATACCGTATTGCCAACGAGACCGCCTTTTACCTTAAGAGCAGGAACTTCCTTTGCAAACTCAATAAGGATTTTTGCAACCTCATTGGAATCCTTCGGGGTAATTGCAATTGCAGTCGGACCAGTGAGATAGCTTTCTACATTAGGAGCAGAAAGCTGCTCAAAGGCAATCCGGGCAAAATTATTCTTTACAACCTTAAAAGTTGCATCCTTTGCGCGAAGCTGTTTCCGCAGATTAGAAATCTGCTCAACCGTCAGCCCGCGGTAATCGGTAAAAATAAAATCGGGAGCGGCACCAAAGCTCTGCTTCAGTTCATCAATAGCAGAAACCTTAGCATCCTGCACTTTCTTTGCAACAATAGCCATGGTTTACTCCTTATCCTTTAATGCTACCCATACACCAGAACCCATGGTAGAGCTGATGGACACGGACTGAATAAAATCACCCTTAGCATCTGCGGGCCGCTTGCGCTTAATCTCCGCAAGGACTGCTTCCACGTTCTCTGCAATCTTAGCAGGCTCCATGGAAACCTTGCCTACCGGCAGATGGATAACACCGGTTTTATCTGCCCGGAATTCCACACGGCCTTTTTTAAGCTCCGCAATAGCGCCTTTGAGATCAAAGGTAACTGTTCCGGTCTTAGGATTTGGCATAAGCCCTTTCCGGCCGAGCACCATACCCAGCTTACCAACATCTTTCATCATGTCAGGAGTAGCAACGGCGATATCAAAATCGAGCCAACCACCCTTAACCTTTTCGATAAGATCGTCGGATCCAACATAGGTTGCACCAGCTTCAAGAGCTTCTTTTTCTTTTTCACTCTTACAGAACACGAGAACTTTCTTCTCGCCACGGAACTGGTGAGGAAGCACTACCGTATCCCGGACAGACTGACTCTTTTTAAGGTTTAATTTCACCGACAAATCTACGGTTTCATCAAACTTTGCAAAGGCCAGCTTTTTAACCAGATCAGCAGCAGAAACCAAATCATAGGTGGTTGCAGCATCATATTTTTTAAGGCTTTCGAGGTATTTTTTCCCATGCTTCATATTACCACTCCACCTCGACACCCATTGAACGGGCAGTTCCGGCTATAATCTTCTTGGCAGCCTCAAGATCGTTGGCTGTCAGATCGGGCAACTTCATTTTAGCAATCTCCTCAAGTTTAGCCTTGGGAAGCTTGCCAACCTTCGTCTTATGGGGTTCAGAAGACCCCTTGTCAATGCCTGCCCCCTTCTTAATCAGCACCGATGCGGGCGGAGTTTTAAGAATGAAGGTGAAGGATTTGTCGCTATATACGGTTATAACGACAGGAATAATGAGACCTGCTTCCATACCCTTGGTTCGGTCATTAAATTGCTGAACGAACTGAGGGGCACTGACACCGTGTGGACCTAATGCCGGTCCTACCGGTGGAGCAGGAGTCGCTTTGCCTGCGGGGCACTGCAACTTGATGATAGCGGTGACCTTTTTCTTTGCCATTCGCAATCTCCTTCTGTGGTGTACCCGAAAAGAACCAAGCTTTTCGGGGTAGCGTTTTCGCCAGATGCGAAAACTCCCATCTATTGGAGCTTATAGCCCAAAGCTATTTTCTACCCTTTCAGGCAAAAAAAAGCCCTATAGATTCAAAGATTCAAAACAGAACTAAATCTTTTCGACTTGCAATAGATCTACTTCTACCGGGGTAGATCTTCCAAAAATACCAACCATTACCTTGAGCTTGTTGCGCTCGGTATTTACTTCTTCTATAGTCCCAGTAAACGACTCAAAGGGCCCATCAATAATCTTAACCTGCTCGCCGGGAGCAAAAGACTGCCGAGAGCGGACGGGCCGTTCTCCTTTAATCTCCCCAGTTTTTTGCAGAATAGCACGAGCTTCATCGCCAGATAAGGGCTGAGGCCTGCGATTAGCAGGGGTACCTACAAAGCCAGTTACTCCAGGGATTTTTTTTATTTTAGAACAGGGAACCTTCCAGCCAATTTCAGGCAAATCCATTTCTACCAGAATATAGCCTGGCAGAAACTTTTTGGTCATAGTACGTTTCTTACCGTCTTTTACCTCAACCACATCTTCAGAAGGAACCTTTACATCCCGCACCACATCTTTATCCAGATCCCCTGAATCGATCATCATGCGGATAGTTTTCTCTATTTTATTTTCATACCCCGAATAGGTATGAAGAACGTACCATCCAGTAGCCATGCTTATCCTTTAAAAAATAGCCTGAACACCGAGCAACAGCAGGGCATCCACAAGACCCAAGAGAAGCGCAAATATCAAAGTGGAAACTATAACCACCTTAACAGAACTTACAACATCCTCTTTGGAAGGCCACACAACCTTTTTCAGCTCCGCAATCGACTCTTTTACAAATGCGACCAGCTTTTTCATTATCAACCCCTCAAAACATACAAATGTTTGCAGTCTGTTACTATGTCAGAAAATAGACAATTATGCAAGTATGCGTCGTTGAATATAAAAAAATAGTGCGCAGCTTAAGCAGCACACTATACCCATAGAAAAACCCTAAAATATTAATATATACACAGGCCAGGTAGGACTCGAACCCACAACATCCGGTTTTGGAGACCGGCGCTCTACCATTAGAGCTACTGGCCTAAAGAATTACTTTATCTTTGTTTCTTTATGGATCGTATGCTTCCGATCAAATTTGCAATATTTGCTCAACTCAAGCTTTTCCTGCATGGTGCGGCGATTTTTCTTGGTTGTATAATTCTTGCGCTTGCATTCGCTGCACTGCAACGCTATAAGTTCAACCGCTGTCTTTTTGCTAGCCATATCAATCCCCTTCTATAAAGAAAGAACACGACCCATTCTGCAATCTTCGGAATGATCGTCAGTTCCCATTATAATTTATAGATACACTGATTTTCCAACCAGTCAATAAATAAAAACGTTAGGGCGGATTGCGCTACGCGCTACCCGCCTTGCAAACATGGTGTTGTCTCACAACACAAAGAGCCCTCGAGCGGATGACGCGAAGCGGCAACCGCCTTGCAAACAAGGTGCTTTTATAAAACACAAAGAGCCCTCGAGCGGAATCGAACCGCTGACCACATCCTTACCATGGATGTGCTCTACCGACTGAGCTACAAGGGCAGAAGCATTACAGAACCGTAATGCCCGCTGAAAATAGCAAGAAACAAGCCAATTGTCAATACCTTTATTCATCAATTTAATATTTCTTGCAGTTTTTCCAAAAGCAGGTTAGGCTGAGAAAAAACGGAGGCACACATGGACCATAAGAAGGGATTTCGGACTTATTTTGGCTTAACATTCCTTATTGGATTTGGCTTTTTTACCATGGGATTAATGGATCCCCTCTATGACACATATATCCCCATTTTTCTGAAACGGTATATCAGCTCCAATACGCTCATCGGGTCGGTGATGACTTTGGACAATATACTCCAGCTCTTTTTGATTCCCCTTGTTTCTATTTGGTCAGACAGGACCCGCACAAAACTGGGGCGGCGCATTCCTTTTATCATCGTTATGCTGCCCCTGTCTGCAATTTTATTTTCGGTTATTCCATCCATGGCAGCCATATCGCTTGCTAGTCTGATTATCATTATTTTCCTATTTAATATATTCAAAACCAGCGTTCGGGGCCCCGTGGTAGCTTTGATGCCGGATACCATTCCTGGTGAATACCGCTCTGAAGCCAACGGTGTTATTAACACCATGGGAGGCTTTGGACTCATCATCGGTACTCTTGTACTTGCCCGATTTATGAAAATCAATGAATCTCTGCCGTTCGTGACCGCAGGAGTCTTTGTTCTCGTGGCCACGCTTATACTATTTGTTTTTGTGAAGGAAAGAAAACCAGAGGATACTGAAGAAGAGAAGCAGCCTTCTATTATAGCCTCTCTTAAAATGATTTTTCAGTCCGGAGATTCCAGTGTAATTAGGATTCTATTTTCTCTCTTTTTCTGGTTCATGGCCTATGAAGGCGCAAAACCCTTCCTTGGCCTGTACCTTGTAGATGTAATGAAAGTAAGTCCGGGAAATGCGGCTTTAGCACAGGGCATCGCAGGGATTGCAAGCGTCTTGCTTGCCATTCCGTCGGGTTATTTGGCTCATAAAATGGGAAGAAAAAGCTTTATCCGCATGAGTCTTGTCTTACTTGCCCTGATTTTGCTTCTTGTGCCGACAACCGGCTTTATAGCCAGAACCTTAGGGCTCCCTGCGGGAAGCTCCTTAGTGCTCTTCCTTATTTTAATGTTTTTTTATGGCTCCGTCTGGATTGGCGTTGTGGTAAACAGTTTCCCTATGCTGTGGCAAATGGCTACCTATGGAAATATGGGGATTTACACAGGGCTCTATTACACCTTTAGCCAGGGAGCGGCCATCAGTGCTCCGCCCATTACCGGTGCCATTATTGACCTGGCAGGTTATCCAGGTATTTTCATATTTGGAAGTATCTGCATGATGGCCGCATGGCTGATTATGAGAGGAGTCAAAAAGGGCGAAGCCCACCATGTTGATGAAACACAGGGGTGAACATACGTTCTACCCAAAATCGTAATATTCATCTATAATGTACGACCCCATTTAACTGGGAGTTTTTCTGTAAGGAGTGGCTATGTCAATTCACATTGCAGCCAAGGCTGGCGAAATTGCCGAAGCAGTATTGTTGCCCGGAGACCCTCTGCGGGCAAAATTTATCGCAGAAACCTTTTTGGAAAATCCGGTCCGCTATAGCGAAGTACGGAACATGTTTGGCTATACGGGAACGTATAAGGGCAAACGAGTATCCGTCCAGGGGACCGGTATGGGGATTCCATCAATTTCCATCTATGTGAACGAACTATTTAAGGATTATGGTGTCAAACGGGCAATTCGGGTCGGTACTGCCGGATCTCTCCAACCGTCGGTTAAAATCAGAGATCTGGTTATTGCAATGTCAGCCAGCACCGATTCAGGAGCTAACGCAATCCGTTTTGGAAACCGTGATTTTGCACCCACCGCGAGTTTTTCACTGCTTAAAGCAGCCTATGATGCAGCAGTGGCCCGCAACTGGGACCCGAAGGTAGGGAATGTAGTTTCTTCAGATATGTTCTATACCGAAGATCCAGAAGAATGGAAACTTTGGGCCAAATTTGGGGTCCTGGCGGTAGAAATGGAAAGCGCCGAGCTGTATACATTGGCAGCAAAATATGGTCGGGAAGCGCTGGCAATTTTAACTATCTCCGACAGCCTGGTAACCCATGAAGCCACCACATCAGAAGAGAGGCAGACCACCTTTACCCGCATGATGGAAGTTGCCCTGGAAGCGGCTATCAGTTAAGGTGCTTTGAAATCCGCGATTTGCCGCGGCGGTTGCGTGTGATTGAGTGGCAACGGTCACAAGTCGAACGCAACCGCATATTATGACAACGCCAATTTAAAAAAGATGACTTTATAAAATGAGCTTAAAGATTATTTTTTCGGTCTTGCCTGCAACAATTCTGTGTAGCCGCCGCCGTTGTGAATACGAGTATACCCCAAGGATTTGAGAATGTTATAAGCCTGACCAGATCTGTTTCCAGAGCGGCAATAAAGCACAATAGAAGCGGTTTTATTCGGTACAATGGCAGTAATTCTTTTTTCGATAGTGTCGAGAGGAATATTGATAGCCATGTCTAAATGGCCTGAGTTAAATTCTTCTGGAGTTCTGACATCTATAACAAGAGCCTTTGCATTGTAAATCCAATCCCAGGCAATTTCTGCCCGGCTGCGCTGTTGTCCAAAAAGACTTGAAAGAGAAAAAGTTAACATCATCATAAAAAATAAACCAAATAGGAATTGAGACTTTTTCATCCGCATATATACTCCTTAATATATTACTAATATACTATCTTTTTATATCCCATACAATGCGGATTAAAGAGGATTTTCGGTCCTCTTGACAAAATGGACTATTTTTTTTATTGTTGTTCAACGTTAAGCCCAGATGGTGAAATTGGCAGACACGCTAGTTTCAGGTACTAGTGCCGCGAGGCTTGGGGGTTCAAGTCCCCCTCTGGGCATAAAAAGTTAAAGGGCTGTCTGAAGCTTATTTCAGAGAGCTCTTTTGTTTTATAAGTGCCGAACAGCCTGTCTCATGCAAACTACCGCTGGGATAGTAACCCGCAGTAGCACAGATACCCTTCTAGATATCCTCCCGCAATGATTTCGGAGGCCCCAAAAGTTCCGCATAGACAACAGCCTGCTGAAGCCGGGAAAGACGAGAAAGGCGGTTTAAGGGATCAAAGGGAGCTTCTTTTTTTGATGTTTTTTCTCGCACAGGCTTTGCAGTGTCGTATGCTTCAGCAGCCGCAGTTTCTATCATGGAGGCATTTTCCATGATAGTTGTCTCTATTGGGGTGCTGACAGCAATCGGCTTCGTCGAAGCACTTTTTTCCCAATTGGCTATGGGAGGATGAGCGCTTTCTTCAAAGACGAAAGCGCTCTTATACCCCTGAGGCGCTACAGCTGTCTTGGCGGTAGCTTTTACAGCCTTTGTTTTTAATACATCCACAATCCTGCTTCGCTCTTGGATCTGCTGCTGATTTCTTTTTGAGGCAGCGATTCGCAGGGCGATTATGAGTGCGATAGGTATGAAGGTTAATAGGGTCTCTATAAGACTTTCCATATTCTATTTACCCTGGGGGGCATTTCCTATCGAAGACCGCATATCCGTATCGGCCTGGAGGTTTTTAAGACGGTAATAATCCATAATACCAAGCTGCCCTTTCTTAAAGGCCTCCGCAATCGCAAGCGGTATTTCCGATTCAGCGAGGACAACCTTTGCCCGATTTTCCTGGACCAGCGCAAGCATCTCCTGTTCCCGGGCTTGTGCTGCGGCTCTCCGTTTTTCTGCCTCAGCCTGAAATCTTCTTTTGTCTGCCTCAGCCTGGTCAGCCTGCAATTTGGCTCCCACGTTCGCACCGACATCAATATCGGCTATATCAATAGACAGTATTTCGAAGGCAGTGCCCGCATCAAGACCCTTTTCAAGTACCCGTTTGGAGATAAGGTCCGGGTTCTCCAGCACCGATTTGTAGGTTTCTGAGGAACCAATGGTGGTAACAATCCCTTCGCCAACCCGGGCGATAATAGTCTCTTCGGTAGCTCCACCAACGAGCCGCTCGATGTTGGCCCGTACGGTAACCCGAGCCTTTACCTGCAGCTGTATACCGTCCTTTGCAACCGCATCGATAGTTTGCTTTCCCTTGGCTGGATCTGGACAATCGATAACCTTAGGATTTACGCTCGTTTTAACAGCCTCTAAAACATCCCGGCCTGCAAGATCAATTGCAGCAGCCCGTTGGAATGGAAGGGGAATGTTAGCCTTGTTTGCCGCAACAAGGGCTCGGCTCACCTTCATGACATCACCGCGGGCAAGGAAGTGGGTTTCCAACATGTCCGAATCGACTTCTATGCCAGCCTTGGTGAGCATAATACGGGCTTCTACAATGACCGCCGCATTAACATGACGAAGCCACATACCGATGAGTTTTCCCATGCCGACCGAAGCCCCGGAAAGCATAGCCCTGAACCAAAGTCCAAAAAACCGGAAGAACAAAAGTAGAAATCCCAGGGCGATGATCGCGACTATGGCTAAAAGTATTAAATAGGTCATTACACACTCCTTACTATTATTCTATTTCCGCGTACGCGGATTACTTCCACAACCTTATGGGGTTCAATAAATGCCCCATCGGCTTCCACAACATAGGGTTTTCCATCAAATTCGGCCTTTCCTGAGGGCCGAAGTGTGGTAATCGTTTTTCCCCGTTTTCCCAGCAGATCCCCATAATTTTCTTCTGCCTCGGACATTACCCTGGCAGCTTCCATAACCGAGGTTCCCGCATGTTCTGGATCGGGGCCGCCTGCGGTTCCTTCAATCTTGGTCTTGAGGGTAAGCCGATCAAAAAGCCGAATTCGGGGGCCCATGAGGGCAATTACGGCGATAGCAGCGATTGCAAGAACAATACCAACCGAAACAAATAAGACGTTTCTGCCAAACAGTTCCCACTGCCAGGGAAGGCTCGGTATCGTAAAATCCTGGCGGGAAAACACGAGGGACAGCCCGATAAGAACGATCCCGCTAATACCGGTGATACCAAAACCGGGCAAAATAAAGATTTCGATCGCCAGAAGGGCTACACCGACAAGGAAGAGAATCAGTTCAAGGGAACCTACTGTTCCAAGGAGTGCGTTAAGGCCAAATACGGTAACAAAGGAAATGATAGCCACTACACCGGGGATACCAAAACCGGGGGTGTTTATTTCCAAAAAGAGCATCACCAGCCCTAACAAGATGAGAAGGGTCTGCACCGCCCCGGAGGTTAAAAATGACACAACCTGATCGGCCGCCGTCGGTACGAGCTCTACAATCTCGCTTGATAGTCCGAGTTTTTCTACCAGTTCATCACTGGTATCTGCTATTGCAAGAGCAAGCCCATATTTCTGAGCTTCGCCAGCCGTCAGGGACAGGAGTTTTCCCTTGGCGCTGATCTGGCTGAGCCGGACCACCTTGTTGGCGTTGTTTTTCTCAAGTCCTTCCAGCTCAACACCGCTGACTAATTTGGTTTGGCCGTTTACCTGTACTTCCCAGACTTCCAGGTCCTGGTCTACCATGGCAAGGGCAAGCAGTACCGGATGCTTGTTTTTTTCTGCCAGGGCTGCCATTTGGGAACGAACGGCGCTGACGGTCTTTTCGCCCGTAGGGTTCATTTGACCATCGGCTCCTATGGTGACCGGCGCAGCGGCCCCGATTGAAGTGCCGCTGGACATAACAATATCCTGGCAGGAAAGAGCAATAAGAGCCCCCGCAGACCAACTAACACCCATGGACTCGGGGCCGCTGCGGACCCAGGCAACGGTTCGGATATTCTTTAAGGAACCGATAAAGCTTGAAATCTGCAGTGCCGTATCGACCCTGCCGCCAAAGGTGTCGATTTCGAAAATGATTGTCCCCGCCCCCTTGTTAAGGGCATTCTGACCGGCCCTGCGAATAAAAGCACTGATAGAGGGTTCAATATCGCCCTTAATAGGTATTATCCAGACAGAGCCAGTCTCTTGTTTCGTCTGGTCCTGGGCGGACATCAAACTTAGTATGGAAAATACTAAGCATAACACAAGTAATATACGTTTCATGGCTTTATTCTAATACAGTTTTTGATATAATGCTTGGCCATGGAATTAATTTTGCCCGGAATTTTATTTATAATTCTGTTTTTCCTCATTTTATTCGTGTTTCTTATTGTGCGCTCACCAAACAGGCAGGCTAACAATCAGCTTTTAGCCATAACTCAAGTTCAGGAACGACTTGAGCGCAGCCTGCAAGAAGAATTACGGGGCACCAGGGCAGAACTTACCCAGAATTTAGCAAGAATAATGGATATTCAAGCCAACCAGTTGGCAGCTTTGCGTACCGAAATAGCCCGGTTTGGACAGGGGAATGACCAAAAAATGGAACTCCTGCGCGAGACCGTGGACCGGAAACTGCGGGAACTTCAGATGGATAATGCAGCCCGGCTTGAACAAATCCGCAAAACGGTGGATGACAAACTGCACGAAACCCTGGAAAAACGTTTGGGAGAATCATTTAAGCTGGTTGGTGACAGGCTTGAACAAGTACAAGCAGGGCTTGGAGAAATGCGCAGTCTTGCCGCAGGGGTCGGGGACTTGAAACGGGTCTTAGTAAATGTGAAAAACCGGGGGACCTGGGGCGAAGTACAACTGATTTCAATCATTCAGGATCTCTTGGCACCTCATCAATATGAGCTGAACGCGGCAGTTCAACCGGGCAGCGCAGAACGGGTAGAAGTGGTCATCAGGCTCCCGGGAGCTTCGGGGGCTGCGGGGGCTGCAAAACCTGATGGGATAGGGAAAAAGGAACGACCCGTACTCCTCCCAATTGATGCGAAATTCCCGAAAGAAGATTATGAACGGCTTGTTTATGCCCGGGAAAACGGCGACACCTTAAGCGCCGAAGCAGCGGGAAAACTGCTGGAACAAAGGCTGAAACTTTCCGCAAAGGATATTTACGAAAAATACATTCATCCACCCTATACCACTGATTTTGCAATACTCTTTCTGCCTTCCGAGGGTTTGTTTGCGGAGATTCTTTCACGGCCCGGCCTGGCAGAAAGGATACAGCGTGAATTGAGAGTTGTTATCGCAGGCCCCACAACGCTGGCCGCCATGATAAACAGTTTGCAAATGGGATTCCGCACCCTGGCGGTTGAACAACGGACTACCGAAGTATGGCGTACCCTGAATCTTGTTAAAGCAGATTTTGAAAAGTTCGGAGAGCTCCTGGATAAAACACGGAAAAAATTGCAGGAAGCGGCGGATACGGTAGACCTGGCGGACAAGAAGTCACGGACCATCCAAGGCAAGCTGCAGAAGGCA
Organism: Gracilinema caldarium; assembly: GCF_029265695.1. Lineage (GTDB taxonomy): Bacteria > Spirochaetota > Spirochaetia > Treponematales > Breznakiellaceae > Gracilinema > Gracilinema caldarium_A. The sequence goes on along the minus strand of NZ_JAJUHW010000023.1, from coordinate 29,729 downwards.
GAACAGCTTCAGGAGCAGATTTCTGAGCAGGACAAAAGTATGGAAGAACTGCCAGGCATCATGCGCGAATAATTAAATTTCGAGCTGGGTGGTGCTTGCATCGACACCTTTTAAGAGGGAGCCAAGCTTGTCCTTGTCATACAGATCGATGAGCCGGGCTTCGACATATTTTTTAGCCTCGTCGGTAAAGGTTCCGGCGGTGATGCACAAGCCCTTGCCCGCCTTGACTTCCTTTAACTGGGCATGAAAGTCCCGCACGATAAGCTCACCGACGGAACCGGTGCTGCGGATAAAACGAAACATGACAACGTCTGCCCATTTTGGGGTATCCACATCGGTTAGAATATCGACCCATTCATTTTTATTTACCGCAATGTTGGTTATCTTAACCTTGGCACGGGGAAAAAAGTTCAGAACCACCTTACGGCAGAGGGTTACAAAATCTCCCGTAGAGGACATCAGATAAATCTGCAGATTTTTATTTGAATTAAGTTCCTGATATTTGCCGATAAGGGCTGGGACGTCCTTGTAATTAGGATTTTGGGACTGTATGTCGTTAAGGTAATTAAGCGCCCGGCCTATTTCCTGCTGCCTTAGGTAGGCCATAGCAAGTCGATATTTGAGTTCGAGCTGTATCTCGGTTTTTATGTTTTCATGTTTAAGACCGATTTCAAAGTCCATAATGGCCTTTGCAAATTGATGCTGGTTCAAATGGATGGTTCCCGCAAAAAGACAGGCGTTGGGGCCGAGAACCGGGTCAGGCCTTAAATGGGTGAATATTTTAATAGCCTGTTCGGCTTGCCCAAGTTCGTAATAGCACTCCCCCATGGCATAGATTGATTCCTTGTCATCGGGAACCAAGTCCACCGCTTTCCGAAGGAGCACAAGGCTTTCCCGGTACTTATGGAGCTTAAAATAACCATGTCCCAGATAGCGGAGTGTAAGCGCGTGTTCAGGATCCTGGGTTCGGGCTTGCTGTAAAAGCTGCACCGCCTTTTCATAATTTTTTTTCTGAAATTCAAGTACGCCCAGATTATAGTTTACCTCAAAGTTGTTTTGCTGAAGGCTGCGGGCAATAACAAGCCCTTTGTAAGCTTCTTCTGTCATATTGAGCTTGAGGGCCGCGAGGCCAAACCGCATGTTTATTTCGAACTCATTCAGTTCCGGGTTAGCCCCGCAAAGCTCTACCAAGGTTTCATAGGTTTTGTATGCCTTGTCCCACACTTCATCATGATAGTAAATTTCTCCGAGGGTCAGGAGGGCTTCAGGATCTTTTGGATTCTGGGCAAGGCGCCGGGTAGCATCCCGAATGAGGGCATCCCGACCTTTGGATCTTTTTTTTCGTTTCTTATCTCCCGGGCTTTCTTGCTTTCTTCCTGAAAGGGCAAGCAACACTAAAAGGACTGAAACGAGCAGTATGATTACCAAGAGAATGGAAACTATTCCTACCATAGTCTCATTATCGATAGGGAATGGGTGAGCGTCAAGAGAATATTATTCTTAGCATTGACAAAGCCCCATAGGGCGTCTAAAGTTTGTTTATATAAGTATAAAAGGAGTGAAATTCATGGCGGCGAGCATCGGAATTAAGATCGCAAACGGGGAATTTTACCCTATTCTGGAAGAGGGTTCCTCGGTAAAGAAAAGACTTATATTAACCACCGTCCATGATGGGCAGGAAAGCGTTCAAATTGATCTTTATAAAAGCGAATCCAGAAGCATGTCCGATGCGGATTATATTGGAAGTCTCGTAATTGAACACATTGCCCCCAAACCTAAGGGGGAGCCTTCCATCGAAATGATTATTACTTCTAAGGATTCGGAAGAATTGGTGGCCGAAGCGGTAGATCTGGATGCGCCGAATGAGACAGAACGGCATCAACTGACCGTTTCTCTTAAGGCCCTTGATCAGGCGGATACCTACGAACTGCCGGATTTTGAACTCGAAGCCCACGAAGAGCCCCCTCCAGCGGGTCTTTATGAACGAGCCTCGGCTATTAGAGAACGGGAAGAAAATAAAAAGGCATTTCCCATAATTCCAATCCTGATAGGGTTGGGCATTGTCATCATCGTGGCCATTCTGGTATATCTGTTTGTGTTTGTTGGCCGGAATGATCAAAAGGCAAAGCCGGTGAGTACTACTGCTCCTGCAGCCACGGCTGCACCAGAACCAGAGCAAAAACCCGCACCTGAACCGGCCAAAGTCCAGGAGCAGGCAGCCCCAGCGGCTGCAGAGGAGCCAAAACCAGCGGTGGTTGTTGAGGTATCACCGTCCAAACCTGCGGCAGAACCGTTACCTGCCCGGAAAAGACCCCCAGCACCGGTGGCCTCCTATAAGGTTCCTCTGACTATTCCGAAAGAAGGGGCGCCGTACAAGATTCGCTGGGGAGACACCCTATGGGACATATCGGAGGCATTTTATCGTAATCCTTGGCTTTATCCGCGCATTGCCCGTTTTAATAAAATTCGCAATCCTGATCTTATCATTTCTGGTACTACTATCAGGATTCCACCAAAACCGTAAAACGCTCTATCGTTTCAGAGGACTGTCTTTATTTCTTAGTTTTTTCCTCTTTTTCAGCCTTACTGCCTGTAAGGCTGAAACTGTTTTGGGGCTGCAAAAGCAGGAAGTCCTGGCTCAACTGCAGCAAGGATCATTCGATATCATTAGAGCCGCAGACCCCAGCAGTCTCAAAGAACTCGCAGCATTAGGACCTGAAGCTCCTTTTTATGCGGGCCTGAAACTATTTAAGCTAGGAGACAAAGAGAGGGCCATAGCGGCATTGAGCACTGGAACCGAAAGTCTCCCCCTCTGGGCAGAACAAACAAGGTACAAAACGCTTATTCCTTTGCTCATTGAAACAAAGCAGACCGAAACAGCCCTGGATCTCATGAAAAAATTGGGAAAACAAGCCCAGTATAGGGAACAGAACTGGTATCGGTCGCTGCTTACGGAAACATATTTCGCTGGTGAGCAATATAAGGAAATTGTAAATCTTCAGAAGACCTATACCGCCGTATCCATGGATCTTCGCGAACGGGGGCTCGTCCTTTTTTCCCGACTTGCCCTTGAACCCGAGAACAAAAATATACTCACGGAGATTCAAAATTTCTTTTTTACTGGATCCATCTCCGATATCCAACGGGACTTATTTGCGAAAATTCAGCAGGCACCACATATCTATTTACCCCAAACGGTGGTGGATGCAATTAGAGGAAGGCTATACATAGCGGATCGATCATACGGCGACGCACTGTATTACTTAAAACAGGCATTAAGCAGAAATCGCTATCTTTTTGAAGCCTATCTAGAGCTCTTAAGCGATCTTGGAAAGGCATATCAATACAGCGGGGCCGCAAAAGAAGGAATCCGTCTTTTTATTGATTGGGATGCTACCATTGTATCTGGTCAAAACACTAAGGCATTGATAACAAGCGGCGATAAAAACGAAATTCGGTTTAAGCTGTTTTTTTATGCCGCCCGTATGGCACGGCAGATTAAGGCACCATCGGATGCGCTCAATTATTTTTACAAAGCCCTGCCCTTGGCACCGGATCCGCAACAGCGGGATGCCTGTATTTGGTACATTTTGGACACAAGTCTGGAAACGGAAGAAAAAGATTTTGCTGCCACACTTGAAAGCCTTATTCCCATTTGGTTTGATCCCTCATATTTTGATGATTTGCTCGATAAAATTTGCACTTCCTATACAACAAATCATAAATGGCAAGAATTATTGCGGGTATTTAAGATCATTTACCAAAAGGCAGACAGTCCAACTAAGGCACGCTATGCTTATATCCTTGCCCGGGCATTTACCGAATCTTATCTCTCACCCAGTGAAGAACTTGAATTCCTAGGATTTTCGAGTGAAAGTAAGCCCGCTGCGATCGCCGAACGCTTATATACGATTGCATTTGATACAGACAAGGCATCCTATTATTACCGAAGTTTAGCAGCTGCTTTTTTGGGAACAAAACTCCAAGTGATCCCAGGAAAAACGGATGAAAGTGATGAAAAGAACAAAATATCAACATCAGGTGATGAAAAGTCATTAATGGCCTATCTTGCCGGCTATTTCACATGGGGCTGCGCTGATATAGCCCTGCCCTACATATTGGAATATAGAGAACAGCTCAAGCCTGAAGAAATACGATGGTTAGCCGCATTATTTGGTTCCTCTGGCAGATGGGGGGAGCAGATACAGTTAATATACCGGGCCTTACTGAATCGAAAAGACTATACCTTACAAAGAGCCGATTTTGAGCTGCTCTATCCCCTGCCATTCCGGGATCTTATGGAACCTATCGCAAAGCAGCATCGCATTCCCCTTGAAATCTTTTATGGTCTCGTTCGGAGTGAAAGCGCCTTTGTACCGGACGTTACGTCTCATGCAGGTGCAAAGGGTCTAACTCAACTCATGCTGGCTACAGCCAAAGATGCTGCATGGCGTATAAAACGAGCTGGGGGACCTGATTTTGCAATTACGGATGCTAAAGACCTGGAAAACCCTGAAACAAACCTGTATATCGGTGCATGGTACCTTGCATATCTCATCGAAAGAACCGGGAGCCCCCTGCTTGCCCTTGCGTCTTACAATGGCGGCATGACAAGGGTTAGAAATTGGAAAAACAGTCAGAGTAAACTGGTAGAAGACCTCTTTTTGGAAACCATACCGATTACCGAAACAAGAGAATACAGCAGAAAAGTTTTAGGGGCAGCAGCCGTATACGGATATCTTTATTTTAATATGTCGATGGAAGCTGTTTTTGCCGATATATTCCCTGTACAACAACATCCCCTGGAGGCTCGATAAACCGTGGCACAGCCTATACATCCAAGCAAAACAGCCCTTACGCTTTCGGTTATTTTTGGGACCGCGGGGATTCTGCTTGCCCTCGCGATAACCGGGGCCCTTTTCTCAGCACCCTTTTTATTCGCCCAACTAGGACAACTTTGCCTCGATGCCTATGGGTATCTTGCCTATTGGCTACCTGTGTATCTTTTTGTAGCAGCCCTCATCTTATCTGATACCTATTACCGCCCCGATAGAATATTTGCCCTCACCGCAAGCATAGTACCCTTCTTTACTCTTACGCTGGGTTTGTATGTCTTCCATCATTATGAGGATCTGCTTTCGTTGTATCCCCTCTTAGGGCTGCTGGGAACACTCGGTATCGGTCTTTTGCTTCTTTTAGTCCTGCTCGCCGAGATATTCCTTATTCTTTTAATTACAAAAACGATTGCCCAGCGTTCTGCCAAATCGGTTCCAAAATACAAGCAGACGGTGGAAGTAAAAACACGTGAAAAAAAATCTACCACTGCTCCATTGCTGCTGATTGAGCAACCCCTTACTCACAAAAGAGATAAAGAAATATATCCTCTTCTTGAAGATCTCGAGGCTGCTACAGAACCAGTGGATCCAGTCATTTTTGAACTCCCCGAGGTAAAACCCCTTGCCAGCGCAAAAATTTTCGAGGAATTACACGAAAAAGAATTGCACAGCAAAGACCAAAAGGTTGATTTCAAGGAGGACTTACAGGCCGACTCGTCAGAGCATGAACAGCAAACAGTCGGGGAAACAGACCAGGATCTTGAACAGGCACTGACTGAAGCAGAAGCCCTGGCAGAAAAGATTGCCCGGGAAAAAGCGGCGGAACGGGCAGAGGTTTCCGCTGAGCTTGCAAAAGAGAAACCCGTGTCAACGGCCCGCAAAGCCTTTTCCATAAGCAATTACCATGTACCGGTCGAAGGCCTTTTAACAGCTTACCCGGACGGTCAATACTGGATTATTGACCAGGCAACCCGGGACGCGGCGCTTATCCTTAAGGAGACCCTGAAAGAATTTAACATTCAGGCAGAAGTGACCGGTATCCGTAAGGGGCCGGTTATTACCATGTTTGAAATACTTCCCGCACCGGGGGTAAAGCTATCCAAAATTGTAAACCTGCAGGACAACATCGCCCTGCGGCTTGCGGCAAGCTCGGTCCGTATTGTGGCCCCCATACCGGGAAAACACGCGGTCGGCATTGAGGTGCCGAACCACAAGCGGAACATAGTCTCTTTCCGGGAAATGATAGAAGGGGAACTCCACCGGGAAGGCAAAAAAATGGAGATACCGGTTATCCTGGGTAAGGACATTACCGGAGAAGCCCAAACCATTGATCTTGTACAAACTCCGCATCTCTTAATTGCGGGAGCTACCGGTTCGGGAAAATCGGTCTGCGTAAACTCAATGATCCTTTCTATCCTGTACCAGCGTTCCCCTGCCGAAGTCCGGCTAATGCTGATTGACCCCAAAATCGTAGAGCTCAAACTGTATAACGATATCCCCCATTTGCTGACACCGGTCATTACCGAACCGAAGCGGGCATTCCAGGCCCTGCAGTACTGTATCTATGAAATGGAACGCCGCTATGCCCTGCTGGATTCCATGGGGGTCAGGGACATTCGCAGCTATAACAAACGCATTAAAGAACGAAATATAGCTACCGAGCGGCTTCCTTATATTGTTGTGGTCATCGACGAGTTTGCGGACCTCATGGCTACCACCGGCAAGGAGCTTGAGTCCACGGTGGCTCGGCTTGCAGCCATGAGCCGTGCCGTGGGCATTCATCTCGTGCTGGCCACCCAGCGGCCATCCATCGATGTCATTACAGGTCTTATTAAGGCTAATATTCCAAGCCGTATTGCCTTTATGGTGGCCAGCAAAATGGACAGCCGCATCATTATCGATATGGTGGGGGCTGAAAAACTGCTTGGCAAGGGAGACATGCTTTATGCCGGCGCAGTAGACCCCTTCCCGGTCCGTATGCAGGGAGCCTTTGTGTCCGAAGAAGAGGTAGAAAAGGTTGTAGAATATGTCAAAGGCTTAGGCGAGCCGGACTATTTGGACGACGAAATTTTCTACGATGAAGAAGAGGAAGAAGCAGAGCCGTCCCTCTTTGACGAAGGAGATGATCCTCTATACGAAAAGGCTCTGGAAATCGTATACCAGCAGGGAAAAGCCAGCGCCAGCTACATTCAACGGCGGCTCAAGATTGGCTACAATCGGGCGGCCCGTATAGTAGAGCTTATGGAAGAACGGGGCATCGTGGGACCCGCTCAGGGTTCCAAACCCCGGGAACTGCTGCGGGGACAATAAAGCGAAACTATACAAGAAAGGGGTTCTTTTTTATGGAAGAAGACGAAAAGTTCAATAAGTTACCAGGCGGGATTGCCCTTGTCACCGGAGCTTCGTCCGGAATCGGTGCATCCTTTGCCCGCAGGCTCGCTGCCGCTGCGGCAGGAAAAGAAAAATACCGGGGGCTTCCCTTTTTTGATGAACTGTGGCTCGTTGCCCGCAGGGGCGACCGGCTCGCAGCCCTGGCAGAGGAGCTGCAGGCCACCTACAGCACCAAGGATGATGAAAAAACCCTCATTATCAGGACCTTTGCCCTTGACCTGGTTGCACCGAACACCCTCGCAGGCCTGGCAGACAAGGCAAAAGAACAGGGAAAACCGGTCAGCATTTTAATAAACAACGCGGGCTACGGTACCTATGGCCCCTTTGCAGTCATCGATATGGACCGGCAATTGGGCCAGATTGACCTTAACTGCCGCTCTCTTACAGAAGCCTGCAGCCGTTTTTCGCCCCTTTTAACCAAGGGCTCCCTGGTTATCAATGTGGCAAGTCTTGCTGGCTTTGCCCCCCTGGGAGGCTTTGCGGTTTATGCAGCCACAAAAGCCTATGTGCTGTCCTTTTCTATTGCCCTGGCTGTTGAATGGGAAGAGCGGGGCATCCGGGTTCATGCCCTGTGCCCCGGATCGGTGGACAGCGAGTTTGCCCAGGTGGCTTCAGAGGGGGTACGGCTCAAGGTTGCCCATGGATGGAGCGCTAACAAAACCACCGCTCATTGCCTTAAACAGGCCGGCAAAGGAAAAGCCTATAGCATCCCCCGCTTAAACTGGAAACTACAGCGCTGGGCCAGCCTCCTTGTAGGTCCCGTACAGAGCGCTCGTTTTGCCAACAAATTTCTCGTCCGGCCTTACCGGAAACCACAGCAGTAAATCTAAACTAAGCGGCGAAGACATCGGGCTCATCCCGGTGTCTCAGCGCGGGCAGTTCACAACTAATTAAGAACAGCAGGATCTTTTTCTTTTTCCCCTGTTTCTCATCAGCCTATAAAGCGAAAATGCTAATGCACCAAGTATTGCAGCTGAGACTGCAAAAATATCCAGCCACTTCATGCAAGTGCTCCTACCAAAAGCCCTATCTGATAAATGGCGAATCCTAAAAGCCATCCGAAGACGAGGAGAGACAGCACCGAAAAGGCCCACCAGGACCAGCCCAGTTCGGCCCGCATGGTGGCTTGAGCCGCAAAACAGGGGGGTATTACCAAAACAAAGAGCATAAGCACAAAGGCAACCAGCGGATTCCACGCAGGATCCTGCTGCAGAGCTGCTCGGAGACTTTCCGATTCCTCCGATTCTCCATGCCCGACTCCGTACAAGATGCCCAGAGTAGAAACAATGACTTCCTTTGCGGCAAAACCAGTGAGCATGGCTACCCCTATTTTCCAGTCAAACCCAAGGGGTTTGAACAGGGGCTCTATAAGGCGGCCGAGGCGGCCAGCAAAACTGTTGGCCAGCCTGAGTTCCGATTCCTGTATATCAATATATTCACTCACTTCTTCAGGTGTACTATTCGGGTTCTCCGCCATATAGGTTTGCCGTAAATTTTCCCGCTGGTCTTCTGGCAGGGTATAGCCAGGAAAACTAGTAATCGCCCAGATAAGGATTGATGCAGCCAGAATCACCGTGCCTGCCTTTTTAACATACTGCCAGGTCTTATCCCACACATGCCAGAGGATCCCCCGCAGTGTGGGAGACCGATAGGGCGGAAGTTCCATGACAAAGGGGGTTGGATCGCCCCGGAGTATGGTCTTGTTCAGCACAAAGGCTGCTACGAGGGAAAGCACCACACCTATGCCATAGATGGCCATTACCATGAGGGCGGGATTGTTCGGGAAAAAGGCTGCAGCCAGCAGCACATAGACCGGGAGCTTTGCCCCGCAGCTGATAAACGGGATGACCAGGATGGTTAGTATCCGGTCCCTCCGGCTTTTGAGGGTACGGGCGGCCATAATTGCGGGAACCGAACAGCCAAAACCGAGCATCATGGGGAAAATTGATTGGCCATGAAGACCGAAGGTGTGCAAAAATTTGTCAGTCGCAAAGGCTGCCCGGGACATATAGCCAATATCTTCCAGAATGGATAGAAGGAAAAACAAGATTATAATAAGGGGAACAAAGGAAAGTACCCCGCCGACTCCGGCAATTACCCCATCAATGAGCAGAGACTTAAAACCGCTCTCGCCCATTATCCCATTCAGAGTACCGGATAGCCAGGTGAAAAAACCTTCGAGCCAGGCCATAGGGTATTCGCCGAGAGTAAAGGTAAGCTGGAACATGCCCCAGAGTACCAGCACAAATATGGGGAGGGACAGCAACGGATGCATAATAACCTTATCTATCATTTCAGTTACGCTGAAATCACTCTTTTTAACAATCTTAATGCATTCCCGCACGGCTCCCCGGATGTAGCCGTATCGTTGTTCTGAAATGACTATTTCGTTATCCTTGCCATAGTGTTTTTCTAGCCAGTTGATGGAAGTCCGGGCCTCGGCGGCAATTGCCTCAGCGTTCCGATGGGCCTTAAGCCGTTCATAGGCATTAATGTCTTTTTCGAGCAATTTTAACGCAAGCCAGCGGGAAGGGAATTGGCTGGAAAATGTCTCATCTTCTCCAATAAGAGCCTGGAGGTGCTGAAGTCTACCCTCTATTTCATCGCCGTAGCGGATGCTCCGGTCCTGATGCTGCAGGGAAGATAGAACTTCATCAACCTTATCCAGCAGTTCATCCACGCCGGCCCCCCGGGGACCCACGGTTTTTACCATGGGAATCCCTAAGATCCCGGAAAGAGAAACTGAATCGACCTGTATGCCCTTGGCTTCCGCTTCATCGGTCATGTTGAGGGCCCCAATGACCGGGATGCCCAGTTCCTGAAACTGGAGACAAAGGTAGAGATGCCGCTCCAGGTTGGTGGAGTCAAGGACATCCACAATGAGATCCGGTTTTTCATCGAGCAAAAAATCACGGGCAACTACTTCATCGATTGAATAGGCGGTGAGGCTGTATATACCGGGAAGGTCTACAAAGTGGTATTCCCGGCTGCCCCGGATGCGGGAGCCTTCTTTCTTTTCTACCGTTACCCCCGGATAATTACCCACCTTGTGGTGAGCCCCCGTGAGGGCGTTAAAGAGGGTGGTCTTACCCGAATTGGGGTTCCCCGCCAGGGCGATACGTATTTTTTCCCGTGTCATTGTGGTGTCTCCTCTGAATTGTGGGGGTTATACCAGCGTCCGCGGCGGCCCCAGCCGTTGCCGCCTCCTTTTCTCCACCCTCGGCCCTTTCCGCCGAAGCGGCCAAAGGTCCCGAACAGGCGATTTGCGTCCTCCGCAGCGGACCAGTCCCCGACAGGTTCCACTTCGATGCCCGCGGCCTCGCTCCGGCGGATAAGCACATCATAGCCCCGGATGCGAACCTGGAGGGGACCGCGGAACAGGCCGCCGCGGACTACCGCACCTTCGGCCCCCTCAGTAAAGCCCATATCGGCAAGCCGTTTTCCCACTTCTTTGCCGATTAAAACCCGGATAACTTTAAAAGACGCCCCATTTGGTGCATCGGATAAGTACATAATAGCTCCTCGTTAGTATTCTTTTTGTTAGATATGGCTAACAAAAAGAATAAATAAAAACAACGGGTTGAACCGCTTGTTGTTAGTAGTGTATAACTTCTAAAATATTCAGTCAATACCGGAACCGTCTAATAAGGATTGCAACGTTCCATCCCGGTCATATATGATTTTGTATCCATCATTAATCACTTGTTTGGTTCCCTCATCCAATGGAAGCGCTATCCATCGTGAAGAACCAATTCCAAATTCCACTTCATATTCATTAAAAAAGGCCCGGATTGAAGTAATCTCACCATAATTCTCAAACTGGAACCGCTTAAGACTTCCAAATTGCTTAATCCAATCTGTGTTTTCCAGCCAAGGGCCCTTTTCTTCTGCAATAATAACAAAGTCAATATCGGAATCAGATCTTTGAGCCTGCCGTGCATATGAACCCACAAGCAGTACAGCGATAATCTGCGGGTTACCATATGCAAAGTGTCGAAGTTTTTCAGCTAAAACCGATAATTGATCACCCATGATTCAACATTATAAGCCATTCATAGCTTATTCAATACGCAGAAAGCTTATAAATTGGCTCATTTACGGAGAGTGTTGCTTAAAATCAGCCACAATTGGCAGGTGATCGCTGAGTCCCTTGCGGGTGCGGGGATTAAAGCTGTTTGGGTATCCGGCGTCGTTAACAAAGGGCGCATGATCCAGAACCGAAAAACCTGCATAGTCCCAGCCAAGATTATCAAAAAAGGGATACCCTAAAAGGATATGGTCTATCTTTTCCCAGGCGCTCTGGTAGGCGTATGAGCCCTGCCATTCGCTCTGATTCCATGGGCTATACAAGAGAGCAGGATCTTCAGTAAAAGTGGGCAGTTCCTGAACAGAATCGGTCACCATGAGGCAGGGGCGAGGGCTGAGAGCCGCTTCCGGGTATGGATCAAGCGATATACCAGCAGGCATTAGAGCGGTAAGTATGGTAGTTCCCTGCCGATCGTATTCATCAATATTTTCATTCAAATCTCCTGCCACTAGAAAAAGGGGAACCTTTCCCGACCTATCCTGCACAAGTTCCTGGATACGTCGGTTTACAAGCTGAGCGCTGGCCCTGCGAATTGCTTCAGTTTCCTTGATACTTCCCAGTTTAGATTTCCAGTGGCAGACAAAGACAATGAGTTTTTCTCCTTCTTTGCCGGGGAGTTCAATTTCCGCTTCCAGCATGGGCCGCGGGGCGGAAAATGAGGGGGTCTGTATAGAATGGCAGCGGGTTGCCGTAATAGGGAAGCGGCTTGCAAGCGCGAGCCCCAGGGGAGCGCCGGGATTTATAGCAAAAGCGCTATAGGTGTACTTAAAAGAGGCGAGAGGTCCTGCCAGAAGGTCCGCAAGGACCTGGGCGTTTTCTATTTCTATGAGGGCAAACATGTCCGGACCGGGTATGTCGCCCTGAGTCTGAACCTCGCCCCAGCGGCCCATGGCGTCGGATAAGACCTGGAGTCGGCTTTTATAGGCCACCTCATTCCAGGAAGCCTTGGCAGTAAAGTCTGCATATTCAGTGCCCGCCTCTTGGCCATCAAAAAAAGCTTGGAGGTTCCAGGACGCAAGGCGGAAATGGGTCTGTTTTTTGGGTTTTGCAAGGGGATTTTCACAGCCAGTGCAGCCAAGAAAAAAGAGGGGTAGCAGAAGGACAGCTTTATTCATCAACCTAGTCAACCGAAAGAAAAAGGACCGTACCATGGGAGACCTCCTCCCACAGTACGGCCCCAAACCAGGAGGCTGCTTTAATCGGAAAGTACGGCTCCGATAGCCGACGGTCACCTGCGTTCACTAACCATGCGGTTTGGCTCTATCAACCGACGGTCACCTGAAGGTGTACCTGTGATCCGGGAGCGGCGGCAGGTACCAGGGTACCATTTAATGGATTGCCATTTACACGGATGCTTATTTGGCCGTCGTTCTTTCGGTTTTCTACTTCGATTTGGTAATGGGCACCCCGGAAATAGCGGCGGATGACCGCCTTTTTTACATGCGAAGGCAGCCTGGGTTCCACCACGAGGCCGTCAAAAGCGGGCCTGATGCCCAGGATCCATTGGGAAAGGGCCACAAAATTCCAGGCGGCCGTGCCGGTGAGCCATGAGTTTTTAGCCTCCCCATGGCGGCGACTTCCCTTACCGGCTATCATCTGGGAATAGACATAGGGCTCCATCCGGTGAAGTTCAGAAATCTCTTCACGGTAGGCGGGGGCGATTTTTTTCCAGTATTCAAAGGCCCGGTCAGGCCGGCCCACACGGATTTCACCGATCATAACCCAGGGGTTGTTGTGACAGAAGATGCCCCCGTTTTCCTTATAACCCGGCGGATACGAAGAGACTTCGCCAAGTTCCAGGTGATATTCTTTATAAGGCGGATCGAGGATCACGATACCGTGGGGTGTGTCCAGGTGCTGAGCCACAGAGTCCAGGGCTTTAACTGGATAGCCCCGATCCTGGCCGACTAAGGCCATAGCGCCGAAACCTTGGGTTTCGATAAATATTTTGCCGTCCTCGCATTCGGCAGAACCAACCTTGCGGCTAGAGTCATCATAGGCCCGGATAAACCATTGGCCGTCCCAGCCGTGTTCCAACAGGGCCCTTTCCATGGCGCGGACCGCAGCTTCGGCATTGCGAGCCTCTTCCGCGTCTCCGAAACGTTTACAGATTTCGATATAATCCGGCGCGGCATAAAGGAACATTTGGGCGATGAGCACCGATTCAGCGGTCTTGCCGTCCTTGTTGGTGCTGGTCTGGAACGAGTCGTTCGGGTCTGTGGAAAAACAATTCAGGTTCAGGCAGTCGTTCCAGTCAGCCCGGCCAATGAGAGGAAGCCCATGGGGACCTAAGTTGTCCGTTACGTGATGGAATGAACGCTTAAGGTGCTCAAAAAGGCTTGCGGTATTTGCAGCGTTATTATCAAAGGGTACGGGAGTTTTTAAAAAATCCCAGTCACCGGTTTCTTTGAGATACCCCGCTACCCCAATCACGAGCCACAGGGGATCGTCGTTAAAGTTTCCACCGATGTCCGCGTTGCCTCGCTTGGTAAGGGGCTGGAACTGGTGGTAAGCCCCACCATCGGGAAATTGGGTAGAGGCTACATCAAAAAGCCGTTCCTGAGCCTTTTCGGGCATAAGATGGACAAAGCCAAGCATGTCCTGGCAAGTGTCACGGAATCCAATACCTCGGCCGATACCGCTTTCAAAGTAGGATGCACTGCGGGCCATGTTGTAGGTAACCACACACTGGTACTGGTTCCAGATGTTGGCCATCCGGTCCAGTTTTTCATCCCCCGTAATAACCGAGATATGAGAAAGTTTTTCATCCCAGAACCGTTCGAGCTCATCCCAGGCAGTCTTAAATGCTTCGGGTTTGGAGAACCGCTCTTGGAGTTTCCGGGCTAGTTCTTTGTTGACCACACCAGGCTGCGCCCATTTCGCGTTCTGCGGATTTTCTATATACCCCAGCATAAAAAGGGCCCGGTGCTTTTCGCCGGGCTTAAGGGTCCACTCTATACGGTGGCTTGCCACGGGGGACCATCCATCAGCAATAGAGTTCCAGCTTGCTCCCTGGACTACAGCCTGGGGACGAGAAAAGTCTCCGTCCCGGCCGACAAAGGCATCCCGGTCCGAATCAAAGCCCGCAATGTCCGCATCGGTCCAGAAAAAAGCATAGTGGTTCCGCCGTTCCCGGTATTCCGTAACATGGTAAATGGCAGAGCCCTCTACTTCTACCTGTCCGGTGGAAAGGTTACGCTGGAAATTGGTAAAATCATCCAGGGCATTCCATAAACAGAATTCTACAAAGGAGTGGATACAGACAGCCTTGTCTTCCCGGCTTATGTTTTCCAGCACCAGTTCCTGCAGCTCCGCATTTGTTCCTATAGGTACCAGGTACCGTACGGTGGCCCGCAGCCCATTTTTTTCGGCCACAATGGTGGTCCGGCCAAGGCCGTGCCTGCATTCGTAAAAATCAAGCTCTATCTTGGTAGGCTTCCATCCCGGATTCCAGGGTTCCCCTTTTAGTTTACCGAGGCTGTTTCCCGCAGCGACCTGCCGTTCCTGGATATACAAATAGCGGCCGTTCGTATCCTGGGGAACATCGTTGTACCGGTACCGGGTAAGGCGCCTCAGCCGTGCATCCCGGTAAAAGGAGTAGCCCCCGGCGGTATTGGAAATAAGGGAAAAGAAGCCCTCGGTTCCCAGATAGTTAATCCACGGGTGAGGTGTACGGGGAGTGTTGATGACATACTCCCGTTTCGCATCATCAAAGTGTCCAAAACGCATAATCCTATCCTTTCACGGCACCGGCGACAACGCCCTGGGTTAACCGTTTGTTAAAAATGAAATAGACAATCATAACCGGCAGCACCGCAATAACTAAAGCGGCGAGCTGCCAGCCAAGCTGAGTACTGGTAAGGCTGGAGAATGAATAGACTCCCACGGGTAACGACTTGGTGAGTTCAGAGCTGGCGATAACCAACACAAGAAGGAACTCGTTCCAGATTCCCAGAGCACTGATAATTGAAATAGTCGTAATGACCGGCACCGTCATGGGGACGATAATACTGAAAAACATTTTAAAATAGGTCGCCCCGTCTATGAAAGCCGATTCGATGAGGCTGTCCGGCAGGTCACGGATAAACTGAGTTGTGAGCATAACCGAGAGGGGGAGCCCAAAGGCGGTATACACAAGAATGACTCCCAAATGGGTATCGGTGAGCTTCATGTTGGAGAGCATAAGAAAGAGGGGGATGATTACCGAATTGGTGCTGATAAGGTAGCCAAAGCCGATAAGACCTGAGATCGCAAGCGACGCTTTCTTAAAGGCCATCTTGCTTAAGCCAAAGCCGGCCATCAATCCAAAAAGGACGATTAAAAAGGTTGATATACCGGAATACAGGAGGCTGTTTACAAATTTTCCTGCCAGTTTTCCCCGTTCAAAGGCTGACCGGTAGTTAAAGAATACGGTCTTCCAATGGATATCCCATTGCATTTTTTTAGGGAGCTGGGAAACCCGCACCGTGTCTCCGGGCTTAAGGTTCTGCAGGTCAGGGGGAAGTTCATCCTTTACGAGGAAATGCACCATGAGCCGCAGGGTTGGGGCAATCGTGGTCGATTCTATGATAATCCGTTCCCGCGGATCCTTTTCCGGATCATAGGGAAGTATGACGTTCAATGTTTTGGGGATCACCACATACTCGTCGTTTTTATTTTCAAACAAGGCCTTTGGCAGGGCATAAATATCTTTGACCAGTTCCTCGTTGGACTTAAATGATGAATAAAGCATCCAGATAAGGGGAACTATCGTGATAAGGGTCCAGGACACAAAGACCACATAGGAAATAAAGGAGCCGATAAGGTGTTTTATTTTAAGACCCGGGGTAGCTAACCGCTCATTCATATTAGTATTCCTCCCCGGCATTCAGTTTCTTGCCGATAAAATTGCTTAAGAGAATAAGCAATACACTGATGATGATAATCGCGTTGGAAATTGCCGCGCCGTAGGCAAAACGGGAGGGATTGTTGTAATCCTGAAAGGCTGTTTGATACATAAAAATGGGAAGCACCATGGCGTTATTTCGCTGGAGCCCCTGGGTGGTTATAGCAAAGATAAGGTCAAAGCCACGGAGAGATCCTGCAATGGCGAGAATACTGGACACAAGAATTGTCCCCGAAAGGACCGGAACGATGACTCGAGTAAATATCTGAAACTCATTAGCTCCATCAATTTGGGCCGCTTCGATCATACCGTTGTCAATCTTTTGCAGGTTGGCAAGAAAAATCACCATATACAAACCGGTGTACATCCAAATAAGTGCAAAACCGATGGGGTACATTATGGTTTCCGCCCTCAGCATCATATCGAACTGGGCTTGTGGATTTTGGGTTACTATCTGAATAAAGCGCGCTACAGGCCCATCAGCCTGAAACATCCGTTTCCAAAGAATACCGATAACGATAGTGGAAAGGAAATTCGGCAGAAATACCATGGACTGGAAGAAACCTGAAGCCTTCACCATTTTCCGGTACAAAATATAGGCAAGGGCAAAGCCGATGGGGATTTGGCCAAAAACCGATACGGCGACCACAATGAGGTTGTTTTTAAGAGAATGCCAAAAATTGGGGTCCTGCACCATTTTTGCATACTGTTCCAGACCAACAAAATTCCAGGAGCCCCCCTTGTTCGGGTTAAAATCGGTAAAACTGAGCCAAAATGAATACACTATCGGATAGGCGACAATAAACAAAAAAATAGCGGTAGCTGGACCGACCATGCCGATATAGGCTGGAAGGTTTCTGCCGTTACGACCTCTCATGTCGTACTCCTCATAAATAGAGATGGATACAGGGGGGTCCTTTTATGGAGCTACAATGACAGCTATGTAAGGCGCTGGTATATTGCAGCCCCCCGAAAGAGCCGTATACCATGGACCTTCCAGGGACCTTCCAGTCCCTGATATACGGCTCTGGGCAGACAGTCATGTTCCGCAGCAGCGGAGACACAACCGCCTGTCATTCGTTATTTACGAAGCAGTTTTTCTACTTCCGCAGCAACCTGTTCAGGGGTCGCGGTGCCGGCAACAATTTTCTGCATGCCCGCATTCAAGGCATCGTTGGGTGCGCCGCCCAGGAAGGCGTCGATAACATCGGTATTCTTAGCCTTTTGGGCAAGCCCTACCTTCTGCTTTACAATGGAGGGGAGGTCTTCCGGAACCTTATAGTTCTTAAGGATTGGAGCCACAATGGCGCCATCCCGGAGCCGCTGGGTGGTTTCCTCGTAGCTATAGAAGTATTTGAGGAACTTCAGAGCTGCATCCCGAACAGCGGGATCCTTGGCGCCAGCCTGGGTAATACCGTATCCAACCTGGATAGCCGCAGCGACAGAGCCAGCGGTGCTGGCTTTTTCTCCGGGGAGCTTGGGCCAGGCGATCATTTTGGTCTTTTCAGCGACCGCAGGATCGATGGAACCAGCGGCCCACTGACCCTGTACCATGAAGAGGGCCTTTTTGTTGCTGAAATTGGAAATGTTGGCGCCGTAATCGACGAGTACCGACTTATCGGAAATAACTCCGTCTTTGACCATCCGCTGGAGCAGCGAGAGAGAATCCACAAAGGCCTGATCGGTGAACTTGTACTGGCCGGCTACCGCCTTGGATACCCAGTTCGGATCCCCAGAAACCCGGGCGATAATGGCAGACATGAGGCAGGAACCCCAGGCCCAGCCGTCAGCACCATCGATGGATACCACATCGAGACCCGCAGCCCGGGCCTTGGGAACCATGGCGACCAAGTCTTCATAGGTTTTCGGCTCGCTAAAGCCCAGGGACTTGACCAGTTCTTCGTTCATATATAGAACAGTAGTGATGTTGCTGGTGCCAAGAGGAATCTCGAAAATTTCTCCGTTGGGACCCATTGGGGGGATAAGGGCGAGGTCAAAGAAGTTTGCATCGATATAGGGACGGTGATCAAACTGCTGTTTCGCTTCTTTCCAAGGGGCACCCCAACGGGCATCAGCGCCCATATAAGCCAGGGCAGGAACATCGCCAGCGGCCAGACGGGCAGCGACTTTCTGATGATATGCCTCGTCGTAGAGCAGCTCGTAATCAATTTTGATATTGGGGTTTTCTTTTTCAAAAGCCTTGACAATCCGAACCCAGTTAACTCCTTCTGAGTTAGAGTTGTCACCGTAGGCCATGGTTTTTACCACGACCTGTTTTGACCCTGACTGACCAGTCTGAGTCTGTCCGCTGGCGAAAAGCATGCCAGAAGCAGCGAGCAAAGCTGCAAGGACGAATACAGTCTTTTTCATAAAAAGACCTCCTCTTGTATTTCGGTACCATGGCACAGGTGGTAATCCACTTGCCGCACCGTATCCCCAACGGGGTTTTTATTAAAAACCATGACAGTCGTCATGATTTTTTTACAAATGCAGGGACAGCACCAGCGGGTCCTGGTCACTGTCAGAGTCGACCGGCAAATGGGTCGACGTAAAAATCCGGTAAAGCAGCATACCCGCAGCCCCATAGGCTACAGCCTTTTCTCCCAGGGTCGAATAGCTTACTTCGCAGGCCGGCGGCATGGGGTACATCCAATTTCGCTTAATTTCTTCTGTAAAAATTGCAGGGACATCTAAATCGTAGGCTTCTATATTTCCGCCAATAAAGACCTTGTTCAGATTAAAGGTGTTCACAAAGAGGGCTACGTTCCGGCCCATTTCACGCACAAAACGCTCCAAAATTGCAGGATTTCGAGTAACGGTCATAATTTCTTCATAGGGAATAGAAAATTGGGCCCGGTTGCCCTCGGTCCAATAAGCGCTGCGGAATTCACCGGCGGTAAAATTGGTCCCCGTATAGACCTTGCTATCAATCACAATCCCAAAACCCACACCAACCCCGCCGTATTCCTGCAAAGCCACATCGCCGGTGCGAAACTGTACTAAGGCAAATAGAAAGTTTTTTAAGCCGTCTGCTTTATGAAAGGCCAGCTCGCCCCAGGAGCAGCAGTTCGCATCATTGCCGATTAAGAAGGGTATAGAAGTCCTTTCCGCAATAGCGGCAGAAAAATTCATGGGGCTCGTAAGGTGCAGCGGTATAGAATAGTGGATAATTCCCCGGTCCGAATCGATAATTCCCCCCATACCGACCCCGACACCGATGAGCCGTTCGGTGCCACCCATTTCCTGGGCAAACTCAATGGCGATATTCAGCACATCCTGAATAAAACTTTCCTGGGTAATCAGTTTCTCCGCAGTTTTAAAACGCAGGACCTCCCCCGCCAGGTTTACCGCCACAACCGAATAGGCTTCTACCTGCATCTCTATGCCGATGATATAGCCGTAATCCTTGTTAATCGCCAAATGGATAGGCTTTCTGCCCCCTGCGGGCCCTGCCTGGCCTTCGGAGATTTCGGTGATAAGCCCCAATTCCAGGAGTCTGCTGACTTGGTGAGTAATGGTAGATTTTTCCAGGTGCAGCCGCTCTGCAATTTCATAGCGGCTGATGAGAGGATTTTTCCAGATAGTTCTAATGATCCGGGCTGCGTTCCGAGCCTTTTCAGTCTGGTCTATCCCACTGCTGCGAGCCACCGTTTTACCACCTTTACTTGGTTGATTTATACAATCAACTATGGTATACTCCCAGTATTAGAATCTGTCAAGCAAAATTTTTTATTTACACGTATAATGGCTGCGAGAACCGCAGACAGGGAGGCACTGCATATGGCACGGATTGATTTATCGGGAACCTGGACTCTGCATTTAGAATCTCCAGTACTGGGAAGGGTGAACATTCCCTGCAGCATCCCCGGCGACAGCCACAGCGCCCTCCTTGCCTCGGGTCTCATACCGGACCCTTACCAGGGAACGCAGGAACTGGATGTCCAGTTCCTCAACCAGGAAGACATGGTCCTGGAACGGGATTTTACCCTGAGCGAAACAGAGCTCGAACAGGGAACTCCTTACCTGTTTTTTGAGTCCATTGATACGGTGGCCGAGGTATTTCTGAACGAGCAGCGGCTCGGCGAGACAAACAATATGTTCCGCGCCCTCGTACTCGATGCAACCGGACTTCTTAAATCGGGTACAAACCGGCTCACGATCCACTTCCATTCCGCAGAGAAGGCCGCCGCCGAACGGGCACAGGCCCTCCCCTACCCGATTCCCCACAGCAGCTACCCCGTACAGTCTCCCCACCGCAACCAGATCCGCAAAGTCCAGTGCCACTCTGGCTGGGACTGGGGACCCTGTCTCATGGTATCGGGGCTATACGGAGCCTGCTACCTCGATTTCGCCTATCCCGGCAGAATCGATGTTCTTTCGGCAAGAACGATTGCGAAGGACCAGGGCCTCTGGGAAATTCCGGTTACCGTACACTATAGCATTCCGGATAAGTTTCCGGCCTCCAGTCCCGTCACCAGTACCACACAAAACTACCCCTTAGTCCTCGAAGTAAGCCTCAGGGACCCGAAAGGCAACCTAGTAGCGGAACAGCACCAGGAGTATACAATCCAAGAGCCGGGATTACATCAACTTAAAGCATTCCTTTCTATCGAGAACCCCCAACTCTGGTGGCCCGCCGGTTACGGCGAACAGGGCCTGTACACCATCGAAGCGGCAGTACATCCGGCCACGGGGGACCGCAAGGAGGCACAAAAAGCCGCAAAGCGGATCGGGTTCCGCCTCCTTACGGTCATTACCGAGGATGACGAAACCGGCCGGTCCATGAAATTCAGAGTGAACAGCCGGGATATATGGGCCAAGGGGGCTAACTGGATACCCCTGGACGCTTTCCCAAGCAGGCAGACCCCAGAACGGTACCGGCAGCTTCTAACAGACATGGTACAGGCCAACATGAATATGGTCAGAGTCTGGGGCGGCGGCCAGTACGAACGGGACATCTTTTATGACCTCTGCGATGAACTCGGCATCCTCGTCTGGCAGGATATGATGTTTTCCTGTTCCACCTATCCGGCAGACCCGGCTTTTCTCGAAAACGTCCGCAGCGAAGTCCGCTACCAGGTACTGCGGCTTAAGGAACACCCCAGCATAGCCCTCTGGTGCGGCAACAACGAAAACGTGGGAGCCCTGACCTGGTACCCCGAAACACGGGCAAACCGGGACCGGTATATTATCGACTACGACCGGCTCAACGAAGGCGCCGTCGGCAGCACCATCCGGGCCCTCGACCCCGACCGGCCCTGGTGGCCCAGTTCTCCCTCCGCAGGCCCCGACGACTTTTCCGACAACTGGCACTCCGACGGCCGGGGGGATATGCACTATTGGAGCGTCTGGCACGAGGGCAAACCATTTGAATCCTACTACGACGTAACACCCCGTTTCTGCTCCGAATTCGGTTACCAGTCCTTCCCCTCGGAGGAAACCGTCGCAAGTTACTGCAGCGAAGACCAGAGAAATCTGACATCGCCGGTCATGGAACATCACCAAAAAAATCCCCGGGGAAATTCTATTATCATAGAAAATTTCTCCCGCTATTTCCGCTTTCCCGAAGGCTTTACCAACATGCTCTATCTGAGCCAGGTCCAGCAGGCCCTGGCCATTAAAACCGCCGTGGAATACTGGCGCAGCCACCGGCCCATCTGCATGGGAGCCCTGTACTGGCAGCTCAACGACCTCTGGCCCGTCGCGTCCTGGTCATCCATAGAATATGGCGGAAAATGGAAACTCCTGCATTACGCAGCCCGGCATTTCTTTGCCCCCATCGCCCTCGTTTCCTTCGTAAAGGATGGCATCATCCAGGTGCACCTCATCAACGACACAGACCGGGTGCTTTCCGGCCGCGTGACCATCGCATTTATCGATTTTTCTGGCCTCACCGTTCAAGAATTAACCGTGCCAATACAAGATGCAGGAGAGGGAGCCCGCCAGGTGTGGAGCCTCCCCCTTAAGGACCTAGCCGTTCCTCCCAATCGGGTCTTTTTACAGGGAACACTCCATATTGATGAACTCCCGCGGGATTCCTGCGCCAGGGATCCCCATGAACCGGACAAGAGCCTCAAAACTACAAGCTTTCTAGTCCCACCCAAGCAGTGCAGCCTGGAAACCCCAACCATTCAGAGCCACCTCTTTACGGCAAAAAATTACAGAGGAGAAACAGAACTGGTTCTCCAACTTTCCGCAGACCGCCCGGCCTTTTATGTGGCCGTAGATATTCCGGGCCTTAAGGGACACTGGGAAAACAACATGATGACCCTGCTCCCCGGGAACCTCTATTCTATCAGTTTTGTACCACAAAAGGGCCAGCCGCTCCCGTCTCTAGATTATTGCCAAAAGAACTTACACATCCGGCACCTGCGGGAGACCTATAAATGAGGGAGGATTATATTATTTCTTTATAAAGACTTAGAAAATCTATGGGTGAGTATACTGCAAGATCTGAATATTTATAATCATCCAGATTCCTTGTTATAATACAATCGCATTGATTACGTAACGCCGCATTATGCTGAACACTATCTTTAAAGTCAGCAATGGGCGATGTTAAGGCGTGTAAAATATCAGCATGCTCAACAGTTATAACGGTGAGATATTTTAAAATTTCAGCAATAAATTTTCTTGCATTTGCATCGCCGCCCGATTTCCTGAGGATATAATAAAGATTTGTAATCTCATTTGAAGTAATAAAACCAACGGCGATGTAGTTTTCTAATAAGGCTAAAACAAGTTTGCTGGATTCTAGAAAAGGATTTCGTGCTAATGCGACATCAAGAATTATATCTGTATCAACGAGTACACGCTTTATCATAAATATTATTCAGTTAGAGCCTCTTCGAGCTGAGTTCTATAATCCTGACCATTATCACTAAACATTCCTATAATTCCATCAGTAATGGGCGCATTTAATTTGCCAGAATAAGAGAAAGATTTACTTCCCGAAGAAATAGTACGAAGGTATTCTTCTACAATTCGAGAAACACTTTTATTTTTAGTACGAGCAAATTCCTTTGCTTTCTCTATTACAGATTCATCAATAGTTAAGGTCAATTTATTTAACATATCTAACCTCTACGTATAATATAAATACAAAATACGTATATGTAAATATCTCCATACAGCCGACAGTTTTTATTGCCATTCCCTCATTCATGAACTATATTTTAGTTAGTAATGGTTCATTGGGAGGTTCATTATGAAATCCATCACTATACATGGCATAGATGCTGAACTTGAACAAAAAATTACAGAAATTGCCAATGAAACCGGATATAGCCAGAACAGAACAATAAAATACATTCTTCAGAAAACATTAAAAACCGACAAAAAAGTGTCTAAAAGGGATTCCTTTTTAGACCTATTCGGAACATGGTCAGATGAAGAAAAAAAGGATTTTGAAACCCGAATCAGCGATTTCGAAACCATTCAAATATCGGATTGGAAATAAATGAAAAAAATATTGCTCGACACAAATGCATATAGCGCATTCATGGCAGGCAACACACAAGTTTTAGAATATCTAGTAGAAGCAGAAGAAATATACTTGTCCACCGTAGTAATCGGCGAATTGTTTGCCGGTTTTTATGGCGGACGTAACTATGATAAAAATTATAAATGTATCATTAGAGACTGCTGAAATCTTTGGGGAGCTTAAAAACGCTTTACACAAAAAAGGTAAAATGCTTCCCATAAATGATATTTGGATCGCCGCCCATTTAATAGAAACGGGTTCAAAGCTTATTACCTTCGATACCCATTTTAAGCAAATTGAAGGATTGCGAATTTGGGATAATCTTGCATAATACCACCCCACTCATTTTTTCCCCAGCCCAAGGTAGTAGGTTTCAAAGGACTCGGAGCGGCAAGCCTCGGGCTTAAAGCTCCGGGCGGTAACAAAGAGACTCCGGAGCCGTTTCAGCACCTCCGCGGTATCCCCCCCCTGAAAGACCTTAACCACCAGGTTCCCCCCCACAACGAGGGACGCTTCGGCGTAGGCAACCACTTCCTCCACCAGCGCCAGGGACCGCAGGGTATCCACCGCGCGGTTCCCCGTCGTGGCCGGGGCTACATCGCTCATCACCAGGTGATAGGGCCCCCGCTCAAGAAGCTGGGACCGCACCGACGCATCGGTAATGTCCCCCTGGATAAAAAAGAAATTGGAGGCGTCAAAAAGCCCCTTATCATACACCCGAGACAGGGGGGAGAGGTCCACCGAAACAAGGTAGCCAGAACCACCCATACGGCGCAGCGCATAGAGGCTCCAACTTCCCGGGGCAGCCCCGACATCCAGGACCTTAAAACCCGCGCCCTTCACCGCTCCCTTAAAAAGACCAAATTTTTCATCCATTTCCTTAAGCTTATATACCGAACGGGCCGGGTAGCCCTCTTTTTGCGCCTTGAGTGACCAATAATCCAAGGTGTCATAGGAACCCATCGTGTTACTCCACAAATTAACCCGCCCCTACTTCCATACTCACGGCGGATAGATTACAGTACAAGTATGGAAACATACTATAACGAGAGACTCGAAAAAATAGAAGCGGTACTCAACCAGAGCCTGCCCCAAACACCAGACGAAGCATGGGTCCGTATGACCTTTGCGGACCTTCCAGCCATACCCGAAACCAGCCTGGTACAGGAACTTACCGCCCCCGGCCGGGATCTTTTAGACCGGGGCGGCAAACGCTGGCGGCCCCTCCTTATGGACCTTACCTGCCAGACCCTGGGCGGCGGAGACTCAGCCCTGGACCTGGTGCCCCTTGTGGAATTTCCCCACAACGGGAGTCTTATCCACGACGACATAGAAGACAGCTCCGATGAACGGCGGGGAAAACCGGCCATCCACATCTTATACGGCCTAGACCGGGGCCTTAATGCGGGCAGCTTCCTTTATTTTACGGGCCTTACCTCGCTCCAAAACTGGAACGCCCCTGCGGAACGAAAAAACCGAATTTATCAATGCTGGGGCCTCCACTTGAGGCGCATCCACCTGGGCCAGGCCATGGACATTGCCTGGCACCAGAACTTTTCATCCCTGCCATCCCTAGATGAATACGACCTCATGTGCCGCATGAAAACCGGTGTCCTCGCCCGGCTCGCCATAGAATTGGGGGTATACAGCGCAGGTCTTAAGCACGATATCAGGAAGGGCCTGCAGATTGATGAATACCTCTCCGAACCGGCGCCGGAGCTCGCACGGCGGCTCCAGGAAGAGGGCCGTCTTGCAGAAAAGCTAGGCCTTGCAGCAGAAAACCTCGGCGTAGGCTTCCAGATATTGGACGACGTAAAAAACCTGACCACAGGCAATCCGGGCAAAAAACGGGGCGATGATATTGTGGAAGGAAAAAAGAGTCTCCCGGTTATCCTTTTCCTGAATCAGAACCCGAACCGCATTGAATTTGTTAAACGCTGTTTTTCCGCGGCCCGGGCCCAGGGAACAAGTGCCAAGGAAGTTGAAGAACTCATCGGGGAACTGGACCAGGCAGGAGTTATCGCCGAGGCCCGCCAGCGGGGTATGGAACTCATTGAACAGGCCATGCAGATCCTGGAAACCGAAGCCTTTATGAGCTACCCCATTAACGCCGAGGCCCACCGGCAGCTTCTTAATTTCGTAGCCCTGCTCGGCTGAGCAGGAAAGGACGGCAGCACATGTATACCCTGGTACGTGCAGAAATTTGGACCATCGCCCGGACAGATCAGGGCAATGCGGTCCTTATCCGCCCCATCGGCTCGGAAATCGCGGTTCCTATTTTTATCGGCCAATTGGAAACCCAATCCATCCTGATTGGATTCGGGGACGTCACCATCCCCCGGCCCCTCACCCACGACCTTATGATCAGTTTGATTAAGCACCTGGGAGCGGAGCTCCTGCGGATTGAAATCACCGATTTAAAGGAAGGCACCTTCTATGCACGGCTTGTCCTCCAGTCCACTCTGATTGACGAGTCGGAGTTTACGCTGGACTGCCGGCCATCCGATGCCTTGGCGCTGGCGGTGCGGCTCAAATGCCCCGTGTACATTTCCGAGCAGGTAGTCCAGGAAGCGGGCGTCTCGGTAAACCTTATCGTGGACGCCGCCACCGCCAGCGCCGCCGAGGACCTCCAAAACCTGGCCGATGACCAGCAGGAGGGGAACCGCCCCCGCAGCGAAGGCATAGAAGACGAATTTTTGAGGGAAGGGATGCCCCTTTCGCCCCCACAGTCCGCCCAGGCCCAAAGCAAAGAAGCCCAGCGAAAAGCCCTTAAAGCAGAACTCGACCAGGCTGTGGCCAACGAAGAATACGAACGGGCCGCTAAACTGCGGGACCTCCTCGCATCCCTCGGGGACGATTAGGAAAAATAAATAGAATTATTCGTAGTGGTATCTAAAGGCGATGAATATGACTCTATCGTTCTCTACCTTATAAACGATGCGGTGTTCATGATTGATTCTGCGGGACCAAAAACCCTTAAGGTTTTGTTTTAATGGTTCGGGTTTTCCAATTCCTTCAAAGGGCGTACGATCTATTTCTTTTATAAGCTCATTTATTCTTTTTAAGATTTTTTTATCAGTCTCTACCCAATACACATAGTCTTTCCATGCTAAATCGGTAAATAACTTAATCATTTAATGCAAGCTCTTTTTCTTGAACAAAACCATTTTCGTATTGTGCAATAGATTCGGCTAAATGCTTTGCATTTGCAGTATTACCGAGCAGATAGTTTGTTTCTATAAGACTATTATATTCATCGATAGAAATAAGCACCACGTTTTCGTCATGTTTACGGGTAACAATAAGGACTTCATGATCATGAAAAACCTTATCTAAATAAGTTTTTAGGTTTTGACGCAAATCAGAAAATGATACTGCATTCATATTATCAATCACCTCTTGTACAATATATTGTACATACAAAACAAAGTCAAGAAAAAAATAAGGAGGAAAACCAGGGGTCTGGGGTCCCCGGTCCTCCTCCTTAATGAAAAAGGCCCTATGCAATCCCGCTCTGTTCCAAACACTTCCTGCCGCCAACGGCGGTACAAGAACGCCCAAAACCCGATTGGGTAATTGCCACATTGTGAGCCTGTAACAGGCTGTTTGCTGACCGCGCCTTGGCACCGCCAAAGCCGTCAGTTAGCTTATTCAAAGAAGGCGCTGGAGACCCGCAGGACAACCATTTGTATTGTCCGCGGCCCCCAGGCCTATGACAGTTATTGAAACACTCTCTGCATTTCACTAACCGTTGTGCGAGGCAGCTCTTTCAGACTGCCCCGGAAGCGGATGGTTGGTCCACTAGTACGTCAGGAAGAAGGTTAAGACTTCCTAACAGATAATGTTTTAATAGTATTTATCAACAATTTCTATTCGTAATCCCAGCTAATATCCCCATTAGCAGACATTGTTCCTTTTATTTTTTGTTCAGTTACTGGACCAGTCCATTTATTATCCATTTTAACATTATCACCATTTACTTTTACACCAATTTTATAAGCCCAATCGCAATCATAATCACCTGTAGATTCAGGAGTTCTAGGTGCAATCAGAAATTCAAACTGAGGATCTGAAATAATTTCATTAATGGTGAATGTTGCACTACCATTGGAAACTACAGCACTAGGACATGCTGCAGTGGTCCAGGCCGACCATCCGTTAAAAGGACCATTGATAACTAATGTCTTTCCTTCATAAGTATAACCAGTGTAACTATCGAGACCAGTAATAGTCACCGTAGTCACATTCATTTGTGTTCCATCATGCATTCCGGTCGAACAACCGGCAATTGCAAAGAGGGCAACTGCGGCAGCAAGTACATATAGTATCTTTTTCATGCTTCTATCTCCTTCTTTTAATTAGAAGTCCCACTTAACGCCAAGTCGGAACCGAGCATAACCAGCAAAGTCATCAATTCCTTTGTCAGGCCGGTAACCGCTCATAGCAAGGTTATCCTTGTCATCTTCATAGGGATCCATGTTGTACACAAAGGCAGCGTAAACAACACCGTTTTTCATGGCTTCTACCTTGTAATTTGCGCCAAGACTGAAGGCGAGGAGTTCATTCTTGTCCTTATCTAGCTGGGTAGCCTTATCATTAGTGGTGCGAAGTCCCAAACCTGCCTGCACATTGATGCCAGGCTTCGTTGCAACGGTGGCAATAAGGGTATTGAACATCTTTACAGTACCCATCTGGAGGCCATAGTTAATGTCAAGAGATGACAGTTCAGGGAGACCAACATGTATGCCCAGTTCGTTAAACTTGAACTGGTCGGAACTAGCGACACCGCTTGCAAGGTTGAGGTCCATTTTAGCATAGGCATCTACCGTAGCATTGTAGAGGTCAAAGGCCTTAAGGAGATCCAGGTTCACATAGGGCTTCAGGTTTGTAGTGTTACTGTCAGCATATTTGAACTCGTAAGTGGTCGTATTGGTTACTTCCATACCAACCTTGGCGCCGTCTACTATAGATACATAAGGGTTGGCATACACCACAAATTTACCTGCAGACAGCCCGCCGTTATCACCATAAAGCATACTTGCATTAGGCTCATAGTATCCAGCGTTCGCCGTAATACCGAACATAGTAGCAGTAAAGGTAACTTCACCCTTTGCGGCAAGGGCTTTGGTAATAGTTGTTGAACTAACCGGCATGAGCATCTGAGCCTTAGCGGTTACAGGGCCAAACACACCCTTGGCACCGGCAATAAGGTCACCAGTAAAGGCATCGAAATAGTTGGTCACAAGCTGCTCGGCTGCGGTGGACTTACTATCCCACTGGATTTCTACGGTGTAGTCGTCCATGTAGGTACCAGCAACCCAGGTGCGGAGCCCAAGAGCACTGAGTGTCTTGTTGGGAACAACACCGACATCGAGTTTAATATCACCGAATGATTGGATGGCCTTGCCATTGGTGAACTGGAGATATCCATCCTTAGCATCACTGTCTGCTACAGTGGTCCACAGAATGGTTGACCGTTTTGCAGGTTTTGCCCAGTTGTTAGCGGTTTCCAGGTTTACATAATCATTGTTCACACCAACTTTAAAGTGTCCAACTTCAGGAGTACCTCCCTTCAGGTAATTAAAGGGATAGAACAAAATACCGGTAGCAAAATCGTTAAGTCCATCTTCAATTTTAGTCGTAACTGTTCCAGTAGGACCAACTGCATATAGCGTTTTTGTAGTATCAAAGGCTTGTAACTCAATATATGCAGGAACGTTTTTCAGAAGCTCACCGGAGAGTTTCCAGTAGGACTTTGCTTTAACATCCACAAAGTCGGTTTCAAAACCTTTCTTGGCTGGATCAGCGATATTCCGGGTAATAAAGTTTCCCCGGGCGGTTACCTGGGTAAAGGTCCCGAACTTGAGCCCGGTCTGGCTGGCCATAAGTTTTTCAAGGGCACTGGAATCGCCGGAAGCCTTGGCCTTTTCTACCGCCACGAGTTTGGCAATATCTACCACGCCGTTAAAGCCACCGAAACCATCGTCAGTCTTGTCAGGAGACTTGGCATCGAAGAGCCAAGTACCGTCTACGATAAACTTATACTTT
>NZ_JAJUHW010000073.1 GCF_029265695.1 Gracilinema caldarium | reverse complement strand
TCCGCTAAGACAATTTCATCCCCATGGCCCATCCGGAACAGGGTATCCAATAACTCCGGTCCGATAACCGGTGAAATACCAATTAACATGGCCACCTCCACTAAAGTATTGAACCAATTCAAAAACTTAGATGTGCAATGTACTAAGTTTTAATAAGCTCCTCTATATCATCAATCAGGAAAATTTATTTGTCAAGCAAAAAATGTAAACGTTTACATTTAATATATAAGTCAATTTTATAAGTCGATCACTAATTTTTGAGTTATGAAATTGACTTAACCAGGAAAGCCTTATTTTGATGCAGCAATTCTAAATCCGGTTCCATTATCATAGGATCTAATTATTGGAGCAAAATCTCGATTATATACAAGATATTGTGAAGTTTGCATGGCTGGGCCTCCGCGCCAGGATCCTCCTCTCGAGACTCTAGAGAAGATTCTGGTATCACCATGCGGATCTGTTTGTTCCTTGTCGGTGTACTTTCCAAAAACATCCCATAACATCTCCCACACATTGCCTGACATATCATATATGCCTAGTTCATTTGGCTGCTTTAAACCGACAGGATTTGTTCTTTGACCGGAATTGTTTCCATACCATGAAATTACATTTAGATCATTGCCGCCTGAGTATTTATATCCTTTCGATAATGCTCCGCCCCTCGCGGCATATTCCTATTCTGCTTCAGTTAAAAGTCTATTTCCATTTTTATCCCAATCACACTTAATATCATTTCCCCACCCATTATTGTAACCTACTACATCTTCTATGACTGGCCACTTAGAAAAATCATATTCACCATGAATGCTATATACTGGCTCTCTTCCCTCTTTAAGACTCAACCAATTGCAAAATGCCACGGCATCACACCAGGAGATACACACCACAGGATCATCATCACTTTGAGGAAAGCCAACATCACGCCAATTCCCTGGATATTTATTCACCCACTTATAATTTAAAAATAAATCCGTAAAACCTCGCCTTTCGATATATGTGATATATTTGGTTTCATCGATGAATTGCCTGAACCAAAACACGGTTAGTTCATATTTTGAAATATAAAAATCACTGACCGTTACTTTATGGGCCGGAAAATACAGTGCTTTAGGGTCATTATTGGACCCCATGGTAAAGGTTCCACCTTTTACAAAAACCATATTAGAAAAGTAGTCCTGAGAAAACACCATTATCGATGACAATAAAAGTACAATGAGTAAAATCGTTCGTTTCATGCCCCACCCCTACCTATTCACTAATTTGTCCACAGCCTCATCGATTTGCTGGCGATGCCGCTCTATGGCCTGTTTAAGCGCGGGTATCTTGTCCATATATTTTTTATTAACCAGGTGCCAGTAGTCCACTGTTAATAGGGGAGTGTCAATCCTAACAATACGGTCTTTAAGACCAAGATCCTGGATCAGTTTTTCTACACCACCCCGGGTGCTGACGACAAAATCGGTTCGGCCAGAGTCGAGCATTCTCAGGACACTTTCATAGGTTGGGGCAGTAACGATCTTAACACCGTTTACATTTTTGGGAAAACCAAAGGTCGGGCTCGGCCCCACATCGGCAATTTCTCCAATGCTTAAACCGGCCCAGGTTTTTGGATCAGGCTTATATTTATCCTTGTCTGCAGCCCGGACATACATATAGAGCCGGCTGTATCCGAGGGCATCATTTCCATAACCAATACCTATATAGTTATCCGAAAACTGCTTTACCATGGTTCCACTGGCTGCCACCATGGCATCCAAAGTACCGGCTTGGACTTCTGCAAGCAGCCTTGAACCGGGAAATTCTTTCCATTCAGCTTCCAGCCCTACATCCTTGTAGGCCGGAGCAAGTGCATCATATAGAAGCTTAAGATTTGTCGAAGTGGCCCCAAGTACGACTTTTTCTTGTCCGAACACGAGAGCGCAGGAAAGCAAACAAAACGGAATAATCATGTTACAACACATAACCTTCTCCTTGCAGGTTAAATGGTACCGTTTTTAGTATAATGCAAGGAGCATGGGGCTGCCACTTAAATCTCAGGCCAATTCGCAAGGAGATACTGTTCCGCCTCGGCGTTCCATAGCCCCCGATGTTTGTTGCATAAGGCTGCAAGCTGCGCAAAACGGCCATCGGTCTTGCCCAATTCCCCAAAGTCCGCAATGGCAGTCATGGGCATGCTTATTTGGGTATACACGAGCTTTTTCCCCGCCGGCCTGTCTGGCAGATGGAGCGTCGCCTCCGCAGCACTATCAAGGCCCCCCACATGGGTCACCATGACCGCCGGATTGATCCGCCCCTGTTCGGATAAAAGCAGGGCCTCCCGCATATCATCCGTATTGCCACCAGTTGTCCCCACGATATGGGTCGCCCCATAGTGTACATTGTAAAAGTTCACCTTAGCGCTGAAGGCCGTATCTACCGGACCTGCAAAGAAATTAAGACACCCATCCTTTCCAAGGATTGCGTCTCCCTGTTCTACCACGGGAGCCACCGGCGCAAACACAAAGACATCGTCGTAGCCGTCGCCGCCGTTGATCTCGATAAGACGCGCTACAGGATCGGATAAGACCGCCGTATTGATGAACAGAAGTTCCACGCCCCGCCGTTTCTGTTCTTCCGGCGGGAACAGGGCCGCCGCACGGGCAAGGCGGCCTTCATCAATATCGGTTACCACGAGCCGCCGGGGATGCTGCTCCATCTGGAGGGCATAGCTCACAGCCCCAAGCCCCATGGGCCCCGCTCCAGCCAGGATCGCCATAGTACCGCCGGGTAAGGTACCCATACGGTGTTCATAGCTTCCCATGGTGGTATGGTAGCTTGCATGGAAGGCCCCAATAATGCAGGACATGGGTTCCGCCAAGGATGCCATAAAAAAGGCTTCTCCCCGGTAATCGAGGAGACAATCCAGTTCCATCACCTCCTGGGGCATAATGGCATAGGTTGCATCGCCACCGCAGTACCGATATGAATAGCCAGGAGAATCCATGCTGCCCTTATAGTTCAGGGCGGGCTGCAGGGCAAACTTTGCCCCAACGGTATATTTCCCCTGCCACTTTTTGCCTACCTTTTCTATAATCCCCGCTGTTTCATGGCCCACAATGACCGGTTCCTTGTCTATGTTTTTTGGCACCCGTTTATGATCGCTGCCGAGTTTAGCAGCCTTGTAGGTCGACATACAAATAGAATCGGAAATAATTTTTACCAGTATTTCATCATCCTTTATTTCAGGAAGCTCGAACTCCTCAAGCCGCAGATCCATTTTGCCGTACAGCCGTACTGCCTTTGTTTTCATAGCAACTCCTTTAGGGAAATGTAGGTCACCTGCGAAGCATAATGTTCCAGGTCCGCGCGGGATGGGGCCACCGTTCCTTCGACTGCAACAGCGGCGGCCCCTGCGCCTATCGCAGCAGCGACCATGGCACTGAGCGGCATATGCTGGTCCAGCGCCTCATGCCGCTCGAGCGGCTCATGACGCTCAAGGCTCATTGCCAAGGCCGCTACCATGGCGTCCCCGGCGCCCACGGTACTTTTAGCCTCCACCGGGAGCCCCTTTGCATACAGGGCCTCCTGGCGGTTTAAAAATAGGGCACCCTCGGCGCCGAGGGACACCACCACCGTTTCTGTTCCCGAGTCAAGGAGGCGCAGGGCCGCCGCCGCAATGTCTTGCAGAGCTTGCGCCGCAGGCTCCTGAAAAGATCGCCCCACAAGCCGTTCCAGTTCGTGGATATTAGGTTTTACCAGGGTCGGACCAGCCTCTATCCCGAGCCTGAGGGCTTCCCCGTCCGCATCCAGAATGGTGCGGCAGCCTATACTGCGGGCTTTTTGAATCCACTTTTTATAGATATCAGCCGGGGTGCCCCGCCCAATGCTGCCAGAAAAAACAAGAATCGTTTCTCTATCGGCCCCTGCAAAAAGCAGCGATTCGAGTTCAGCCAAGGCCGCACCGGTAAGCTCCGGCCCCTGGTCGTTAATATCCGTATGGGTCCTGTTCCGGGGGTCCACAATCTTTATGTTGGTCCTCGTCTCTCCATCAACCCATACGAATTGATGTTCTATTCCCAGATCGGTCAGGTAGCTGGCGATAAAGCGGCCCGCGCTGCCCGCGGCAACTCCGTAGGCGCAGCTTGCCCCCCCAAAGGCATGTATCGATTTTGAGACATTTATCCCCTTGCCCCCCGCATCGAGCCGGGATGCCTGTATCCGGTTCACCTGGTTTACGGAAAAGTCTTCGATAAGGACAGTCCGGTCCAACGCGGGATTCAAGGTAAGCGTCCTGATAGGCCTACTCATTGTGAATTGCCTCAAAAAAGGTTCCCAGCACCCGCTGCGCCTCTTCTTCGTTGCCCCCTGAGACTTGCAAGGTTACCTGCTCCTGGTATTTTACCCCCAGGGTCAGCATATGAAGCATGCTTTTGCCGTTAATGACCTTTTCGCCTTTGATAACCGTAACGGTTGTATCAGGGAATTGTTCGTTAGCCGTGTCCACAAAGAGCCGGGCAGGCCTTGTGTGGAACCCCGTGGGGTTAATGATGGTATAGGTTTTTTCGTTCACCCTATTACTCCTGAAATATATTGATGAATTGCTTCGGCGCTTTCCAAACGGAGCGCCCGTTCTGCCCATTGGGCCGCTTCTGTGCTTACCAGGGCAGCGAGCCGGGACCGGATCCGGGGCACCGATGCGGCACCCATGCTGAGTTCGGTAATACCAAGACCCACAAAGAGGGCAAAGGCTTCCGGGTCTCCCGCAAGCTCGCCGCAGACACCAATCCAGATACCATGGGCCTTTGCAGATCGACTTGCCATGTCAACCAGACGCAGCACTGCCGGCGACAGGCCCCGATTGAGATATGCCACAGACCGATTCATCCGGTCGGCCGCCATGGTATACTGGGTAAGGTCATTGGTACCCACACTAAAGAAGTCCACTTCGGGGGCAAAATGGTCCGCCAATAGGGCAGCGGAAGGGATCTCGATCATTATGCCCAGTTCCCAGGTCTCGGAAACGGGAACATTCCGCTTTTTTAGGTTCGCTTCTTCTTCAATAATGATAGTCTTTGCCCGCCTGAGTTCTTCCAGGGTTGCCACCATAGGAAGCAGAATCCTTAAGGTTCCAAAAACGCTCGCCCGCAGGATCGCTCTGATCTGGGTTCTCAGCAGGTCTTCCTTTTCAAGGCAGAGCCGAATGGCCCGGAGTCCTAAAAAGGGATTAGTCTCCGGTTCTAGGCGGATATAGGGGATCTGCTTGTCCCCACCCACATCCAGGGTCCGGATAACCACGGGTTTTCCCTTCATCCTTTCCAGTACATGTTTGTATACCTCAAACTGTTCGTCCTCCGAGGGCATGGCGGTCCGGTCCATAAACATGAATTCGGTGCGGAATAACCCTATGCCGTCGGCGCCGTTGCGGATTGCTCCCTCAAGGTCTTTAATGCTTCCGATATTGGCGGCAATTTCTATTTTTAATCCATCCTTGGTAAGCGAAGGTTTGTCCGCAAAGGCTTTAACAAGCTGCAGCTCTGCCTCATAGGCTTTCCGTTTTTCTTCATATTCAGAAAGGACACCGCTATCCGGATTCAGAATAACCACACCGGAGTTTCCGTCCACTATAACGGTGGCGCCGTCCACAATTTCAGGCAGCGGACCAATGCCCACCACAGCAGGGAGACCTAATGACCGGGCCAGTATGCTCGAATGTGAAACAGCACTCCCGCCTTCGGTCACAAAGCCGAGTACCATACTCCGGTCCAATTGTGCAGTCTGTGAAGGAGTTAAATCCACCGCGGTAAGCACCGAAGGCTGTTCCAGCTTAATAGATTCATCCCCTGTTCCCTGCATATTCTGTACAATCCGAGAAACAATATCCTCAATATCGTGTATACGGCCGGTAAAAAGTTCATCTTCGAGCTGGCGCAGAAGCTCCATAAACATAAGGCCCGTTTCCCGGACTGCAGCAACCGCATCTTTCTGTTCATCAAAAACTTTCCGGCGGACCTCTGCAAGAAATTCCGGATCCTTTAATATAGAAAGATGGCTCGCAAATATTTCGGCCTTTTCCTGGCCCAGTTCTGCAGCGGTCTTGTCTCGTAACAGAGTCACCTGTTCACGGGAGCGTTCCAGAGCCTTTGAAAAGTGCTCCCATTCTTGGTCCGGTATCACTGCTGCTGCATCACAGCGAGGGGTGGGGCGTTGAGCTGATTGTTCCCGGTAACGAACCAATGGGCCTATGGCGATTCCCGTCGATGCGGGAATTCCCTGCAATCGGTAGGTCATTATCGCTTCTCCACCGTTCCGACCACGTCCAGTATCTCTTTGGCTGTCCGGGCAGAAAGCAATTTTTGCAGCTGTGTGTCGTCAATACAAATCTGGGCAATATTGGTAAGGAGATCCATATGTTCATTCCCGATAGCAGCAACAGCAATGAGTAGTTTAGCAATCCGCCCTTTTCCAAAGTCCACACCGCCGGGGACCTGTACCACCGCAAGGCCTGTCTTTTTTACGAGCGGCTTTGCCGCCTCGGTTCCATGGGGCACCGCGACCTCGTTGCCCACATAGGTTGTGGAAATGCTGTCCCGCTGGATCATTGCATCAATATAACCTGGCTCTATATAACCGGCCTGCAGCAGCAGTTCACCGCAGGAGCGGATAGCCTCTTCCTTGGTACTGAATGCAGCATTCAGCTTGATTGTTTTTTCAGTCAGCATGGTTCCGGACATGGTGTATACCTCCTTGGTCCGTATTGAGTAATTGTTGGTAATAGTTTCGTATTTCCTGTTCCGATCCGGATTCCAGCCGCGCAAGCACGTCGGGATCCAAAAGCGAAACGCTGATTTCGTTTAATAGCGAGAGGTCCCCTTCTTTGACGTTCTGTGGTGCCAGCATAAGGAGAATAGTTTGGGGAGAAACAGGCCATAGTGCAGGTTCTGTTAACAAGGGCTCTGCGAGCCGGTGTATGGAAAAAAAAGGAGCAATAATCGCAGTGCCGCGGGCATGGAGAAAGATACAGCGGCTGCCAGGCAGGAGAATACCATGGTCCGAAGACCTGCGCAGAAGGGCTTCAAAGGCGGCATCACTATCTGAAACAAAGCCTTTGCATGAAGCAATGTCTATCAATCTTTTAAGAATGTTTTCCCAATCTGAGCCATAGTTGCAGGATGAAAAAACAGAAATGTGTTCAATAAGGTCCTGAATAGTATTCCGCAGTGAAAGAGCAGTCCTGCTTACATCGAGAGATAAGACTGCGGCTCCGGTCTGACTATCCTGCTGCCGTTCAGGGCTCCTGTTCATGAGGTTAGTGTTTAAAAATGAACGGATTTTTTGGACCCCTTCGTCAGAAAGGAGGGGCTCTACTAAAACATAGCGATCCTGAGGAAGGGGCAGCGGGATGGTAGATATCAGGATGTCCCAGCCTTCGAGCGGCATGGATTGAATATCGAACCAGGACACATTGGCTACGAGCTCAATCTCCGGTATTTTTTCCCGCAGCCGGCTCGCGAGCATATTGGCGCTGCCGATACCGGCGGAACAGACAACCAGGGCCCGATACCGTCTGCGTTCCCGTTCCATACGGGAGAGGGCAGAACCGAAGTGCAGCACTAAATACCCCACCTCGTCGTCCGGTACAGAAAGGGTCGGGAACAGTTCCTTGAGCAAACCCTGCAGCACCGCAAAGAGATCTCCGTACTCTTGCCGAATCCGACCGAGCAAAGGATTTTTAATTGGTAATTTATGTTGGAGTCGGTACAGGGCGGGAACCCAATGGGCCATAAGCCCGTCCCGGAGGACCCGGTCAGCATTTAAATTTTGGCCCAATCTTTCCCCGCATTTTTGAATGAGCAGATTTATTTCCGGCAGCACTTGCAGATTATCCGCCAGCAATTCTTTTCCGAGCCGCTCAGGCCGGGCTCCCCGGAGAAAGCGTTCCACCATGTGGATTGCCTCAGGGTCTACCGGAATAGAATAATGGGAAAAGACACCGCTTACGGCAGCCAGGGCTATCCGCCGTACTTCCGGATCAACGGCAAGGTTCTGATCTGCGGCTGCTTGAGAAGCCTGAGGAAGTGAAAAGCCGGACCGTTTCCTCACGGCCGCTACTGCGAGCACCAGCACAAGCTGC
>NZ_JAJUHW010000030.1 GCF_029265695.1 Gracilinema caldarium | reverse complement strand
GCTCTCATTCTTGCTTTAATCGCGTTACACTCTTTCGTTTGCCTGCCCGCTGCAGATCCTTTACCGCTTGTTTAAGCTTAAAGCGTATCCAGGGCTTTGTGGCTCTAGGACTGCTGTGGGGCCGACGGCTTTGTTCGATAAGCCCTGCTTTCTTTTCTGCCTCATAGCGCTGCAGCCACTTCCTCACCGTCTTTACCGTCGTCCCATACTTCCGTGCGGTAGATCTAATTCCCGTATCCGTTGGATCGGGGTAGACCCAGGGGGGTACCATGTCTATTTACACACCAACGCAGACATACATGGTTCTTGCGTGCAAGTCTATTCCGATGTAGAATTGGAGCTGTTATTTAAAAAATCTCATAAAGGTCCTCCTTGATAGTTTGAGTGTAGTTAGTACTATTATAGGGCCTTTATGAGTATCAAATGCTTCAACTAGCCTCAGCTATGTCACGGTTTGTGCGTTTCAATTTGATGGCACAAACAGCGCCAATCAAGCTTCGCCAGTTATGCGCATGTTAAATTGACGCTGCGCGCTCAATATAGAAGAAAGGGGGAATGAATATGAAAACAAAAATATTGGTTTTATTGTTTATTAGTCTATCTATTACAACATTTTCAGAAGGTATCAGTTTGAGAAACACGCTGATAGATCCATTTTTCGTCCATTTTGAAAAATATGACTATCACATAATCAGTTATTTTACAAATCATGAGAAATATGAATGCATTGAAGCGATGATTAAAGATACAGATAATGTTAGAATTATACTGACATTTAAAGACAAAACACAAATAGATTATTTGAATAATGAAGATGTCTTTCTTTCAATGAAAGAAGAATCAAAAAATCGACACCTTGTATTTACACCAATAGAATGTAAATTAAATACAAAAAAAGCGAAACCAGAAATAACAATTAATTTTACTACAAATGATAAAGAACTGATATCTTGGTTCTTTCAATGTGTTGGTAACCCTTCTGAGAAATATGGCGGTTTAATTAATCCCGAAGGACACTCTGAACATACCTCTTTTCCAATAATGTATCGTGAAAAAAGTACCCTGGGAAGTAAAAATGTTAAACTAACCATTGATAATAAGGAAATGAATATTCCAGTGGAAATTAATAAAGCACCATTTTTTGTAGCATTAAAAAGTTACTATTCAGAATCATTTTTAATAGGTATAATACGCGCATCAAACGATCCGATTTATTTTCTAACAAGTTCAATTCTTCTGACCAATGATGAAGCTCTGATATATAAATTGGGTGAAAAAACATTTTCGTATAAAATAGCTATTGATAATAATCAGATTATTATCCGAGGCGATAATTGTCTAATACATGCTACGGCAGACAAAAATGAAATTATAATAAATAGTATTCATTATTTTTTAAAAGATAATAATAATGATACCCTTGTGATGAACTTTTCACCGGGATTATATTTGTCTAGTGTTGCTGGAACAGAAACAACTTTTTCAATAGATATTAATAAACATAAAAATATTATTACAGGTGTTGTCAAAATAACAAATAATAAAAGCGAAATAATTTATACTTTAACTCCCAAAACCCCTGATTGGGCTTCAAGAAGATTGGCTACTATACATATAATTTTTAATAATAATGATGCACAACGTATATCAATAATTGACTAATCTTTTCAACTAACAATCGCTTCCACCATGACGCGGCTATTGTCACGAAACTTGCTTGTCGCTTCGCTCTACAAAAAAGCACACCATGCCGCCTCGCGGGTTAACTGAATGTTAGGTAGACCCTTCGAGCAAAGAATAGTAATAGATGAATAACCTTAGTAAGAGGATCCTAAATGATAGAGTTTCAATATTTTAAAGATTGCCCAAACGCAAATGAAACCTTAAAGAACTTGCGTGATTTTATGTTTAACTATAATATTCCTAATGATCAGTTGGTTATAACATTAATAGAAAATGAAAATATGGCTCGTGATCTTCATTTTCAAGGTTCGCCTTCCATATTAGTAAATGGTATAGATTTATACACTGGACTAAGTCCAGATAACTACAGATTTTCATGTAGATTATATAACATAGACGGTGCAATAACTGGTGTGTTATCCACTAATTACATAAGTAGCAGATATAGTAATTTTTTAGATCTTCACAAAAAAGATGAGTATAGTTTAATAACAGGCGGATTTAAAAATAGTCTAAAAGCTATAAAAATAAGCGCAGTTTCAATTTTCAGTCAGAATTGTCCAAAATGTAGAAAACATGGAGAACGTGTAAAAATAGATACTGTTTTTTCTTTACTTAAAGAAGATAAAAAAAAGAACTTCATTAAAGGAGAATATTCTTTATGTATGAATCCAAAATGTTCAGTTTCATACTTCAGTCTCAATTCAAATAGGTTTTATAATTGTGAAGATTTGGTAGTCCCGTTGTGGTATAAATCAGATTCTAAGACAATTTATGCGTGTTATTGTAGTAAAGTAACAAAAGAAAATGTAATTGAAGCTATAAAAACTCATCAAGCAAAAACAGTAAAAGACATCAATAAAATTACGGGGTCTATGAAAAACTCCGATTGCTTACACAAAAATCCATTAGGTAAATGCTGTCACAATATCATACAGGATACAATTAAAAATACAGAAATTGGCATCTAACAACCGATTCAAACTGATTCGGCTATGTTACGATTCTTGCTGGTCTTCATGCCTCAACTTCGTTGGAAACGCTCCATGACAAGAATCGCGCTATTACGCCTCGCAGGTTAAGCGAAATGTTAGGTCGACGCCTTATGCGCTAATATATATATATACCAAACAATACAATACAATGAATAAGGTAAGGAGATAAGTATGAACACGCTATTAGATTTGATTTTTTCACGTCATAGTATAAGAGACTACACTGGTGAAATAATAAAAAATGAAGATATTGAATTAATAGTCAAAGCCGGAATGGCTGCTCCTTCTGCAGTGAATGTTCAACCTTGGGCATTTATTATAATTAATAAAAAGGATAAATTAATAAATCTATCAAAATTATTACCCTATGCTAAAATGCTTGAACAATCTGGTGCAGCAATAATTGTTTGTGGGGTACCTGATAAAGATATGCATTTTGCAAATAAATATTGGATACAAGATTGTTCAGCAGCATCTGAAAATATTTTACTTGCAGCTCATTCACTTGGGTATGGCGCCGTGTGGACAGCTGTATACCCTGAAGAAAAAAGAATAAATGATGTTAGGATAGAATGCAATATTCCCAATAATATAATCCCACTAAATGTTATTGCAATTGGTGTGCCAAAGAACAAAAACATGATACCAATTGATAAATACAAAATCGAAAATATTCATTGGAATACATGGTAGAAGTGTGAATTAATATAAAGAAATACATATCGGTAATAATCGCTCAACAACCGCTTCAACCTGACTCGGTCATGTCACGATTTTTGCCGGTCGTCACGCCCGAACTTCGTTGGGAACGATCCTCGGCAAAAATCGCGCCATATACGCGTTACCGGTTAAGCGTACGTTAGATTCATGCCTACGGCGGTAATCAATAAATAAATTTCGCTCTATAAAATTCATGACTGTTTAGAAAAATATAACAACGAAAATACGGAAGGAAAAAATGAAGAAAAACTACCTAGAAAATGGAAAAATATTAAAGAATTGTATGGAATTTCGATTAGTGGAAATAAAATAGTTGGATACGTTTATACTGATGAATATAAAAAAGAACTCATTAATAAAAGTAATATCAAAAATATGGTCTATTAATTCGGTATTACCAAATACTTATGGATTAAAACAAGATGTGTTAATTGAAGTTTTAAATAAATATCATAGGAATTATATTAATAGTAATAAAAAATTGAAAGAAATCTAACAACTGCTTCAACTTGACTCAGCTATGTCACGATTCTTGCTGCACCTTAGGTTTGCAAGAATACGTGCCAATTCACGCCATGCAGGTGAAGCAAATAGTAACGGTGGAGGCTGTACTTGAGCAAAACAGGTTCTGCTTCAGTCAGGATAGTGTCAAGTCTTGTTCGCAATTTGACGTCTGTTGGGTCATTGTAAATCCAGATCATCCATAATTCATTGCGAACTTGATTCTACTCTATCTAGAAAAGAACCGTACTATGCATTATGTGGCTTAAATTGCTGTTTGTATCCTCGATTCAATACTGAAGGAAGCTCTAAATGCCCCAGATATGGCAGCCCAGAATTTAAAAATAAACATCCATCATGCCCTGGTATGAGATGCAGCATAAAACAAAGAAGTAATAAAGCGATTTAAGAATCGGGCAGAAGAACTCTGTATAGTGTATAAATTAAGAAAATAAAAAAGCTTTGCAACACATCATTTTCATCTCAGCAGAAGTCTCTTTATAAACTATCACAACTCAAGTCTTGCACGATTTTTAACAATATGTTAGTCTATAAGCGTTAACGTACACGCTTCGTATCCATAAAAGGAGC
The DNA here is from genome assembly GCF_029265695.1 of Gracilinema caldarium. Classification (GTDB taxonomy): domain Bacteria; phylum Spirochaetota; class Spirochaetia; order Treponematales; family Breznakiellaceae; genus Gracilinema; species Gracilinema caldarium_A. The sequence continues at coordinate 31,491 of NZ_JAJUHW010000030.1, read as the reverse complement.
CTCCAATGAACCAAACATCAAAACTAAGCCCCCAGGCTAGCAAGGAAATGATCGCATCCGGCAAAGCTATTCTGGGTATCGAATTCGGGTCCACACGAATTAAGGCTGCCCTTATTGCCCCGGACAGTACACCCCTTGCATCGGGGTCTTATGAATGGGAAAACAGCCTGAGGGAAGGAATTTGGACCTATGATCTCGAAGAGGTGTGGAAGGGGCTTGCAGGCTGCTATGCAGATTTGACAGCACAGGTTCAAAAAACTTACGGACTAACACCCAAACGGTATGCAGCCATGGGTTTCAGCGCCATGATGCACGGCTACATTGTTCACGATAAAGAAGGAAATCTCCTCACCCCTTTTAGAACCTGGCGGAATAATATTACAGGACAAGCCTGCGCTGAACTCAGTAAACTATTTAACTTCGCCATTCCCCAGCGCTGGAGCATCGCCCATTTATATCAATCTATTTTAGAAAATCAGAACCATGTGTCCCGGATCAATTACCTCACGACCCTTGCGGGCTATGTCCACTGGAAACTTACCGGCCAGCGGGTCCTCGGTGTGGGTGATGCATCGGGTATGTTCCCTATCAATCCTGACACAGGTGATTATGACCAAAGGATGATGGCTGCCTTTGATACGCTTGTGGCGCCCCGGCAGTATCCCTGGAAACTCCGGGATATACTGCCCAGGGTACTCCCCGCGGGAGCAGAAGCGGGAAAGCTGAGCCCTTCTGGCGCCAGGCTCCTCGACCCAAGCGGCAACCTAGAAGCAGGCATCCCCCTCTGCCCACCGGAAGGGGATGCGGGTACCGGCATGGTGGCAACCAACAGCGTGCGGCCCAACACAGGCAACGTCTCCGCAGGGACCTCGGTCTTTGCCATGATAGTCCTAGAAAAAAATCTTTCCAAACCACATGAAGAAATCGATGTGGTTACTACCCCTGACGGGAAACCGGTCGGCATGGCCCATTCGAACAATGGATCTTCTGACTTCGATGCCTGGATAAGTATTTTCGGCCAGGCGGCCAAAGTGCTCGGTATTGATGTCCCGACAGGAAAGCTTTACGAAACCTTAACACCTTTAGCTTTGCAGGGGAACGCTGACGCGGGAAATCTCCTCCACATTAGTTACCTTTCCGGCGAACACCTGACCGGCTTTAGCGAGGGACGGCCTCTCTTTGTCCGTACCCCAGACAGCACCTTTACCTTAGAAAACGTCATTCGCTCCCTCCTGTTCACATCCCTGTGCGCCCTCAGGGTTGGCTTAGATGTACTTACCAAAGAAGAGGGAGTTCAGGTAAAAGAAATTCGGGGACACGGAGGATTCTTTAAGCAAGGGAAGACAGGTCAGCGCCTCATGGCTGCAGCAACGAATACAGCGGTGAGTCTTCCCGCTACCGCGGGAGAAGGTGGGGCCTGGGGTATGGCCCTCCTTGCAGCCTATCTTGTGCGGGAACAAAAAAAACTGAGCCTCCCCGACTTCCTGGATAGCCTCATCGCGCAGAGTATATGTGAACCTTTGCATCCGGATCCCCGGGATGTGGCCGGTTTTGAAGCCTATTTTAACCGATACAAAGCCTGTCTCGGTATCGAGCGGGAAGCGGTAAAAAGCTTAAAATAGTGCGCGTATAAGAGGCGTCACTGTGCAACGGAAGACAAAGCATCATGATGAGCAGCTGCGCCCCGCTTCCCATGCTCCGCATGAAAGGGTGGCGCATTTTCGGGCAGATACAAATCCAGGGGTATTTCTTCCCGTTTTTGTATAGTCTTGCCAAGTACGATTGCACGATACAGGTTCAATAGGCCCCGACGAGCCTGATATTCGGGCCGCTGGGAAATAATTGCATCAATATGACCTTCCTGCAAAAGACGGTGGTTTTCCGGAACCAGGTCATAGCCAATAATGATAAACCTGTTCGTTTTCCTTATCTCCCGGGCAGCTTCAGCAATTCTATGGGCCGAGGCGCTTGTTACAAAAACGCCAAGCAGGTCATTATGGGAATTGAGCAGGCTTTTAATAAGTTCCCGGGCTGCATCGGGATGCTCCAAATCTACTCCCTGCTGCTGGAATACCTTTATATCATGCTCTAAAGCGTAGTTATAAAAACCATCCCGGCGCCGCAGGATGTGGTAATCTTCCTGATGGGCAACCAAAACGCCAAACGAACCCTGTTTACCCGCAGAAAGGAGCTGGGCCAGGCGTCCCGCAAGCATACCGCCCCGGAAAGCATCCTGACCAATCACACAAAGGGGACTGGTACCCGGTAGATCCGCATCAAAATAAATGTAGGGGATTTTTCCTTCTATGCTTTCTATTAAATCGCGGCTTTCTTCCGGCATAATGGGGGGTAAAAGAAGGCCGTCACTCTGAATGACGGAAAACTTTGCCCGAGCGTCCCGGAAAGATTTTGGATCGTAGCGGTCATATTCGATGCATAGGGTCTTAATTCCTAAAGCAGAAAGTTCGTCAGCCGCAGATTGCAGGCCTCCATAGCCCTGACCCCAATAGCCTGAATCCTGAAACCGGTTTGGCAAAAGGGCCACAAAAGTGTAGGGCCTGCTCCGTTTGAGCCCCCTGGCTATTGGGTTGGGGGTAAAACCGGTGCTTTTAATTATCTGCTCGATTTTTTCCTTTGTTTCCGCCGATACCCGACCGCGGCCGTGAAGCACCCGGTCCACCGTACCGATAGAAACCCCAGCAAGGCGGGCTATTTCTTTAACCGTCATGGTTTATTCCTTTTTATTTCCGAAGAACCTATAAATGAGCGGCGTCTCAACTTCTATTGCCTTTTGGGGGCACATCTCCTGGCAACAAAAACAGCGAATACATTTAGAGTAATTGTACTCAGGCGGTGCTTTACGGCCCGGCTTTTTAAACTGGAGCGCCTTGCCTTCCACAGGACAGGCATCCACACAGATACCGCATTTGATGCATTTTTCCGCTATGATGCGGGGCCGGGGAGCCCAGCGCTGAGTAACATAGGATCCCAGGGTGCGTGCAGCCTGGGGAACAAGGACCTCGTTTCCGTTGTCACTTTTAAAGTGCAAGGGTTTTCGCACCACATCGAAATCGTAGGCGATAAAAGGCTCTATGGGGTCCCCTAAAAGTTCAATGTTTTCCGAACGGTAGGTCCCGAGTCCATACTCCTCACCATAAAAATTAGTTGCCACATAGGAAGGCTCCAGATTGATGAGCCTGCAAAAGGTGGCGTCCAAAGCTACCGGATCGGTGGAAAACAAGAGGCAATTCATTGGCCGCGGAACGCCTCCCCGGGGACCGTTTCCCTCCATAGCCACAATGCCGTCCATAATATAGAGCCGCGGCTTTAAGAGCCGGTTCAGGTCCACCAGCATCCGGGAGAACTGGGTGCCCGAAGGCAGCTTTACATGGAATGCTGCCTTGTTTAGCCCATAGACACAGCCGAACTGGTTTTTGACCGCACCGGTAATCCGTGCCAGGGCGTGGGTCTTCATTTTAGAAAGAGAAACGAGGGCGTCACATTCCAAAACCGCCGTGGCAATATCAAAACTTTTCCAGGCCCTCCCTTCGGGAAAATCAATCCGCTTGCCCGTATCAAAGTCTCCCAGAGGGATATCAAGTTCCTCCGCGATGCGGGTGTAGCCTGATTTACCAAGGCTTGCGGCGGGTTTTTCAAAGCCGGGAGAATCGCCGTAGGAGAGCTTCCGGTAGCCCAGTTCCTTAAAAAGCTTCCCGACGGCGCGGAAAACCGCAGGATGGGTTGTCACCGCCTCTTCGGGCTTTGAAGACGCCAAGTTGTTGACCTTAAGCAGTACCCGTTCATCAATATGGATAAGCGATTCGAGCCCCCCAAGGAGCTCGAGCCCCCGACTGACCGTCTTGAACACCGTATCGTCATCATAGCTCTCACAGCGAAGCAGCACTACCCGTGACTCTTTCACTTTTTTACTCCTGATGTTTCAATATTTACTGTTTCCCGTGACGCTGCCTGCGGGCTTCGTACAGGAGAACCCCCGCAGCCACCGATACATTAAGCGAATCGACTTTACCGCCAGTAGGGATGGACACCATGCCGTCGCAGGTTTCTTTAAGAAGCCGGGAAATACCCGAGCCTTCGCTTCCCATAATCAGGACCACCCGGCCTGAAAGATCCTTATCGTAGACCGCATCTCCTTTCATATCGGCGCCGTATACCCAAAAGCCCGATTCTTTTAGCTGTTCAACCGCCCGAACCAGGTTGGACACCGTAGCGATGGGCACCCAGGCAACTGCGCCGGCGCTCGTTTTTGACACCACCTCCGCATCCTTGGCTGAACGCCGGTTACCCACCACCACCAGATCTACGGCAAACTGATCACAGGACCTGAGGATAGCCCCGTAGTTATGGGGATCGGTGATACTGTCCAGTACTACTACCAGCGCATCCGCCTCAGGTTCAAGACCGGCAATAAATTCCTGCACCGTAATTTCGTTGTTCGTATCCTTGCCCTCCACCATGAGGGCAATGCCCCGGTTGTCCGGCGCCAGCCGGTTCAGCTCATGTTCACCGACCCGGTCAATCCGTATTTTGTGATCCGTAGCCAAGGACATGATCGTCCGGGCCCGGGGTACCGCGTTGGCCACCAGGAGTGGGCCCTTCGCCTTGCCTGAACGGATCAGTTCCTCAATTGCATGAAAACCGGTCAAATATGCCATCTATCACTCCAAATCGTAGGTAGCACCATAGCGCACAATTTCCGTATTGGTAAAGCCATGGTCTGCCAGATGCTGACTGAATACCTTTTGGGCATCCTTTTCTCCGTGGACCAGGAAAATCTTTTTAAGCCGGGATGTATCGATTTCTTTTAGCCAGTCGATGGTTTCCTGGTAATCCGCGTGGGCGCTGAAGGCATCGATAGCCTCGACCTGGGCCCGTCGCTTAAACCACTCGCCGTGAATTTTCACCTCATTTTCCTTGTCCCGAATCCGCCTGCCCAGGGTATTCTCTGCCATATAGCCCACAATAAGAATCGTCGTATTCGGGTCGCCGATGCTGTGTATCAGGTGGTGTTGAATACGGCCCGCTTCACACATACCGTCGGCAGAAATGATGACGAGTGGTCCATCCATATCATTGAGCGCCTTAGATTCATCCACACTGGTGGTGAAATGGAGGGCGTTAAAACCAAAGGGATTTTTATGATGTTTGATGAACGCTTCGTGGGTTTCTTCATCGTAGCACTCAGGATGTACCTGGAAAATCGTTGTCGCATTGGTTGCCATGGGCGAATCCACATAAATCGGAATTTCCGGGATTTCTCCCCGGTCCGCCAGCATGTGGAAGTAATATACCAGTTCCTGGGTCCGTTCAATCGCAAATGAGGGGATGAGGATACGGCCCTTGGTTTTTACAGCCCGGCGGATCACTTCGGCAAGGCGCTTCATTGCATCTTCGGTAGAATCGTGCCTGCGGTCCCCATAGGTGCTTTCCAAGACCAGGTAATCCGGCGCAGGGAGATTCGTTGCCGGATCGCGGATAATTGGTTTTCCCTTGCGTCCCAGGTCTCCAGTATAGGCAATAATCCGCTCCGATCCGTTCTTTTTTATTTTGATGACCGCCATAGCGGATCCTAAAATATGCCCCGCTTCATAAAACTCGAGCTGTACACCATCACCGATCCAGAGAGGCCGCTCATAGGAAACAGAGACCATCTGGCTTGTGGCAGTAATCGCATCCTGTTCGGTATAGAGGGGCTGCCAGGAAAACTGTTCACCCTTTTTTACGGCCTGTTTTCCCAAATATTCGGCGTCCCGGGCCTGGATCCGGGCTGAATCCATCATAACAAGGATTGCAATGTCCCTGGTCGCCGGGGTTGTATATATGGTTCCCTTGTAGCCCCGCTTGGGGAGGAGCGGTAAGAGGCCGCAATGATCAAAGTGTCCATGGGTCAGTACGACCGATTCTATCCGGTCTGTATCAATGCCGAATTCCCGGTTTTTCCGGTCCGCTTCGGCCCGTTTGCCCTGAAAGGCACCGCAATCGATCAGGTATGACCTGCCATCCACTTCGAGCACATGCTTGGAGCCCGTAACTTCCTCGGCCGCACCGAGGGAATAAAGTGTAATCGCCATAAACTATACCATACTATACTTTTGAACGGTTTGCACCAGTTCCTTAGTTCGGTGTATACTTGTTTTCATGGAACAGATAGCGTTTATCGGTACCGGAGTCATGGGCAGCAGTATGGCAGGACACCTCCTTGCGGCAGGCTATCCGGTCTCTTTGTATACAAGAACAAAAAGCAAGGCCCAGGGCCTTTTGGATCAGGGGGCTCAGTGGGCTTCTTCAGTGGCTGAAGCGGTCAAACAGGCGGATGTGGTCATAACTATGGTTGGCTACCCTCAGGATGTAGAGGCGCTTTACCTGGGACCGCAGGGCATTATCGATACTGCACGGAGCGGTACAATCCTTATCGATATGACCACATCCAGCCCAAGCCTTGCGCAGCGTATTGCCGAGGCGGCTGCAGCCCGGGGGCTAGAGGCCCTGGATGCGCCTGTTTCTGGCGGCGACATAGGAGCCCGGAACGGAACCCTTTCCATAATGGTTGGAGGCAGCGAAAAGGCTTTTAGACGCGCTCAGCCGATTTTTGAAAAAATGGGGAAGACCATCTTCCTCCAGGGCGGACCGGGCAGCGGCCAGCACTGCAAAATGTGCAACCAGATCGTTATTGCATCTACCATGATGGGGGTTGCTGAAGCCCTGGCCTACGGTATTTCATCTGGCCTTGAGCCCCGGACTATGCTCGCCAGTATAGAATCCGGCGCGGCCGGAAGCTGGTCCCTTTCCAACCTACTCCCCCGGATGCTGGATGGAAACGTAAAGCCCGGCTTTTATGTAAAGCACTTTATCAAAGATATGGGCATCGCCCTGGAAAGCGCCCGGGAACTGGGGCTACACTTGCCGGGCCTTGCCCAGGCAGAAACCCTCTATCGCAAGCTGGCAGCCCTTAATTCTCAAGCCCTTACTAAAATTGCTGCTGAAATCGAAAAAGCCCAATTCTCAGGGCTTTCAGCGCCGCTTTTCCCTGAAGAAGCCCAATCGGGGGCGGACCTGGGGACCCAGGCTCTATATCTGCTTTACCTTGCGAGGCAGCTCTGATGTACCAGCGCGATATTTCTCCGCCCCGCTCCAGCCCCCTCGATAAGGGCATTCCGGTATTCGGTACCTGGACCCGGCCCTTCGACGATGTAGATCTGCTCAGTGTTAAACACCCCTTTTTTATCCCTACCATGAAATGGATCCGGAACTTACGGGTCAAAGAATGGCAAACCTTTCATATACAGAATGAGACCTACTTCCTTATTGCGGTTCTTACTAATGCAAAATACTACCGCCTTGCCCAGGTTTTTCTCTGGAACAAGGAAACTAAAGAAAGCCTCCTCTTTCGGAAATCCCTCCCCTTCGGGGCATGGAAACTTCCCCGGTCTCTTTCCAACTCTTCTATCACAAGCCGAAGCTACGGATTTTATTTCCGAATCCATAACTGGCTCGATGCGGACCTGATTGAACTGGATTTAGATATTGAGCCAAAACTGAAACGGCCCTCCTTTACAGCCCATTTGGAATTTGATTTTTCCCGGCTAAAAACAACGCCCCTCGTTACCTGCCTTCCCTTCGCTGAACGGCGGTGCATGTACAACTATAAAGCTATGGTTCCTGTGCGGGGAGATTTAGTGTTCGGGGGTAAACATGTAAGCCTTTCCCTGGACAAAACCTTCGGATTTTTTATGGACTACAAGGGCTATTTTCCCTACCGGATGCGTCAAACCTGGTGTACCGGCCATGGTTTCCATAACGACGGCCGTCCCTTCGGCTTTAGTGTTGTAGAAAGCCAGACCCGGGACAGTTTCCGGTATAACGAAAACGGACTGTGGCTTGCAGGGCAGCTCACCCCCTTGCCGCCGGTCCGCATTACCATGCCCGAAGGGCCTGATTCTGACTGGGTTATCCAGGATTTGGAAGGTATGGTGGACCTGACGTTCACCCCCAAGGAGCCAATAAAGACAGGGTTCGATTTCATTATTACCCGCAGCGAATATATTTCACCCTTTGGAGTCTATAACGGAATGCTCCAAACCAAAGATGGTGAAAAGATAAACCTCAGGAATGTATGGGGTACGGGAGAACAGATTTATTTACGGGTATAATATTATAAGGAACCGGTATGGCAAAAAAACCTAAGGCGATTTATGAGCCTGGCGAGCTAGAACGTACGAGAAAACGCCTCGGAGATTTGGATCCCGAAGAAGCCCGGGCTATAGCAGAAAAGCTCGGCGGAGAAATAGGAATTGAAAAACTGCCCGAACCGCCCAAACCGGAACGAAGCGGTCATGGACGAAATGAAACGGTAAATGTAAGCATTAAAGGCAAATCCGGCCCCGGAGTTCCCAAACATCGGGTAGAGGTAATCGAAAAAGAAGAACCAAATCCGCTCAAGGTAAAACGAACCAGCAGAATTGATAAGGGCGATGATCCGGATCAGCCGCTGAAAACAAGTTACCGCGAACGGATAAAAATGGATAAGCTGGCCGCTCAGGTAGAATTTGAGATAAAAACACCCCTCCAGGTTCTGGTCTCCCGCTTTTCCCTCTTTTCCGAGCCTCCGGATATGGTGAATCCGGACTTTGTAAGCCGCCGCATGAACGAGTACTATGGCCGTTTTGAATCTTTGGTTATAGCCACAAGATCACTTCTGCCGAGGCAAAACATAAGACGGACCGAACACTTTAAAAAACTGCATCCGGAAGCATTTGCAATAATTGACACCATCCGCTTCTGGAACATAGAACTCATCAACACAGAATTAAGCCGGCTTCAAGCCCGACCCCGGTCGGTGAAGGTTAGCGATTTTTCAGATATAATAAAGGCAATATACCGGCCCATACTGCTTCTGGAAGCCTTGGATACGGAAAATGATATTAAGGAAGCATACAAACGGCTCTATTCACTCCTTGCCGAAGAAGATCCGGTAGAAGCGAAAGAAAAACATCAGGGCTCTATTCGTTTTGCATTGATTGCTTATTCGATTATCCAAAAAAGCATCCGCTTCTTACTCTACCCGCTCCTTATGAAACTGGTCTCCGACACCTATTATAGCTATGAAGGTTTTTTTTCTTCCCGCCGGAAGCGGATACTTGCATTTTTAAATATTACGGAGAAGGATAAACTCCAGCCGGTCCCGCCTCGGATCAACGCGGTAAAGGAAAAAACAACTGTTTCAGAAACAGAAAAGCCAGAGGAAGCGGCGGACCATAAAGCGGAAGCTCATGCAAAAGAACAAGAACCGATCAGCAAAGGGGTCATTAAAGGGCTTGAAACCTTGGAGCGCCTCTTCCCCGGTCTTCCCTGGCAGCGGCTTTCAACCTATCCTGACCTATACCCCTATTTTTCCAAGCTGTTTGACTTAAAAAAGGAATACGAACTCGTTGCACCCACGGATCCTATCCAGCAAGTAGTTATTCTGATGCATATTTTGGAAGAGCTTTTTTACGGACTCCGTTATGTTTCCTTTAGTGCTATTCATGTTACCGACCAGGAAGCAGAACCGGTGGATACCATCATTAACAGAATAATCGGGAACTGGCCCCGGTATATAGAACAGGTTTTCGAAAAGGAGTACCTGCATCGGCTCAACGAATACTGCCAAATACTGGAATCTTCGACCGAATCCCGGACCGCCGCATATCCTAAACGGATACTTCTTGATTTAAATTGGATTAAACGGCTTTTCTTTTTACCCTATTTCAAGTTTGAGTCCTTTTCTGCCCCAACCATCCACAAGCTTGACATACCACCCTTTTATTCTGAAGTTCATACGCTTAAGCGCTTCCTTACTACTATAGCTGCTTCCATCGACAAGGCTCAAAAGGCTGGAGGGGCAGAACAAAATGCGAGCTGCGACGGTATAGACAATCCTTGGGATCAATACCTGTTCCAGGTACCTACCCCGCTTTCCACCCGAATCGACGCCCTATTAGGAGGTAAAAACTCTAAACAGCGAACCAATGCTGCCCTGGTTTATTTTACCTTAGCGGTTACCACAGTACTCGATTACATCATCAACAACGAATACAGCTGGGCATACACAAATGACGCAGGGATATTATTTAGAAGCGTAAATGGCGAAGGGGTCATCCCCCTGTATGGTACCCAGACAGATATCGATCCGGACGCGCTGTTCAGAGAATCCCTTAAAAACCGTTCTGTCTAGCAGACAGGCTTGAGCGTGTGTGCGACGCCCCCGTGCGTTACGCGTCCATGGGCGGCGTCCATGCGCGGCGCCAAAACGCGCTCGGCATTGTAGCGCTCGCACATACCCCCGATTAATAGCTCCCTTGAATAGACTTAATACCCTAGATTTTTATCTATAACATTCCGCAAGGATTCTCCCCGGTTGTATCGTTCGAGGTTTTCCAAAAAAACCTGGAACGCTAATTCATCATACTGGGGATGAAAACCGGAGAAATGGCTCGTCAGCATAAGGTTTGGCAGATCCCACAGCGGAGATGAGGCAGGAAGCGGTTCTTCAACAGTCACATCTAAAAGCGCCCCTTTAATTGTTCCCTTCTTCAGTGCATCCACGAGATCTTCTTCGTTTACCGAACCTCCGCGGCCAATATTTACAAAGATTGCATCTTTTTTCATAGCCTGGAAAATAGTCCGGTTAAACAGGCCCTTGGTTTCAGCCGTGAGGGGCAAAATATTTACTACAATATCAGCTTCCGCAAGCCGCTTGTTCAAATTTGCGAACACGTCCTGAGTAGCCCCATAGGGATCCTGTTCAGTAGCTGGGCTACGTTTTACCCCTACCACCTTCATTTCAAAGGCCTGGGCTATCCTGGCTACCCGTTTTCCTATCGTACCATAGCCGATAATGAGCATGGTCTTGCCTGCCAGTACATCCATATCGGGATAGGTAAACGTAAGCCACTCATGCCGGCCCTGGGCCGTAAAGGCGGCCGGGAATTTTCGGTACCACGATATCAGCATACCAAAGAGGTGTTCTGACATCTGGACCCCGTGAATTCCCGATGAGTTGGTAAGTACAAAGGGATGGGTTTTTGTTTCGGGAAATTTCTGGAGCCAGTCTGCCCCGGCATACCAAGACTGGTACCACTTTAGGTTCGGAGACCGGGCAATGAGGGGCGGGGGAAATTCGCCGCCTACAATTTCAATTTGGTCTAAGAGGGAATCGAGTTTACCCTTGTCGGTGACAATCATGACCTTTCTGCCTGCGGCACGGTCCTGAAGCCGTTTTTGTGCATCCTGGGGAATCCGCTGTTCCGGCAAGGCCAGAACGATAAGAGAATTTTCAGTATTCATATTTAGATTATACCATAAAAAAACCTAAATGTAGTAACCCTAATAGATTTGCATTTTAGTAATATATATTGGTATATTAAAACCAAGGAGCGTAAGTCATGAAAAGAACACTTCGGTTTATTATCTCTTTTATTTTGCTGACCGGGTTTTCTGGGCTGCTTTTTGCCCAACAGCGGGTAGCAGGAGAATCTAACGGAATTAAAGTCTCCTTTACGGTTCAAAGGGATACGGTAGAGGTTACCATGGAGGCCGCGGTTACTGGCTGGATAGCTATCGGAATTAATCCCTCCAACATGATGAAAGATGCGGACTATAAAATTGCTTATGTCAAAGATGGTGTGGTATATATCAGGGACGATTATGGAAACGGTCTTGTAAGCCATGCTGAAGATACACGGCTCGGCGGAACTTCGGACATCCTTTCTTATTCTGGAAAGGAAGAAAAGGGCTATACAAGCATTACCTTTGTCATTCCCCGACAAACCAACGATAAAAACGATAGACCCCTCACACCAGGGACTTACAAAATTCTGGTAGCTGCCTCGGATAGTGATAATTTTACCACAAAACACAAAACAAGAGGTTCACTTGTTATTACAATGCCATAAGCGGTTCTGTATAACCGGCCCCGTTAAAACCGCGGGCCGGTTTTTCTTTAGCTAATTTATAATTTTCCGATCCTATTTTTCGCTTCTTCTATACTAATTCCTTTCCGTTCGGCCCAATCAGAAAGCTGATCATCCCCAATCTGCCCTACCCCAAAATAATAAGAAGCGGGATGGGCAAAATACATGCCGCAGACCGATGCAGCGGGCTGCATCATAGATGATTCAGTCAGTCTGATGCCGCACCGCTTCTCGGCTTCCAGGACTTCGATCGCTATCCTTTTGTCATGATGGTCCGGGCAGGCTGGATACCCGAAGGCGGGCCTGATACCCCGATATTTTCCTTCAAATAGTTCTTTGGTACTGAGCTTTTCTTCAGGCGCATATCCCCAAAGTTCGGTCCGTACTAGGTGGTGCAGCTTTTCCGCAAAGGCTTCTGCCAGACGGTCCGCCAGGGATGCGGCAAGCAGGGCTGTATAATCGTCGCCCCGGGCTTTGCATTCAGCCACAAAAGCGTCGAGCCCATGGCCGGCGGTGACCGCAAAGAGGCCCATCCAGTCCCGGCATAATGCCTGGCATGCTGCCTTGCTTGCTGCCTGGCAGGCTGCCAGTCGTACCGTTTGTCGGTCAACCTGATTTTCCGACAGGCGGTACGCTTCCGTGGGGGCAATAAAGTCCGCAAGACAGGGATTATAGCCCCCTGCGAGTTTTTTCTCCTGATTCCGCAGGAATGAAAACCTGGCTATCATTTCTTGAGAATCTGATTCAGAAACAGATCCAGCTTTGAACAGCACAATGTCATCACCCTGGGAGAAGGCCGGGAAAAGGCCCGCCACGCCGTGGGCTGTTAGTATTTTTTCTGAAATGATCCGCTGTAAAAGAGCCTGGGCATCTTCGTAGAGCTTTCGAGCCGCTTCTCCTTTTTCACTATCCTGTAGTATCCGCTCAAAGCCATGGCCAAGATCCCATCCATAAAAGAAATAAGACCAGTCAATATACGAGACCAATTCTTCCAGGGGGAAATTGCGGAATTCTATTAAGCCCTTTTGCCGTGGTTCAGGAAGCTCCGCATGGGCCCAGTCAGTTACGATTCGATTATTTCGGGCCTTTTCCAGGGGAAGCAGTTCTATACGTTCTCTGAGCTTTTCATGCCGGGCAATAGCTTGTGAATACTGGGCTTCTATCTGTTCTAAAAACCGGCCCTTTTCGTTTTCCGATAAGAGGGCCCGAACGACCGCAGCGGCGCGGCTTGCATCCTTTACATAGATCACAGGCCCCGAATACTCAGGGGCTATCCGCAGCGCCGTATGGGCTTCGCTGGTGGTAGCTCCGCCTATCAAAATGGGGATTGATATACCCCGCCGTTCCAGTTCCCGGGCCGTATGGACCATTTCGTCCAATGAAGGCGTAATGAGGCCCGAAAGCCCGACCAGATCCGCCTTTTCCCGGATAATTGCCTCAGCAATTTCGTCGGATGGAATCATGACGCCCAGGTCTTGCACCTCGTACCCATTGCAGCCCAGCACAACACCTACAATGTTTTTCCCGATATCGTGAACATCGCCCTTTACAGTGGCCATAATAATTTTTGCAGCCCCGGCAGGCTGAGCATCGGCCCGTTTCTCTTCCTGTATATAGGGCTCAAGGACCGCCACGGCCTTTTTCATGACCCGGGCACTGCGGATAACCTGGGGTAAAAACATTTTACCCGCCCCAAAACGGTCCCCTACCTCGTTCATCCCTTTCATGAGGGGGCCTTCGATCACTTCCAAGGATTTTTCAAAATGGGTCCTGGCTTCAAGGACATCAGCTTCTATATAATCTTCGATACCTTTTACCAGGGCATATTGGATACGCTCCTCCACCGGCAGGTTTCGCCAGCTGTTTTTGTCGCTTTGAGAGGCATTTTTAGCATCTTGACCGCTAGCGGCTCCAGTTTCAGCGGCTTCTTTTAGTTCCACAGCCAGCGCCAAAAGCCGCTCCGCACCGTCGCTCCGGCGGGCCAGTACCACATCTTCCGCAGCTTCTCTCAACCGGGGATCCAGTTCATCGTAGGGGACCAGACCCGCCGGATTCACTATAGCCATAGTAAGCCCCGCCTCTATGGCATATTTTAAGAACACCGCGTGCATAGCCTCCCGGACCAGGTCATTGCCCCGGAAACTAAAGGAAAGGTTAGAAACCCCGCCGGATATTTTTGCCCCCGGGCAGTTGCTCCGTATCCACCGGCAGGCTTCGATAAAGTCCACGGCATACCGGTCATGTTCGGGTATGCCTGTGGCAATTGAAAGCACGTTGGGATCAAAAATAATATCCTCGCCCCGCATACCGTCCTGGGTTAATAGCTTAAAAGAACGGCCTGCAACCTCGATTTTCCGTTCATACGTATCGGCCTGGCCCCGTTCATCAAAGAGCATAACCACCACCGCGGCACCCATCCGGCGGGCAATGCGGCTGCGGCGCAAAAATTCTGCTTCCCCTTCCTTAAGGCTGATAGAATTAACGATCCCCTTTCCCTGGAGGCACTTAAGCCCCGCCTCTATGGCCTCCCAGCGGGAACTGTCCACCATGACGGGGAGCCGGGCAATTTCTGGGTCCGCCAGGGCAAGGTTTAAAAACTTTCGCATCGCCTGCGGAGCATCCAGCAGGGCATCATCCATACAGACATCGATGATGGAGGCTCCCGCTTCCACCATTTCCCGGGCAACACTCAGGGCTTCGTCATACCGGTCTTCTTTAATGAGCCTGAGGAATTTCCGGCTCCCCGCCACATTGGTCCGTTCTCCCACATCAAAAAAACCGATCGCAGGATCCACAATGAGTGGTTCGAGTCCCGCAAGCACGGTTTTCGGCGGTATATCCGGTATGGCCCGGGGCCGGTAATTGGCCGCGAGACGGGCAATCTCCGCAATATGAGCGGGGGTTGAACCGCAGCAGCCCCCTACAATGTTCACAAGGCCATTTTTTAGAAAACCTTGAATGTTAGCAGCCATCGTCTGGGCCGATTCATCATACTGGCCAAAACGGTTGGGGAGCCCCGCGTTGGGATGGGCGCTTACAAAACAGGGGGCTATTTCGGCCAGGGCAGCCACATGGGGGTAGAGCCGTTCCGCCCCGAGGGAACAGTTTAGACCGATAGACCAGGGCTTGGCATGCAGCACCGAAACACAGAAGGCTTCCACGGTTTGGCCTGAAAGGGTGCGGCCTGCGGCATCCACAATGGTTCCGGAAATCATAATAGGTACATCATACTTTCCAGACGCCGCACCGGTGGGATCCGCTGCTTCTTGTTCCTCAAGCAGCTTTTGGATTGCCGAAATGGCAGCCTTGGCGTTCAGGGTGTCAAAAATGGTCTCAATCATGAGGATGTCGGCGCCGCCGTCTAATAACCCCCGGGCATTGTCGTAATAAGCCGCCTCAAGCTCATCCCAGCTAACCGAACGGGCCCCCGGATCGTTTACGTCGGGAGATATGCTTGCGGTTTTGCTTGTAGGCCCCAGAATACCCGCCACAAAACGGGGTTTTTCTTCAGTGCTGTACAAATCAGCAGATTCCCGGGCAACCTGTGCTGCGGCTAAACTTATCTCATAGGCCCGGTCCGCCAGTTCGTAGTCTTCAAGGGATATAGCGTTCGCATTAAACGAGTTTGTTTCGATGATGTCCGCACCGGAGCGCAGATAAGCCTGATGTATCGACGCAATAACACCCGGACGAGTAATACTGAGTATATCATTACACCCTGCAAGTGGTTTTCCATGGGAAGCAAAGGCAGTGCCCCGGAAATCAGATTCAGTGAGGCCGAACTTCTGTATCATGGTACCCATAGCACCATCCAGAAGCAGTATCCGTTCTGCCGCAAGGGCATTTAATCGTTCGCGAACAGTCATGCACCTATTGTACTGAAAAGACTGCTCTGTAAAAAGATAAGCGAAGCTATTTGCTTAAACCCCGTTCTTTGAGAATACTTATTGACGTTACCAATCCTTTTTGTCACCATGGAAACATTATGAAATCCATATGGACCGAACAATTCATCGTAAGAAGTTGGGATGTGGACCGGAACAACCGGCTGAGTCCTGCATCTCTTTTTAATTTTTTTCAGGAAGTTGCAGGAAACCACGCAACCGAGCTCGGTGTTGGCAAAGACGCACTGCTCCGAGGTAATCAAGCTTGGGTTCTTTCCCGTATGACGGCTCTTATGTATCGCCGCCCCGGTTGGCAAGAAATGATAACGGTCCGGACCTGGCCCCGGGGAACTGAAAAGCTCTTTGCAATCCGGGATTACGATATTATCGATGGTTTTGGGGCTACCATTGCCCAGGGCCGCAGCGCCTGGCTTTTGGTGGATCTTGAAAAACTCAGGCCCCTCCGCCCCCAGGTCCTGACAGAAAAGCTACCGACCAATACGGACATGCCGGCTATCAGCGACGGAGCCGGTGCACTTTCCGCCCGAACCAAGCTAGAGCCCGCGGGGAGCCGCCGGGCTGCCTATTCGGACATCGACTACAACGGACATGTGAACAACGCCCGATATATCCAGTGGATACAGGATATGCTTGATGAACGGGTTCTGGAAGAATCAAACCATTTCAGGCTCGACATAAACTATCTTGCAGAAATTCGGCCCCAGGAAACTATTTCGCTCTGGTTAGGTTCTGCAGATGAACTTGACCAAACAGTTAATGAAACAAGACTCTTTGCACCCTTTGAAGTAACAGAATGCTGGGCCTTTGAGGGTAAACATACCGACTCTGAACAAAGTGCCTTCCGGGCGGAACTGCGCTGCGGAGCATAATACTACATACGGAGTATGATCGATGAACATATCCCTCGAACTAGTCCCCCGGGACGAAGCCTCCATTAAAGCTGGACTTTCCGCTGTTTTTCGTTTTTCAGACATTTCATATATCAACATTCCAGACCTGCTCCGCTTTCCGATCCGGTCATGGGAGGCCTGTGCCTATATTCCCCAGCAGTACCGGAGCATTCCCCACCTGCGGGCCATCGACTTTAGCATGGATGAACCCTTTCCCCTCTCCTCCTATTTCAAGGAGCACCATATTGATACGGTTCTGGTGGTCGCGGGAGACCCGCCCCAGGATATGAAACATCGGGTTTATCCCACCCACACAACGGATTTCATTAAAAAATTAAAAAAAGAACTCCCGCATTTAACCGTTTATGCGGCCTTTGATCCTTACCGGTCCAACATCCGCTATGAACTGGACTACCTTAAGGCAAAGGAGGACAGCGGGGCCGACGGATTCATGAGCCAGCCCTTTTTTGATGTACGGCTCCTAGAAATTTATGCCGAATACCTGGAAGGCCGCCGCGTTTTCTGGGGCGTGTCACCGGTGCTTTCGGAAAATAGCCGCAACTACTGGGAAGCCCGGAACCGGGCAATCTTTCCCCGCTCCTTCCGGCCCGACCTGCACTGGAACATCAGCTTTGGCCGGCAGGTTCTCCAATTCTGCAAAACCCACCGATTTGACCTTTATCTCATGCCTATTAAGGTCGACTTGGAAACCTATCTCGAGGGACTCTTTAGCTAGCTCTGACCTTCTGAGCCTCCGCACCATTCTGACAGGGCCTGCCGGAGTTCTTGCCGATCTATGCCCCAGTTCCGGCCAAAACGCCCCAAGAGATGCTGGGATAGGTCCATAAAGGCTCCAAAAGCATCGGCAGATTCGGGAAGCAAGAGAGGCACAAGATCATCAAAGTGACCTCGGTTTACCACGAGTTCCCAGAACCGGGCAAAATTTTTAAGAGCATCGAGCTCTGCCCGGGCCATGGTGCCCGTCTCCAAAACTTCGTAGGGGGGCCGTGTATCGTAGACCATGGCAAAGGGCTCATCATGCCGGGATATAGGAGCTCCAGGAAGTTTTTTAAGGATTCCCAGTTGAATTTCCGTAGGCCGCGCAGACCAAAGCAGGTTAAAGCTCCGCGCAAAACTTTCCAAAGTTTCCCCCGGGAGCCCTGCGATAAGGTCCGCGTGAACTATAGCATGGGTCTTTTCCCTTAAAAATCGCAGGGCTTCCTGTTCCTTTTCGGGATTACTGGGCCTCCCGATAGTTTTTGCGACCTCAGGCGTAAAAGTCTGGATTCCTACCTCAAGCCGCAGCGTCTCTGGAGGGAACTGCATGAGCAGGATCCGTACACTGTCGGGGAACCGAGATGGCACCATTTCGAAATGTACATAGGCCGGGGGTTTAATCCGTTCAATAAAAAATTGAAGTATCTTTTCGGCCCGCTCTGTATCAAGGTTAAAGGTCCGGTCTAAGAATTTAAAAGACCGAGCCCCCCGGGAAAAGAGGTAGTCCATATCCAGAAGAAATTGTTCCAGCGGAATAGTGCGTACCCTCCGGTCCAGAGAACTGAGGCAAAATTCGCAACCGAAGGGACAGCCCCGTGATGCTTCTACATAGATAAGCTTTCGGGCAATATCTTCGTCGGTATAGAGGTGATAAGCGCTTTTTATCTCTTCTAAAGACACAGGCCTTGCGTAAATCCATTTGCCCCGTGTAGACCCAAATGGTTCAAGGGACTTTAAATTTTTCCCCCATAAAAGATGCTCGCACAGCACAGGAAAAACCTCTTCCCCTTCGCCCCGGACCACCCAGTCGGCCTTTTGTATGAGGGGCGCCGATTCAGATAGATAGGAGACTTCAGGCCCCCCAAGGACAATAATGGGCCTTGAGCAGGTGCCGCTGGCCGATTCTGTTTTGGAAGTGACCTGCCAATGAAATTCAAGGGCATCCAGCAATGCCAGGGTAGCCTCATGGTTCCAGATAGATACGGAAAAAGCGAGTATCCGCGGTGCTTCTGCTAAAATTGCAGAGACCTTCTCTTCAAGGGGCTGGCGCAGGGCAAACTCAAGTATACGGCTTTTTACCGCCAATTCGCCGAGGTTCGCCTGCAGCAGGCGCAGGGCCAGCGAGGGATGTATCCATTTCGCGTTAATGGTAGCAAGAACTATATCGGCCATGGAAAAGCCTTATCGGGGAAAACTCGTTGCACCAAAGAGATTCAGGGTACCGGTTCGCCATTCGTCATAGGCTTCTAAGACCAGCTTTTCTACATCAAGCCAGGAGTCGGCCCGGGGCCCAGGCAGATTGCGGTTTGTCGAATTGGTAAACACAATGGTGCGGCATCCCTGTTCCCGCAGGCGCTCCACATTAGCAGGGGAATCATCAATATAGACATGGGCCCCAACAGCACCCTTATCCTTCATAAAACAGAGGTCCCAATAGGGGATATCATGGGCATCAAGCCATTCCACCGTTTGGGTTATAGAGGTTTTATGGAAATACTTTAAAAAAAGCCGGTGGGTTATAATCCGGATCCGAATACCCCGGGTGGAAAGTTTCCTTAAGGTCGCCGGAGCATCTTTGATGGGTTTCATAGCCTTGAACAGGTCCCGCTGGGTAACGGCAAAACGGTGGAGCCGGTCATAGCCGCCGTATTCGTCGATACCCCACTCATGAAGTCCAAAGGAAACATCTTTTTTAAGGCTCTCCACGGGCCTGTCAAGCCATTCGGCGGCTATTTCCCGCATGGCCCCATAAAAGTCTCCCACCACACCATCCAGGTCAACCCCAAGAATAAAACTGCTTTCATCCATGGTGCTGGTCCTTTTCCATGGCAGCAATCATTTCAGCCTCTTCTTCGAGCTTTTTCCGGTCCAGGTATTCCTTTTGCTTGAGCATCACCGCCGGAACCCCATAGGCCTCTTCCAGCTTAGCCGGAGTAAGCAACTCTGCAGGGCTCCCCATATCGATGCTGCGGTCTTTCTTAAAAAGCAGCACTGTTTCTGCATATTTCTTGGTGAGGTCAAGCTCATGGAGGGATACATAAATGGTAATCCCCGTCTTTTTTTGGTAGGACCTAAAGAAATCCAGAGCTGCTTCTTTTTGCCGGTCCTCCATGGCGAATACCGGTTCATCCATAAAAAGGGACCGGGAACCGAAGAGGGCAGAAAAAGCAAGAAGGGTTCTTTGCATTTCTCCCTTAGAAAGCCGGGCCAGAGGCCTATCCTGCAAAACGGTAAGTTCAAAAACCTTAAGAACCTCTTGGTAAAAATCTTCTCCCTTCAGGGCATGAAAGCCCCCGGCATATACCTGTTCCAAAATTGCACCCAGGGGCTCCTCGGTTTCGAATTCCATATTTTGATAGATAAAGGACGCATAGGCATTTCGCTCATCCTCGCTGGAAAAAAGCCGTGTATCCCGGCTAAGCAGGGTAATGGTTCCCTCCTGGGGGATGAGCCTGCCCGCAGCAAGGAGCATTAAAGTGGACTTACCTGCCCCATTAGGCCCCACAAGGCTTACAAAACCTCCGGGCAAGGCAGCCGAAAAATGAGAAAAAATTGCTGTTTCAGATTCAGGGTACTGAAAACTCACCTGGTGAAATACAGAAAATCCTTCGCTCATAAGCTTATTCTAGCATGAAGGGAAAGAATATCCTATACTTAAAGGAAGGAGATCTTTTCATATGCGTCATTCATCCCGGTTCGTCTTATGGGCTCTTTTAATTATGTTGCTCTCTGGCTGCACAAGACCAGCAATTAAAGTGGGACTGATGACCAAATTGGACGCCGGATCAATTATCGGTACCAGTGAAATAGCGGCGGTAAAAGAATTTGAACGGCTTCATCCATATAGCCAGATTCAGGTTATACCCTTTGATGACGGCTGGGATCCGGTCCGAACCAAACAAGCCTATGCAGAAATTCAAGGGAGCGATATACGATACATTATTACGAGTCATACCTCTACCTGCGCGAATGAAATTGCCAACGATATTAATAAGGATAAACGGCTTACCATTATAACCGGTGCGACAACCACTCGGCTGAGCGGTAAGGACGATTACATTCTGCGGGTTATTCCTGATGTAATACGAGAACAAAACGTTATTGCTCAAAAAATTGCAGGGCTATATCCACAAAAATTGCTGATCATTAGAGATCTTTCAAATTCAGGCTATACTGTTCCTGCTCAAGAAGCCTTTCTTGCTGAACTCAACAACATCGCACCAAATATTAAGGTGAGCTCTGTTGATATTGATGCAAATAAACTCGAAATACATTCTCTAGATCACATTCTTTCATCCTTCAATTTTAATGTACTTTATCTTCTTATTGGGGGCTACAAAAATATAGCCGGTAACATTGCCCAGTATGCTCATCAGTTTCAAAACGGAGCAACAATTGTTTTCACTCCCTGGATGAACAACAAGGAACTCGTGAACACCGCTGGTCCTGCAATTGGCCATTCCATCCTGCCGTCACTTTTTCCTTCACGAAAAGCAGATAAGACAATCGATGACTATATGACAAGTATAGAAATAAACTTTCATTTAAGCCCTACTATTATTAGTCTCAAGGTGTACCAAGCTCTTGAAATACTGGATATGGCTTTTAATGCGGGCGCCACGACACCGGAAAAAACCAAACAATGGGTCCTCGCTCAGAAAACAATAGCGACACGGGTGGGGAACATAACTTTTGATGCCTTTGGCGATACTTCCGAATCGTACCATTTCATAAATGACATTGCTGGAGAATTTAAATAATGAAAAAGCTCCAGGGACTCCGGTTTTATTTGTTGAGCCTTGAGTTTATCACCATCTTTTTTAGCCTTCTTTTTGTATACGGAGCCTTTAATTACATCCAGCAAAAAATCACCAACGATTTTTCTCAGCGCAGAAAATCTGAGATTACCGGCATTGAAATGGTTTTTTACAACCGGCTCCAGCAGGCGGTTATAAATCTTGAAAAACTCGCTGCATACAGTGATCTAGAAGCAGGACGTTTTATCAGCGATTTTTCGGACATTTACCTCATATCCGGAAACAGTATAGAGAAGATAATTAAAACAAGTCCAGGATCAGCTTTATTCCGCGGTTTTGTTTTTTCAAAAGATATTTCACGGTTCTTGGCTTCCACTTACTTTTCTACGGTCCGCAGATCCCCTGTTTTTTACGCACCAGAGGACGAAAAACCAAGTCTGTATTTAAGCATTCCCCTCTCAGACAAACAGTTAGTGGGCCGCATAAAACTGGATTCTATTAACAATGAAATAGCTCGGCTCGTACAATTTGATGGATCCATAGTCCTCATTACCAACTCAGATGGCATTCCATACACCAGCATCGGCGGTAACTTACCAAGCCAAATCATCAATTTACCGAGAGGTTCATCAATTACCATTGATAAAAAACAATTTATTATCAATCGTTTGTCCAGCGTATGGCTCTCGGCAGATATAGTGTTGCTGACACCGACAAACCAATTGCAATATTTTTACACACAGATCCAATTTCTTGCCTTCTTAACCCTGACTGCCATTATTGTCATTCTGCTGTTAAGATTTTCTATACTCGATTTTCTCCTTATAAAACCGATCAATTATTTTATTAAAGCGTTAAACCAATGGGAGATAAACAAGACGCTTCCCGAAGTACCTGCCAGTATACAAGGGGTGGCAGAAATTCAGCTCCTGGCCAAAACCTTCTATGCCAAAGCCAATGAGATTACCAGTATGAATGAACGGCTGGAAGAACAGGTACAAAACATGGGGCAGCAGCTTGCTACTGCCCTGGACAAGGTTCTGGTTTCCGAAAAACTCGCAGTCCTAGGGAACCTGACTGCCGGGCTGGCCCACGAACTAAATACACCACTGGGAGCGATTATTTCAACCGCCGAGACAATACGCGCTGCCATAGTTCAAATAAAAAAAGATCTCTGTGATCTTTTATCTAAAAACGATCCTGAAGAAACAAAGCTATTTTTAAACCTTCTGAAAGCATCCGGCCAGAGCCAGAGCAGCCTGAGAGAACGGATTAGCTTCATCAATAACCTTGAATCCCGTCATATAACACATGCAGAAGAAATTACCGATGACCTCGTTGATATGGAAATACCATTAGATACCACAGAAATATACGAACTACTCTGTAAGGTTCATAAGGTTCAGCACATTGTTAAAACGGCCTACTACTTTAACATCCTTGAAAAGGACAACGCGATAATACAAAGCGCTGCAGAGCGTGCCTCGCTGACTCTTAAGGCGCTGAAACAATGGACCTATGAGGAAAAAGAGACCCGTGTCCCAGTATCAATACAGGAAGAAATGGAAACCATTTTAACCATGTTTTATAACCGAACCAAGTATACTATCCAGATTATCCGTGAATTCCTGGACCCTGGCTGGGTAATTGCTAACCCGGAACGCCTTAATGCGGTTTGGGTTAACCTGATCAACAATGCAATTCAGGCAATGGAAGCAGGCGGCACCCTTACGATCTGGATAGAAAAGTTCCATAGCGACAGAGATCTTATTCAAGTTCAAGTTACCGACACGGGGATAGGTATTAGCGAAGAGAATAAACCTAAAATATTTACCCCCTTCTTTACAACAAAACCCAAAGGGATCGGTACCGGTATTGGATTAGACTTGAGTAAACGAATCGTAGAAGACCTATCAGGCACGATTACCTTTACAAGCAGACCGGGGCTGACCACCTTTACAGTTACGCTTCCCGCCTATAATAACCAGGGTGCTTGAATCGGCGTTAAATCCACTTTGACATGAGAATGACCGTCGTCCTGTCATTCACATAATATTCTTTCTGGGAAGCAATAGCCTGTTCCAATCCGGGACTTACAATGTCTTCCGGAGAAGGGAGGCTTGTGTCCACAACCCGGAACCATTTTTTCCCAACGGGAGCCTCAGCAATTTTGAACAGACAGCCTTCCTTACAGGAATTAAACATAATGTAAAAATCATTGTCATCCCGGTCTGCAAAGGTGTCGGCCTTGCTACCATCCAGGCGATAAGCAAGCCGCTTATCAATCTTTGCCCAGTCAGGACTGTTACCCTGTTCGTCATACCAGGTGATATCCGGTGTTGCATTGTAGCTTCCGTCTTTACCGGTAAAAAATTCAGGCCGTAAAAAGGCTGGGTGCCGTTTCCTAAAGGCCAGCATTTCCTGTACAAAGCGGAAGAAATCGCGGTTGGTATTGAGCAAGGTCCAGTCGTACCATGAAATTTCGTTATCCTGGCAATACGCATTGTTGTTTCCTCGCTGGGTTCTACCCATCTCATCTCCCCCGAGCAGCATGGGTGTTCCCAGGGAAATCATAAGAGTACAAATAAAATTGCGCATTTGTCTAAATCGTATGGTTTCTATCGCAGGGTTTGTGGTCGGTCCTTCAAAACCATAATTGCTGCTAAAGTTAGCCCCATGACCATCCCGGTTTTCTTCCCCGTTTTCCTCGTTATGTTTTTCCGAGTAAGAGACCAGATCCCGTAAGGTAAACCCATCATGACTTGTTATAAAATTGATAGAATGAAAGGGTTTCCTGCCATCCCGAAGGTATAAATCGGAACTCCCCGAGAGCCGGGTTGCAAAATGGCGGGCTTCAAAGGCATCTCCCCGCCAGAACTTGCGCACATCATCCCGGTAACGGTCATTCCATTCAGCCCAGCGCCCACCGGGAAACCAGCCAACCTGGTAAGCGCCGCCTGCATCCCAGGCTTCGGCGATTATCTTGGTGTTCCGGAGTACCGGATCTTCGGCAATCCGCTCCAGCATGGGGGGATTTTCCATAAGACGGCCTTGCTGATCCCGCCCCAGTATAGAACCAAGATCAAAACGGAACCCGTCCACATGCATTTCTATGACCCAATAACGCAGGCAATCTAAAATAAACGTACGGACCACGGGGTGATTGCAGTTCAAAGTATTTCCGCAGCCTGAATAATTTTTATAATACCGTTTGTTTTCATCAAGCATATAATAAATCGTATTATCTATGCCACGGAACGAGAAGGTCGGCCCTAATTCATTGCCCTCCGCTGTATGGTTAAAAACAATATCCAGAATGACTTCGATCCCCGCTCGGTGCAGGGCCTTCACCATTTCTTTAAATTCCCTCACCTGCGCCCCCGGAGTCCTATCAGCAGCATAGGATCCTTTAGGCGCAAAGAATGCAACAGTAGAATAACCCCAATAATTTTTTAAAGCTTCGCCGGTTCTTGGGTTTATACGGGGAATTTCCTGTTCATTAAATTCCTGGATCGGCATCAGTTCCAGACTGGTAATACCCAATTCCTTGAGATGCGGTATTTTTTCAATTACCCCCCGGTAAGTTCCCGGATGGTCTACACCTGCACTCGGATGCATGGTAAGGCCCTTAACATGGGTTTCATAAAGCACACTAAAACGGAGCGGATAATTGATAGGCTTATCCCCCTCCCAGTTAAATTCATCATCGATTACAATACACTTAGGCTGATAGGGCGCATCGTCTTCATAGGAAAAAGAAAGGTCTCCGTCGGGCATATTGGGGTTATACCCCATGGATTTTGTCAGATCCCAGCCGGATAAGTCAGTTAGCGCCTTTGCATAAGGATCCAAAAGCAGCTTATTTGGATTAAATCGGAACCCCTTTTCTGGTAAGTATGGCCCGTCAACCCGGTATAAATAAAAAGCTCCTGGTTCAAGGCCTTTTACATGGCAATGCCAAAGATCCCCGGTCCTATTCTTATGGGGATCCAAAATGATTTGCTCCATAGGGTCTATCGCATCGGGGGAATCAAAAAGTACTAAGGTTACCGCGGTGGCATGTCGAGAAAAAAGGGAAAAGTTCACCCCCGTACCGGTTATTCCTGTTCCTAGGGGTAGGGGTTTACCACTTTCTATGGTATATTTAGATTGAATCATACTGCAATAATACCATATTTAGCGAATAATGGTGCATATTTTAAGTGTAATTAAAAGGGGTTCCGAGAATGTTTCGAGTTCCTGTTATCACAACGAATCTTGAACTAATAGAATTGATCCAAACCGCATCATATCCATTGAACAATACCTTGCAACCTGTCTTCCTTTCAGGCCTTGAACCAGTATTGGAATATTTAAAATATGAGCTTCCTGAAATGAAAATCCTGGATTATTGCGAAGAAGGTCCCTGCAAGGAAACATCCATCGCCATTTTAGAGGCAATTAAAGATGACCCCTGGCTCCATTACGGCGGTCTCATTGTTATTCATAATTCTGAAAGCGATAAGGAACTGGCCGAGCATCTTCATGACTCAAATGTGTTGGCTATTATTCATCAAAGCGAATTCAAAGCCAATTGCGGTCGGCTTTTACGGATTTTAACCCATAATAAACAGTTTTTATTCCAAAGGGGCATGCAGCAGCATCTCTTACGAACCATCTCCGGAACCTTTATTATCGACAACGATCCACTGGATATCGTGGTTTATACAAACCTTGTTACCAACTATCTGTACAATGCAAACCTGGTGAGCCGGGATGATCGGGAGAAACTGCATGTGGCACTTCAGGAACTCCTGGTAAACGCCATAGAACACGGAAACTGCAAAATCAGTTTTGAAGAAAAGACCGCTTGGCTTGAACAGGGCAGGAATGCTATGGACCTTATCCGAGAAAAAAACAAGGATCCTGCCATCGCTGCAAAAAAAGTCAGGCTTTCCTACACCATAAGTCCAGATAAATCAACCTTTGCTATCACCGACGAAGGTGACGGCTTTGACTGGAGAAGCAGGCTTCAATCTAAACCAACCATCGGACTCCATGGCATGGGAATCCGAATGGCTGGCGTATATGTGCAGGACCTAAGCTACAACGACAAGGGAAACGAGGTGAGTTTTTCTATCCTCCATCAGAAGGACTCAAGCAATATGGTTCCCCGAATTTTTAGCGACCAAGAAGAAATCCATTTTAAGGCAAAAGAAATTGTGGTCCGGGAAGGGGATACCTCGGACTATTTGTATTACATAGTATCTGGTCGGTATCTGGTTTTTTCAGGCAATCGGTGTGTTTCGTATCTGACTCCTGACGATATGTTTATTGGTGAAATGTCCTTCTTACTGTCCAACCAGAGGACCGCTACGGTGGTCGCCAAGGATGGGGGTACCTGTATAAAGGTTTCCAAACAAGATTTTGTTGACCTGATTAAAAGGAACCCCCATTATGGTATCTTCCTCGCCCGGCTCTTAGCCCAGCGACTCACCAGGCTCAATGCACGAACCGTAAAATTAAATGCCGAGTATATGAAATGCAAACAGGAGCTCGAACAGTATAAATCACTTACACCGAAAGCAGCGGCCGAACTAAACGAGCCTCTCGAAAAAGCTTAATAAAATGCGGCCGGGCTAATGATACTGCACCAAGCCTGCTCTTGTAGTCCATAGGCATACCGAGATCCCAAAAGGCAAATCCGCTTGCTTCTAGGAATCGGGCGGTAAGTACCATTTGGATCGTACCGGCGTTACTTTCCCAGTAAAAACCTGAGTAGCTCGTATATACTCCGCCGCAGAAAACCCCAAATTCTCCTGCAACAAGCTTGTTATTCTTGTATAAACCAAAGGCTGAACAAAAAGCACGCTGCGGTATATCATTCTGATCCGAATGCAACCTTGGGTCTAGTTTAATTAAAGCTTTTACCAGGGGCTCAGTAAGCCATTCATCTCCATGGGCATCTATACAGGCCTCAATGATGGGCTGTAGGCTGTCAAAAAGCTTAAGGGTATAGGTATGAAGACGGGATTTCAGAGATTTCGGAATGTGCAGATCCTTAAAAAAAAGTACGCTCCGTTCCCAATGCAATTTTGGCAGCAAGAGTGCTTCTCCGTTTTGAAAGGACATAACCAAAAATCCCGCTTCCATAAGGGACCTGATTACAGGAACTTCGAATGAATCGGCAACACAAAATTCTTCTTTGTATCCTGAATCGATAAGACTATCGATGACATTGTCATAATCAGAAAGCTCAGACAAAAAGACCATTATGCTTTGGTTTTACTAAAAAGCTGCTTAATTGATTCCATAAACGTCTTTGAACTGCCTTCTTTTTCTAGCCGTCCTGCAAAGGAGTCTATATCGGCCTCTGTACCGGAAACCAAGGCGATGTCATGGGCTTCGAACCGGTAATCGGGCGAAAAAAGCCGGTACTCTTCCTGTTCAGATCGAACAGAAATAAGGTTAAGCCCATATTTTTTGCGAAGATCCAATTCCAGTACAGTTTTTCCGACAAAAGATTCAGGTATTTCTACTTCTGCAATTACCAAGTTTCCTCCGACTGGAAGATAGTTCAATACTAAGTTAGAAACAATCTGCGGTACGATGCGCTTCGCAGCTTCCCGGTTCGGAAAAACCACCTTGGTGGCCCCTACAATTCCGAGTATCTCACCATGGGCCTCTGTTTCAGCTTTTGCAATAATGGTTTTAATGCCCAATTTCCTGCAGTAGCTTGCAGCCAGTATGGATGACTCTATATTTTTACCCATATCAATAATAACCGCATCCATGGTTTTGGGCAGCGTTTTTTCAAGTGCATCCCAATTAATGACATCCATACCGATCGCAGCGGATACCGCATCCCGATACCGGTCCAGCACTTCCCGATCCTTATCGATCACAAGAATATCCACATCCATTTCAAGCAGCTCCTCCAGAACTGCGGAACCAAAATAACTAACCCCTAAAATTGCAATCTGTTTCATGGTCTACCCCAATAAAACCTGTCCTTCCGGATAGGTTATTTCATATTTTTTAAGGCGAACTACCGAGAACGAAAGGGCTATAAGGCCTACCCGTCCTGCAAACATAATCCCGATAATCACCAATTTACCGGCTATGCTTAAATGGGGGGTCAAACCCAGACTGAGACCAACCGTTCCAAAGGCAGATACTACTTCGAACACTATTTCATCAAAAGCCACCCCTCGGGGCCCTTCAATGAGGCTGAGCAAGAGGGCGCTTATTAGAAGTAAACTAACAGCCTTAAGAAGATAAACGGTAGCCCGGTTCATGGTATAAGAAGAAATACGGTGTTTTCCGATTTGCACATCCCCCAAAGGATCGGGGTTCCGGGTCATCATAACGATAACAACAAAGAAGGTGGTTATCTTAATACCCCCCGCGATAGAACCAGGAGCGGCGCCGATAAACATAAGTATGATTGTAAAAACCTTGGACGGCTGGCTCAGCAAAGCTTGCGGGACCGTATCAAAACCCGCTGTTCGTGGTGTAACCGCCTGAAACAGGGCATTCATGATTCTGTCATTTATTGATAATCGAGCAAATGCAGCACTTTTTTCCATAAAAAAGTAAAATAAAAACCCTATACCAATCAGCGCAGCCGTCATTAAAAGCACCACCCGGCTGTGATAATTAAGGTACCGATGCTTGCCTTTTATTACATCAAATACATCTTGCAAAACAATAAAGCCAAGCCCTCCCAAAATAATGAGCAGTATAACAACGGTAAGAATGGCCGCATTCCCAGAAAAACGTTCCAAACTATCCGCAAATGGCGACAAACCTGCATTGCAAAAGGCAGAGACCGCATGAAATATACCGTTAAACAAATAATCCGCTACACCAGCCTTTTTAAATAAGAGCGATAATATAACTGCCCCAAGAGCTTCAATACACAGGGTGGCAGAAATAATATTTAAAAGAATTTTTCGCGGATCATACTCAACTCCATCAACATAAAAACTGCGGATCGTGGAAAGCCGCCGAAACGGAATACGCCCCCCAGGCAAAATAAGCAAAAGGGAGGTAAAACTGATTATTCCCAGCCCGCCAAATTGAATTAATAGTAAAATCACCGTTTGCCCGAAGGAACTAAAACGCCCTAAATCAACGGTTGCAAGACCAGTAACACAGACCGCCGATGTGGCCATAAAAAGAGCATCTATAAATGAGACGGGGCGCACTGTTCTATCCTGCGAAGCCTGAGCAACAGGCAGGACAAGCAACACGCTGCCGATACTGATAAGCACAAGAAAAAAAGCTACCAGATACCATGAGTCGGAACGAAACAGAGGCCGCATATGGATATCATAGGGTTTTTGCTGTACTCCGTCTATTGTCCATCCCTTTCGGCACCTTAAAAAGTGGTTTATACTAAAGACAATGATAAAAGCGAGGAGGAAACTATGACAGAAATTGAGAAGGTGTTAATTGTCGGGTCCGGAGCAGTGGGCGCAGCGATTGCTTCCATCATTACCGAGAGATTGCCCGGAACCGTTTCCGTTCTTGCCGATGGCGAGCGTTTTGAGCGGTATAGCCGAGATGGTTTTATTGTTAATGGTAAAACCTATCATTTTCCGGTAGTTTCTCCCGTTTCTACCCACAGCCAGTTTGACCTCATCATTGTAGCGGTAAAACATCATCACCTGGAGGAAGCTTTACATCAAATGAAAGCCCATGTAGGACCTAATACAACGATCCTTTCATTGATGAACGGTATTTCCAGCGAAGAACAGCTGGGGTCCCATTTCGGTGCCGGTCCCGGCGCACCCGAGGGGGTTAAGCTTCCTCCCTATGCTATGATTCTTGGTATTGATGCGGTCCGCCTCGGCAACGAAACCCGTTTTGCTTCGACAGGAAGGATTTTTTTTGGAGAGGCAACAAACAATAAAGCAGCTTTGAGCCCCCGGGTTGCACGGATAGCCCGCTTTTTTGACAAAGCAGCTCTTCCTTATGAAATACCAGAAAACATGCTCCGTTCTCTTTGGTTTAAGTTTATGATCAATGTAGGGGTAAACCAAGCTTCAGCGATACTGCGGGCTCCGTACCGACTTTTTCAGACCAATGCGGAAGCAAAGGCGGTTATGGAAACCCTGCAGCGTGAAGTCATAGCCCTTTCCCAGGCTATGGGTATTAACTTGAACGAGCAGGACCTTGCAAATTGGGAAAAAACGCTGGCGGGACTGCACCCGGATAACCTGACTTCCATGTGCCAGGATGTTCTTGCAAACAGGAAAACGGAAATTGAAATGTTTGCCGGTACGGTGGTAGAACTTGGAAAAAAATACGGAGTCGCCACGCCGGCAAACGAGCTTGTCTTTAATCTGATAAAGGCGATGGAAGCCTCATACCTTCCTGCAACTACCCCTTAACAGCTCCCATCGTTAAGCCCCGGACTACATATTTCTGGAACAACATGGTGAGCACAATCGCCGGGGCTATAATGACCACTGTAGCAGCCATAACGGCCCCCCAATCAACCTCAGCATAGGACACAAAATTGTATACCGCAATAGGCAGTGTTTTCGTTTTTTCCATACTGAGAACTTGAGAAAACATAAAATTATTCCACGAAAAAAGAAACGCCAGCGTCGTTGACGTAACAATGCCAGGCGTTGAAACCGGCAAAACAATTTCCATGAACGTACGCTGCCGGGTCGCACCATCTACCCGGGCGGATTCTTCTATCTCTAAGGGAACGGAGGCAAAAAAACTAGTCATGATCCACACTACAATAGGAAGACCTATCAGCATGTGGCTTAAAATGAGCGAAACATAGGTATCTATCAGCATGAGCCGTGAAAAAAGAAGATACCAGGGCAGTAGCAGTGCGATACCCGGCATGAGACGGGCTATAAGAATTAAAAGTCCCAATTTTTCCTGTTTATAACGGGCAATCGCATAGGCTGCAGGGAGCCCTAAAATTAAAGAAAGCACCACTGCAGTAACACCTACAACGGTAGAG
>NZ_JAJUHW010000028.1 GCF_029265695.1 Gracilinema caldarium | reverse complement strand
GTGTTGTGGTTAAGTTGAGACCCGCCAGTATGTCCGCCAAGGGGCCGGTGCCGCCAGACGTGGCGTAGGCTGTTGCAGCAGCTTCCGCGAGGGCTACGGCAAGTGTCTCAGCTTCAGAAGCTGGATTAGATGGATCAAAAGTAGAGATATAGTTTTCCACACTACCGGAAGCCTGA
This sequence comes from Gracilinema caldarium, assembly GCF_029265695.1. Taxonomy (GTDB): domain Bacteria; phylum Spirochaetota; class Spirochaetia; order Treponematales; family Breznakiellaceae; genus Gracilinema; species Gracilinema caldarium_A. The sequence continues at coordinate 39,146 of NZ_JAJUHW010000028.1, read as the reverse complement.
GCCTCTGCGGCAAGGAGTACAACGGCCGCCATGGCAAGTTCCTCTGGGCTTGCCTGGTCTACAAAGGCATTAAAGGCGGTTGTATCAGTAGGAGCTGGTAATATGGCGGCCAGCAATTCCGCTGAAGGTGCGAGATTGGTAAGATCCGTAATGGCATCGGAGATGACGGGTATAATATCACCGCTACCCTGCAGTGTTTCGAGCATGGTGCCCGCGTTGGAAAGCACGGATGTGGCGACCCCGCTCGCGTTGCTTGCGGCCTGGAGGGCTGCGGCCTGCAATACCGCCGCGTCCGAAGCGGAAGCCGTGGCCAATGCATCGGCGATACTATCCAAAAGAGCTAGGGACTGGGCGGGGCTATTGGCAGATTGGGCAAGCAGGTCATCAATATTGCTCGCCGTAACCGGCGGTATAAGAGAAGCTGGATCCCGGGCTGCCCAGGACGCAAGGCTTGTCGTAAAAAACTGCCTGCAGGACCCCAGCGAGAATGACAAGGGGAGCACAAGCAGCAGCACCATGGGCAGAACGCCCCTCAGGGGCCGAATAAAACGCCTCTCCTCTATAAGTCTGTGCCTTTTTTTTGCCATACCGCACAACCTCCCTTAACTAAACCACCTATAGGACGAACCTCAACTATTAAAATCTCAGGGCCGCTTCCAAAGCAAAACCGCTGGAAGCCTGATCTCCCGCATATTTACCCAGTTCCCGGGTAAAGGCGGCCACGTTCAGATCTATAAAGAGGAGTTTTACCCCCGCCCCAGCGGTGAGGTAACCCTGATTTAGGCCTGCCCGGAGGCTGATAAAACGGAGTACCTTTGTTTCCATACCCATATGGAGCAGCGCCCAGGGGGATCTATTATCTCGGATAACTCCGAGGGGATCCGCCAGTTCCAGGTGTACCGTCGGATCGAAGAGCCATGAGAGGGCCCCCATATTAATATGGTAGCCTATACCTGCGCTGATATTCATGGGTACCTGATAAATGTCGGACACAGAAGCACCGTCGGAAGGGATACCGCTTGATTGCAGTTCATCGAGCCAATCACCTAAGGGATACTGGGACATATCGTAGCGGGTATTAAAGAGATCCCGGACAGAAAGCCCAAAGAAAAGATTTTCAAAAAGGGCAAGCTGGAGACCCGCATCGATAGCCAGGGCAGAACCGCTGTACATAATAGAATTGTTAAGCGGGTTATCGGTTCCGCTCGAATTGGAACCGGCAATCATATCCAGAATCGTGTTTGCCGTGAGGGGACTGTAAAAGCGAATCGTGGGCCGCAGGTCAGCGCCAACGGTAAGTCGCATCAATTTTGAATCGATGAGGGTAAACCCAAGGCCGCCGACTAGGGCAAAATCGCTTTGGAAATAGCCCTTTACGCCACCGGGGAAGGGGCTGCCAGCGGCAAAAAGATCCGTGGATGACACTATTCCCAGGCCCAGGCCCCGGCCGACCCAGCCGATACCGAAACTGCTGCCGCCGCCAAAGCCGCCCTTGGATGCATAGGCGAGGTAGTCAGTAAGACCTGTTGTATCGTCAAAGGTTGTTGTGGGACCCGTATAATCCGCCGGGGGTTCCAGGGCGCCCGCGGAAATAAGAAGGTCCCGGGGGTTCCCGTATACCCAGGGATTAATCATAAGGGTAAGGCTGCCGCGGGAACAGGCAAAGGCCGCCGGGTTAGTAAAAAGGGCCTCATAGCCCCGGGCTACGGCGGTAAAGGAGCCGCCCTGGGCTAAAATGGTAGCGCTCCGGGGTGCAAAGGGAGCCATAAGGATGTCTTCTGCGGAAAGGAAACCAAGGCTGCCCGCAAAAAAGAAAAGGGCTGCGAAAAAAGAAGCTTTTATAGTGAACTTCATGTTAGTTTCCTCCCAGTAAATTGATGAGCGATGCTATGCCGGTGGCGGTGTAAAGCTTATCGCGAGCAGAACCAGTATTGGGCTGAAGCACGCTATCAAGGGCATTCTGGAGGTTATCTGCGCCATTTGGAGTAATAATAGATGTACTAAACAAATTATTTATTATATCTGCAGTTATTTCTTCACCTCGCAGGGCCGGGCCGATAAGCTGGTCGTAGAGTTTTTCGGCGGGGTTTTCACCACTATTCACCTGCACCGCATCTACTATAGCCGAGAGGGTAAAGGCGATGAGGGCCGTCTGGCCGTCGCCGGCGTCCAGGGCCGTGTTGCCGCCATCAACAAGGGCAGAACCCAGGGCGTCATAGGCGGAAGCGATACGGTCCAGGTCGGTGGCCAGGGCAATAAAGGCCTCCCGGCTCGGCGCGATGCTGCTTAAAAGGGCTACTGCAAGCTCATCGGCGGTAAAATCGGTATTCTCCGGGTCGCTTGAGAGAGACACGATGGCGCTCACCACGTTGTCTATTACCGCGCCTGCGGTGTCAGAGGTGGCTAGGATAAGTTCCGCCGCAAGAGATGCCGCATCGACCCTGGTATCAGGATCATACGTATTGCTGTTGGTAAAAATGTCTTCCAAGTTCGAATAAATAGTATCCACCGCCTCGGGGTCTGCGGTTATTTTCTCCACAAAGGTATCGCCGAATGTTCCGGATTCTCCGTCCTGTTCAGCCAAGAGGGCATCTATCAAACTTGTGCTGGTGGCGCTCTTAAGGGCGCTCACATCTGGTCCGTCCAAGGCCGAAAAAAGGTTTTTCCCGCTGTACAAGAGGTCGCAGGAACCAAGGCCCAGCACAGTAAGTATTACTGCTGAGCTAAAAAACAACCGCCAGGATCTCTTCATCAAAATCCTCCAAAAAAAATATATCTCACTCATAGTATAGCACTCGCTTAAGCAAATTCGAGGGGGGGATATGCAGCAAGTGTGACAATTTTTTTCATTATTGTCCTCACCGGCAGGGAGCTCAAACAGTTCAAAGGGGCTCGATAAGCCGGGCAATAACATCAAACCCCGATTCGGCTTCCTCCGCATTTTGTTGTGTGTTTTTTTCCGCGGGGGCTACCAAAACACAGGTAAGGGCGCTTTTCCCTTTCGGGGGCACCGAATCGGGCCCTAGCAAGAGCTGGGCCTTAAGATAGTTTTCTGTTACCGCTACCAGCCCTGCTCCATCGCGGTGCTGCTCGACCACAGCCTGTACCCTCCGGCCTATCCAGCGGACCACATAGGCCTGTTTTCCCTGTTCCGCCAGAGTTAAAAGACGTTCCAGCCGTTTACCGGATACGGTTTCGCTCACCCTGCCCTCCATGGCATAGGCTTCTGTTCCCGGTCTTGGCGAATAGGGAAAGGCGTGGATCCAGGCAAAATCAATATCTTTGCACAGCCCATAGGTGGCTTCAAAATCGCTTTCTGTCTCGCCGGGAAAGCCGGTAATGATATCGCAGGCGATAAAGGGGTCATCCTTTACTTTTCTTAAAAGCTCGGCGGCTTCCCGCACCTTTTCTGCGGTGTACCGGCGCCGCATCCGGCGTAAAACCTCATTGCTCCCGGACTGTACCGAAAGATGTATATGGGGCCGAATTCTCGGATCAGCAAAAATTTGGGCGAACCGTTCATCAACCCCCTCTGGCTCGGTGCTGGAAATACGGAGGGCAATGCGGCTTGTCCCCGCAAGCAGGTATTCAAGAAGGCCGGTAAAATCCATCGCGCCGTCCCGGTATTGGTTCAGGTTCACCCCCGTAAGGACCGCTTCGGCAAAACCATGGACTTCAAGCTGCTTAAGCCGTTCAAGGACAAGCGGAGCGGCAAGGCTCACGCTGCGGCCCCGGGCAAGGCGGACCCGGCAGAAGGCGCAGTTATTGTTGCAGCCGTCTTGAATTTTAAGAAAAGCCCGGGAATGGTAAGTGTAGTCCTGTACGTCAAAACGGAAAGGATCGGCCTGCGGCATTCCGGCTTGCGGCATTCCGGTCTGCAGTTTATCCTGCATCCAGCGGTGCAAGAGCGGAATGACGTCCACCGAAGTGCAAGCCTGGTCCATGAGGTACCCAGGCAGGTCAAGCAGTACCGATTTAAGGTCCCCCGCAACAACAAAAATCCTGCCATCGGGGGACAGTTCTTTAAGAGCAGGCCCTTCGAGCTGGGCATAACAGCCGGTAGCGATGAGACAGGCCGCAGGATTATCCCGCAGGGTCTTGCGGATCATCCGGCGGGCCTTTTGTTCTGCCTTTGAAGTAACCGTACAGGTATTGATGATATAAATGTCCGCCTGGCAGCCCCAATCGACCAGGGCAAAGCCTTCTTTTTTAAAAGCTTCGGCGATCGATTCGGTTTCAAGCTGGTTCAGCTTGCAGCCCAGGGTGTGAAGGGAAACACTGAGCATGTACTACCGGCCTGCAAGGCTTTGCCTGCACCGCTCAAGCCCCCGCTGTGCGTCTGCCAGGTTAGGATTCAAAGACAGGGCTTTTTCATAGGCAGTCATGGCATTTCGGATTTCTCCTGCATTTTCCCGGGCAAAACCCAAGCGGTTCCACCACAGGGCATTCCCCGAAACAAAACGGACCGCGGTACTCAGGGCAATATCCGCATGCCGGTACCGGCCCAGCCGGATATAAAGTTCACCTAAGAAATAATAGACCACATCGATGCGGCTGCCCTCTGGCGCAAAGGTTATATACTGTTGGAACAGGCGAATTGCCTCGTTGTTTCTGCCCTGGTAATAGGCTATCTCCCCCAGGATTTCAATAATCCGTACATCGTAGCGGTTAAGCTCAAGCCCCTTTTTAGCATAAACAAGGGCCTCATCATACCGGGCAAGCTTAACAAGGCTCCAGCTCATCACCACATAGGATTCCAAATTAGCTGGATTTTGCTGGATTTCTGCCTTGCAGATTTCAATGGCAGTGTCATACCTGCCATTACGGTACTCCTGGAGTGCATCCGGTTTTTCCTGGGCATACAAGGAAATACGAGAAGTGACGAACAATAGTATAAAAAGAGCGACAATATTGATGAAATGGTATCGTTTTCGCATAGTACCCTGTGTTATTCCGCTGCATTATCCTTAGTCATAGTACAGGCACCGTTAAAAAAGCAGCCCGTTTCCATAAATACTTCAGGGGCAGTTACATTGCCGACAAGTTTTCCCGAGGCAGTAATTTCTACCCTGCCGATTGCATCCACGTTGCCGGTCACACTACCGCTGATAATAACCCGTTTACCTGTGATATTGGCCTGAACTTCGGCACCCTCATCTACAACGAGTAAATCCAGGGCGTGAATTTCTCCGGTTACTCTGCCCCGAATAAGATAGGGTTTATCGCACTCAAGGGTGCCGGTAAATTCTATATCTTTGGAAAGTATGGTATCAAAATCTTCATCATCGAGTTTGTCGTTTTGGACATCGGTCATCCAGTTCCTCCAGAAATAATGGTTTTAACACTTATCGCTCAGCTGTACCACCAAAGGGTCCCCCAGATCCTGCAGGGTATCCGCAAAGCCCTGAAGCACCTTGCGGCGCATTTCAGCAGCATAGGGATTCAGGGTCTGCATATCTTCAAAAAGCAGGTGGCTGTCACGAACGCATTGCCGGGCTACACCGTGCAGTTTTTTATACCACCGGGTCGCAATCGGCGTCTCAGGAAGGCCAATCCTGTACAAAGAGCGGCCAACAAAATGGGTCAGGGCTTGGCTGTATGCGGCCTCACGGTCATGCTGGTCACAGGTCATGCGTACCACCGAGAGTCCAAAGCCAGCAAACACATCTTCCCAAAATTGAGTCCGCTTTTCATCCAGCCGCAGGGGATCCATCATAATGGCGAGCCCCTCCAGGCCATCCTTTGCGGATTCGGGACCAAACATGGGATGGGTCGCCAAAATAGGTGTATGCGGGGGCAAGTGTTCGAGCATCCAATTGCCGGGCAGTACCTTGACCGAACAGGTGTCAGCCACAATGGTGTCCTTGGCCAAATAGGGGCCTAACACCTGAAGTACCTCGGGGAGGGCCCGGATAGTTACACAAAGGAACACAATAGGGCACTGGCCTAACTCGTCCAGATTCGCGCGGCGAACACCCTGTGGTGCCTTTATGTCCGGATCCCGGTCATAGGCCAGCACAGAAAATCGTTCTGATAACAGTCCAGACCAAAAGGAACCAAAGCGGCCGAGCCCGAATACACCAACAGTCATAAAAAGGAGTATATAAAAAGTTGGGAGCCTCCACAAGGGGAGCTCTCATTTAGACCCGCTTTAGCGCCCGATTGGGCGACTTGCAGGAGCACAAAAAGAAGAGTATTCTAGTTCTATTGTTTGGTCGAATTTTCAACTTACACAAGGAGTCCATCATGGATTTTGTCAAAGAGATGAAAGAGAAGGCAAAAAAAATGCAGAAACGGCTTGTATTGGCGGAAGGAACTGAATACCGGACCGTCAAGGCTGCCCGTATTATTCTTGATGAAAAGCTAGCATCTTCTGTCACCCTTGTTGGCCCCGCCGAGGCAGTAAAGGCCGTGGCAGAAAAAGAAGGGGTTTCGCTCCAGGGTATAGCTATTGTGGATCCCTCCGTTTCCGAGAACCGCGAACGGTATGCTCAAACCTATTATGAACTGAGGAAACATAAGGGGATGACGCCGGAACAGGCTAAAACAGATATCGTATCCCAGCTTCGTTGGGGAGCCATGATGGTCCATCTAGGCGATGCTGATGCCATGGTAGCCGGCGCCGAAAGTACCACCGCTGATGTACTCCGGGCGGGACTTGCCATTATCGGTACGGTGCCTGGTTCCAAGACCGCCTCTTCATGCTTTGTCATGCAGAGCCCGGATAAAACGTGGGGTGTGGATGGGGCCCTCATTTTTTCCGACTGTGCGGTCGTGCCGGACCCGAATGCTGAGCAGCTGGCGGAAATTGCACTCTCTGCAGCCCAGTCCTGCCGGGAATTTCTTGGGGTAGAGCCCGCAGTAGCTTTATTATCATTTTCCACCAAGGGCTCCGGGGGCGACCATCCGGATGTTCTCAAGCTAAGGGAAGCTTTGGAACTGGTAAAAAAACGGGATCCCCAGCTCCTGGTTGATGGAGAAATGCAGGCCGATGCAGCCCTGGTTCCTTCTGTTACCGACAAAAAGGCCCCCGGCAGCCCGATCCGCGGCAAGGTAAACACCCTCGTTTTCCCCGACCTGGGGGCTGGCAACATCGGGTACAAGCTGGTACAGCGCCTTGGAAAGGCAGAAGCCTTCGGTCCCTTCCTTCAGGGCTTTGCAAAGCCGATCAGCGACCTGTCCCGGGGTTGTTCTGTCGAAGATATTGTCGTAACCGCAGCGGTTACCCTGGCGAGGGTTAAATAAGAGCCTGTGCAGACACAAAAAGACCGAGAGTATCTTGAGCAAGCTCTAGAGTTCGGGCGGCAGCGGGATTATGCCAGTGCTGCCCGGATTTTGGAAGATCTGATAGCCAGGCAGGAAACTGTAGAGCCAGAGGCACTCCTTCTCTTAGGAAGAGCTTACCATACCCTGCGGCGCTATCCCCAGGCACTGGCCATATTCAACGATTATATTCGTCTCGCCCCTCATGCTGCGCAGGGGTACTTTTTTGCCGGCAGGACCTATCTCGCCCTCGGAATGAGCATGCATGCCCTGCCGCTTTTACGAAAAGCCCTTGCGCTCCGGCCAGATGAGCCTCAAATATTAGCTATGCTCGGTATAGCCTGCCTTAAAAGCAAGCGATCCCGAGAAGCGGTCGATTGCCTCCAAAAAGCAGTAGAACTCGCTCCGGACAATCAGCGGATTTATCGGTCCTATTTGAATGCCCTGCTTGTCCGGGGCATCAAACTTTGCCGAATCGGAGAAACCGATTTGGGCGCCCAGATGCTTCAGTTTGTCCTTAACAACGGGCTCGAAGCCACCCTTCCCCATTTGGAACTCGGCCGGGTTTATCGCGAAGCGGGTCAACTGCAGGAAGCCCTATTCCACTATACAGCTGCGTGCAGGCTTGCACCGGACGATGCAAGCATCCGTTGGTACAGGGCAAGCCTTCTCATGATTTTAAACCAGCATCAGGAAGCCCTGCAAGAAATCGAAACGATACGGGATCTGGGAAGCGATGTTCCCGATCTTAGCTGGAATACGGAACTCATTGAACGATTTATGATTCGGTCTTTTCTTGCCGAAGGAGCTTGGAGCAGAGCTGCCAGAACGTGCAGCCTTTGGCTCAAGAAACGGGGACCGGATCCTATGATCCACGCCATGTATGCCGAAGCGCTTCGGAATCTTGGAGACCTGGACACAGCCCAAAACCATCTTTCTAAAGCCATAGAATTAGCGGGGCAGCAGGCTGAACTCCGCTACGCCCAGCTCATGCTTGCTTGGGAACGGGAAGATTGGTCAACCTTGCAAAAAACACTCGCAATTTTGCAGCGCCTGCAGGGCGATTCATCCATCATTCAACGTTTCAAAGCGCTCGTATTAGACCATACTTCAGAAAACGATAAGGAAGTGATTTCACAGCTCCAGCAAGCCATCAGAAACACCGGGCCGAGTCCTGAGCTTATGTTTGCCCTCGCCCAGCGCTATTTTCACATCGGCATGCCCGACCTGGCTGAATCTTGGTATGAAAAAACGATACAGGTCCAGCCGGACCATGAACGGGCATACCTAGGTTCGATCGCATCCCTTGAAATCTTGCTGCAGGAAGGACAAACTGCAGCGGCCGATGCTTTAATACAACGTTATACAGACTATCTTGACCGCTGGCCCGACAATCGGAGCATTCGCAGAGAATATGCCCTTTTTCTTGTAAAACAGGAACGGTACGAGCTGGCTGAACAAGAATTGGAAGCCCTCTTAACCTGGGATTCGGCTAACAAGACCCTGAGACGGCTTTTAGCATACATATACCGGAAAAACCGCCGTTACCGGGATGCGGCGGTGCTTCTTAAGGGTTTGCTTAAGGAGGACCCCCAAAATGTGGCTCTCTTGCTTGAGCTCGTGGGCTGTATGGATCGGTCCAACCTTAAAACATATACCTATCCAATTCTTGAGAAGGCTATAAAGCATTTTAAACATTCTGCAGATATTGCCCTCGCCTTTGGAGATGCGTCTTACCGGGCAAAAAGAATAGAACAAGCCCTCGACGCATATCGAGAAGCAGCATCCCGCGCACCTGATGATCCCAGACCATACCAAAGACTTGCCCTTGTGTATAGGAAACAGAGGGTTACAGAACTAGCAGATCGTTATGAAATGGAAGCAAAAAACAGGGAAAAGCAAAAAAACAAGTTGCCGAATTCCCAAAAAAAACTATAATTAGGAAATGGAGGGAACAATGCCAAGCAAAGCGATGGATCTCTTTGAGGCTTACGCCCAGGACAAGCTACCAAAAGACGAGGGATATATCATATCCTCATTTTTTAGTAATACATCAGCATATTCTAAGTATGAGATTGTGTCATATTCCGGTGTAAAGTCCATTTATTTAACCGATGAGGGTCTTACATTCCAAACCAACGGCAAAAAGCTGCATATTTTGATTGAACCGCCCAATTATCCCCATAAGGCGATTGAGCCCTATGTGCGTTCATCCAACGAACAGATACCCCTGCGGTTCAGCGAACTTGAACAGATTGTGGCAAAAAACCAAACCAGAATCATGATTGCAAAAAAGCCGATTATTTCATTTTCTTCTTTCACCATTCTGAAGCCGACGGGCATTAATTTTGCCCTCGCATTCTACAGCCTCCCCGATCTTTACGATACGTTAGCCATCTTCTTTGAAAAGACCTACAACAAAGAAGCGGGAGTGCCTATGGCGGATGCAAAGAAAGCTGCACTTAAAACTGTCGAAATTGTAAAAAAAACCATGAACTTCTCAGGGGAATTCAAAGACGAGTAATCCTTGCTCACTTAGCAAAAGCCGCTAACCTAAAAAAAGGCCTTTTCAGAGGTTTTACCTACTGAAAAGGCCTTTTTTTTTCTGCACTAAAACGCGAATGTCAACTCAAAGTTTAACTTGCCTGCTTCTCAATTTCGGCTTGAGCTACCGCAAGGAGCGCGATAGGTACTGAATAGGAAGAACAGGACACATAATTAAGGCCCGCATCCATACAGAATCGAACATTAGCAGGATTTGCCCCATGTTCGCCGCAGAGTCCGCAAACCAGATCGGGCCTTGTCATTCTGCCCCGTTCCACCGCCATGACAATAAGTTCCTTTACCCTTGGATCCAAGGTACTAAAGGGATTTCCTTCCAGCAGATCAAAGAGCGTATAGTCGGGCATAAAGGACGTAAAGTCATCCCGAGAAATCCCCAAAGTAGTCTGGGTAAGGTCATTGGTACCAAAGCTAAAGAACTGGCCATATTTGGCAATTTCTCCGGCGCCGAGAGCGGCAGCAGGCAGCTCTATCATGGTACCGATGCGGTAGGATACCGGTTTTTTCTGGAGCTCCGTACGAATTTCTTCCTCCACATCCACGATGCCATGGTAATTTTTGCCCTCAATCTTTTTACCAAATGCAATGAGCTTGAGTTCATTGGCATTCATTACGATCGGCACCATGATTTCTGGGAAAACTTCTATTTTTTCTTCTCGGAGCTTAAAAGCAGCCTCGAAAATAGCCTTTACCTGCATCGCATAAATTTCTGGATATGAAACTGCGATACGGCAGCCCCGATGACCTAGCATGGGGTTGAACTCGGCCAAAGACTCTATCCTTGCAAGCAATTCCGCCTTGTTTGGTTTTTTGCCCCTGGTCTTTTCAAGATAGGCCATGAAAACCGCAAGTTCATCATCGTTGTGGGGCAGGAACTCATGGAGCGGAGCATCAAGGAGCCGGATGGTAACCTCTTTGCCAGCCATAGCCTTGAAAATGCCGAAAAAATCGTCCCGCTGCATGGGCCGGAGCCGCTCAAGCACCGCCGCACGTTCTTCGATCGAATCAGAGAGGATCATTTCTCTGAATACATTGATTCGATCCTTATGGAAAAACATGTGTTCGGTTCGGCACAGGCCAATTCCTTCGGCGCCGAAGGAAAGCGCCAGATTCGCATCCCTTGGGCTGTCTGCGTTTGCCCGAACATGGAAGCCCTTTATGAATTTCTTCGCCATCCCAATATACTCTAACAGCCCGGACTCGGTAGGGTCGGGTTCTATTAGCTTTGCCTGTCCAAGATATACCGTTGGGTCGCCGTAGTAGGGAACATTAAGGGTGATATAATCCCCTTCAGAAAAACTAATATCCCCGATAGTTGCTTTCTTACCCCTAATTTTCATGGATGGTATTACGACAGAAACTTTTCCATACTGACGGGCAACAACAGAAGCATGGGCTGAATAGCCGCCTTCGCAGGAGAGAACCCCTGTTGCAACTTCGATAGCCTTTACATCGTCTGCAAAGGTTGCAGGCATGACAAGAATAAAACGGTGGTCCTCATTTTTCTGGAGAGCAGTTTTATGAGCTTCCAGAAGGGCGTCCGTATTAAAATAAACACGGCCGATAGCTGCTCCCGGTGCACCAGCAATACCGCCGCTCCATTTTGGAAGCCCCTTAATTGCCGCGGAATCAATAATCGGGTGAAGTATTTCATTAAGCCGCGGCGGCTGAATCGCCTTAACCGCATACGCCTCGTCAATGATTTTCCGTTTCGCTAAATCCAACAACAGCTTAATATCCGCCTGGGTCGATTTCTGATCCACCGGGCGCTGTTCTATAAGCCATAATTTTCCCTTTTCTACGGTGAACCGGATCTGTCGTATTTCCTTAAAGCGATCTTCCAGGGTCCAGGCAATATTCTGAAGCTGCTTAAGATGTTCAGCACCGATTTTTTCAATTTCCTGTCCCGTAGCTCCAATTTCATTAAATTTTTCCCTGTAAAACTCTCCCTGGAGCTTTTTTTCTCCCGTTACAATGTTTCTGCTATAGAACGCACCAGAACAAGAATCCTTCCCATAGTTCCCATACACCATAGGTTGAACCATGAGGGCCGTATCGTTGTCGTTTTGGCTATCCAGGGCCAGTAATTTGGAAAGTTCCCTGAGGGTAATCATTAACTGTCCATCGGCGGATTCAAAAAATTCTGAAGGTACATAGGGGGCATAAAAATCCATGTACTCAAGAGCAGACTTTTCAGGATGGTCCGAGTCAATTTCCTTATTCAGTTTAGCAAGCAGGTCTTTGTAAAGCTTCAGCTTTTCCTGATCTTCCTGTAAAGCCGCTATCTGTTCTTCAATTTTAAGGATTCCTCGAACCATGAACAGCACTTCGTGGGCCGCAAAGGTATCCCCAACCCACTTTGCGAATCCGGGAATGACTGAACGAACGAGGCCAAAATTATGCAAAGCAGGATAATTCGAAACAGCCAGATTGGAGGATACAACGATTTTAAGAAGCATCGGATTTTCTGGATCACCAAATCGTTTTCCCACAATGGAAGCACATTTTTCGAGCAGGGTTTTTACATCCTTTTTTATATCGACCGTTTCCAACTCCGATGCGAGGAGGGTATTTATAATAAACCCGGGGAGTATCGGGAACCCCAGCTCTGCAAATTCGTTTGCCTGCCTTCCGCGGATTCCAAGCAATTCTCCGTCCACCTTCTTAGGTATTACATCCGTGGAACTAAAAAAATGTATGCGGTTATCCATCTTAACCTCCTGGACTAGAACAGCTTGAGTACAGTACTGACAGGACCTTTAAGGAAGGCTTCAAACTGGGGACTAGCACCTTGCATTAAATATCTTTGCAATTTAGCCACATCCTTAATATCCTTGCCGGCCACAGCAAACTGGATGGTGCTGCCGTGTTTTACCTTTCCCCATTTGAATAGCGAGTTTATATTGATAATCCGCTCGCCTTCATAATAAATATAGACTTCCAAACCAGGGTATTTTGTCTTGTAACTTTCTATAATTCGCTTCCATGCCTCTACGTTCCCGTTATGAAACAATTCATTCCGTACAACGACTGAATACATGGGAGTCATTCGCATACCCGCTTTTTGGCTTGAAGCACTTGAAACATCAGCAGGTATCTTTTTAGCCTTTGCAGCCACTTTTTCTTTTGCTGGCTGCTTTGCCGATTTTTTCGTTACCGATTTGCCGCTTTCTTTTACGATAGCTGCTTTTTTCTCAGGCTTCGCAGACTTTACAGAAAATTCTCCCTTGTATAACTCTTCGGGAATTTTCACTTTCTGTCCCTGGAACAGGGACAACGCAAGGTCAGCCGCTTTTTTACAAAGTTCATCAGTTGGTTTTCCCATCTTGCCTGCAAAGACAACTAAAAGTTCATGTTTTTTAAACAGTCCAATTGATACAAGACTTTCTTTTTGTTTAGGATTAGCAATCTGAACACCCATATCAGGGTGATAATAAGCTACAACTAGGTCTACCGCTTTCCAGCGAGAAAATTCGTCTGCTAAGGACGATAGGTCTTCAAAAGCTGCAGTAAGATTTGCCGAAGCGGTCTTGTATCCCATTTTATCGACCAGAATCATCCGCAAAATTACCGGTCGCTGTTCGTTTGAGAGTTCTTCTCCTTCCGCTTCTTCCAATAGGTCTGCTAAGTTTTTATTTGCCGAAATTAAATCGATAATAGATAATGTTTTTTTTATATGCCGTACTGCAGTATTAAAACCAGCCCTGGTGGATAAAATATCCAAAGACCCCATATTATTTGCCATACCAGCCTCCTAGAAAAAACGCCCCCGTTTTTCGGGGGCGTCATCATTTAGCCGTAAGGGATTAGACTTCCTTTAGGCCGTCGCTGCCGGCCGAACGGGCTTTACGTCCCCGTTTTGCAGGCTTCTCATCTACAACACCTTTAGCGGCTCTTCCACGGCCTCTGGAAGCTTTGGGCTCTGCCTTAACTGTTTCTGGAATAAGGTTGTTATTTTCCTCTGCATTCAGCATATCCAGATAGGCTTTGCCGGGATCAAGAGCTGCAGGACCTTCTGCTGTGGATTCAGCAAAGGACTGGGCAATATCCTGACGAACCGTAGAGCGGCGGCGGCTGAAGGATGCAAATGCAGCATCCTGGAAGCCCTTGGAAACACCATGGAGGAATTCGTTCAGCACATTTGCCATACCATCCAGTGTGGCCTTTTTGCGTTTGATCGACGTAATATCCACATCAAGGAGCAGACCGGGCTGAATATGATAAGGATTAATCATATAGTCAAACCGGTTGAATTCCTTTTCAAGGAAGTTAAGCCGCTCTTCCATGACACGCCGCTGGATAGGATACTGGTATCCATACATGGACTTCATTTTTTCCCGCATCAGGATAAGCTTGTGCCGCAGCTTGTCTTTTTCGTACAGATAAGTGCGGTTCATCCGCTCAACTTCTGTTTCAGCGGGCTTAATAAAGGAAATTTCGTCCCAAACCTTGGCAATATCCTCATACAGAGGATCGCCGGTCCGTTCCTTAATGTTCTTCCGGATCTTTTTCTTGTAAATCTTAGCCAAATCGGCAAAATCGGTAACCCGGGTAAGGAACTTGGAATCTTCATAAATCATGTCCAGAACATCCCACAGGTGCTGGACTTCAGTCTCAAAGCTCTTTACCTGTACATCATAGGCTTTGCGCTCTTCAATCAACTGGGCATTGTCATAATAGCGCATGCGGATCTGGTACCGTTCATCGGGAAGGTTAGCCACATCGGTATCCTCATATTCCCGGATGATAAGCTCGCGGGCATTCTTGAGGTTTTCGATGTACTGATAGCCCATTTTGGAGGTATCCAGAATAGAGGTAATCGAGTTAATAGCCGTATTAAAGCCCCGGTTACGGATATTTTCCATATCCACAATCTTTTTAATATTTTCACGGATATTAAGCTGATCAAAGGATGCGGGGTCAATTTCCGCCCGAAGGTCGTTAATCCGCTCCATCAAGGCTTTGGCGATGATCGTATAGCGCTTGGATTTAGGATCCTCGACTTTGTCATCGGTATAGTTTTCCACCTTGTTGATTTTGGCGAAAATGATTTCACTATCCGAAAGCTCATCCAAGCCCTGGTCTATCCGCTCATCTTTCAGTTTTTCGATTTCCTTATCGATGGTATCGATAATGTGCTTAGAAATCAGATCTTTAATAAGGTATTCTACGGTTACCTGGTAGTGGAAAATGGGGCTGATAAGCTCAGAATCCAAAATGTTTACGGAAAGTTTAACATCCGCAACAGTCTTGGGCTTTACGATATTGTCTTTGAAAGCACACTTAACAACCGAATAGGCATTTTCACCCCGAATAAAGGCACCCACATCGGTTTTCTGCCGGAGCAGGCTGTTCGTGAGGTTTTCAAGGTCATTAACACCCCGCTGGATATGGCCCTGCAGGTGTCCATACATGTTAACAATGGATTTTTCAATTTCGCCGGTGTTGAACTTGTCTGCACCGCCTACCTGGTCCAAGAGATCCGCGATTTCTTTGGGGGTATACCGAGCAAGGACCTTTGTTTCTTCCTTGTCGATATAATTCCGGATCTTTTTGACCATTTCATCTTCAGCGGTAACCATGTACCGGTTGAACATGTTCTGGTAATTCTGGTTGAAGTAGTTATAAAGCTTTTCCTTTAAACCACCCATAACATCCAGCCGTTCCAGAACTTCTTTAGGAAGTTTAGCCTGGAGATGGTGGAGTACTTTATTCGTTTCCTCTTCGAGGAGTTGGTTCACTTCTTTTTGCTGGTCCCGGTATTCCTGGGCTAGCGAGTTCCGTGAACCTACAGCACTCGGCTTCTCGGGATGAAATACATTCGGGCTCTTGGGCAGGTCAATGGCTCCCATAATCCTGACTCCTTGTTTAACGGTGATTCCGTTTGATTACTGTACTTACTCCTATAGATTATCAACATTGCGGTAAAAATGTAAAGCGTTTTTTATTTTTTTGTGCCATCTTTACGCAATAATGTGTTAAAGTAAGGGTATATGAGAAGTATAATGCATGTTCGGCCTATGTGGATACTTTTTTTTACAATCCTCTTTACAGCAAATACAGCTTTCGGCGAAGATTTTCGGAAAGGACCCATCGATTTGTACCTTCTTATAGATACAAGTGCATCGATTTCTGCCCACTATGGGGAGGCCCTTTCCTGGGTCCGCAGGACGGTTTTGGATGAAATACTCCAAAAGGATGACACAGTAACCATTATCAGTGCTGGCTCATTGGTCCAATTGGTGACCGAAAACCGGATTTCGGGGCCCGAAAGCACGACAGATCTTGCAAAAACCTTGCAAAGTATTAGCATTCAAGGAAACTTTGCTGATCTAGCCGGAGCAATCCGGGAAGCAAAAAAGCGGGATGCGGCGAAGGCCAAACAGCAGACTATGGCTATTGCGCTGATTATTACCGGGACTGACAGTACGGGAAACAGCGTAAATCTGCCAAAAACCAAAGAATTGGAGGCTTTGCTAAAGTATTCAAAAGTTGAAGATTTTCCTGGCTGGAAAGTAATCATCATTGGTCTTAACCTGGAAGCAAAGATTCAAACCGCGGCCAAGGAATACCAAGCTTTTGTAGACACATTGCAACAGAAGACACCATGAACGGTAACATAAGGAAATGTATGTGAATACGGTGCAGGATATTCTCGCATTTATCAATACCTATGACGCGTTCATCATCACAACCCATACGGGTCCTGATGCGGATGGTATTGGTGCGGAAATTATGCTGTATCATATACTAAGGTCCTTAAAAAAACATGTCCGCATTATAAATGCAGACCCGATTCCGCAGCGGTTCTCTTTTCTCGATCCCGATGGTGTCATAGAATGCTGGAACAATAGCCGCCATTTTCATTTGCCCGAACAGGGCGGCATGATGATTGTCGATACTTCCGATGAATTTAATCTGGGATGTATGCTTAACGAAGCTCTGCCCCATGCCCAGGGTGTATTCTTAATTGATCATCATGAACAAAGCCCCTTTACCCATCTGGATGGATATATAGATATATCCGCCGCATCAACGACACAAATACTGGTGGACCTTATCCAGGTTGCAGGAATGTCTGTTTCGAAGGAAATTGCGATCCCTGCCTATGCAGGATTGATATATGACACGGGGTCTTTTATCTATTCAAAAACAAGTGCAAAAACCTTTGAAACCGCATTACTTTTAGTTCGAGCAGGAGCGGTCCCCCATGAGATTTACCGGAACCTTTTTGAAAGCAATTCTCTTTCTGTATTGATGCTGCAAAAGCGGGTTATGGCCAGCCTTGATATTCAGGGACAGGGTACTGTTGCCATTCAAGTAATGACCAAGGCGGATCTGGAAGAAACAGGAGCTGCCTATGAAGACGCTGAAAATTTCATCAATATACCTTTACAAATTAAGGAAATAGAAGTTTCTATCCTTATAAAGCAGAACAAAGAAGGTCTTGTCCGCTGTTCCCTCCGTTCCAAAGGTAAAGTGAATGTGTCCCTACTAGCCCAACAATTCGGAGGCGGGGGTCACAAAATGGCGGCGGGCTTTAAAAGCAATATGGGGCTTGAAGAAACCCGTACAAAGGTGCTACAAAAGGTTCTTACAGCTTTGGGAATGGCATGAAACATAGACACATTAATATATTTGTACCTCTTTTTTTTATTATTACCCTGGGCGTCATTGTCTATTTTTTATTCAATCAACAGAGTTTTTCTGTTCGAAATGCGCAAATACGTCAGACAAAGGTCATTACACCTCAAACCAATAGCTATATTTCAGACAGCACTCCTGATTCTGTTGCTGAACGAATGGCCTATGAAGACTTAAATCTGTCAAAAATTGCCCTCGCTAGCGATGAGCAAATTGTTTCTATTATTACCCAAAACATGGATGCGGATCCTCAGGATGAACAAATCATTGCATATCGCAAAAATACGGACCTGAACGGGCCAATTATGGTAGCCTATATCGATTTTGATGAGGCCACCGGTTTGTATAATAAGGCATGGGAACAGCCTACACTCGCAACAAAGGCACGAACCGTGCGGCTCTTACTGAAAGACCTTATAGGGGACCGAAGCAATTGTATTATTCTGGAGGGTCTCAATGATTCTGGAGAACAAACTTTAACGGCCTTTCTTATCCCTACTTCTGGGTATGATATAAAAAAGATTGCCGAAATGAAGGTTGATGGTACCATCGTGATTACCGAAACAGATAGATCCCAGGCATATGCGATGGGGATCTCATCTGGGGCTGCATTTACGATTTCTACCTTTGGCAGAGATTTGGAATCCACCAATTTACTTGACCAGATTGAAATTAAATATGCCTACAATAAAGATTCAGGGGTATATGAACGGATTGGTACGGCTCGAATTCCGGGGAATCAGATTGAACAGCGGCAAATACGGGAACTCTTAGACGGAACCGCTGGTAAATTCGAACAATTTTTGAACGGCCTCTGGTATTATACTGGATCAGGTCAGGACGTAAAACAATATATTTACTTTGATGTGGCAAAACGGGAGATTATCTTTTACGAGGATAAAACACAGGAAGTCTACCGATGGCAAAATTCTAGCTCCACCAGGTATGGCATTTATATCAGCAGCCAAAATCTTTCGGTTACCACCCTGAGACGATTAATTGATATCAGTCTTGAGACAAAAGACAGTATTGTGATTAGGATTTTTGAAGATGTGCAGCTTAAAATAGGTATTACCGGCCATTGGGATGGGGTATACCAGAAGGTTGCTAAAACGTTAAACAGTTCCCCAGCAGCTGCTGAAACGCGCACCATAGATGCCTGGGTTAATGCCAGATACGATGGAGCAAGCGACAGCATAGTTTTTGATACTAACGGTAATTTTGAAAAAACAAGTCAGGGAAAAACAGTTACGGGTAATTACTCTTTCTACTTGCAAAACGGCATAGAAATTCTAGAACTCCGATATGCCTCTTCCACTATGTCGGTAAATAGAGAAGTGTACAAGGTTGAACGGCGAGAGCTTAACAAAGGGCCAGTGCGGCAAAAAATTATGGAACTGACAAAGGTTCGGCTTGGAATAAACGGAATTGAGAATGTAAATGAAGGGACTATGCAGTACGTTTTAGTTAAATAAAGCTCAGGTCTTATTTCTCCGGAAATACCGGGAAGGCTTCGAAACCTGCATTTTTTAGCTCCATGAGCTTCTGGTTATAGTTTGCCCCTCCAACTACCGTTACCGCCCAGTACTCAGCACCATTTACCATGCGTTTACGTATTTCAGCCTTAAATCCCTTTTCCTGCAATCGGCTTGCCATTTGCTGTGCATTGCCTTGCTGATTAAAGAGACCTAACTGCAGGAGAATTTCTTCCTGAGGAGCAATATCTTTATTCTGCTGTATTTCCTTGGGTTCTGCTGCTAGGTTTTGCACTTGCGATGGCTGGGGTACAAGAGTACCCATGAGCCAGAGGGGCGAAAGTTTAAGGGCTGCTGAAGATCCCTCCAACAGGGCTGATTCTATGCTGTTTCCCCATTCTTTTTTGAGCCCCTGCACATAGGCTTCCTTTCCCGTAAGATGATACAAGATGTACAGTAATGCTGGCTTTTGAGCTCCCCGCGCGGGGTCCTGAAGCATGAGTTCCAGATTCTGCAATGCCCCGTTTTCTCCCCGGAAGGCATCTATGACAGCTCCTACCCCTTGGGCTTGCTCAATAATTTGGCTGTTTCGAGAAGTAAGCAGCAGGTTTTTGACTGTAGAAGAAGCCCGTTCAAATTCTCCGACAAATAGGTAGCATAAAGCAGCACGAAGCAGCGCTTCCTCATCCCGGTTTGCGGCCACAGAAAAGGCAGCTTCAGAATAACTTGCGGCTGCTCCCTGGTAATCGCCGCTTTGCAGCTGCAAGCGGGCTAAGGTGAGCCATAGGCCCCTCTTCGTTTTTGCCTCGAGACCCTTATCCTGTAGCTGCTTTTGTATTCTTTCATATTCCTGAAATAGATTTTGAACCTGATCGACAGTCTGAGCTTGGATCCCAAAAAGCGGAACAAGCAAAAAAATGATCAGGGCTACCACCGGCTGCAATTTAGTTTTACTCATACTTTGACCATTTCAGTCGATGCCAAAGTCTTTTTCATCAAACTGATGATCCTTTACGGTATTTCGTTTCTGCTTTTTTTGCGCTGCTGCGGTTCTTTTTTCCGGTCTAGAATCCATAGAAAGCTGTTTGGAGAGCCGGTGGGCATAGAGCCATGCAGCGAACACCGTAGGAAGGGCCGCTATGAGCCCCAAAGCAAAGGACGCCAGAATGGTGAGAAACACGGGAATGCCCGTAAGGGTAAAAAAGCCGAAGGATATGTCACAGACATTGCGGAGGTTCAGGCTGATAAAGGCAACCAGTACTCCTATTCCGATGACAATACCAATCAGGCGTCCTGGCATGGCACAATCTCCTTAGCATGGAAGGTGTTTCCCCTGAGGGCACTGAGGGTAACCTCAACAAAGGTTCCTATATATGCAGGCGATCCGGGAACTACCACCATTTCGTCCCGTTCGGTACGCCCTAATAATTCATCGGCATTTTTGCGGGAAATTCCCTCCAAAAGTATACGCGTTTTTTGACCAAGCCGGCTTTTAAGCTGTTCCTTGGTGTGCTGTTTTTGCAGTTCTATGACCCGGGAGAGCCGTTCCTTTTTGATAGGCTCCGGTATCCGATTGGGGAGCTTATAGGCTGCGGTTCCTTCCCGGGGATTATAATGATACATGTAAGAGTAGAGGAAACGCACCTCTTCCATGAGGGAGAGGGTGTCCTGCACATCCTCTTCTGTTTCTCCGGGAAAACCGATGAGAATATCCGTGGAAAGGCTGATGTCCGGCATGGCTTCCCGGATTTCCGCCACCAGTTCGAGATAGCGGCTTTTTGTGTAGCGGCGGTTCATGGCCTCGAGGATACGGTCTGAGCCATGCTGGACACAGAGGTGTAGGTGCCGGGCAAAAACCCGGTGCTGGGCCATGACCTGGATAGCCCGGGACGAGAGATCCTTGGGATGGCTTGAAAGGAAGCGTACCCAGCGGATGGGACTTTGCTCCACTGTCTCTGCCACCAGTTCCAAGAGACCGGGAAAATCGAGGCTCCGGTTTCCGTCCTTCCACTGGTAGGAGTTAACATTTTGGCCTAAAAGAGTTATTTCCCGTACCCCCCGGTCGGCAAGGAGCCGAATTTCATCCACAATAGACTGGGGATCCCGGGAAATTTCCCGCCCCCGGACGTAGGGAACAATGCAATAGGAGCAGAAATTGTTACAGCCATGCATAATGGGAACAAAACTGCGAAACTGCCCCTCCTCCAGGTGGGAGGATGAAAAGGCGAAGGCCGGTTTTTCATCGGTTAATACAAGGGGTTTTCCCTCCTCCACCGCATCGAGGATGAGGGGAAAGGTGGACCGGCTCGATGTTCCCATGACATAGTCTACAGCGGGGATTTTTTCTTTAAGCTTGTCCCCAAGCCGCTCCGCCATACAGCCCGCCACAATAAGGGTAAATGGACGCTGCCGTTTTGCTGCCTGGTACTGGGCAAGGCGGCCCATGACGCGCTTTTCAGCGGTAGCCCGGACGGAACAGGTGTTGAGCAATATCAAATCCGCCGTATCGGCGGAGCTGGCTTCCTGCCAGCCCCGTTCTTTCAGTATCATCTGCAGGGCCGCCGATTCTGCAATGTTCATCTGGCAGCCGTAGGTTTCAAAGAAATAGGTCACGCTCTGCTCTTTAATCCTTTGTAAAATTTATAGGCGTTCCAGGCCCCCATGCCAAGGAGGCCCACGGTGGCAAGCCCCAGGAAACTGCTTGCAAGACCCGAAAAAATGCCGACCTTGGAGAGCACCGTAAGGCCGCCGGCCACCAGGGCAATAAGCCCGGCCCGTTTATCCGCCGGGTCATGGGATCCCATGGCGCCAAGGCCAATAAGACCGACCACACCGCCGGCAATAATGCCGAAAAGGGAGGGCAGCCCCCCCAGTATCATAAGGCCGATACCGCCGGCGATGCCGCCAACCGCTGCTACGCCCTGTTTCGCTAAAACATTGGTAGGTACCATGTCATTCATGATTTAACTCCTTCAGCCTTCCATACTCAGCGTACGCGAAGGCACTATGGTTATGGATGCTCTCAAAATTCTCCGCCTCCACAGAAAAGCGCGGAAAACGATTGAGGGCCTTGATTCCAATATACACATCCCGCACGAGATCTTCAACAAACTTAGGATTGTCATAGGCCTGTTCAGTGATATACTTTTCGTCCTCCCGCTTAAGCAGGGTATACACAGGACTGGAAGCCGCCTGTTCTACGATGTCGATAAGGTCTTCAATCCAGAAAAAGGGACCCAGTTCTACTTCTACCCGGACGATGCCCCGCTGGTTGTGGGCCCCCCGGTCGCTGATTGCCTTTGAACAGGGGCAGACCGTGGTGACCGGCACTGAGACTTCTACGGTAAAATGCTTTTCCTGGGAATTGACGCTCCCTTCGTAACGGCACTCGTAAACCATGGAACTCTTAAGTCCCGAAACGGGCGCGGCCTTTTCGATAAAATAGGGAAAGGCAATACGGCCAAAGGCCGATTCGGCTTCCAGATCACTGCGAATTTCGCCCAGCATCTGCAAAAACCGCGGCATGGAGAGGTCCTCCTTATGCCGTTCTAAAACTTCGATAAAGCGGCTCATGTGGGTGCCCTTAAAATGCCGGGGAAGGTCCGCATAGAGGTCCACCGTAGCGGTGGTATGCTGCACCGATTTTGCCTTGTCCAGAACCCGGATGGGATAACGCACACCCTTAATGCCTACCTTAGAAAGGGGCACATCCCGGTCATCTCGCTGGTTTTGAACATCTTCCATAAGGCAGGAACAGGTTTCTGCCATGGCTTAGACTCCCTGGAGCCGGTGTTCCGCCGCCTGAACCACGTTCTGGATAAGCATGGCAATCGTCATAGGACCCACCCCTCCCGGTACAGGGGTAATGAAGGAAGCCACTTCCTTAACTCCCTCAAAGTCCACATCACCCACGAGGCGGTAGCCCTTTTTTGCCGCCGGATCTTCTACCCGGTTCACCCCCACATCGATGACCGCTGCGCCGGGCCTTACCATATCCGCTGTAATGAGACCTGGCCGGCCTGCGGCTGCAATTAGAATGTCCGCCCTGCGGCAATGGTCCGCCAGGTCCCGAGTGCCCGTATGGCAAACCGTTACCGTAGCGTTGATATCCCTGCGGGTTAAAAGATTCGCCAGGGGCTTACCCACAATATTGGACCGGCCTACCATTACCGCATGGGCTCCGTTAGTGGGGATACTGAGTTCCCTGAGCAATACCAATACACCGTGGGGCGTACAGGGCAGAAAGCCAGGCCGGCCCAGCACCATATTGCCTACCGACACGGGGTGAAAGCCGTCCACGTCCTTGGCAGGCTCTATGGCGGTAATGATCCGGTCCTCGTTAATATGTTTGGGCAGGGGCAGCTGAACTAGAATACCGTGAACCTGGGGGTCCTGGTTCAGTTTATCAATAATAGTAAGGAGCTCTATCTCAGAAGTTTCTTGGGGCAGCCTGATGTCCTGGCTCGCCATGCCCGCTTCTTCCAGGGCCCGCTCCTTGGCGGTCACATACGAGACACTGGCCGGATCTTCACCCACCAGTACTACCGCAAGGCAGGGCTGTATGCCCCTGGCACGGAGCTTTTGTGTCCGATCCGCCGCATCCTGCCGTATTTTTTGAGCAATAAGCTTTCCATCTATGAGCTGGGCTGACATGGTTTCCCTCCTACTTTGCAATGTAAGGCATATTGGGTACATGAAACTTTATATTAGCCAATTTCAAAAGTTGATTACTACGCATCGCGTGTTTAAATTGGCTTTGCAATTACTTGTAGCCCACGTAACCTTAGGTATTTGCTGTTTGTTGTGATACGTTCTACCATGACCGCCCATAGCGGTACAAGCGGTATGCCAAAAAGGGTTCTCGCGCTGTTGCCAGGCTTTGAACCTTTCTATATAGTAGAAGCAACCGTGCATAGAAGGAGATGGTGCATGTCCATACGCAAACATTTGGTAGTCATCCTTGCGGTCCTCGGTCTCATGGGTGTTTCGATGGTCCTGCCTCGCGAGATCCCTGCCCAGGAAAATTCCGGCGGGACTGAAAGCGGCCAGGATCAGAACGGGGGTGCTTCGAACCTCCCTAT
Organism: Gracilinema caldarium; assembly: GCF_029265695.1. Lineage (GTDB taxonomy): Bacteria > Spirochaetota > Spirochaetia > Treponematales > Breznakiellaceae > Gracilinema > Gracilinema caldarium_A. The sequence continues at coordinate 15,121 of NZ_JAJUHW010000028.1, read as the reverse complement.
TGAGTCGGACTGGAGCAAAGTAAAAATCGCCACCTATTCCCGGGGCGACCAGACCTTTGTCATCGCCATGGGCCCCCTGGTTCCCCTCTTTTATTACAACAGCGCGGGTATCCAGAAAACCAACATAAACACCGGCGGGACCGGATATCTTAATTACAATTACTTTTTTACCTCCCACTTTTCCGTGGGCGGCGAAATCGGCGGGAGTTTTTCCTCCACCGTCGGGGCAAATATGCTGTACCTCGTCCCCTTCGGCATCCGGCTGGGTTATCAGTTTGTTCTTAACCGCTTTGAATTTCCCCTGGCCCTTACCATTGGGGCGGCTAATCAGGGGTACCTGGACAAGGGCTACTTCGGCCTTATCATAAAGCCCTCCGCCGCGGTCTACTGGCGCTTTAACCCTGACTGGTCCTTTGGACTCAACGCTGACTGGTGGTGGCTGCCCCAGTGGTTTTCCGATCCGGCCCAGACCATGTACGGCAATTTCCTGGGTGTAACCCTGGCAGCCCGATACCATTTCTAAGGGAGCAGCTATGAAACGCAGATTGATGTATACCGCTCTGATGGTGATCTCCCTCCTCGCCCTTTCCTGCAACCAGAGTCCCCTGTTTTATAACATTTCTAAAGAAACGCCTCCCAAGGACCCGGTGATTGCCGGCGGGCCATCGCGGATTGTGGCCTCCAACGTAAGCAGTCACGACCGACTCTACACAGCTAACGGCAAAATCTGGGTCTATGATGGTTCATCTTGGATAGCCCTGGAAAACCAGCCTGGAGGGAATATCCGGGAAGTGGCTGCCACGTCCACTGCGCTCTATGCGCTCTCGGTGGATGGCACAGGCAGCATAAGCACAACCCTTTATAAAACTACAGACGGCACGAACTGGGCCCCTGTTACCAATAGCACCAACTATTCCATACTGGGGGCCATTTTCGGCGCCGGGGCCACCCTCTTTGTAGGAGCTCGGAACTCTGGCGGCACCGAAGCGGCAGTGCTGTACGACAATGGTGGCAATCTCGCCACCGCTCTATCTAGCATTACGGTAAGTGACAGTGTGCCGGGCAGCCTAGTCGGGGCGGTCAACATGGGTGGCAACTATTACCTGGCGGTGACCGGCAAGGGGATCTATACGGCAGCTTTAGCCAGCAATTTTCATTCAGCCACACCTATCTCTGGCAGCACGGACACTAAGTACCGGCTCAACGGCCTCATTGCCCTGGCAACAGAAGTGGTGGCCGTGGGGAGCGGCGGCTATATGCTTAAAGGCTCAAGCGGCGGTTTCAGTGAGGTCTCCGCCGCAAGCGACACGAGCTACCCCTATACGGGAGCCCTAGCGGTCTGGACTGACGAGACTTCTAGTCTCCTCCTTGCAGGCCGCCGGTACAGCACCTATACCAACGGCTATTGGGAGTTGCCGTTAACCAGTGGCGACCTTCCTAGCACGGTGAGCATTAAGGTGCCTGGCGATGGGAGTCCCACCACCGTGGCGGACAAAACCACCTACCAGCAGTCCCTGGGGCAAAAAATAGTAAGCGCCCTCTACCAGGCCCCCGCAAGCCTTGGCTCCACCCTCTTTGCGAGCACCCTCACCGACGGTCTCTGGGCCTACCGGGGCAGCTGGAACGCTGAAGAATAGGAGCGGCGCAGGGCCGGCCTCCAGAGGCAGAAACCACTGAGGTCCGGTCCGAAACCGAGCTTATACGAGCGGCTATGAACGAACTTTTTACCGCCGACGGAGCCCTACCCCCTTCCGGTCCCCTGGCAGACCGAATGCGGCCCCGGACTTTGGACGAAGTTATCGGCCAGGACCATATAGTCGGTCCCGGCCGGCTCCTGCGCCGGTCCATACAGGCCGACCGGCTCTCCTCCCTCATTTTTTACGGTCCCCCGGGAACTGGTAAAACGAGCCTCGCCCGGGTCATTGCCAACACCACCAAAAGCAGCTTCGAAAGCCTCAACGCGGTCCTCGCAGGGGTAAAGGACATCCGAGAAGCCATAGACCGGGCCGATGACCGACGCAGGCTTTACGGCCAGCGGACCATTCTCTTTGTAGACGAGGTTCATAGATGGAACAAGGCCCAGCAGGATGCCCTGCTCCCCTGGGTGGAAAACGGCACGGTCATCCTGATCGGAGCCACCACTGAAAACCCCTTTTTCGAGGTAAACCGAGCCCTCGTGAGCCGGAGCCGGATCTTCCAGCTCAAGCCCCTGACAGAAGAAGCCTTGTTCGAAACCGCCCGCCGCGCCCTGGCGGACAAGGAACGGGGCTATGGCCGCTGGCAGGTCCGTTTCGAAAGCGGGGCCCTGGAACACCTGGTGGAAGTAGCATCGGGGGACGCGAGGAGCCTCCTTAATGCCCTAGAACTAGCGGTAGAAACCACCCCGCCCCGCTGGCCCCCTGAGGATGGGTCCGAAATCTTTATCAGCATGGAAGCGGCGGAAGAAAGCATACAGCGGCGGGCGGTCCTTTACGACAAGGATGGGGATTACCATTTTGACACCATCAGCGCCTTTATTAAAAGTGTCCGGGGCAGCGACCCAGATGCGGCCCTCTACTGGCTTGCAAAAATGGTTCGAGCCGGCGAGGACCCGGCCTTTATCTTTAGACGCATGATTATCCTTGCCAGCGAAGATGTGGGCCTTGCGGACCCTCATGCATTAAGCGTAGTGATATCCTGCGCCGAAGCCTTTGATCGTATTGGCTTTCCTGAGGGGAACTTCCCCCTCGCCCAGGCGGCCCTGTACCTGGCCACGGCGCCGAAATCCAACAGCACCCTCGCCTTTTTTGATGCTCTAGCAGAAATCGAAAAGGAGGATGCAGAGGTACCCAAGCACCTCAAGGATGGGAGCCGGGACAAGGAGGGTTTCGGCCACGGGGAAGGCTATGTTTATCCCCACGCATACCGGGAACACTGGGCAGCCCAGCAGTATCTGCCCGCGGCTCTGCGGGGAAAAACCTTTTATAATCCGAGCGAAATCGGCTATGAGGGCTCTATACGGGACGAAGTCCTGCGAAAACGGGAACTCCAGACGGCGGTGATACTCCAGGATTTGGGAAAAGGTAAGGATGAAACGGAAGAACTATCCTGGTCTGCCGCAAGCCGCGGCCGGGAAGGCTGGTTCAAACGGCTCGAAGGGAGCCGTTCCCGGACCCTGCTGGAAGACCGGGATCTTCTCTACTCTGATTTACCAATTAAGCGGCAGGACCGTATCCTCATATACAACGCTGATGAAGGACTCCTCCTTTGGGAAGCCCTGCGCCGCGCCCCGGAAGGCCTTGCGGCAGGCCTGATCTCCCAGGAACAGAACCGGGAAGCCCTGCTTCACTTCGCCCGGCAGCGGGGCGTAAACCTCGAAGAGGAAGAGCTCCCCCAGCTCATGGTACTGACTGGTCGGGATCTGCCAGATCGGGAAGAAGCGATAAAGGACTTTGGAACCGATAGGTTTGAATATATACTTGCCAGGGATTTTATGAGGCGGCCTTTACCAGGGCTATCAGTCCAGGAACGAATGGTACATTTTGCCCAGCAAGCCCGAAATCTCCTTGCCCCGAAAGGCATACTCCGTATCCTCGCAAGCCCGCCCCGCCGGGGCCAGCGCATTGCGAACCTATTGGAGCGGGAGCAGGACCGGCTCACAGGCCCCCTTGCGGAAACAGCCGCTTCACTGCTTCCAAAGCTCCGCGAAGCGGAAGAACAGTTCTGGGCTAGCTACAGCTTCGCCTGGGCTCCAGACAATCTTGAGACCGCCCTTCGCAGCACAGGGTTTGAACCAAAGCTCACATCCCTCAAGCGAAGGGAAGAACGGCTTATCAGCGAAACAGACACACGGAGCTGGTTTGACACAGATCGATCTTCCTGGGGGAAATATCTAGCGGAAACTCTTGGAGCGGAAGAGGCATCAAAACTCAAAGAAATTATCACCTCCATCGCCCGCCAGGGACCGCTCGTCTGGGAATGGGAGGCCCTACACATCCATGCGGCTGCGGTATAAATTTATAGCCCTGTATAGCTGCATATTTTTCATTGTTTTAACTCTAGTCGGACTTTCACTCTTTACCCAGGTGCGGCTCCAGAAACTCTCAGAGGCCGCTTTAAAGGGCCAGGAACTTCTAGAACAATCACGCCGAGTTAGACAGCTTACCAAGGATGTCATGATAGGAGCATTTGCTCCTGATACCTATAGTAACCTGAAGGATGTTCTTTATTTCGATGTTTACACCTCAGCGGTTAGATCCTGGAAAGAGGCATCCATCCAATTTCAGAACCAGTTTCGTACTTTTATAGAGGATCCAACCCTCATCTCTTTGGTTCATGAAGGTGTACTGAAAGAGGAATATGCTACGGCAGAGTTGATGAGCCAAAAAGCTTTCGGAAAGTTAATTGGACTGCAAATGCGGCTGCAGAATATTCAAGACGCAGGACTTTTGGGAGAAGATCTTTATATCAGAATTCAAAGATCAAGTAATAGCGATTTGATTGCCCTTTTCGATGAGGCTCGGCAAACTTCTTATTATCTAGCAAACAGTTTTGAAAGTTTTTTAAATTACTTTATCCAAGCATTGGATGCAGAAGGCCGCAAAATACAACGTAATTTAGTACGTTCTTTTCTCATATTAGGCTTACTAGGAGCTCTTCTTGCAGCACTTATACCACTTTTCTTTTCATCACGTATTGTAAGAAGACTCAAGATTTTAGGGAATGCTTTGTATACCGTTGCAGAAGGAGATTTTTCCACTCCGCTAAAATTTTCAAGCCATGACGAATTCCAAGAACTTGCTACCCATTTTAATCGTTATACAAGTATTTTAAAAGAACATCTGAGAGCTCTAGTTTCTATAGCACAACATATTTCAGAAAAAACACTTGAAAACAGTCAAAACGATTCTACAAACCAGGTTCTCCAAACGGTGCTTGCTGCTGCACTCGATCTGCTCGAGGTTGATGAAGCTGCATATTTTAGTATGAACTCATCAGTTTATAATCTCTCATGTATAGTTTCAAAACATAATAATGAAAATACAGTCCTTGCAGATCCATCAATAATACCAATTACACCTTTGGTAGAAATTCAAAAGATCTCTACAGAAGACATTAGCTCTGTGCGCTTTGATTCTACTCAAGGGACTTCCAATTCCCATTTTTTGAAAGAGAAGTTGCTTCTAGGAGTCCTTGTACTGTATCGAGCTCAAGATGATTTTAACGACTTAGATCGGATACGAATTGAAAATTTTATTGAATTTGCTGCACTACTTATTACTAATGCTAACACTTATGCAGAACTGGTAGAAGAACGAAGTGCTGAATACCAGGCATTGCAATCACAAGTTCAACCTCATTTTTTATATAATGTATTGGGAGGGTTTGCTGCTCTTAACCGCATGGGGAACCGGGATAGCTTGGAACGTTCAATTCTTGCCCTCAAAGATATGCTCCGATACACGGTAAGCCATGAAGCCATTGCAACTATTGCTGAAGAACTTTCATTTATTGAGAAATATTTAGAACTACAAAAATTGAGGTTTCAAGACCGTCTTATTTGGAATATTGATATTGAACAAGAATTAAAAACCATTAGAATTCCCAAGCTAATAATTCAGCCCTTAATTGAAAACGCAATTATTCACGGAATAGAACCTACAGGTGACATGGGAAGCATAAAATTGAGTATAACAAAACATCCAACAGTTTCAGGTTCGTACCTCTTCATTATTGTAGAAGATTCTGGACAGGGCTTTGATCCTCAAAAAACACAAAAAGGAATAGGCTTGGCTAACGTGGAACGGCGGCTACAGCTACGGTATCCAGCGCCTGACGGGGGCAGCCAAGCTCAATTTCATATTGATTCTAAACCTGGTGAAGGCTGTAGAATTGAACTATACTTTCCTCTCGACGAAAATAATGAGTAAAGGACTAGATCGATGATACGTATCGGTGTAGCAGATGACGAACAGCTTGCTCGTTACAACCTGATATATATACTTAAAGAAAACTTTACGGATATTTCTTTTATAGAATCTGAAAATGGTCAGCAACTTATACAACTTATTCAAAATGGGCTTATTGATATTGCCTTGGTAGATATTCGAATGCCAAAGTTGGATGGACTTGAGGCAATGGAACGTTGTAAAGATTTACGACCTATACCTTGGGCTATTGTTAGTTCCTATGCTGAATTCCCCTATGCTAAACGGGCTCTCACTCTCGGGGCCTTGGGCTACATTTTAAAACCACCAGATCCTCTTGAAGTTAAAAATATAACCGCGATGCTCATTAACAAATGGAGAGAAATTAAAAAAATAGAAATTAAACAACTTGAATCATTTTGGATTAGACTGTTGCAAAACCATGAAAAACCTATTCATTCAGAGAATCAGGGGTTGGATCATCTACCATCTATAATAAGATACACTAAAAAGTCTCAATTATATCCACTTGTTATATCCCTTCAGGGACCATCCATCCCGCAAGATTCAGTGATTCAAACAATTAAAAATAATTACCTGTGCTACAACAATGATGAATTTCCTCTCTTTATATATCCAGATTGGGAAAACGGTTTGTATGAATCCCTCTGTAGTTTTTCAGAACCTGTTTCACTATCAGTATTTAAAGAGTCTGTACTTACTCATCTGATAGCTCGGCTGCAACATGATTATCAAACTTATATCATTAAAATAATTACAGGCTTGCCTTGCTTCAATTTCGAAATTGCCAGAGAACAAATTTTTAAAATTAAGGACGTATTGAAGTATGAACCGCTTTTACCGAATAGCTGTCTTGATTTAGAAACAAGCACTGAATTGCTCTTGCCATTCACTGCCCAAGAACTTGAAGCAAGCAAAAAAATAGTTTCGGTAATTCAAAGTTGGCGAAAAAAAGACTGGTTAGCTTATAAGTCTCATATTTTAGATCTTTTTATTACCCTCGAAAAAGTGGAGCCCCAACTTCAAATAAAATTACTGCACTATTTAGAACGAATTATGGTCATATCACTAGGTTTATCTGCCCAGGGACTATCAGATAAAGCGATCCATACTTTCAAAGAAAATCTTCTTAGTATGGTGCGATACAATGGAAACAGCCAACGGGAAGAACCATTTACCGAGATAATTAGATTTATAGACAGTCATTCTATGGAATCTATTAGCATAACCCAGGTTGCCTCGTTATTTGGTTTTAGCCCTAATTATCTTTCTACTCTTTTTCATCAAAAAACTGGAGAAACCTTTACAAGCTATATAACTAAACGCCGTATTCAAGAAGCCCGAAATTTGTTACGATCCGGACTATCGGTTAAAGAAGCAGCTTGGGCAGTTGGCTATGCTGATGAACAACATTTTTCCAAACTATATAAAAAAATCATGGGCTATCCTCCAGTATTCGAAAAAAAATCATAGAATTTTCGTATCTATTCCGTAGAATTATCCTGTTTCAAAAAATAAGAAATCCCTTGATACTGATATTGAAATCGGCTTGTACAGGCTGATAATCCAATAAAGGGGGATTTTGTATGAAACGGAAACTGTTATTGGTTAGTATTCTGTTATTCGCTTCTCTTATGGTTTTTGCCGCTGGTGGGCAAGACACCAAGACCACAACAGGAGGGAAAAAAGTTAGGATTGCTATCTTAGTTAAAAGTCTTGGAAACGGATTTTTTGAAGCGGTTCGAGATGGCGCACAGGAGGCAGCTAAAGAACTTGGGGATGTCGAAATTATCTACCAGGGACCAAGCTCTGCTACCGCAGAAGGCCAGATTGAAATTATTAACAATTTGATTGCTACTAAGGTAGATGCCATCGCGATCTCCGCTAACGATCAGGATGCGTTGGTACCGGCAGCAAAAAAAGCAATGGAAGCAGGTATTAAAGTCATTTCGTTCGATTCTGGAGTTGCTGAAGCTGGTCGGATTCTACATCTAGCACCTTCCGATACTGAGCTTATTGGACGCAGCCAGATGAGGCTAATGGGGGAATTGGTTAATTGGGAAGGAGAAGTAGCTATTTTGTCTGCCACCGCTCAAGCAACCAACCAGAATGCCTGGATTGAATATATGAAAAAAGAAATTCAAGAAAATCCCAAATGCAAAAATATGAAACTTGTTGCGGTAGTATACGGCGATGATTCTTCTGACAAATCATACCGGGAAGCTTTAGGACTCTTTAAATCATATCCAAATCTTAAGGGAATCATTTCTCCTACGACAGTCGGCGTTGCCGCAACTGCAAAGGCAATTCAGGATCAGGGGCTTACCGGCAAGATCCAACTTACTGGCCTTGGATTACCTTCGGAAATGAAAGCCTATGTAGAAAATGGTGTATCTAAGGCTATAGCTCTTTGGAATCCAATAGATTTGGGGTATTCTTCAACTTACATTTGTTACAATCTAGTAAATGGTAAAAATACTGGCAAAGAAGGGGATTCCTTTACTGCAGGTCGGATGGGAACCATTAAAGTTGGTCCTAAGGGACTTGCTATAATGGGTGAACCTTTCACATTCACCAAAGATAACATCGCAAAATACGCCGCTATGTTCTAATGTGTAGGATCCTCCTACTCGCCCGCGATCCACACTATGTGGTGAACGGGCGTTTTTCTTTTTCAAAGGGGTCAAGTTCATGGATGAAGCACTTTTGCAACTTTCTCATATAAGTATGTATTTCCCGGGTATCAAAGCATTAGATGATGTGCACCTAAGTTTACGGCCAGGAGAGGTCCATGCACTTATCGGGGAAAATGGAGCGGGAAAATCGACACTGGTTAAAATTATAACAGGGGTTTATAAACCAAGTTCGGGAAGTATACTATATCAGGGCAAAGAAATCAATTTCAAATCGCCCCAGGAAGCTCAACAAGCAGGTATTGCGGTCATCCACCAAGAAACTTCCATGTTCCCTGATCTTTCAGTGGCTGAGAATATTTTTATGGGCCATGAACCGAGAATTAATACATTCAAGAGACTGCCATTAAAACCGATTTCATGGAACTATATGTATCATCGCTCTAAAGAACTATTACAAAGCCTTGGAATGCAAATTGATCCACGTAGTCTAGTTAAGGATCTTTCTACCGCGGAACGGCATTTGGTGGAAATTGCAAAAGCCCTTTCTCAGGAAGCCCGAATACTTATAATGGATGAACCCACCAGTGCTATAACGATCCGAGAAACAGAAGAACTTTTTGAACTGGTAAAAAAATTAAAAGCTCAAGGGACTGCTATCATCTTTATTTCTCATAAATTTGAAGAGATTTTTGAAATCGCTGATTCATATACGGTCCTGAGAGATGGACATTTTATTAGCGAAGGACTATTGAAAGATGTTACAGAAGATGAACTTATCCGAATGATGGTAGGAAGAAGCATAGACCAACTCTTCCCTAAAGGAAAAACAGTGATTGGTGACCTAGTACTTGAAGCTCGAGGGCTTTCACAGCTTGGTGTATTTAATGATATTTCCTTCCAAGTACATCGAGGTGAAATTCTCGGATTTTTTGGCCTTGTCGGAGCAGGAAGATCTGAGTTGATGCGATCTCTGGTCGGTATAGATTCGTTAGATCGGGGAGAAATTTTTATGGAAAATCAGAAATGCCATTTCAAAAGCCCTCAAGATTCAATGCGGCGCGGAATTGTATATGTACCTGAAGATAGGCAAAGACAGGGGGCCATTCTTACCATGTCTATTGCTGAAAACATATCATTACCCCAGATTGACCAATTAAGCACCCTTGGATTTTTAAACCATTTAAAAGAAACAAGTCTCGCATCAGAATATGCAAAAAAATTGGAAGTAAAAGCGGCTGGTATAGAATATGACGTACAGACGTTATCTGGCGGAAACCAACAGAAGGTTGTCTTAGCCAAGTGGCTTGCTTCACATCCAACATTACTTATATTGGATGAGCCGACCAAAGGTATAGACGTAGCCACAAAATCAGCGGTTCATCAAATTATATCAGACCTTGCAGGACAAGGGTTAGCGGTCATTATGGTCTCCTCTGAACTTCCAGAAATAATAGGGATGACAGATAGGGTGGTGGTTATGCATGAAGGTCGTATTTCTGAGGTTCTGCATCGCAGTAATTATTCAGAAGAACGAATTATGCGGGCAGCCATGGGAAGTTTTAAAGACCCCGGGGAGGTAGAATAAATGAAACAATTAAGCTACTTGATAAAAAGAAGAGAGACTACCTTAGCACTTTTTATAGTAGTTTTTATAATCCTTGTAAGTCTTAGGTTTCCACGTTTTGCGAGTTTCGGAAATATCTATGATATTTTAAATGACACTGCAGTTTTAATGCTCGCTGCTACAGCACAGTTTCTTATCCTTCTCACCGGTGGAATTGATCTTTCCATTTCTTCCACCATGGCTTTGGTTGGTATGTTGGTTTCAATGTTGAATGTTCAAATGCCTGAATTACCTATTCCTATGGTATTGCTCACTGCTATAATCTTGGGTTTTATATTTGGAAGTATAAATGGAATATTGGTTGGCTTTATACACATACCATCAATTATAGCAACCTTAGGAACTATCGCTATTTATAGAGCTTTGGTGTTCCTTGTTTCGGGCGGACAATGGGTCAGTGCCCATGAAATGTCTACACTCTTTGAGTCAATCCCACATAAATCTTTTCTCGGTATTTCAGGAATACTCTGGTATACCGGCATTGCTATTGTTCTCATTGGTTCTTTTGTGACTTATACACAGAAGGGAAGATCAGTGTATGCTGTTGGAGGGAACCGTACTGCAGCTCGTTTGGCTGGCATATCAGGACCATATATCGACTATCTTGTATTTTCTCTCAGCGGTATTCTTTCAGGATTAGCGGGATTACTTTATGTAACCCGTTATGCAGCAGCCCAAACAGATACGGCGGTTGGGTATGAATTTCAAGCGGTAGCAGCCTGTGTCATTGGTGGTGTTTCTGTTCTTGGAGGTTCTGGTACGATTACAGGAGTTGTGCTTGGATCTTTTTTCTTAGGCCTTTTATATAACGCACTAACTGTTATAAATCTATCTCCCTTTTATCAGATGGCTATTCAAGGAGCAGCAATCCTTATAGCAATTGTTGCCAACACCCTGGTTAATCGAAGGTACCAGCACAAAATGCTTACTAAAAGGAGCCATGTATGAAAGATAAAAAACTTCATACATTTATTCGGAGCTGGGATTTTACAATCAGCATTATTTTTGTAATAGTCATGTTTTTTGGCTCTTTTATTTCTCCCTATTTTCTTGATCCTGGAAACCTTCTTGAAACAACTTTTAATTTTATAGAAAAAGCTGTCATTGCATTGCCGATGGCCTTTATTATTCTAAGCGGCGATATCGATGTTTCGGTTGGATCAATTCTTGCTTTATCATCCCTTGCAATGGGGGCAGCCTCACAAACAGGTATACAAACTTCTGGTCTCGTAGTTATTGGTCTTACTGTTGGGCTACTCGCAGGTATTCTCAATGGTTGGCTGATTACCCGTTTCGACATACCTGCCATAGCAGTAACCATAGGGACTCAATCCTTATATCGAGGAATCTCTCAGGCGGTTTTAGGAGACCAAGCATTTACTAAATATCCGGAATCCTTTGCGTACTTCGGCCAAGGTTATATTCCCGGAACCAAAATACCATTTGAACTTATGTTGTACTTCATCCTAGCCCTTGCAACTGGCATACTTTTACACCGTACCACCTTTGGAAGAAAGGTATATGCCCTCGGAAGAAATCCTGTAGCAGCTCGTTTTACTGGAGTTCCCGTGAATCGCATTCGGTTCATCATTTTCAGCTGGGCAGGACTGTTCTCAGGGCTTGCTGCGGTGTTGCTTACAAGCCGTATCGGGTCTACGAGACCAAATATCGCAAGCGGTATCGAATTGGACGCAATCACAAGCGTTGTCCTGGGAGGAGTGGCTATAAGTGGCGGATTCGGAAGAATCTTTGGAGTCGTAGTGGCAAATTTTTTGCTTGGCTATCTGAAATTTGGCATGGGACTCATAAATATTCCAGGAAGGCTTATGAATTTGATCACTGGCTCCCTACTGATAATCGCAGTTGTGATTCCAGAAATAATGAAACGGTTTGAATTAAACATGCACATAAAAAGGAGTTCATAATGAAACGAAATGCTTTTACGATGTATCTTAAACCGGGTTTTGAAGTAGAATACAAACGAAGGCATGATGCAATTTGGCCGGAACTTAAGGCGGAGCTGAAAAAGGCTGGCATTTCTGATTATTCTATCTACCTTGATAAAAAAACAAACACACTTTTTGCCTTTCAGTATTTAAAAGATGATGCAACAGATAAAGATCTTCCCAATTCACCGGTTGTAAAGAGATGGTGGCATATGATGGCGGACATCATGGAAACTAATCCTGATGAATCGCCGATTTGTGATGTATTGGAAGAAATGTTTCACATTGATGAGGGGACAAAGTGAACTTAGATAATCTTGTGTATATTTCAAGGAAATACGGAAATGATCCAAATTATGTCATTGCAGGTGGGGGTAACACATCCTACAAAGATGAGCATATCTTGTATATCAAGGGGTCAGGTACAGCACTCAGTACAATCCAGGCAGAAGATTTTGTCCGTCTCGACAGGGCATCCCTCGGACAGATTTGGCACAAACAATACCCAACTAATGAGGGTGAAAGGGAACGACTCGTACTCAAAGATTTAATGGCCGCCCGACTCCCTGGTGAGGAAAAAAAACGTCCAAGCGTAGAAACATTGCTCCATGATTTATTACCTTTCTCATTTGTAGTACATACCCACCCCACTATTGTAAACGGGCTGACATGCTCTCAGAAGGGAGAGCAGGCTGTACGAGATATATTTGGAGAAGCACCGCTTTGGATACCGATTAGTAATCCTGGTTATGTCTTATCTTTGAAAGTAAAGGATAGGCTGGACACGTATATAAACCGATATAAAAAAGCCGCACAGATTATATTTTTACAGAACCATGGAGTATTTGTCGCTGGTAACACAATTCAAGAGATAGAGCGGCTTTATGAAAATATCAGTAAAAGCATCACAACACATATTCTAAAAAAACCAGATCCAACTGTATTGGTAACTAAGTTTGGCCCATCACAAAGCATCGCTAATTTTCTTATAGAACTAGTATCCCAATCTCAACATAATGGAGACTCGCAAATCTCCTGGTATTCTTATTTCAGACGAGATGTGGAGCTTGCTTTACGGGTTACAAATAAAACCGCTTTTATTCCTCTCCAAAGACCTTTTACACCAGATCATATAGTTTATGCAGGCAGCGATCCACTATTCCTTGATCTTCAACTTACTGAACAATCGATAATAAATGATGCTATTACACAATCTATCACAATACAATGGATAAACCATCTTAAAACATATAAAAGAATCCCCAAAATTGTAGCAGTTTCTGCCCTCGGCATATTTGGATTGGGAAACACAGAAAAAGCAGCAATTTTGGCAACAGAACTCATGGCCGATGCATCTTTGGTGGCTCGGTACACTGAAAGTTTCGGAGGCCCACGACATATGGAACAGGAATACATCGATTTTATTAATAATTGGGAAGTCGAACAATATCGTGCTACAATTTCAACAAAATAAGCCTAAGTTAAAATTATAGAGTTGTGATGTTTCAATATTTAGTTTTAATTTAAGGAGTATAACAACAATGATCAGACGCTTTTACACAGAACCAGAGGCTATTCAGGAATCTTATAACCAAGCAAAAGTGCGATATGCACAGTTCGGGATAGACACTGACAAAGCTATACAAGCAGCTTTAAATGTCCCACTTTCTCTTCATTGTTGGCAGGGAGACGATGTTACGGGCTTTGAAGGAGTAGATGAATTGTCAGGAGGGGGTATTCTTGCAACGGGGAATTATCCAGGACGGGCAAGAAACGGAGATGAACTTCGAAGAGACCTGTCTTTCGCAATGTCACTGATCCCCGGAACATCACGGCTCAATCTACATGCCTTATATGCAGAAACAGGAGGTAAAAAAGTAGAACGTGACGAGCTCACCCCAGAACACTTTGAAAAATGGATGAGTTGGGCTAAAGCACAACGAATTAATTTAGATTTTAACCCTTCATTTTTTTCACATCCTAAAGCACAATCAGGTTATACACTTGCAAATACCGACAAAACTATCAGAGCGTTTTGGATACGACATGGAAAAGCGAGTCGCAATATTGCTGCAGCTATGGGAATACAGCAAAATAGTCCTGTAGTTAATAACATATGGATACCTGATGGGTCTAAAGATTTAGTAGCAGATCGATTTACTCATCGTAAATTACTTACAGAAGCACTAGATGAAATTTTAAACGAACCAGTTGAAAAAAAATATATAGTTGATACCCTCGAAAGCAAACTATTTGGTATTGGAAGCGAAGCTTATGTAGTAGGATCACATGAATTTTATATGGGATATGCAGTGAGCCGTCAGATTAAGCTTTGCCTTGATATGGGACATTTTCATCCAACAGAGACAATAACCGACAAAATATCAGCCTTGCTCAGTTTTGTTCCTGGGCTGCTTTTACATTTAAGCCGAGGTATTCGATGGGATTCTGACCATGTAGCTCTTTATTCTGATGAAATTCGAGATATCTGCCGGGAATTAACGCGACTTCATGCTTTTGACAAGGTACATGTAGCATTGGATTATTTTGATGCTTCTATAAATCGAATAGCCGCATGGGTTATCGGGGCAAGGGCTTTCAGGAAAGCTCTTCTTGAAGCCTTCCTGGAACCTATTGATTTAATTCGAGAAGCGGAGCTTTCAGGTAGATTACATGAAAGACTTGCGCTTATGGAAGAAGCTAAGTCATTTCCTATAGCCCCAATTTGGGATGCACTTTGTTTGGCAGCAAAAACACCAGTAGGACCTGATTGGCTGTCAATGATTCAAGAGTACGAAGAGAAAGAACTTTCTCATAGATTATAATATTCCCCTTGCATCCCTAGCCAAAGGGTCCTAGAGTAAAACAAGGGGGATCACATGGAAGGTCTATCGGATCTGTCATGGATGTCCCAGGTTGCACTGGGGACTCTTGAACGTTTCGAAGTTGAAGGCTACCAGGTAGTGGCAGTGGCGGGTTCTAAGGGCG
>NZ_JAJUHW010000053.1 GCF_029265695.1 Gracilinema caldarium | reverse complement strand
CACATCAATAAGAAAGGCTGCAAAAGTCTTATTTGGTTTGCAGTTACGCAGTTTATGCTCCAGGTAAGCATCCAGATGCTGGCGGTTGTAAGCACCGGTGAGATAATCCTCCGTGAGTCGTTTTTGCTGCATTGCGAGGCCGAGCCCTACGATCCCCAGACTTACAAAGGGCCATGTTAAGGCTAATTTGCTCTCAAATAATTGGAACAAGCTTACAATGAACACCGGTACAGGTATAAACCAAAACAAGTATAACTGTTTTTTATCCAGACGGTGTCGTTTAGCTATCAATAATCGAATGACTGCTAGAATTGGAATGTATTGTAATGCAAATAGGACCGGTATAAACCTCAACTGTTGGTAGGTCCCAGTTGTATCAACAGTAAAAAAGAGGGGAAAAATAAAGTTTAATAGCGACAAAGCCATAGTCAGCACTATGTAAGGAAGCCACAACCACAAAGTATGCTTTGTATGTATTTTATTGTTGAATATAACAGAATCCACTAATAGTACATAAATGATGAGCGGAATGATCTTCAACACATGGTAAACCGATTTTAAAATAAAGATAAAGCGAGCCCATCGTGCGTTACCATTTATCAATAAATAAGGGATTTCTATAACCAACATCACTATTACCGAAAAAACGAGTAATCTGAATAATTTATTTTGGAATTGTTTTTTTTGGTTTTGTTCCATCAAATAAACAAGTACAAAACCAAGCAATATAAGAGCAAAAATTATTGAATCGAGCTTTATGATATATTCATTCATTGTAAGAATTTTCTCCATCTTGCATATAATGATATGCAATTATACCTTCGCGGTTTTATGCATAAAATGCAAGTAGCTAGATCTATTCATCTTTATGTACTCACAGATCGAGTTAACATCAGTAAATATAATAGTCTTTTATTGAATGGCCGCGCCTCATAATGGAAGAGTGCCCCCCCCTTAAAACTACACGATGAATCAGCACCAATGAGATAAATAATGTTGACAGAATTGCTGGCTGTTTGTATTATGGTTTGTACACTGTGCGAACAAACAAAGGGCTATATGATAGTTCAAACCTAAAAGGAATGCTTTAAGGAGCAGTACATGCAATATGGTTATTTTGATGATGAAAAACGCGAGTATGTCATTACGAGACCGGACACTCCAGTATCCTGGACTAACTATCTTGGTGTAAAAGATCTATGTGCAGTTATTTCCCATAATGCGGGAGGTTATCTCTTTTATAAAAACGCTCAATATCACCGCATTACTCGATTCCGTCCAAATGGTATTCCTCTGGATCGACCTGGTCATTATGTCTATATCCGAGACGATGATACAGGGGAGTATTGGTCAATCTCATGGCAGCCTGTTGGCAAAGATCTTTCTGCTGCTCGTTACGAAGTACGCCATGGCCTTTCCTATTCTGTTTTTTCCTGTGAATACCGGGGAATTAAAGCGAGACAGACCCTTTTTATTCCACTTAATGATCCCGTGGAACTGTGGGATGTGGTACTTGAGAATTGCAGCGATCGTGTCAGAAATCTCAGTGTTTTTTCCTACTGTGAGTTTTCATTTAACCATATTGATATTGATAACCAAAATTTTCAAATGAGTCTGTACTGCAGCGGTTCAAGTTACCGCAATGGGATAATAGAAATTGACCAATATTACAACCCTGAGGGGTTTCACTTTTTTACCAGTTCTTTCAACCCTGACGGTTTTGATTCAATGCGAGATGCTTTTATAGGCCCCTATCGCACCGAGACGAACCCCCTCGCGGTAGAGCGAGGATCCTGCAGTGGAAGCAGTGAACTCGGCGGAAATCACTGTGGAGTGCTCCATAAACGGCTTAGATTCGAACCCGGTACTTTTAGTAGACTGGTGTTTATGTTAGGTGATGGAGACCGGCAAGCTGGTGCGGCGCTGCGGGCCAAATACACTGATCCTCAGGTGGTAGATTCTGCATTTCAGGAACTTCGCCGTTATTGGGATACCAAGTGTACTGCGTTCCAATGCAACACACCCCATAAAGGGATGAACACCATGCTGAACACCTGGAATTTGTACCAGGCAGAAACCAATGTGGTGTGGTCTCGCTTCGCATCCTTTATAGAGGTGGGCGGCAGAACGGGGCTTGGTTATCGGGATACAGCCCAGGATGCCATGTGTGTTCCCCATTCAAATCCGCAGAAGGTCAGGCAGCGGATTATAGAACTCTTGCGCGGACAAGTCCAGGCTGGATATGGACTGCATTTGTTTGACCCCGACTGGTTTGATCCCGACAAACCGAAAAATACTGGATTTAAATCCCCTACAGTGGTACCAAGTCCTAATCTTAAAGATGTTATCCATGGTTTAGAGGATACCTGTTCCGATGATCACCTCTGGCTTGTGCCGTCGATCTGTGAATATGTCAAAGAAACCGGGGATCGAGCCTTTTTTGATCTTCAGGTCAGCTTTGCCGACGGCGGTGAGGCTACGGTGTATGAACATATGAAACGGGCCCTGGATTTTTCTGCCGCACAGGTGGGGAAAACCGGTATATGTAAGGGCCTCCGGGCAGACTGGAACGATTGTCTTAATCTCGGGGGCGGCGAAAGTGCGCTGGTGTCCTTCCTCCATTACTGGGCTATACGCGCCTTTGTTGAAGCGGCCGAATATTTAGGCAGAAATGAGGATGTCACAAAATATAGGGCCCTGGCAGATGGAGTAAAAGAAGCCTGCGAGCGGGAACTGTGGGACGGCCAATGGTATATTCGGGGCATCACAGCCCAGGGGAAAAAGATTGGAACCCAGCAGGATAAGGAAGGAAAGGTTCACCTAGAATCGAATACCTGGGCTGTTATTTCCGGTGTGGCATCCGAATCGAGGGCCCGGTCTGCCATGGATGCAGTGGATGCGTACCTCTATTCACCCTGGGGCTTGCACCTTAACGCCCCCAGCTATACCAAGCCCGATGACAGCATCGGTTTTATTACCCGGGTTTATCAAGGAATAAAGGAAAACGGCGCAATTTTCAGCCATCCCAATCCCTGGGCCTGGGTAGCCGAGTGCAAGTTGGGCAGGGCAGACCGGGCCATGAAATTTTACGATGCCCTTTTGCCCTATAACCAGAATGATAAGATCGAAATCCGGCAGGCCGAACCCTATTCCTACTGCCAATTTATCATGGGTCGGGATCACTCAGCCCATGGACGGGCCCGGCATCCCTGGCTGACGGGCAGTGCGGGCTGGGCTTATTTTGCGGCAACCCATTGGATTTTAGGCATTCGCCCAGGCTTTGAAGGTCTCACCATCGATCCCTGCGTCCCAAAGGATTGGAAAGAATTTACGGTGCAGCGCCGCTGGCGGGGGGCTGATTTTTCTATTAAAGTTCAAAATCCTCAAGGTGTTATGAAAGGAGTTGCACAGATCCTGCTAGACGGAAAACAGGTTACTGGGCCCATACCTCCGCAGCAAGCGGGTAGCAGCCACCAAGTTTTGGTGGTCATGGGCTAATTATCTGAACTTGTAATACTGGGACGGCCCTCTTACACTTAAGGTATGAAGCGTATTCCGGTGACCGTAACAGTAGTGCTGACCGCTTTTATCATACTTATGGATGTTCGGGGCCTCCTTGTAATGTGGAAGCCCTATGGACTCCAGCTTCATACCCCGCCTCGAGCTGAACTGCAAAGAAGCATCCCCTTAGGAGGACTTGCCTGGGCGCAGAAGGGCTCGGTCTCTTTGCGGGCAGCGCTTATTGAGCCAGCCTCAGGTAACGCTTTGGCGGAAATTCCCATTGCCAGGGACCGGGTGGAATACCAGGGCAAAGTCCTTTACGAACTTGCCAGTTTTAGGGCCCATATACAAGCGCCGGAAGCGGGAACATATCTTCTCCGTATAGAATTGCTGGATGAAACCTCAGTTCCCCGCGCCAGGGTTGAACGAACTATTTCCGTTTTAGACAACGCCCCAGACAGGGAATTTCGAATGTTTTCCCCCTCTCACTTTGCAGCGCTAGCGGTGCTGTTCGTGCTTTGTCTTGGACTCTTGTGGCTCTGCCGGTCAGACGCACTTACCTCCAACGCAAAGGAATGGCTCGCTTTTGTTATGTACACCCTTATGCTTGTAAATGAGGCGGTCTATCATGTTTACTGGCAAAGTAAGGGAGCCTGGTCGGTCAGCACCGCGCTCATGTTCCATATGTGCGGCCTTTCGATTCTTTTGCTCCCCTGGTTGTTTATTGTTAAACCCGGACGATTTGGCCGTATTTTATTCGAAATGATGTATTTCTGGGGATTTGGCGGAGCGCTCCAAGCGCTGTTAACCCCTGACATTGGTTTATTAGGGTATCCTTCATTCAAGTACTTTTCGTTTTTTATTTCCCATGGATTCATAATCCTGTTGACCCTCTATGCTTCGTTTACGCTGCCTTATCGTATAACGGTAAAGTCTCTGGTTCGGGTTATAGGCATATCAAACCTTATTATATTTATTATCTACATTATTAATAAATTGGTTGTATTTTTACCCCCCTATGAAGTAGGCAACTACTTTGTTCTGAGTTATCCGCCGCTTACCGGGTCCCTGGTCGATGTATTTGTGGCCCTCTTTGGCCCATCCCCTTGGTATTTTATCGGCTTTGAATTGATGGGCTTTGTTGTCTTTGGTATACTGACCGTCCCCTGGTATATCGGAAAGGTGAAAAAACATGATACCCTATAACCATTGGCTGCGCTCGCTGTGGAATCTTTTCATGCTGCTTGTTATTTTGCTGTTCCTTCTGGTTATATCCTATCGGCAAGTATTTCGGCTTTTTACCCCCGATGAATTATATTGGATCCTCGTTGCATGTTTTGCGGTAGATATTGGTTTTAATTTTTTTACTACTATTAAACGGGGCCATATCCGGATCGATACTCCGCAGGAAGTGCGGAGGTACTATATAAGAAAGGCTTTTTGGATTGATGTAGTGGCCGCCCTGCCGATTGAAGCTATCCTGTTTTGGGTTTGGGGCCCCCTCGATGCAGGTACTATCGTTACACCCGTATATATCCTTATTTTATCCCTCACCCTTGTAAAGTTATTTAAGGCGGGGAGTATCTTTAAGTACCTGCAGGAATCTTTGGGAATTATGCCTGCAGCCCGCCGGCTTTTACTTTTTGCCTATTGGTTAGTGGTGGCTATACATCTGATTGCCCTAGGCTGGGTATGGATTGGAGCCGGAGACACGGAACGACCCTGTTTTGACCAATATCTGCGAGCCCTGTACTGGTCGACCACGACCATTGCAACCATCGGGTATGGGGATTATATACCGGATCACAACAGCAATATTCAAATTATTTATACCATTTTTGTCCAGCTTTTTGGCGTTGGCATGTTTTCCTATGTGATAGCCAATGTATCAAGTCTCGTTGCAAACCTCGATGTAGCCCGGAGCTCCTACCGCCGTCATTTAGACGAAGTTAATGCGTTTCTCCATGCCCAGCGGATCCCTGCGCCGCTTCAGGAGCGGGTGCGGGATTATTATTCCTACCTGTGGGAACAGCAGCGGGGAGTCAGCACCATGCAGGTCCTGCAGGAATTTCCCCGGAGCCTCAGCCAGGAAATACTTCTGTATTTAAACCGGGATGTGCTTGAACGGGTGGAGCTATTCCGGGGTGCGGATGAGCTTTTTATACGGGAAGCGATGCAGCTCTTAAAGAGCGAAGTGTTCCTGCCGGGGGAGTATATTATCCGGCAGGGAGAATACGGTGATTGCATGTATTTTCTTACCAGCGGTTCTGTTCGGGTGGTCGCAGATGGAAAGGAACTTGCCCGTCTTGGACCGGGCTCTCCCTTTGGGGAAACAGCTCTGGTTGAACATGGGCACCGGAATGCGAGCGTCATTTCCATCGATTACAGTTCGGGCTATCGGCTTGCTAAATCGGATTTTGAAGGTTTAAGGCAAAAGTATCCAGAATTTGATGAACATATAAAAAAGGTTGTTGCAGGGCGCAAGAGCAAGTAATCGGGCCCTATTGACCTTTTTTTATAAAATTGATATTTTGCAAATAGTTCCTGATGCTGCGGTTTAACAACATTGTTTAACATCTGTGTCGTTCCCAGGCGACCGGTCGAAGCCCCGCACCAATTCGATCGACAGCGCCGCGGTTCAGGTTGCCTTCCGGGTTTTCTCACCTCCTTTTCCCGGAAGGCTTTTTTTGGCATTTAATTTGACAAAATTATAAAATATGTTATATTGGCATTATGGAGATAATGCCAATGGAACTGGAACGAACTATCCCCCTGCTAATTAAAGCCAGGGCAGAAACGATGCCCCAGATTGTCATCCAACTTTCCAAGGATGAATCGGGCACCTTTGTACCAAAAACCTATGAAGCTTTTTTCAAAGAAGTCCAAATAACCGCAGCGGGTCTTCTTGAACTGGGAGAAAAACGGGGCTCCCATATTGGATTGATATCCGACAACCGTCAGGAATGGCTTGTGACAGATATAGCAGTCCTTTCCATTGGCGCGGCCGATGTCCCCCGGGGCTGCGATTCCACGGATAAGGAAATCGCTTATATATTGGGATTTTCCGAATGCTCTCTTTCTTTTGCGGAAAACCCAAAACAGGTAGAAAAGATCCTCTCCCTCAAACAGGAAATGCCCCTTCTTAAAACTATTGTTGTCTACGATCGGTTTGATGAGGATCTCAAAAATAAGGCCGCTTCAAAGGGTGTACGGCTCCTTCATTTTTCCGAATTACAGGATCTGGGACAAAAACGGTTTGAACGAAAGCCCGATGAAATTCTAAAAGAAATTGATCAGGGGCAGCGGGATGACCTGGCGACCATTATCTTTACATCCGGAACTACCGGTGAACCCAAGGGGGTTATGCTGACCCACGGCAACTTCCTGCATCAGCTCCCCAGTCTTCCTCTTATTGCGGATCTCAGGCCCGGTGATGTGTGGCTTTCGGTACTGCCGGTCTGGCACAGCTTTGAGCGGATTATGCAGTATGTTGCACCCTGCTACTACAACGGTATAGCCTATTCCAAACCGGTAGGCTCAATCATGCTCGCTGACTTTAAGGCCGTCCGACCCCAGTGGATGGCGAGCGTTCCCCGTATCTGGGAATCGGTTCGGGATGGTATATACCGGAATATCCGTCAGCACGGAGGACTAAAGAAGACCCTCTTTAATTTCTTTGTATCTGTCGGCACTGCCCATGCCTATATGAGGAACCTGACCCTGGGCCTCTTGCCCAATTTCCATGGCCGTATCCGTTTCATCGATTCTATACTCGGTTTTATTCCCTGGATGCTGCTGATTCCCCTTAAGGCTCTTGGAAATCTTCTTGTTTTTAATAAGCTGAAAGCCCTTCTCGGCGGCCGCTTTAAGGCCGGTATTTCTGGCGGCGGGGCTCTCCCTGCTCAGGTGGATAAGTTCTTCAGCGCTGTCGGCATTACCTTGCTTGAAGGTTACGGTCTTACAGAAACAGCGCCGGTTATTGCCTGCCGCAGGATGAGTAATCCCCGGCCAGGCTGCGTGGGGCAGATCATTTTGAATACGGAAGTAAAGGTTGTAGACGATCAGGGAAACAGTCTTCCCCCGGGAAATCAGGGCCTTATTATGGTCCGTGGCGGCCAGGTAATGAAAGGGTATTATAAAAAGCCTGATCTTACCGCCAAGGTCCTTGCTCCAGACGGCTGGTTCAATACAGGCGACCTGGGTATGCTTACCTATGATAATGAGATAAAGATTACCGGCCGTGCCAAGGATACCATAGTCTTGCGGGGCGGTGAAAATGTGGAGCCCGCACCCATCGAGGCAAAAATAAAGGAAAGCGAATGGGTGTCCCAGTGTATGGTAGTCGGTCAGGATCAGAAATACCTGGCAGCTCTCATCGTTCCAAAACAGGATGCGATAATGGCTTTTGCTCAAGAAAACAATATCCCCATTATTGATTACGAAAGCCTCTTGCAGCAGCCGGAAGTTAATGAGCTTATCGCCAATGATGTGGCTGACCTCGTGGGGCCCCATACGGGATTTAAGCCCTTTGAGCGGGTTTTCAAATTCAAACTGCTGCCAAAACCCTTCGAAGTAGGCCGGGAACTATCCCATAAACAGGAAATTATGCGTCACCGGGTTGTAGAGCTATATAAAAAGGAGATTGCTGAGCTGTTTGAGTAAACAAACGCTTCAATAAAAGTACGCACACCGTCATGTGGCGGTGTGCGTGTACATTTTTCATCAAAAATCTCAAAAAACACCATTGCTTTGTATGTAATAAATACTATAATAGAATCGATTATCATGGACGCGCAAAAACCCCTCATTGTTATTGTCGATGACATTCAAGAAAATGTCCGCATTTTGCATCATGCGATTAAGGATGAGCCCTACTCGTTTGCAATAGCCTATTCAGGAAAGGAACTGCTACAGATATTGGAGCAGCATCAGGTTACGCTTATTTTACTTGATGTTATGCTCCCCGATATCGATGGATTTACCCTGGCGCAGCAAATTCGATCCGAACCTCGATTTAAGGAAATACCTATCATCTTCGTAACCGCCCGTTCTGAACAGGAAGACCGGCTGCGCGGGTTTGAAGCCGGTGGAGTGGATTATGTTTCCAAACCCTTTGACAGCCGGGAAATACTCCAGCGGGTACGTACTCATGTTAATTTACGCCGGGCTCTGGAAGAACAAAGACGGCTCAACAGGGAACTGCAGGAAGCCCTTGATCGGGTTAAATCCCTGGAAGGTATTATACCTATTTGTTCAAAATGTAAGAAAGTCAGGGATGACGAAGGTTATTGGACTCAGGTGGAACGGTACATTACTGAACATACAAAGGCTATGTTTACCCATAGTCTTTGTCCTGATTGTGCCAAACAATATTTTCCTCAGGATATAATTGATGAAAAAAAAGGCTGAGAGCTTACTTTTTTTTCTATTCTATCTAGCATTTGCGAATGTCCTGTGGAGCCAGGAACTGCGGTTTGACCATTTGGATCGAATAGATGGCCTGCCCCATTCTGGTGTATCGGCTATAGCCCAGGATTCCCGTGGTTTTTTATGGTTTGGAACAAAAAATGGCTTTGCCCGCTATGATGGCTATACCTTTATTGTTTATCAACATGATCCTTTTGATGAAAACTCTCTGATTCATAACCAAATTCAGACCATGTATATGGATAAGGATGACGTGCTCTGGTTGGGGACCTATAATGGTCTAGACCGGTTCGATATAAAAAAACGCACCTTCACCCATTTTCAGTATGATGGTGAGAAAACTAATAGTCTTTCCAATGATGTGGTTACTGCTATTGCCAGGGATACCTTCGGAAGGCTGTGGGTTGGAACCTTAAATGGGCTTAACCTTTTAGATGAACCTTCTGGAACATTTATCCGATACTCCGACAAAGACTATAGTCCCCTGATATTGCCGAATCCAACTATTCGTGCCATAGAACCTTATCCGGACGGTACGCTCTATATTGGCACCTATGGAGGTCTGGTCGCTTTTTCGCCGAAACGGGATGCGATAAAGGTTATCAAGCAGACGGAAAACCAAGAAAAGAGCATCCCCTCTGATCTGGTTATGTCCATTAAAAGGGATAAGGATGGCATACTATGGCTCGGCTGCTGGAATGGAGGACTTTCAGCCTATGATCCAAGAACTGATACAGCAACAAATTACATACTGGATGATAAGCGCCTCTATACGATCGATGTGGCCGATCCTCAGTGGGTCTATGCAGGGACCTGGGGTGGCGGACTTTTTATTTTGGATAAAACCTCAGGCCACATTGAACGGGTAATTTCCAATCCCGATAATACCTTTAGCTTAAGCAACAACATTGTCTATTCGCTGCTCCATGATGAAGCGGGGCTCCTCTGGATTGGTACTAACGGGGGAGGGGTCAACAAGCTGGAGCGTAACCGCGATCGTTTGGGTTTGTATAAAAAGGATCCTAAGACCCCAGGCAGCCTCCAAAGCGACAACGTAACTGCAATTGTCAAAGATCAGGACGGAACCTTGTGGGTTGGCTCCTATACCGGCGGGCTTTCTCGGTTGGATGCAGGAAGTTCAGAATGGATCCAATACAAATATGATCCAAAAAACCCGGACAGCCTCCCCAATGATATTGTAAATGGGCTTGCGGTAGACAAGAATAATGTTCTGTGGATAGCCACCAACGAAGGTTTGAGCCGTTTTGATAAACGCAAAAATCGATTTTCAACTTTGTATGGTGGGGAGCTCAAAAAAGGTCCCTTAGCAGATATAACTGTTTATTCCATTTTAATCGATAGTTCAGGACTTCACTGGTACGGGTATTTCCGCAAGGGGCTCCAACGGTATGATCCAGCTACCGGCCAATATACACTCTTTCAGAACGATCCGCAAAACCCTCAATCCTTAAGTGATAACCTGGTATACTTTATTTACGAAGATTCCCAAAAACGAATTTGGGTAGGTACTAATAAGGGGCTTAATTTATTTAATCCAAAAACAGAATCATTTACTCGATATATGTATGATAAAAACAATCCGATGACTTTGCCCAGCAATGCCCTCCGCTGTATGCGCGAAGATTCCCGGGGACGCCTTTGGTTTGGTACCGCTTCCGGCGGGCTTTCCTTGCTTGATGAAAAAACCGGTACTTTTTCTCATATTTTGAAAAAGGATGGCCTGAGCGATGACACGGTCCTTGCAATTCAGGAAGACCAGCATGGCCGGCTCTGGCTTGGCACACTGTATGGCCTCCTCGTGTTTGATCCTGAAACAAAAAATATCAAACAATTGGATATGATTGATGGACTCCAGGGTATGGAGTTCTCTGTTGCTACCTATAAAGATTCAGCGGGGCGGCTGTACTTTGGCGGATCAAAAGGACTTAACGTCGTTTCATCCTTTTCGATCCATTCAAACCAGCATGTTCCCCCGGTTCGGTTTACCGCCCTGCGTGTAGCAGGAAAACCCTTTGAATCTCCGTTGGATATTGCCGAATTGCAGCAGCTAAAACTGGATCATTCATCAAATCTTTTATCTATTGAATTTGCAGCTCTGGACTATGCGAGTTCCGAGGATAACCGGTATCGATACAAGCTGGAAGGTTTCGATCCTGATTGGAGCAATCCGGGACCCCTGCGAATTGCAACGTATACAAATCTGCCAAGCGGCAAATATACTTTTAGAGTGCAGGCCTCCAACAATGATGGCCTCTGGAATAACGAAGGCGCTCAATTATCGATATTTATTTCCCCTACCTTCTGGGAAACACCGGCTGCCTACATTATTTACGCTATACTGGCAGGGACGGTCCTCTTTTTAGTTGGTCTCTGGTCAGCCCAGTCTCAAAAACTCAAAATGAATAGGGCTGAATTGGAACAGAGAATTCAGTTGGAAAAGGAGATGCTTAAAGCCAAAGAGCTCGCTGAACAGGCTAATCGGGCTAAGAGTGAATTCCTTGCTAATCTGAGTCATGAAATTAGAACCCCCATGAATGCGGTTTTGGGCTATGCAGAAATGCTCAACCAAGCGTTGGAAGCGGATGAACGGCAAAATTTGGTTAAGGTTATTGAAAAAAACGGTAAAAACTTGCTTGCTCTATTGAACGATGCTCTTGATTTGTCCCGTATCGAGGCTGGAAAAGAAACGGTACAGGAAAAGCTTTTTAATATTAAAACCCTAGTCCGGGATTTGGTGGAGATGTTTCAGCTCCGAGCCCATGAAAAGGGAATACAGTTAAAGTCTTTTATTGATGAAACAGTTCCTGATACAATTTTGGGTGATGAGACGAAAATTCGCCAGATTATAGTCAATTTAATAGGTAATGCAGTCAAGTTTACCATGCAGGGAGCGGTCACTATTTTCGTAGAAACCCGTAAAGAACAGGACGTAAAAATGGATGACCAGGATGCATATCTGAAACTGTTCCTCAGGGTTGTCGATACCGGTCCTGGTATTGCGCCGGAGAACCTGCCAAAAATATTCGATGCCTTTTATCAAGATCAGGATAGCAATGCAAAGTATGGAGGAACGGGTCTAGGGCTTACCATAACTGCCGGGCTCGTAAAAACCATGGGCGGAACCATAAATGTAGAAAGCACTCTCGGAAAGGGTACAACTTTTGTTGTTTCAATTCCGGTCCATGAAATTAAAAAGACAGTAATAGCCCCATTGGATGCGGCTCTCAAAGAAAATCGGTACCTTAAAGATTGTACGGTTCTTGTGGTAGATGACATTCCTGTTAATGCGGATGTTCTGGCGTACCATATCCAAAACAGGCATGGCACCGTTTTAAGAACCTCAACAATCGCAGAAACAATCGCATTGGTTTATAAGCAGCCGGTTGATGTGATCCTTTTGGATTATCAACTTGCCGGCGGAACTGCAAAGGATGTTATTGCAACACTTCGGAATAAGATGCTTAAAACTATCCCTCCTGTCATAATTGTTACCGCCGATGTGCGTACGGAGCTTATTGAGGAACTGCTTCGTTTTGGTGTTACTACCGTGGTCCCCAAACCGGTGGAGCTGCGTATGCTGATGAATGCCCTGGCCCGTGCAGTCCCCCACAAGATTATCACCATTGAACCAGAAATGGAGCAAAATAGTACCGTGGTGGATGGTAGTGCGGATTCATTTGTACTCGATTTTGCTTTGCTGCGACAGGAGCTCGGTCCGGGAGCTTTCGGTGTGTTTGCTGGGAGGGTACAAGAAGTTCTTGTTCCTCTTGCGGAAAAGCTGCCGCGGGTGCTTATTTTGGATGAATGGAAAGCTTTTATCGCTGCAGCTCAGGATCTGGTTCTGTTGACTGAAAACTCTGTGTTAGCAGCGAGCCATTATAAAAAATGGCTCGCTGAAATGGATCAGGCGTTGAATGAATTAGACGGAGAAAAACTGCTCCATCTTGCACAGATGGTAAGGGGCTTAATAAGCTAAAAACCGGCCAATTCGCCATCCTTTTCAATAACTGCTTCTGTCCCATCAGCAAAAATAGCTACAATTGTCGGATTTTTGACAAGCCCGTCCAAATGTATCAGGGCGGGGGCATCTTCGTCATAGTTATGTCCCACCGCAAAGTGACAGGTTCGGAAGGCCTTTTCGTCTTCAAGCATGTTGCCGGTTATTTTTGCCAGGGGGTTCAGCCCAATGCCGAGCTCGCCAATATTGCGGGCGTTTTTCGCATAAATCGGTCCACTGCCTGCCGGGAGCCGCCCGGACTTTTCATAGTCCAGAGCCTGCTGTTCCGCCATGGTAACTGTTTTAAGAAGTTCCTGCGCTTCTTCGCCCCCTTCAATTTTGGTGATGTAACCTTTTTCTAGGGTACACCGGATTGGTTCCTGTATAAGGATGTCCCGGTCATGGAGACTTATGGAGCCGTCAAATGCGATTAGCCCCTGTGCGGTACCATTTTCGGGGCTTATAAAGGTTTCGCCCGCGGGCAGGTTCCCGCCGGTTCCCGGACGGGAGAAATCGCCGTCATCGGTTTTGGCCGATCGGCCTTTAAGTCCAATACGCACATTGGTACCGCCGGGCGCGGTGATGTTAACCGCCACAGCCCGGTCTAAAATTTCTTTTATGGTTTTACAGCGTTTTGCAAGCTGTTCGTAATCTATAGGTACGGTGCGTATAAAGGATTCAAGGTTTGTACTGGGGGACCAAAAGGCACGACAGGTCTTTTCCCCGTAGAGCTGCAGGTGAAAAATATGATCAAACTGGGTATCCTTGTATTGATAGGGCCGGGCGATTCCCGCCTCATCCTTACCCAGCTTTTCTGCGCTCATGGATATAAATACCGCAGGTTTTGCCTGAAAGGCCGCTAGGACCATGGGGTCTGCAAAATCCATTTGGGTTTTAACCGGCTGGTATATAAGCACGGGCTTTGCCCCGACCCGGATCGCGGCGTCAAAGAGGGCTTGGGAGATAAGGCTCACATCTCTGCGGGGATTACTTACAATAAGGACCCGTTCATTCTTCTTAACCTGAAGGGAGTCTTCAATAGCGATGCGGGCAGCTTCCTGTAGTGCCTTGTCTTGGGATATAAAGTTTCCAAAATAGTCGTCGTATGTAGTGCTCATGACCGGAGTATGAACCCTCCGGCCATATATGGTCAACGGTTATCTATCCCTACCATGTTTTATAAACAAGCCGGTATGTCTTCGTCGGAATACAACCGGCTGTATTTTTGGTTACTTGCTCAGAAGTCGATTGAGCCGTTTTACAAAATCCGCCGGGTCTTGGAGCTTAATTCCTTCCACAATTAAGGCTTGGTCAAGGAGTACCGTTGCCACATCGGCAATGCGATCCTCATCGTTTATGTCTTTAAGACCAGTGACTATGGGATGGTTG
>NZ_JAJUHW010000042.1 GCF_029265695.1 Gracilinema caldarium | reverse complement strand
TGTATCGGCGGCCCTCCGGGCCAGCGGCGGAAACCGGGAAGCCGCAGCAAAACTATTGGGCATGACCGGCCACTCGTTCCGCAAAGCCCTACGTGAACGCTTCGCCGGCTTTATAGAACAGGAATGGGAAGGGGAGTGAGGGGATTCTTTGACAATTAATAAAAGTAGCGGTAGTATAGGTAAAAAAGTATGAAAGAAAAATATAATTTAAGTCTGGCGGTAGGGGCACTCTTGCAACCCGAAACCTGCATAATTGCCAAACTATATACTGCGAACCCGAATTGGAATGCCCTTCGTGAAACGGTTGTTAATGAAAACCTCCTTCATAAAACAAGAATATCCAGTACGTTCCGTTATTTTCTTGAAATTAAAAGACGCTTATCAATAGCATACCCCTTTGAATTAGAACTTGTTGCAAGAGAGGACCCCGCTACACCCTATGTGTTATTTGTGCTTTGCTGCAGATATTATGGTTTATTGGGAGATTTTGTCCGGGAAGTCATTCAAGATAAGGTATCCATTGGGCAGGATTTTATTGGTATGGATGACTACTATCATTTTATAGAGAGTAAACGTCCAGTACATCCTGAATTGGATACCCTTTCATCGACCAGTTTCGAAAAAATACGACAGGTAATCTTTAAGATACTCAAAGAAGTTGGCATGGTTAATGCAAATAAAGAATATAGTATACAAAGAATGACGGTTCCTGGCTATCTGGTAGAACAATATAAAAAGGCAGATGATTTGGCAGCTTTGGAATATTTATTACAAAGGATAGGTAACAAATGACGAGCTATGATCAGCTTTTTAATACCTTTTTTAATATAATGTCCAGTTCAAGATTTTTAGCAATGGAAGGCTTAGGAAACGAAATCCCCTATTTTATTCATGCCTATAATATAAAAGACCAAAGGTTAGTGTATCAAAAAATAGAAGCACTTGTTAAACGACTTGAACGGGCTGGTATTAGGGTAGCGTTGTTTGGACTCTATGATTTTACTATACATTATTTTAAGCAGTCCGGTGAATTGGAAGATTTATTTGAATTAGAACCTACCTTACCAAAAGCTCGTTTCTTCGAAGAAATGGTTAGAATGCTTCCTCCCGACTCGGTGATTGTTCCTGCCATACAAAATGAAGCAAATGATAAAAATGCCCAGATTGTTATTCTGTGGCAGGCTGGTGAAGTCTACCCCTATATTCGGGCCCATGAAATTTTAAGTAATTTGCAATCAACTTTGTCTGACAGACCAGTGGTTCTCTTTTTCCCCGGTGAATATCTAACTTCAGAAAGGGAAGGTTATAAGCTTAAACTATTTGGCAATTTGGAAGCCAGATATTACCGGGCATTTAAATTAGAAGAATACATAATCAGGGGGAATTTAAATGACAACGCTTAAGGAGATTCTTGCAAAGGATATTTCACGGGATATAGATGGGGTCATTAAGGCCGAAGATGAACGACATCTTGTTCAGGAGGTTGAGGAGTACGTTATCACTAAAGAAATAGCCAAGGAGTTGCGGAAACTGGTAGAAGCTCTTAAGGATGCAACTTCCGAAAAGGGTAACTACCCTTACAATGGAGTATGGATATCCGGCTATTTTGGTTCAGGAAAATCGCACCTGTTAAAAATTCTTTCCCTTATTATGGGAAATAAAACAGTACAGGGAATTAAACTTAAGGATATATTCTTAAAAAAAATTGATGACGCCCTCTTCCGTGCTGATTTTGAGAAAATATTGGACATTCCTGCGACGAGTATACTTTTTAATATTGAACAGCATGCCGAATCTGCCCGCAATATGAGCGATAATGCGGTATTGTATGCCTTTATTCGGATGTTCAATAAAATGCGGGGTTATTATATAGAACCAGGCGCAGTTTCTCGGTTTGAACAACATCTTGATGAAGAAAACAGACTAGAAAGCTGGAAAAATTATTACCATGAAAAAACCGGTAAAAGTTGGGATGAAAACCGTTCAAAGGCTCTCATGCTTGGGAGGAAAACCTTTATATCCGTTCTTGGCCAATTTCATGAGGTATCAACCGAAGAAGCGGAACGAATTATCAGCCAATATGAATCTCAATATTCCATTACGGTAGATAGTTTTACAAAAGAAGTGGCCCATTGGTTGGACCGTCAGCCGGACAAACGGCACCGCATTAATTTTTTTGTAGACGAAGTTGGCCAGTTTGTGGCTCAGGACTCTCGGCTCATGTTAAGTTTACAAACCATAGTAGAAAGTCTGGGTGTAGAAACCGGTGGAAGAGCCTGGGTCTATGTAACCAGTCAGGAGACCATCGATACCTTGGTTGATACATTAAAAAGAAATAGTGCTGCCGATGCATTTTCCAAGATTTTGGGCCGTTTTAAATTTCGTATCGCCTTAAGCTCAGCCGACGTTCAGGAAGTAATTCAGAAACGGCTTCTAGAAAAAAAAGAAAAAGGCAAGGAACTATTAGGAGAATTTTATCATAGAGAAAAGGAGTCCCTGCGGACCGTCTTTACCTTTACCGAAGGAGGCAAAGCCGTCCAGTTTAAAGACGAAGAGACCTTTATCTATTCCTACCCATTTCCTGCCTATCAATATACGCTCCTGCAGGATGCACTAAAAGGGCTGGGTGAACATGACGCCTTCGTGGGAGCCCACGTATCCCGGGGTGAACGATCCATGCTCGAAATTTTTCAGGATGTGGGTAAATCGTATCAGAACAAGGAACTGTACCGATTTGCCCCCTTCGATGCCATGTTCGACGGGATCCGTCAAACCCTGAAAACCGGACTCATTGCTGCCATTAACCAGGCCGAACGGAATCTGGCTGATGATTTTTCGGTACGGGTAATAAAAGCGCTCCTGCTGGTTAAATATATTCAGGGTTTTAAAAGCACGGTCAATAATATCAAAATCCTATTGGCAGACAGGATTGATCTTGACCTGGTAGCATTAGAACAACAGGTTCAGGAATCGCTTAATAAGCTGGAAAATCAGACCTACATAAGACGGAACGGAGATATATACGAGTATTTGACCGATGATGAACGGGATGTGGAAGACGAAATACGGCGTATAAACGCGGAAGATCAGGAATGCCGTAAGTTTATAGAAGGTATTGTTTTTGGGGATATCTTAAAAGGCTCTAAAATTCGTCACATTGCTACTGGCGAAGATTATGCATTTCAGAAAGCCATGGACGATGAACCCGCAAGAGGCCAGGGAGATTTGATACTCCGGGTGGTGAGCCCCTGGCATCCCGATGCGGAAAACCGATCTGCCCTTTTAACCCGTTCTATGGGCCGGAAGGAACTGCTCATTATTCTACCATTAGATACCAATTTTATTAATGAGCTGGAACTCTTTCTGAAAACAGAAGCCTGGATCCGCAGAACCGATGCAAAACAAACTAAATACGCCCGAATTTATGCGGATAAGCAGGCCCAGAACAATGAACGAAAACGGCGTCTTGCGGATATGGTGCGGGAACTCATCAAGGTATCCGATTTTGCTGTTATGGACCAGGAATTATCCATCCCTAATAATAATCCCCTGGAACGGATTGAACGGGTCTTTCAGGACCTGGTATCCCGTTCCTACCCGAACCTTAAACTGATCAAAACCCATTACACCCAGGAGAGTTTAAGGAAAATCCTGTATGATTCAGCAAATGTGTTGGAACTCGGCGGGGTTGACTCCAATGAAGCGGAACAGGAACTGCACAACTGGCTTAAACGAAAACAGGCCCAGATGGAATCCGTGAGCCTTGCAGCGATAAAAGAAGAATTCAGCAAGGGCCAATACGGCTGGTACGAATGGGCAATCCTTTGTATCGTAGCAAGCCTCTTTAAACGGGAAGAAATAGAGCTCCTTCGGGGTACCGAAGTCCTTGGCATGGATGATGTATACAACCTTCTTAATCAGAACCGGGGACATGATGCTGTTACCATTAAACTTACCCCAGTAGTTACTGGAGAGATGGTACGAAAATTAAAGGATATACACGAGACCCTCTTCCATATACCGAATTCCGGCTCTAGCGGCAAGGATGCGGCCATTGCCTTTAAAGATGCTTTGCTGACCTTTATTCAGGATTTTGAACAAAGCCTGTCAGGTGCTCCTGATTTTGCCTTCTGTGAGCGAGCCTCTGAACTGAACCATCAGCTCAGGAATATGCTAAAGAACGATTGGTCCTGGTTCCTGGAAAATCTGGACAGTTATAGGACTAATTTAGAAAACATGGTAGATGAGGCCGACCATATCATAAAGTTTTTGAAAGGCCCCAATGTAGAGACATGGCGTAGAATCGATACCTGGTTTCATGACAGCCAGGATAATCTTGCAGAAATAGCCATGCCTGACGCAGAAAGGGCTATAAAAGCATACCGGACCGCAAAAGATTTATATGAGACCAGCGATACAAAACGGGCTAAGGACCTCTGGGAGACCATGGTTCAAAAGGAACAGAATCTGCTTGCGGAAGAGCGAAAGCAGGCGGAACAAAGGATCGATGAATACCTTGGCAAACTGACCGCTTTGCCCGAATGGACTTTACTGAGCCAGGAACAACAGCAGGAATTTAGATCTTTATTTACCCGTTTAAAAGATAGCGTAAAAATGAAAAACACCCTGCCTGCAATTCGGGACGTGGGTATCACCCAGGCAGGAAAAGTTTATGAATCCTGCCGGACCCGAATCAATGAAATCCTTCATCCTGCTCAAAAAATCATCTATGCGGATGCAAAGGAAAAGCGGGTTCCCTTTCATAAAACCGAACTGGTTTCTGAAGCAGATGTTAAGGACTATGCCATGAGTCTGGAAGAACATTGGAAAAAACTCATTGCCCAGGGCAAACGGATCAGCTTATAAAGAGGAAGTCGTACCATGGATTTAAACAGTCTTAAAAAATTCGCCCAGGAAATGAGACGGGAACTTATCGCCCAGATGAAAGCCCGTATAGAATATGTACTTTCCCATGACGACGAGTACCTCCGTGCCCATTCGGCTGAAAAGAAGAAGATCGCGGAGTTGGATAAATCGAAGGGGCGGCAAGAACTGGTAGAAGAAGCGGCCTACCTCTGGTTCAACCGCCTTGCCGCATTCCGCTATATGGATAGCCGGGGATATACAAGTCCCCGGGTCATTTCTCCCCGGAGCGGTGAATCCCAGCCGGAACTCCTTGCGGAGATTAAACGAGGGAACATCCCCCTGGAACTTAAGCCATACGCCGCCGACATAGAAGGATTTTTATCAGGCCGAATCCATTCCTCCCAGCCGGACCGGGAGGCCTACAAACTGGCTTTGTTAGGAATCTGCAATGCCTGGGCGGAACGGATGCCCTGGCTTTTTACCAAGGTAGATGACTGGGCCGGACTGCTTCTTCCCCAGGATCTGCTTTCAGAAAACTCTATTATTGCCCGGATGGTTTCAGGCCTTTCCGATGCGGACTGTAAGGAAGGGGTGGAGATCATCGGCTGGCTCTACCAGTTCTATATTTCCGAAAAAAAAGACGAAGTTTTCGCCCTCCTTAAAAAGAACGTAAAGGTCAGCAAGGAAAACATTCCCGCCGCTACCCAGCTTTTTACACCCCACTGGATCGTCCGCTTCATGGTAGAAAATTCCCTGGGCCGGCTCTGGCTTCTGAACCGTCCCGACTCGCAGCTCAAGGAAAGGATGAAGTACTTTATTGAGTCCGACCCTGAGCCCGACTTCCTCAGGGTAACAGATCCCACAGAACTTAAGTGCCTGGATCCCTGCTGCGGCTCCGGGCATATCCTGGCCTATTTTTTCGAGCTCCTCTACGCAATCTACGAAGAAGAAGGCTATGCCCCAGCGGAAATACCATCGCTCATCATTGAACACAATATATATGGGATTGATATTGATGAACGGGCGGCGGAGCTTGCGGCTTTTACTCTTGCTATGGTGGCCCGGGAAAAGGACCGCCGCTTTTTTGAACGTGGCATAACGCCCCATGTAACCGCCATGAGGGATATCCAGGTGGATCTGCGGAAGCTGAATGTCCGCCTTTCCCCGGACCTGCAGGAAAGCCTGGAACTCCTTAAAGAGGGACGTAATTTTGGCTCCCTCATTCCGGTGCCCGCCGGAGCGGCTGCTGAAATTGCAGAAATAGAAGCGGGCATAGAGAGCCACCGCTTTGATGACCTCTTTGGCACCGCCGAACTAGATGACCTAAAAGCGGCCTTCAGAATCCTGGAATACCTGGAACCCCGCTACCATGTGGTGGTAACAAATCCGCCGTATATGGGGTCCAAGGGGATGAATGACAGCATCAAGTCCTATGTAGGTAAGCGATATCCAGATTCCAAGTCAGATCTCTTCGCGGTATTCATGGAACGATGTCTTGAAGGTCTCGTGAGGCACGGGTACATGGGTATGATAAATCAGCAAAGCTGGATGTTTCTCTCAAGTTTCGAGGATCTTCGTAAGAAGCTTCTCGAAGAAGACACTATTGTTGTCATGGCTCACCTGGGAGCTCATGCATTCGAGACTATTGGTGGTGAAGTTGTCCAAACAACGAGCTTTGTCCTGAAGAAAGCTCGTCCACCCAAGGAATAAATGTTCCCATAATGGGAACTTATATGTTGACAAGCTGGTGGAAATGTAGTATGGTTGGTATAGGCGGATGAATGTAATTGCCCGGAGGACTTTGGTCCAGTTTTGGACCAAGCATCCCCGATCCAAGGCCTCCCTGGAAGCATGGTATCACGAGGCGCTCCATGCAACGTGGGCTACGCCGGAGGACGTCAAGCGCAGGTACCCTACGGCTAGCATACTTCGGAACAATCGAGTGCAGTTCGACATCCGGGGGAATGAGTTTCGCTTAGTCTGCGCGTTCCGGTATGACAAAGGCATCGCCTGGATCAAGTTCGTAGGGACCCATGCCGAGTACGACAAGATCAATGCGGAGACATACAATGGAAATCCAGCTTAAGGTGCTCAAGACCGAAGAGGATTACGAGCGCGCCCTCGCTGATTTGGATCGCATCTTCAACGCGCCGGAAGGCACGGTGGAATCCGACCAAATCGACGTCCTCGCCATGCTCATCGAAAAATACGAAGACGAGCATTATCAAATAGACCCTCCTGACCCCATTGCAGCTATCAAGTTCAGGATGGAACAGGCGGGTTTAACGCAAAAAGACCTTATCCCCTACATTGGATCGCGCTCAAGAGTATCGGAAGTATTATCTTGTAAACGAGAGCTTACCCTAGCTATGATCCGGGCGCTCCATGTCCACTTGGGTATACCTGCTGAATCGCTTATCCATGAAGCTCAGGAGCCTCTTTCCAAGGCATTGGACGACCTCGATTTCTCACAGTTTCCTGTCAAGGCCATGGAAAAGAATGGGGCATTCCATGGATTCCCCATTGGAAATGCCAAGATATGCGATAAGGCTGAGGAAGCCATTCGCTGGCTCGTTGGTCGAATCGGGGGATTTTCCGCGGTCCCGCGAATGGCAGCGAAGAAGAACGATGGCATGCGCTTGAATGCAAAATTGGACAACTATGCTCTGCTCGGGTGGAGCCTCCAAGTCCTACGTGAAGCCTCTGAACATCCGTCCGTAGGACGCTTCAAGAGCGAGGCGCTCACCGACAAGTTCATCCAGACTCTCGTATCCCTATCGGTAACCGAGGATGGTCCTCACCAGGCACGAGAGTACCTTAGCAAGGCGGGGATTACACTGCTGGCTGTTCCGCATCTGCCGCACACATATCTTGATGGTGCGGTATTTCTCACCGAGGGCAATCGTCCCGTAATAGCTCTGACCCTCCGCTATGACCGCCTTGACAATTTTTGGTTCGTGCTTCTCCATGAGCTTGGCCATCTGAAACTTGGCCACCTTTCAGGGGATCGGTCCTGGATAGCAGACGACTTGGACCTCGCGAGCAGTGATTCCAAGCAGGAACAGGATGCCGATCGGTTTGCTTCCTCAGCACTCTTACCTACCGATTTCGATCTGGACACAAAGGTTCGTCTCTCGACCAACGAGGTGGTTGCCTACGCACAGGACCATGGAGTACATCCAGCCATCGTAGCGGGGCGGATCCAGCATAGACGAAAGGACTTTAGAACCTTTGCGAATCTGGTAGGCCGGGGTGAAGTGCGCAAGCATTTCCCCGTGGCGGGTGCGGGATGGAGCAAAAAGGAGTCATAATGCGCAGTATTTATTGTTATTGGCTGGATAGATTATTACCAGAGCTTCGCCAAGGCTTGACAAAACCGATTTCAGCTCCTACATTTATACTATCATTTGATAATGTTAATAGCGCCCCCGACGATCTCCGTACCGATTCATCTTGGTATGGTCGACTCGGGGGCTTTGTTTTTTGTTGGGGTGCGGTATGAATAGCGGCGGCATCGAGCGAGTCGCTGTTATGGTCGATGGTGGCTTTTATTTAAAGAGATACCGTGCTCTTTTCTGCAGATGTCCTGATTTTATGGAGCATGATTATTGCCAAGCTGCTGCGGTATTTCAAAAACTAACAAACGCACATGTTCAGCCAAGTCGAGGAGAAAGGCTCTACAGAATCTTTTACTACGACTGCCAGCCTCTTCAGAAGAAAGTCCATAATCCGATTTCCAAAGCTCTTATCGATTTTTCAAAAAGCACGACCGCCCAGTTTAGAAATGGTTTTCTTGAACAGCTGAAACGGCAGCGAAAAGTAGCACTAAGGCTAGGTACTGTCAAAGATAATGACGCATGGATTATTTCACGTTCCAAAACAAAGGATCTTTTGGCAGGAAGGATTCGTCTCGAAGATCTCAACGATTCGGATATACGTTTTGATATCAAGCAAAAGGGGGTGGATATGCGTATTGGTCTGGACATATCTGCTCTTGCATATAAGCGCCTTGTCGATCGCGTAATCCTCATCGCTGGCGATAGTGACTTCGTCCCTGCAGCTAAAGTGGCTCGACGAGAGGGGATAGATTTTGTCCTCGACCCCATGTGGAACCCAATAGGGGACGACCTCTTCGAACATATCGATGGCTTGTTTTCAACATCTCCACGACCAACAAGTCCTATCTTTACCATTAATGAATTTCTAGCCACACCGAAAGGCAGTGCGTCGGAAGATGTGGGTAAAATCGCGCCAAGTCCAGAAGATGTTCCTTCAGGGAAGGAGTGATTCATGCCTAAGAAAGAACGTATTCATATTACCCAACGGCCCGATGGCCAGTGGCAGGGTAAGAGAGAGGGTGCTGAGCGAGCCTCTATAGTCAGCTCAACCCAACGAGAAGCTAATCAGAGAGCTATCGAAATAGCCAAGAATAGCGGAAAGGCCCAAGTTATTATTCATGGCACTGATGGCAAGATTCGTGAAGAGCACACCTATGGGAGCGACCCGTATCCGCCCAAGGGATAAAACAGAGGCTGGTTTTGAAAATACAGGATCTGATGGGTTTTAGATATGATGCAACACCTCTACCTTTGCCTACTGATGATATGGCAGATGATGCAGAGAAGATTGTTCAATGGTTCTTAGAGTGCGCTTTCTTCAAACCATTTGTATATCGTAACCCCATGAAGGATCCACAAAAGGAATTTGCAGATGCTTTGGTAATCTTCGAAGACACCATCGTGATTGTTCAAGTAAAAACCAAATCTTCCGAGCGTGCTGAGACTGATTGGATAGCAAAACACGCAAGCAAAGCTTCTAAGCAACTTAATGGATCATACCGGCAGCTCAAGGATGGTATAGTCAAGGAGTTTACTAATCCAGTCTTTGCTGTGAAGAAGCAAATAGATCTATCACAATATCCCTATGTATATGGGATTATTGTATTGGCTGGCGTAAATGAGAATATTGATCCGATTTCATTGATAAGTTCGGCTGACAAGCCTACGATACCGACAATATTTCTTTCCATCTCGGATCTTCAAATTCTAACGGAGAGAGTAAACACGGCGGCTGACTTTATCCATTATTGCGAGGCGCATTACACACTTGCATCTCGTGAGTCTGTCTTCATTAATCAAGAGGAGACAACCTTGCTGCGAATTGCGGCGCAGATACCAGATTTACTCAGTGAGGGAAGGCCGATAGAGTCGTTCGAGGAGAAGTATCTGTTAGGGTTTCAGTGGATTTCTCGTTTATTCAAAGGGGAAGTCAATCTCGATCCGGATTACAGGTTTAGCCTGTTGTTAGATGATATTCTAAGCCATTTGCATGATCTAGATCATGAATACTCAGCTCCTTTTGTTGATGCATCGTTGGACTCTCTCAAAATCGCAGAGCAGCTAGGGTGGCTGGACAGAAAGCGTCGGATAGAGTTAGGCAAGCTACTTTATCGATGTGCTGATGCTTCGCGTGACGGCAATACTCGTTTGTTGCCCTACATGCGTCCGAAGCTTGGTGTTCTATTTCTCTTTATCTACACAAAAGAACCTAGGGTTCTCAGGCGAAAGCAGCTTTTTGCATTTGTTGGTCTAGCGCAATTGAAGTATGGAGTTACGCAAGTGCTTGGGATAGCGACCGAGCCAATTGGCAATGGGCGGTCCTACGACATGATTTGGGTGACAGAAGGTATTGTCATGCCCAAAAGGAAAGTATCATCGGAACTGCTGAATGCTCTTCCTGAACTTAATAGATCACTCATCGAGGTATAGGATGCCAACATTCTTCCGGCTTGTTGATTTTGGTACAGCCGAACAAAAAGATCGAGCGGTGCTAGAAAAACAAAACATCTACAAATGCTCTCAGAGAGAACTCCAGTTGA
The DNA here is from genome assembly GCF_029265695.1 of Gracilinema caldarium. Lineage (GTDB taxonomy): Bacteria > Spirochaetota > Spirochaetia > Treponematales > Breznakiellaceae > Gracilinema > Gracilinema caldarium_A. The sequence goes on along the minus strand of NZ_JAJUHW010000042.1, from coordinate 12,045 downwards.
TCCCTGGATTGCCTTTGGCCTATTGGATTGGGGAAAAATCAAAGGCTGTATTCTCGTCTTGCGAACCTGTTGGAGATAGAGCACTAAAAGGCCTAGATACAGGCGGAAACATTGGCTTGTTTGTTAGGCTATGGTATGAGGTATCTCATTCATGGATAAGCATACAGAATACGTCTCATCAGAAATGGTTCCCACTTGCAAAGGGTGGAGAATATCGCAAATGGTATGGAAACAATGAGTATGTAATAAACTATGAAAATAGAGGCCTAGCCCTAAGGAAGAATAATGCGAATTTGCGGAGTGAGACTCAATATGGCAAGAGGGGAATAACCTGGACAGTTATCTCGGTGAATGGATTTGCGGTCCGCTACATGCCTCCTGGTTTCTTGTTTGATCAGGCTGGCTCATGCATCTTTCCTAGAGATGGAGACACGATCACAATATGGCAAATTCTTGCCTCACTTAACTCCAATTTTGGAAGCTTTGCGGCCCAAGTGATTTGCCCGACTATCAGCTACACAACGGGCGACATTAGGAAAATTCCAATTCTGGCGATATCTCAAGAGATCGAAGATAAAGTAAGGAGGAATGTATCAATCGTAAAATCCGACTGGGATCTTCGGGAAACCTCCTGGGACTTCCGCCGCTCGCCTCTGCTTACCGACTATAGTGCGCCGAAAATCGAGACAGTCATCGATGAAAACCTTACCGACTGGAGCTGGCCCTCTGCCTTTGGTTCTGGAAAGGCGATCCATCTCCCAACGCAAGCGGAAGCCTTTAAGTGCCATTGGACGAGCCTCTTTCTGGAACTCCATAAAAATGAGGAAGAAAATAACCGGATATTCATTGACCTCTATGGTCTGCAGGATGAACTGAGTCCCGAGGTTCCCTACAATGAGATAACCATTCTGCAGGAAGAACTGGTGGATTCGGCCGGCAAGGAAAACCGTATCGAGTTTGACGATGCTGTCCTTGCACGACAGTTTGTCTCCTATGGTGTGGGCTGTCTTTTTGGCCGCTATTCGGTGGAACAGGACGGCCTTATTCTGGCAGATGCGGAATCTACCGCAGAGGATTTTAAAGCCCGGGTCCCCGGTGCCCGGTTTTTGCCTGATGGGGACGGGGTGCTCCCCCTCACCGACGAGGACGACTTTGCCGACGATCTCCCTACGGCATTTAAAAGCTGGCTCCGTTTTATATCCGGGGAGCATTATAATGATAATCTCCGCTGGATCGAACAGAACCTTGGCAGGGATCTCCGAACCTACTTTGTCCGGGACTTTTACAAAGAACACATTAAGCGGTATAAGAATCGGCCCATCTATTGGATGATCTCTTCCCCATCCGGAGCCTTTCGGGCAGTCATGTATCTGCATCGGTATAACCGGGATACCATCGGAAAGGTCTTAAATGATTATGTCCGACCGTACCGCGCAAAATTGGACCAGAAAATCCGGTCTTTCCAGGCTGTACTGGAATCAGCCAGTGAAAGTGCAACAGAAAAGAGCCGGGCAAAAAAACGCCTTACCCAGCTCGAAAAATATCGGACCGAAATAGAAGCATGGGAACGGGACCTCCTGTATCCTTTGGCGCTGAAGCGGATAGAGCTTGATCTGGATGATGGGGTTAAGGTGAATTATCGCAAGTTATCTGGCATCGTTGAGCCAATAAAACAGCTGGAAGCAAAAGATGAGGAATGACCATGACAAACCAGCCTCTGTTTAACCAAGGGGATGTGGTACGGTGTAAACCAGACCCTGGAAAGGTGGGAATCTGTACCGGTAAAACCAGGGTGTTCGGTAGTTTTACGACTTTTGAAGTAGAATTTGGTCCAAATTATCGTGAATATGTCCGGGCAAGTCTGCTTGAACTGGTTCCGCAAGATGAAGATATGTTTGTTCTCTTTACAAAGGGCCGGGTTGGCGGACCGGAGGATCTTGCCCGCATGGTGGTTACCGAAAAACTTTCCGGAGAACTGACCAATGTGTTTTATTCCATGGGGGTGGGAAATACGGAATTTTTACCCCATCAATTCAAGCCCGTATTGCAATTTATCGAATCTCCCCGGGGACGGCTTCTTATTGCCGATGAGGTCGGCTTAGGAAAGACCATTGAATCAATCTATATATGGAAAGAGCTCCAGGCACGTGAACGGCTTCGCAGGCTTTTAATTGTGTGTCCTTCCATGCTCCGGGAAAAATGGAAGCGGGATCTGGAAACCCGCTTTGGAGAAGATGCGGAAATAGTTGATGCGGCCCGACTCCTGGAACGGCTTGAGTCGGCCGCTCAGCGAAGAACAGGCCGTTCGTTTATCCTTATCACCAGTCTGGAGGGGATTCGCTCGCGGTCTGCAGACTGGAATTATAATGCTTTGAATGGCAGAGCTAAATTAGGCGGGTTTCTGGAAGAAATGGCAGAACAGGCAACGGACCCCCTTTTAGATCTTGTTATTATTGATGAGGCCCACTACCTGAGGAATGCTTCCACAGCTAGTCATCAAACCGCAAGCATCCTGAGGGATAATGCGGCTAATCTGGTACTGCTCTCGGCTACCCCGATCCAAACCTCCGATGAAAATTTCTACAACCTCCTCAGACTCCTCTCACCCGAAGAGTTCAGTAATTATGATACCTTTTCTCAGCTTCTCCAGACAAACGCAGTCTTAATCGAACTGGAAAATATTATACGCTCTCGGCTTGCAAATTATGATATGAGGGCTCTACTGCATAGAGTGCAGGAAGCGCGCTCTCTTCTTGGGGACGATCTGGCCGATCAGCTTTACTCCGCGTTACAGCACGGGGCCTTAACCCCGGAAGCACGGATTGACTTTGCACAACGTATACATGAACGGGCCTATTTTAGCCACTATGTGAATAGGACCAGGAAACGGGATGTGTTAGAAAACCGGGTAATCCGCAGTCCCTGGACCTATAATTTTGAATTTTCAGATTATGAAAAATATTTATATCGGGAAGTTACTAATTATATTTGGGGTAAATCCAAGGGGAAAAGCCTCCTATCCCAATTTACTTTGATTGCACGGCAGAGGCAGATGACCAGTTGTATGCCCGCCGCATTTAAACACTGGCACGATCATGCTTCGCTGGATGAACAGTTCTGGGAAGATCTTGGCATTACCGATAACGACGACACCCCGGTCGGCTATTCGGATGACTCCTTTTCCGATGCTATCCCTGTTGAAATAGACTTAAAACAGTTAGAACGATTAGACTCAAAATACGCTGAATTAAAAGAGCAATTGAGGAAACTTCTTAATAAAAACTCAGCCGAAAAGATTATCATATTTTCATTTTACCGTGGCACCATTAGTTACCTTGAACGGAGACTGCATGCTGATGGTTTCCGTGTGGTAAGTATCATGGGCGGTATGGGTGAAGAGAAGTACCAGATTATAGACCATTTTGCATCCGCTGAAGGTCCAAACATCCTTATATCCTCCGAGGTCGGTGCAGAAGGTATTGATCTGCAATTTTGTCATATCCTTATCAATTACGATCTTCCATGGAACCCTATGCGGCTTGAACAGAGGATTGGCCGTATCGACCGTATCGGACAGAAATCTGAAAAAATATTTATTTATAATATGGCATGCAGGGATACAATAGAAGATAAGGTTTTGCTTAAACTTTATGACCGGATAAATATATTTAAATATTCAATCGGTGATCTGGAGGATATCCTGGGTGACACGGTTGAACAGCTTGCCCTCGATTTAATTAACCCTGAGTTATCCGAATCGGAACGGGAACAGCGACTGGAACAAAATATAATAGCAATAGAAAATAAACGTAAACTGAGAAATGAACTGGAAGAAAAGGCAATTGAACTTTTCAGTGTCGGTGACTATATCATCCGAGGTATTAACGAAGCAAAAGACCTGGATCGTTTTATTCAGCCCCAGGATACGATGCAGTTGGTGTTGAACTTTTTTAATGCCCAGTATCCGGGAACTAATATACAGCCCTATAAAAAAGTGCCCGCCCTGTTTATCTGCCTTTCGCCAGAAGCAAAGAATGCTCTCGGGCACTTTATTGAAGAACATCATCCTGTTGTCCCTACCCAGCTTGACCGTTCAGAAAGGGATTTACTTTGTGTCTTTGATGTAAAGGCTCAGATTGAACAGAAAAATTTAAAGGTTGAATATATAGAACCGGTACATCCACTGATTCAGTGGATTGTCAGGGAAAACCGGGAATCCAATGTTATCCATCCCTGTTCTTCAATTGTTTTAAGAGAGCCTGTTCCGCAGATTAAACCGGGTATATATGTATATTTTATTCAGTTATGGAAAACCGAGGGCTGGAAAAAGAAAAAGGAGATCCGCTTTTTTGCAGCCCCCATCGATGGCAAGCCTCTGAGCAACAATGATGCGGAACGTCTGTTACTTGCCGCCTACCAAAGGGGTAGTAAATGGAACAGCTGGGATGAATTACTATCCTTAGAACATATAAAACCTCACTTGGATTATCTTATTCAATATGCTGGCGATGAATATACATTATTTGATAAGAACTTTATGTCTGATAATGAGCAGCTCTGCATAAAACAGGAAGAATACGCAAAACGAACTGCGGACCGAAAGGTTTCTGAGCTTGAAGTATTGATACAAAGGCTCGCAGAGGAGGGGAAACAGCGGGTGATCCCCATGCAAAGGGGCCGTATAGATAAAATAAAGGATCAGTTAGAATATCAATTAGTAAGAATTAATAAAAAACGTTCAGAAGCATACACAAGCACTGAAGACAAAGGAGTTGGCATTATTAAAGTGGAGGTGTGATATGAGTGATATACAAGATCCCTTGCAAGTACATATTGGGATTGATCTGGGAACTGTGTTTACTAAAGCTTGTTTTAATTGTCTTGATAAAAATGAACGGGCGATAGTTTCCTGGGAAACGGGAATTTTGGATGATAACAAGGAAATTATACCCAGTGTTATTTTTATTACAAATAATAATTATCTTCATTTAACAAAACCTGTTAATGAGCCATCAAAAAGAATAAAGTATTTTAAAATGGCTTTAGCTAATTTACATGATGTAACAGGAGTACTTATCGATAACCCAATTTTACCAACTATAGACACAGAAAATGATGCTTATAAACTTTATACTGCATATTACTTGGCGCAAATATTTTCACAAATAGAAAAACGGATAAAGGAAAAATATAAAACTTTCTTGAGTGGCAAGGAAATTAAGTATTCAATAAGTGTTGGCATACCGGTGCAATATTCTGATTCTCCAAAAAAAGAAATCTTTGAAGAAGTTTTACAGGCATTCTGGTATATGTATCCAAAGATTAATCAAGTAGAGCATATTCATAACATAGATACATACTATACCGAATCTTTGCAAGCTCCAAAAAATCCTGATATCGAAACAGTCCCGGAACTTTTGGCAGAAACAGTGAGTTTATTTACTGACATTTTTACAAATGATGGGTATTTCGCCATTTTTGATATTGGAGGCGGAACTTTAGACGGGGCACTGGCAAAATTTTATCGTTCACAAGGTCATAAAAAAATTGAGTTTATTACAGCTGAAGTTAAACCACTTGGGCTGGAGGTTGCTGTAAACGAATTAAGTAAAGCAAGAGGAATAGATGCAAAACGTAATATTCGATATATGGTATCGAGTATAACAAAAAAAGACTTTCAAAAATTATATAAACAAGTATTCAATAATCAAGAAGTTAATAAAAAATTGGATAGTATAGAAAAAGAAATCAGAACTCAAACAGCGAGTGTAGTTGTAAGTGCAAAGTATAAGGGTTTTGCATTAAATGATTGCAAAAATGAGTTGCCGATTATTTTTTGTGGTGGTGGCAAAAACTCATGGTGGTATAGGAAAGTTATTTTATCTACCTATAAAGAACATAAGCACTATAGCTGTGCAATCCCACCTTATAAAAGCCATGAGATTAATGAAGAGCAGGGAGTGTTTGCCGGAATTGCTAATATTTATAAGCACCGCTTTCTTGTTGCGTTAGGACTTTCTATACCCAAAGAAAATAGACCGGATATTATTGGTTTTCCGAATAAATATCCTAAAAAGGAAAAATCTGAGGACGGAAATGTTCAGTTGGATTTAGATGATTTGCAACGTGAAAAGTATGGTGATGATAGATAACTTTATGGGCTTGATATGCCCCAGATGAGCGGGTATAGTCAATAAACTAAGGAAATTCCCATGTCACAGCGTATTTATGAAGCCCTGGATCGTCTGTTCTTAAAAAACCGCATCATCTTCTGGTATGATCCGGAAGGGCGGATGCTGGAGATTTTCCAATCCTATCAAAGAGACTCGGTTCAAACAATGACACTGAGCAACAATGAGTTTTATATTAAATATCTTTTAATTCGGGAAAAACCTCATCAAAAGTTTTTACTATATGCCCCAACGAAACAGCCGCCCATTACCGAGAATTGGCTCCTTGATCTGGAACTAGAACATGTTGTTTTTTCTGCCGATGAAGCTTCCATGTATATCCAGGATCTGGGCCTCTCAGATTTATTAAAACAAGCTGTTTCTTTAAGACTTGGATTTTTCCGTGATCAAAAAAATCGCTTTGAACCGTTGCAGGCACTGGCAAGACCAGATTGGACCGAAGATGACCTTTTATATGCAATGCTTTCTATTGTTTCTTCAGAAACAAAGAAAGAGCGCCAAAAACTGCGGCCTTTGGATGAAATTGTTATTTCCCTTTGTGCCGCAGACGATGAACAGCATAAGTGGAAACAGGTCCAGGAATGGCAATTGACAGATATATTTTTTAGGTCTGTTAAAAAGGAATACGGTATAGAACTGGAAAAACCGGAACCTCGGGGTGTTCTATTACGCCTATTCCAGTATGCATTAGAATTCCAATCTGGTAAAGATCATAGTGCAAAGGCTCAGCGGGCCTACATATTTATAGATAGTTGGAGGGATTCAAGAGAAGAAACAGTGCGCTTCGAGAACTGCTCTCGAACCCTTACGAAAGAGTTGAATATCCAGAATTATGTAGCAACCTTACCGCTAGAACAATTATTAAAGATTGATATCTATGAAGAGGTGGACCATACAGTATTGCATAGCATAATCGAAGAACTTCTTAAAAATGCCGTGGATATCGAAACATGTTTGAACCAAATTACAGAACGGAAGAACCTGTACTGGTATCGGAATGATCAGGATGGAGCGATGAAAGCCGGATACGATGCCCTGGAGACCTATTGCCTTTTTGAACGACATCTGCGGCAAGCCCGTGTGGAGCGTGGTTTTGCTGTAACAACTAAGGAGCAGCTGTGGGATCGTTATTGTAATGAATTATATAAAATCGATCAGTTCTACCGTCGTTTTGTGTATGCTTATCAAAAAGCCGGTTCCAGCGGGACATTAGCGGAGCTGTATAAAAAAATAGATGCCCGCTATTTAGAGGGTTATTTGGAACCACTGGCTCGCAAGTGGCAAACCTATCTGGATGCTGATAACTCCCTCGGCTTTGCCAAACGGCAACATACATTCTTTGCTACCTTTGTAGATCCCTACCTGCGGGAACAAATAAAACTTTTTGTTATCATTTCCGATGGTTTGCGTTGGGAAGGAGGCCAGGAATTATGTCAGCGTCTCATAGAAAAGGGCCGTCTTAAGGTTGAATGGGAACCCCTGGCAGCACTGATCCCAACCTACACCGCCCATGGTATGGCAGCTTTGTTGCCCCATACAAAGTTGAGTCTTCAGCCAGAAACAGGAAAAGTAACCATCGATGGTATTTCTGTAGAAGGAGTGGATGGCCGAAATACCTTTCTTGGTCGAGTTGTTTCTGAGCGTTATCAAGGTAAAACAGCCTGTGCTATCCAGGCAAATGATTTTTTAGCATGGTCAGCCAGCGATGTAGAAGAAAGGTTAAAACCCTTTGATCTGGTATATATCTATTCTGACCGCATTGATGCCACAGGGCACGATTCTGATGAGGCAGTCCCAGCGGTGGTAACAGAAGAGCTTAAACGGCTTATCGATATGGTTCGTAAAATTACGAATATGGATCGCTCGAACATACTTATAACCGCAGATCATGGATTTTTATATTCGGGGGATACCTTTGAAGAACCCTATATGCTTTCCCTTGATACCTTACCAGGAGAGCTGTACCGTGATAGGAGATTTATTTTAGGAAATAATGTACAAGAGATATCAGGTCTTTGCCGGTACGATGCAAAAGAACCCGCTATTAGTGGAAACTCTACAGCTCTGGTTGCTAAAGGTTTGTTGCGTATCAGAAAAAAAGGGCCTCTCACACGTTATGTCCATGGAGGAACCACTTTGCAGGAATTGGTTGTTCCGCTTATTAAAATTAAAAAAATAAGATCCGACGAAACCCGCAGGGTTGAAGTATCCGTTTTAGGTTCTAATGATATTACATCCCCATCAGTAACGTTAAAATTCTATCAGGAAGAACCTATCGGCGGTCTCATTCTGGCCCATCGTATCCTCTCCTATTTTGTGTCAGAATCCGGTGAAATTATCTCCAATAAAATAGATCGGACCTTTGATTCCACAGATATGGAAGATATGAACCGCGGTGTGGCTCTTTCATTTTCATTTCTATCTGTGGCAAAGCAGTTTGTTGGCTCATCTATTGTATTAAAACTCGAAACCCTGGCAGAAGGCGGAACACCGATACTATATAAGACCTTTACCTTTAGACTAAAGCGCTTGGTTATGGATGTCGACTTCTTATAATACAGGAGTATCAACATGGTTGATGAACGTACAGTGCAGGATCTCTTTAATGGGTATATTGTTAGAAAGGACTTGTCTAAGCTCGTAAAGGGTAACGCGCTTGTACCTACCTATGTTCTGGAATACCTCCTGGGCCAATACTGTGCAACCTCTGATGAAACGAGTATTCAAACAGGAATTGAAAAGGTTAAAGAAATTCTGGCAAAACATTATGTAAACAGGAGTGAAAATCAACTTGTTCTTTCATGGATCAAAGAACGGGGCCACTATAAAATAATAGACCGAGTTACGGTAACTTTAAACGATCAGAATGGAACCTACGAAGCCGCCTTTTCTAATCTGGGTATTAAAAAAGTAATAGTAGAAGCGGATTATGTTAAAAATTATCCAAAACTGCTCGTAGGCGGTGTCTGGTCTATTGTAGATTTAGAATACAGTTACGAAGAGAATCCGTCCCATGTTCCCTGGATCATTGAAAACCTTAAGCCCATCCAGATTGCTAACGCTAATCTGGAAGAATTTATCGCCGCTAGAACTCAGTTTACAACAGAAGACTGGATAGACTTTCTCATCCAAAGTCTGGGGTTTAATCCGGAAGCACTGTCAGATCGGAATAAATGGTATCAGCTTGTGAGGCTCATACCATTCTGCGAAAATAATTATGACCTAATCGAGCTTGGCCCGAAAGGAACCGGAAAATCTCATATCTATTCAGAATTTTCTCCCCATGGAATTCTTATTTCTGGTGGAGAGGTAACTTTGGCTAAATTGTTTGTAAATAATTCTACCAACCGAATCGGCCTGGTTGGGTATTGGGATGTGGTGGCCTTTGATGAATTTGCCGGAAGAGACAAACAAGTCGATAAAACTCTGGTCGATGTAATGAAAAACTATCTGGCGAATCGTTCATTTTCACGCGGAACCGAACAACTGACTGCGGATGCAAGCATTGTTTTTGTAGGGAATACATCTAAAAGTGTTTCTTACATGTTAAAGCATGAAAACCTTTTTATGGACCTGCCTCCTAAATACCTCGATTCCGCATTTCTTGATCGTCTCCATTTTTATATCCCAGGGTGGGAAGTATCTATAATTAGAAACGAAATGTTCACTTCTGGCTTTGGGTTTATTGTGGATTACCTAGCACAGGTCTTAAAATTACAGCGCTCATTAGACTATTCAAATCTATATAGAAAATATTTTGAGCTTGATGAATCTCTCTCTACCCGGGATAAACTGGCTATAAATAAAACCTTCTCAGGTCTTATTAAAATTGTATATCCCCACCGGGAAGCTAAAAAAGAAGAAATTGAACAGCTCCTGGTCTTTGCCATGGAAGGCCGGAAGCGGATTAAGAATGAAATATTTAAAATCGATCCTACCTTTGATCCAGTCCGTTTTGCCTATGTGGACATTGAACGGGGAGAGAAAAAAGATGTATGGACCGCAGAAGAATTAAGGTATCCCCTTTTCACGAGCAAACGATCAGAAAACGCTTTTGAAAAGTCACCGGATTTGGTTCCTGTGCCAGATCCAGTTCCCGTTACTATTAAAAAAACAGATTCGGATATACAAAACTACTCTGGCCCGATTCATTTTACCATTGCGGAAAATCAAACTGGAATATCTTACCGTTCCTTATTTGGTGATTACCTAAAAGGTGCAAAAAAAATAGTTATAATCGATCCATACATACGAAAGTCTTATCAGATTAGAAACCTTGTAGAATTTATGCAGGTTGTGCTTGATATAAAACCCCCAGAAGAGGAAATATCAGTACATCTAATCACCGATTATGGAGAATACAACCGTTACGAAATAGAAGACAACCTAAAAAAGATTCAGGATGAGCTTTTACAGATGGATATTATCTTTACCTATGAATTCGATAATTCCCATAGTGTGCATGCCAGAAGCATTACAACCGATACGGGCTGGAAAATATCCCTGGACCGTGGACTTGATATTTTCCAACGCTTTGAAACAGGTCTCTTCTCTCTGGCTGGCATAGACCAGCGGGCACGATACTGCAAAGCCTTTGAGATAACCTATTTGAGGGAAGGTCGAACGGGACTATGATTGCGGAGGCGGCGGGGCTGATCCATGGGATCCGCCGGAATGGGGGGCGTGTGCTGGTGTTGACGGGGGCGGGGGTGTCTACGGAGAGCGGGATCCCTGACTTTCGTAGTCACGGTACGGGGCTTTGGGAGACCAGGGACCCGACGGAGGTGCTGTCGCTCCGGGTGCTGGAGGAGCGGCCCCAGCGGTTTTACGCGGAGGGGTTTCGGCTTCTTATGGATATGCGGTCCGCCGAACCGAACGGGGCCCATCGGGTGCTGGCGCGGATGGAAGCGGAGGGGTACATCCAGGGGATTATCACCCAAAATATCGATAACCTGCATCATAGGGCGGGTTCCCGGCGGGTGTGGGAGGTTCACGGAAATACCCGGGACGCCGTGTGCGTTGCCTGTGGTCGTGTGGGGCCGGTGGAGGAAATCGAGGAAGCCGTGGCGAGGGGTGAAATACCGCCCCGGTGTCGGGTCTGCGGAGGCCGTATCCGTCCTGCGGTGGTGCTCTTTGGGGACCCCATGCCTCATGCGTTTACCGAGGCCCTGCAGGCGGTGAAGGGGGCGGATCTGCTGGTTGTGGTGGGATCTTCCCTGTCGGTGTACCCCGTGGCGTACCTCCCGGAAGAGGCGAAGCAGTATATTATCATCAATCTTAGTCCCACGGCCCTGGACTATCGGGCCCGGCTTGTGATCCGTGAAAAGGCCAGCGTGGCCCTGGAGGGTATCTACACGGCCCTGGTGAAGCTGGGCGGGCTGGGGTAAAGAAGCGCTGGGGACTCCCGGAAGCGCTGGGGACTGCCGGAAGCGCTGTGGACTGCCGGAAGCGCTGTGGACTGCCGGAAGCTCCGGCAGAGGACGATGGTTTCGATTCCCCCTTATGTCCACAGAAAGTAACCGTCAATTACATCCCGTTAGTAGTATAGCTTGATGGGCTAAGATTTTACGGTAACAGGGCCACCCGTTTTGATTCGGTGCGGCAAAGATCGGCGCTATTCGTTCCTTATGGTTAAAATCCCTTCATCTGGTTTGATATAGGGAGAATGCCAGTTCGGACCAGTATTCGAATTCAATAGTATCGTCTTTGGCTTCCATGGCTTGGGTAATGTCTTCGGCTCTGAGCCAATGGACGGTTCCCAGTTCTTCCCCGATACGAAGGTGTTCTTTTCTTGTCCTTACTAGATACACTATGCCGATATGGACCTGACCCACCGGGGTGCGGTCCTCATGGA
>NZ_JAJUHW010000010.1 GCF_029265695.1 Gracilinema caldarium | reverse complement strand
GAAACTAGACCACAAGCCCTCGAAGTTCCGGTACGCCGCTTCTCCGTTTCTGAGCGGCTGATGCAGCTTTCCGGCCGATCCTACGATGTCTACCAGGACCTCTTTTTATCCCATGCCCGAAACGCAATCCGCCGGGTGCTTGGCAAGGGCCGGGGGCTATTCTTCTCTCTCCCAGCGGAGGCGGAAGATCTGGTCTATGAGTACCTGAAACGGAATTACAGCAACCCCTATATGAACTGGGAACAAAGTCAGGAGCAAAAACAGCTTGAAGCCCTGGGCTTTTCACTTTCTAAAATCGAAGCGGTTATTGATGAGTGTTATAAAATAATGGAAAAATAAGCCAACACCCTTACATCGGGATCCGGCCGCGGAAACTCCGGGAAAGGGTGAGCCGATCCGCATATTCCAGGTCGCCCCCAACCGGGAGCCCCGAAGCCAGCCGTGAAACCTGTACCCCGGTTTCTTTTAAAATTTTGTGTAAATACAGGGCCGTAGTATCCCCTTCGACGGTGGGGTTTAATGCCAGGATGATCTCCCTAATGCCTCCCCTGCGGATCCGGTTCATGAGCTGACCTATGGCCAGTTTGTCCGGACCGATGCCGTCCAGGGGCGCTATAAGCCCCCCAAGCACATGGTAGCGGCCGTGGAATTCATGGCCCTCTTCGATTACCCGCACATCCTGGGCCCGTTCCACCACACAGAGTACACTCTGGTCTCTTCCGGGATCCTGGCAGATTGGGCAGGGGTCCGATTCGGTAAAACTGCCACATACGGAACAGCGCCTGATATGATCGTGCAGGCTCTGCAGTTCCTCCGCCAGCTGCCGGGCATAGCTGGGGTCCGCATCAAGAATAAAATAGGCTAGCCTCCCGGCGGTTTTTTTCCCGATACCCGGTAATTTGGTGAGGAGGCCTACCAGCCGATCGATAGCGTTCATTAAAAGCCCAGCATCCCCGGATTTATGCCCATACTTCCCGCCATGGCACCATATTCGCTCTGTAAGGTTTCTTTTACCTTTTCCATTGCATCGGTAAAGGCCGCTTTAATGAGATCCTGTAGAAGGGGAATATCGTCGGCATTCACCGCTTCGGGAGCAAGCCGGACCGCCAGGACTTCCATGCGGCCGTTCATATCAATCTGGGCCATTCCACCACCGGCCGAACCGGTAACCACAATGGTTCCGAGGCGCTGCTGCATGGCTGCCATCTGTTCCTGTATTTTCTGAGCGTTTTTTAGTATTTCAAAGGGATTCATATCCATCAACTCCTCTCCTATTTTATCCGTACAATGGTGCCCCGAAAGAGCTTCCGAACGGTTTCCACCGCAGGGGGAATCTGGTTGTCGACTCCCGGTTCTCCCCCTGCTAAATCCTTCGGTTCCACCATAGTAATTGCAATCTGTAAATGGGTGTAACCCATCTGGTGCAAGGCTCCGCTGATACTATGCTTTTCTTTTTGCAGCAAGTCCGCACTTAGCCTGTCTCTGGCTGGAATAATTAGGGAAGGCCCTTCAGGATTATCCAGTTCTAATCGCCAATCCGCGGTTTTTTCCAGGCCCGAAGCAAGCATGCCCCGTTCTTTCTTTAACAGGTTGATGAGCTCCTGCCGCAGCTCGGATATCTGGTCTGGTTCAAGATGCCGACCTTTGGGTGCCCCTTGAGCCTGAGCTTCAGTCTGTTCCGTAAGTGACGCTGGTACCGCCGGTTCCGCCGGTGCTATCGCTTCAGCCGGTGCCGGTGCTACGACCGGTGCTATCCTTGCCGCCGAAGCTGCCGGTGCCATCTGTGCAGCTGTTACCACCGGTGTCGCAGCCCCAGCTGTGCCCACCGCAGCTGTTGTATTCTCAACGTGGTTCCCAATCTTTGAACCCTGGTCAGGGAACCCGTTATAATCCCGCTGGCTCGCCCTGGCAGCAAGATATTGTTTAAAACCCTCGGTTAATGATGGAGCCTTTTCGATTCCCCCCTGTGATGCCCCTGTGGGTATCGGCTCCTGTAATCTGATATCGGTTTCTGGTGCCTTCCGGTCTGCGCTTGTCCGGGGCTGTGGGTCAAACGCAGCTGTCTGGAAGGCACCCCTATGAGGGTTTAGGATGCTGTTCCTCAGTATATCCACCTGTTCTTTTAATTCCGAGGGGGCAATCCAGCGGCGGAGCCAGCTGAGCCTGGAAATTGCCGTCTCAAGCTCAAACCGGGGAGATAGGGAATACCGGATATCCCGATACACATTCAGCAGTATGCTCAATGCCTGTTCTATCTGTTTGGAGTTTAATGATTCTACTACTATTGATGAAAACCGCTCGGCGCTGTAGCCCAGCAGGGCTTCCCGGTTGATACCCTGTTTGAGAAGCAGGATGCTGCGGAAGTATTCCGCCAGATCGATAACAAGCTGCTCTATGGCTACACCCTGCTCCAGGATTGTATCCAATTGCAGGAGAGCCTCCGCCGCCTGTTCCTGTACACAGGCCTCTGCCAGTCTATTGATAGCATCAAGTCCGACAAGGCCCAGCTTCTCCCGGATGAGTTCCGTGCGGATATGGCCTTCTGAAAAGGCTACCACCTGGTCAAAGAGGGTGTAGGCATCCCGGAGACTTCCGGTAGATTCCTTCGCTATCCAGAAAAGGGCCTCATCTTCAGCGGTGACTCCCAATTCTCGACATGCATCGGCCAGGATGTTTTTAATCGTATCGATGGGAATGAGCCGGAATGCAAACTGCTGGCAACGGCTTTTAATGGTTGCCGGCACTTTATGCAATTCGGTGGTGGCAAAAATAAAAACGATATAGGGCGGCGGTTCTTCGATTGTTTTAAGCAGGGCATTAAAGGCACTGTTCGAAAGCATGTGCACTTCATCGATGATATACACCTTGTAGCGGCCCGCATTCGGCGGAAACAGAACCTCATCCTTAATCTGGCGTACATCATTGACACTGGTATTGCTGGCCCCATCAATCTCGATAACATCCATGCTGGACCCGCGGGCAATTTCCACACAGTTGGTACAGACTCCGCAGGGGGTAGCAGTGGGGCCCTTTTCACAGTTCAGGGACCGGGCGAGAATACGGGCTGCGCTGGTCTTGCCGCAGCCCCGGGGGCCTGAAAAGAGGTACGCATGGGCAATCCGTCCTGTTTCGATGGAACTTTTCAGGGTGGCCACGACAAATTCCTGGCCTGCCATCTCATCGAACGTTTTGGGGCGTCTTCTTGTTGCGGTTACTTCATAAGCCATATCGTTCAGTATACATGGATTAGGGATGAAAAAAAACCCCGCCACCAGGATGGTCACGGCGCAAAAAGCAGCTACTTACCGTTGCTTCCTTCCGGACCTGGCGGGGTTGGGTAGTGCTTTTTCGCATGATTCCTGATGACGGGGAATACGGAGAGAGAGGGATTTGAACCCTCGGTACCCTTTAGGGGTACACACGACTTCCAATCGTGCACCTTCGGCCGCTCGGTCATCTCTCCAAATTATTAGTCCTCATTTTTTTACATTGATGCACCGTCGCCAGTACATCCCAGCGGAGAGAGAGGGATTCGGTCTCCAGTCATGTACATCCTGTACATTCCTTCCGACCCGTCTCCGCCTTCTGTCGGCGGCTTCCTGCCGCCTTTTCCTCCCGTTGGTCGGCGAGGGCTTATAAGGCTCATTTCATTTCGCCTTATTTGTTCGAATCCCTCGATTTCCTCGAAACGGGAACTTCAGCGGAGAGAGAGGGATTCGAACCCTCGGAACCCTTACGAGTTCAACGGTTTTCGAGACCGTCCGATTCAACCGCTCTCGCATCTCTCCAATAAGCCTGAGGCTGAGAGGATTCGAACCTCCGACCTTCAGATCCGCAATCTGAAGCTCTATCCAGCTGAGCTACAGCCTCATTTTGTGACAGAGGGATTAACCATCTGCCCGCTCTGTCGTAATGGCTGTACGCCACATTATTCGGAGCAGGGGGGATTCGGTCTCCAGCCTCGTACATCCTGTACGGGCCTTCCAACCCGCCTCCGCCTTCTGCCAGCAGCATCCTGCTGCCTTTTCCTCCCGTTGGTCGGCGAAGGCTTCAGTTCTCATCCCCATGAAGGTGGTTTTTGAAGCCCGCTTGTTCAACGGAACAGAAAATGGCTATACGCCACATTATTCGGAGCAGGGGGGATTCGAACCCCCGGAACCCTTTAGGGGTTCAACTCCTTAGCAGGGAGCCCGATTCGGCCACTCTCGCACCGCTCCAAGGGACCTGTTCTGGACAACGGAGCAGGGGGGATTCGGTTTACAGTCGCATACATCCTGTATGCTCCTTCCAACCCACCTACACCTTCTGTCGGTGGCTTCCTACCACCTTTTCCTCCCTCCGGTCGGCGAAGGTTTATAAGGCGCTGAATACGCCTTATTTTTCTCATCCCCCACCTATTCGAGTTGCTAAAGCTCGAAAACCATTGGTAGAAAAGCCGGCAGTCGCAAGGATCACCGGAGCAGGGGGGATTCGAACCCCCGGAACCTTCGCAGGCTCAACGGTTTTCAAGACCGCCTCCTTCAACCACTCGGACACCGCTCCAGAAAGGTGATTAACAATATCGTAAAACAGGATGCTCTGTCAAGGGCAGCCAATGGCTTGATATTTTCTTAAGTGACAATCTTTACATCCTCGTTTATGCTGTAGTGGATGAAAGCTAACCTGCATCTCCATTCCCGATTTTCCGATGGGACCGATTGGCCTGCCGAAGTAGCAGAACGGGCCTACCGGTCGGGTCTCCAGTGGATAGCCCTCACTGACCATGATACCCTCGGTGGAATTGATGAACTTAAGCGGGCTGCCCAAACATTGGGGCTTAAAAACACCGCCGCCGTTGAAATTGATTGCAGCGCTCCGGAAATTGGCTACCGGAGTGAACTATTAGCATATTTTCCTGAGGGGCAGTATGCTCATACGCAGGACTTGCTCGCTTCTCTTACTAAATACCGGCTCGAGTATGTACGTTCCGCGATCAAAAAGGCCCAGCGTCATTTTGTAAAGGCCCACCTTTCTTTTGATGACCTCTTAAACCATAAGCGGCAGGGGCGGCCTGAACTGGATGCAGAGGCCCTTTCTTTTAACAAGGTTGATCTTTTCCTGTACTTTAAAAACCACAACATCTTACCCCAGGATATTTCCTATCGTTCTTTTAAGAAAGCCTATTTGGAGACAGGGCTTCTTTCGGGAACACCTTACCAAAAGCCTTCTTGTGCGGATGTTATACGGAAAGTACATGCGGATGGGGGCATCGTGGTGCTGCCCCATATCGGCCATGAGTTTGATGACTCGGCAGAACAAATGAGGCAGGAACAGAAGCGGCTTAAAGAAATTCTGGATTATTTTAGCAGCTTAGGAGTCGATGGCCTTGAACTATATTGGTACCGGAACGGAGACACCGCGGAAATCAACAAAATGGTAGCAACGGAGGCTAAAAAGAGAAGCCTCCGTCTCAGTTATGGGTCCGACTGCCATGGCCCAAGTTCCGGAAAGGAAACCTTGGGCCTCTTTTGGGGGGAGATGAAGGGGCTGTAGGTTATTCTTTCCCAGAAGAATATACCGAAGAACCGCCGACAAAATATTTGGACAAGGTTAAAAACATAATGATTACTGGGATACTGGCAATAAGAGCAGCAGCCATCATTGCCCCTTCATCGGAAAGTTTCTCCTCAGCAAAGCTCACTATATAGGTTGGAATAGTTTTAAATTTCTTATCCTGGGCGATCATAAGGGGCCACAAAAGATTATCCCATTGCTGTCTGAATGTTAAAATAGCGAGACTTGCCACCGCAGGGCCGGAGTTTACCAGGACTATGCTGCGGAAAATTTTAGGTTCCGAACAACCATCGATACGAGCCGCATCTATAATGTCTTTGGGGAAGGTTTGGAGGTACTGCTTCATTAAAAACACCCCAAAGGCATTCATCATAAAAGGAATAATAAGGCCCTGGTAGCTATTTTGCAGACCCAGTTTAAGTGCAACCATATACATAGGGACCATAATCGTTTCAAAGGGGATCATCATGGTCATCATAATCGACATGAATACAATATTCTTACCCTTAAAATTAAACTTTGCGAGGCTGTATCCGGTAACAGAGGATAAAATCACCGTGGTGAATGCGACGGTTAGCGATACAAAAAGAGAATTTAAAATGTTTCTGATATAGGTAAAATTCCCATCATTTCCCGCCAAAGCCCTATAAAAATTGTTCCATGCAATACGGGAAGGAATCCAGCGATAAGGCATTCTGGTTATTTCAGCGGAAGGCATAAAAGATGCGGTAATCATAAATACCAGGGGTACCAAAATCACAAAGGCAAATAGAAGTAGGAAGATGCGTATTAAAATATCTATACTATTTTGAATACGATGTTTAGCAAAAACGCTGGCGATAGTTTTACTTGGCATGTTGGGCTCCTTAATAGGTGACTTCATCGCTGCGTGATATTTTGAGCTGGATGATGGTGAGAATCAGCATGGCTACAAATAAGAGTATGCTCATCACACTCGCTCTGCCCACGTTGTATTCCTTGAGGGCGGTGTTGTAAATATTTAAAGTGATGACATTAATAGGGGCTTTTGGTGCACCGCTTTGAGTAAAGAGAAACTGGGTCGAAAATGTTTTAAGACACTGGAGCATTGCCATAATAGAAACTAAGGCTGTAGTTGGTTTGAGCAGGGGAAGCGTGATTTTAAAGAAAGCCTGGGATCTGCTTGCTCCATCAATAGTAGCGGCTTCATAGATCACTGCAGGAATTTTGGTAATGCCAGTCACATAAAGTACGGTAAAGTATCCTATGTATTTCCAAAAATAAACTATCATGGTGGATAGCTGAACCATTTCACCGCTGGAAAGCCAGCGCATATCTACACCGCTTGTTTGTTTGATTGCATTGATAAATTGATTCGCAATGCCGGTGGGGGTAAAAATGAGCATCCAAATCAGGGCTGCGACCGCGGAGGAAAGTACTGCGGGTGAATAATATAAAAGCTGCCAGATTCTGAAATGTTTTCCCTGTATGGTAATAAGTATGGCTATGAGAAGACTCATCAGTACCAAGGGTATGAAGGTCCCGAGGGTAAAGGTTATAGTGGCCCTTACCGAATTCCAGAAATCGGGCGACTGGAGCACAAATATATAATTGTTTAAACCTGTAAAACGGGGCGGCAGGGGAGATATTAAATTCTTTTTAAAAAAGCTAAGGGTAAATGCATTGATGATCGGATAAAATGAAAAAACAGAAAAAAAGATAAGCGCCGGAATAACAAAATACCAGCCCCATCGAGCTTGAACTTGTTCCACCCCTTTCCGTTTTTTAACTTGCTTTTCTATGTTCATGGGTTGTTCCTCCGATTAGCAGCGAATAGGGCCGGCAGTCGAATCTGCCGGCTTACTGAAAGGTTTCCGTTTAAAGGTTTTTACTTAGCGATTTTCATCTACCAAAGCCTGTGTGTCCTTCTTAAGTTTGGCAACCGCAACAGCAGGATCTACCTTGTTCATCATAACATTTTCGATTGCTTCTTTAATGAGTTCGTTGACCCGCCAGCTGAAAGAAGAATGGTACACTACCTTGGCCCGTTTTAGATCGTTTGCAAAAACATTGCTGTAGGGCATACTCTTGAATACCTCTCCTTCAAATACTTTCTTGGTAGGCTGGGTGAGGGCTACCTTTTCCAGATACATATCCCCATGGCTCAGCATATAGCCAACGAATTTCCAGGCTTCAATCTGTTCATTTTCAGGAATCTTGGAATTGACCATATAGTACTGGAAATAGTAGGTGTTGCTGATATCCTTTCCTCCCTTAAAAACCGGATAAGGAATGACCATCCAGTCCTTGCTGTTGTAGAAATCTGGATTGGCGGTTTTCATGCGGGCTTCTTGATAGAGGCCGGAAAGGTGCATGGCGATTTCGTCACGGTCGTTGTCAAAGATTTTCCGGGCCACAGGGTAGGTGGGTCCGCCAAGATTTTTACCGTTGGGACCCCATTCCTGCATAAATTTCAATGCTTTAATCCATGCTTCGGTGTTTACAATCGCTTCTTTTCCATCATCACTGACTACCTTTCCGCCCAGCTGTTCAACCATGGGTACCCAGGAAATAAGGTAATCTCCGTATCGGAAATCAAAGCCCCGGCGGATTATAATGTCTCCGTTTCGTTTTACGATTTTTTCAGAAACTTTCATCACATCTTCCCATGTCTTGGGATAGTCCTTTTCTGGATCCAGCCCTGCATCTCGGAAGATTTTCTTGTTCAGATAAATGCAGTAGTTAACCATTTCAAGGGGGAGGCCATAAATTTTACCCTTTTTCCCAAACCATTTACCGTCCTTATCGGTAACCGGGTCGAGCATCCCTGGAAGATAGGAATCGATAAGGGCCTGTTCATTTTTAAAGCCCAGAGCCTGTACTGGGATAGGCGCTACCAGTCCTTGCATAAAGAGCGGATAGGCTTTCTGGAGTTCAAGGTTCCAAATACTGGGAGCATTCCCTGCAGCATAGGCAGATGAAATGAGATCCTGAATTTTTGTGGAAGGAAATACGCTGTATTTAATGGTAACATGGGGATTTTGAGCCATGTATTCCGCAGCAAATTGTTCCTCCATTTTTTGCCGGTTTGGATCTTCGTGGGTCCAAAGAGTTAATGTTACTGGTTTCTTTTGTGCGGTCGAGGCAGTATCCTGTGAGCCTGCTGCAAAGAGCAGCCCGGACAGGCATGAAAAGACAAGTGCAAGGCCTAGTAATTTCTTCATAAAAGGGTTCCTCCATCTCAAAAGGTTGTCGGTAAGCTGCGGCCAAAAGCCGTGTTTCTGTTTTACATGTTAAAATCGGTCTTTTAAGTTGGGAATGCTTAAAAGTACCGATTTTGGTACTGATTTTAGTACCGGTGTCATTGTTCCAAAAGGGGCTTTAGTTTTTGTATGAGCAAAGTACGATCTTTTACATTTAGTTTTTTATACAAAGATGAAATATGATTTTTTACTGTTTGTTCTGCGAGAAACATGGTGTTGGATATTTCATGGTTATCGAGTCCTTTTGCAAGCAATACCGCCACTTCTCGTTCTCTATAACTTAATTCGTGGTACCAGTCCGGATAACTTTTCATCAACCTTGGTTTTGCCTGGATTTTATCCGATGTCTGTGTCTGTGAAACCATTTGGGCAATAATTTTATTTGCAATAGTTTCTGACATGAGAACCGTTCCGGCCGCGACTGCCCGTATGGCGTTTACCAGTTTTTGGGGTTCAATATCTTTTAGGAGATAGCCGCAGGCCCCTTTAGCCAAAGCTTCATGAACATAATCGTCATTATCAAAGGTGGTAAGCATGATGATTTTGCTCTGAGGGTGAAGATTCCGGATATGTTCAACCGCGTGGACTCCATCAATTTTAGGCATGCGCACATCCAGAATGGTTATATCGGGTTGGAGCTCCCTGGCCATTCGAATTGCCTCTTCTCCGTCATAGGCAATACCGACCACTTCTATATCTTGATCCAGACTTTCAATTACCCGTTTGAGGCTTTGGATAAAGAGCACCTGGTCGTCTGCAAGCAGTATTCTGATGGTATTATGATTCATTGTTTCCCCCTTGCATGGGAATATGGGCCGTCAGTTTAAAACCGCCTGATATGGGACCGGCGGTAAATTGTCCGCCCAGAGCAGAGATGCTTTCCCTCATGCCCGCTAATCCGATACCTTCGTTGAATTGAGTAGTACCGCGGCCATTATCCATCATATCTATAATTAACATCCCTTCATGTATCCAAAGCGAGATCGTAATGCGGCTTGCCTTTCCGTGCCGCAGGGCGTTGGTCATCCCCTCCTGCAAAAGTCTGATGACTGTATTTTGTATGTTTTCATTTACGGGGTAAATAGCATTTCCAAAATCAATTTGAACTTGTACACCAGTAGCATTCTGGAATGAACTTGCTAATTTACGAATCGCATCCACTAAAGGGATTTTGGTTGTTTCAATCGACCTTAGGATTCTTAAAAATTGTCGTGTTTCTTCAAGTCCGCTTTGGCAATGTTGATCCGCTTGATCGAGCACATCCTTGACATGCGAATTTGCAGTTATATAGAGTTTTGCTTCCCGCAACAGCATGATTACGGTGGTAAGCGTATAACCGATAATGTCGTGAATCTCCTTGGTAATACGTTTTCGCTCCACTTCTCGGGATTGTTCTTCTATATACTTTGCATATTCCTGAAACCCAATATTTGCAGTAGTAAGCTGGGCAATTGTATTTTCCAGGTTCCCAATTTCGGTTTGCTGTTCTTTGATAGTCCTGATGGCGGCAGAAAGGGTAGTGGTAATAATGCCGACCGCACCGATTACAAAAATGCTTCCTAAACGTTCAGAATAATCAGGTTTAATAAGCCACAAATCCCAGGCTATTTCGGTACGAATCGATGCAAGGGTTGCAAAAATGGTTGCAGGAATCATTATCGCATTAAAAGGAAAGGGGATGCTGAAGCCGGAGGTAGCTGCTGCGGCAGCAAACAGGGAAAGACGGATGCCAATACGGCTCCCTTCGGGGGTGACCGCGATAACAATGGTAACTAAAAGTAACAAACCGGGAATCGCAGCAACAGGCCGCCCTGCAAGGGCTACGGTGAGTAGGGAAAATACAAAGGCCAGCGCAATGAGAAAATAAAACTGGGCATCCCATAAATCGGGAATCCCCTCTGGACGTCCATCGATGATATATTGAAAAAATGCAATATAAAAAAGGCTTATATTGATGAACAGACAGAGCGGTT
Source organism: Gracilinema caldarium (assembly GCF_029265695.1). GTDB lineage: Bacteria > Spirochaetota > Spirochaetia > Treponematales > Breznakiellaceae > Gracilinema > Gracilinema caldarium_A. Next base: position 69,539 of record NZ_JAJUHW010000010.1, on the reverse strand, counting down.
TTATTTGTTTTACGATGTCCCAGCGATACATGTGGTAATAGTAGGCCATGGCCTATGAAAGGTCAACAAATTAATAAATATCGTCTTGACTTTATCGATAAAAAATTATATATAAAACACGTGAGGACTATATGACTGCAGCACAGCCGCATCGGATTGTTATTTGCATGGGAAGCTCCTGTTTTTCCCGGGGGAACAGCGTGAATGCCGAACTGGTACAGCGCCTGATTCAGGAAAAGAAAATTCGGGCGGAGCTTGCGGACGCGGAAGTAACGGGGACCCTCTGCGAAGGCTTCTGCAAAGATGGGCCCATTGTGATCATAGACGGTGAAATTCATCGGCATGTGAGCCCTATGGTACTGCAGGATCTTCTTGCTGCTATGGATCGGTAGATTATTATGGATGTCCTTAATCCAATTTATACAGAAAAAACCGTATGCCAGGACTGCTACAAATGTGTCCGGCACTGCACGGTTAAAGCAATACGGGTGGAAAACGGAAGAGCCGCGGTATTGAGGGATCTCTGCATTCTCTGCGGTCACTGTGTGGAAGTTTGTCCCGCGGGGGCCAAAAAGGTTCGCAACGATCTGGGACGGGCCCGGAAGCTCCTTGAATCGGGGAAACGGGTTATCGCATCCCTGGCGCCTTCTTTCGCATCCGAATTTCCCGGCATAGACCTGGATCGCATGGCCTCGGCATTGGTGCACCTCGGATTCTGGGCAGTTTCCGAAACCGCCTGGGGTGCGGACCTGGTCGCAAAGGAAGTGGCGCTTCAATTAAGTCAAGCCCAGGGGGGATCCATATTGATGAGCTCCGCCTGTCCTACGGTGGTGGATTTTATCGCCAAATACCGGCCTGCCTTTGCTGACAGGATAACGAGCCTTGCAAGCCCCCTTTTATCCCAGGCCAGGATGCTTCGCCGTCTGTATGGCGATGATTGTGCGGTTGTATTTATTGGTCCCTGTATTTCCAAAAAACAGGAGGCCGATGAACAGGGCCAGGATGTGGCGGTGGCCATCGATTTTGAAGACCTGCGGACCTGGCTCTCGGAAGCAAATATTCACCTCCCCCTGGTAAAAGCGTCTCCTGATGTTCGCATTATCCCCGAACGGGCCGGCAAAGGTGCCTTGTACCCCGTGGATGGAGGTATGATTGCGGCTATAAAAAGCTGGCAGGTTACCGAAGGGGTCCGGTTTATGTCCTTTTCCGGCATAGAGGAAATTGCCCGCGCTCTGGATGATGTAGAGGATGCATTAAGCAAGGGAAGGCTCAAGGAACCACTTTTCCTGGAGCTTCTTGCCTGTCCCGGGGGCTGCATTAACGGGCCCCGGTCAAAAAAACGTACCGGCACTATTAACAAACGGCTCTCCGTGCTGGACTACGGCCAGAACCGGTCGGCAGGGGATCTGGTGAAAACTTTGGAGGGCCATGGACCGGTTCTGGCGCAGCGGTGGACGGGCAGGGCCGTAGCGGCGGAAAGCTGCAGCGAACAGGAACTGGCGGAGGCCCTGCGGCGGACCGGCAAGTACAGCCGGGAAGATGAGCTTAACTGCGGCGGCTGCGGCTACGATACCTGCCGGGACTTTGCCCGGGCCATGCTGGCTGGCAGGGCGGAAGCGGATATGTGCGTGTCCTATATGCGCAAACTGGCGCAGAAAAAGGCTAACGGCCTTATCCGGGCAATTCCGAGCGGAGTAGTTATTGTGGATGCCCGGCTTGCCATTGTGGAGTGCAATTACAACTTTGCCCGTCTTTTAGGCGAAGAGGCCCTGCAGCTCTGGGAGGCTAAGCCGGGACTGGAAGGGGCGGCCCTGGAAAAACTCCTCCCCTTTTCCCGGTACTTTCAGGATGTGCTCAACGGGGCAGAGGCAATTGACCGGGACATACGATTTAACAACCGGATACTCCATGGGACCATTTTTGGGATTGAACGGGGGGCCTATGCCGGGGGCGTCTTCCAGGATGTTACCGATCCCTGGGTGCAGAAGGACCGTATTGTTTCCCAGGCCCGCAAAGTAATAACCCGAAACCTGGCGGTGGTACAAAAAATCGCCTTTCTGCTCGGCGAGAATGCGGCGGAAACCGAGGCAACCCTTAACTCAATTATCGAATCCTTTGAGCATACTGGCTCATCCCGCAGTGGCGGAGAGGTCCAGCCATGAATGGATCCAATTTTATCGAGGTTGCCCATTTTGCCCGTAAAAAACAGGGCCAGGGCGCCGAGGGTGACGTGTTCCTCTCACGGAAAACCGACGATGGCCGCATTATTTCAGTCCTTTCCGATGGACTCGGGTCGGGCATTAAGGCCGGAGTCCTGGCAACCCTGACCGCCACCATGGCTGCCCGCTTTGTGGCGGAGGACATTCCGCTCCGCAAGGCTGCCCGGATAATTATGAAGACCCTGCCGGTTTGCAAGGAGCGGGGCATCAGTTACGCAACCTTTACCCTGGCGGATATAGACAGCCAAAGCAGGGTAAAAATCATTGAATATGACAATCCGGCCTATCTCCTTTTTCGCGAGGCCGCTGAGCCGATCCTGCTTGAACCGCTCAAACACGATATTGCGGTCGACCGGCCTGGTTCACGGAGGCAGGGAGGGCAAGCCCCTTTAAGGAGTGGATCGGTGTCGCTCCTATCCCGGGCAGTTATGCACTACAGCGAATTTGAGGCTAAAAGCGGAGATCGGCTCGTGTTTTTTTCCGATGGGGTCTCCCAGTCTGGCATGGGAAGCCGCTCCTACCCCCTGGGCTGGGGGGTGCCCCGGGTCCAGTCCTATATTATGAAACTCCTCAGAGAAACGCCGGATATATCTGCCCGCAGGCTTGCCCAGGCTGTCGTACAGGAAGCGGAATCCCACGATGCGTATCAGCCAAAGGATGACATTACCTGCGCGGTCATTTATTTCCGTAAGCCCCGGCGGCTCCTTCTTATGTCGGGGCCTTCCATCGATCCGGGGCGGGATGCGGAAATGGCCCGGATGTTCCGGGATTTTCAAGGCTCTAAGATCCTTTGCGGCGGCACCACGGCGAGCATTGTTGCCCGTGAACTAGGACTATCCATCAAAGTGAACTTAAAAAATATAGACCCGGTCATTCCGCCCGCTTCCCTTATGGAGGGGGCAGATCTGGTTACCGAGGGAATCATCACCCTGGGCCGCGCAGCAGAACTTCTGGAAAATCCGGCGAGCCCTGACCGGCTCAAATCCAACCCTGCAACCCAGCTTGTGGAACTCTTATTAAACTCGGACTGTATCGAATTTGTGGTGGGTACAAAGATTAACGAAGCCCACCAGGATCCGTCCATGCCGGTTGAACTGGAAATACGCAGGAATATCATCAAACGTATAGCGGGATTGCTGGAAGAAAAGTATCTTAAGGAAATCCACATCCGTTTTATATAGAGGAGCATTCTATGAATGAGAAGGTTATTAAGGTTGTTGTCTGTTCAGGTACCGCCTGTTATGTCATGGGCGGCTCGGAGCTGCTGCTCTTGGATGATCATATCCCCGCCAAGTGGAAGGGCAATGTGGAACTGGAGGGGTCTCCCTGTCTTGGATACTGTAAGGATAAAAGCAATGGCAAGGCTCCCTTTGCCCTGGTGGATGGGGAAGTACTCTCTCAGGCTACCATTCCTGACATACTGCGAAAGATTGGAGAAAAATTAGGAGAACGCTAATGCACTATAATAACAATGCTGCCCTGGTTAAACGGGAGATCTTGATTTCCATTATTAAACTGATGCTGGAAGACCGGCTGGAAAAGGATATTGACCGGATCCCCTACGAAATGACCAGCGACCCGTCATACCAATCCATCCGGTGCTGTGTGTACCATGACCGGGAAATCTTAAAAAGCCGGATCCTCGCCCGGCTGGGCTTTTCTGTAGAGCAGTATGTTGATGATGGTACACCGCTTGCGGTCTATGCCCGGGAAGCTCTGGAACGAGATCGGATTACGGCGCCCATTCTGACGGTTCTGGATGAGGCCTGCAACGCCTGTGTTAAGACCCAATTCCTGGTGACCAACGCGTGCCAGGGCTGTCTTGCCCGGCCCTGTGTAATGAACTGTCCTAAAAAAGCAGTCAGCATGGTGGATGGGCACGCGGTTATTGATAAGGAAAAATGCGTAAACTGCGGCATTTGCCAGCAGGTCTGTCCCTACCATGCGATCATCAAAATACCTGTTCCCTGCGAGGAGGCCTGTCCGGTAGGTGCTATTACCAAGGATGCCAACGGAAAGGAACGGATCGATTACGATAAGTGTATTTTTTGCGGCAACTGTATGCGGGAATGTCCCTTCGGCGCCATGATGGACAAGTCCCAGATTATCGATGTACTCAAGGCTAAAAAACGGGGAGAAAAACTGGCAGCCCTCTTTGCACCTGCAGTGGCAGGCCAATTTAAGGCATCTCTGGGTAAGCTCGTTGCCGCCCTAGAGCGCTCTGGCTTTGATGCGGTTTACGAGGTTGCCCGGGGGGCGGATATTACCGCAGAAAAAGAAGCCCATGAGTTTGCCGAACGGATGGAAAAGGGAGAACCCTTTATGACCACGAGTTGCTGTCCTGCCTATGTGGAGGCGGTCCACAAGCACCTGCCATCTCTTAAAGAACGGGTTTCGGATACCAGGACCCCTATGCACTATACGGCAGAACTTGCGGCCCGGGAAAAACCGGATCATCTGCGGGTCTTTATCGGACCCTGTCTTGCAAAACGGAAAGAGGGGATGGATGACCCTCTGGTGGACTATGTGCTTTCGGTGGAAGAAATTGGTGCCCTTTTTGTAGCCATGGGGATCGATGTGGCGGAAATGGAAGAAAAGCCCCTTCCGGAAGAAGCCTTAGCCGGGGGACGCAGTTTTGCCTGGGCTGGAGGGGTGAGCAGCGCCGTGCAGGCCTATCTTCCCGCACATATTCCCTTTAAGGGCGAGGCTATCGACGGCCTCACGAAAGACAGTTTTAAGGTGCTCAAAGCCTGGGCAGAGGGCAAGCATACAGGTAACCTTTTGGAAGTTATGGCCTGCCAGGGGGGCTGTGTGGCTGGACCCTCGGTGATCACCAATCCTAAGGTCGCCACCATGCAGCTTAAAAAAATCGCAGAATCGAGCAAGACCGCTCATGTTCTTGCCCAGGAAACGGCAGCTCCCGCTCATTAAAACTTAATATTACGCAGCCGCCCCCTGGCAGCCCCCTGCCGGAGGGGCTGCAGGTGTGAGTTGTTTATGCGTTTTTGCCGCAGCAGTGTTTATATTTTTTGCCGCTCCCGCAGGGGCAGGGATCGTTCCGACCGACCTTGGGGGCAGCGCGGACTATGGTGGTGGGAACAATTTCTCCCTTGTCGTAGAGCCAGGCGCCATCAATTTTCTTAAAATAGGCCCGTTCATGGTGAACGTCCTTAAGGCCATCCAGAGCATAGGATGCTTCGAATTCGACAACCCCTTCGGTGTCAGAGGGGCCGCCCTTTTCGGTGCCAATAATTTTTAGCCCCAGCCATTGGGATTTCTCGCTCCAGCTGCGGGTCTGTTCCATATCAATATCGTCCCGGCCTTCGGGAACGCAGGTATCCACAATATAGTTGATGGCATGTTCTGCATAGGCGGTGTAGCGGCTCCTCATGAGAGCTTCCGCCGTAGGGGCCTTTTTCTTCCCCGTAATATATGCTTCGCAGCAATCGCTGTAGGCTTTTCCTGAACCGCAGGGGCAGGTTTTCATACTTATTTCCTCCTCACAATAGACTTTTGCATAACCGCTGTGGTACAAGTACAGTATACAGAACTTACTTTCTCCGCAAGGTGTATCATGCAGGCACGAAGTAGAGCGCTCTTGGCCATTATTGGGGCTGTCCTTTTTTGGGGCCTTTCTTTTATTTCCATAAAAATATCCGTAGCGGTGCTGCCTCCTATGACGCTCGGGGCCTTCCGTTTTTTGCTGGGCACCATAGTGCTTTTTTTTATAAAAAAGCGCCTTGCGCCGGAGGACCGACTAAAGCGCGAGGATGTCCCCGCCCTTGCGGGAGCAGGCCTTATCGGGGTAACGGCCTACTTTTACTTTGAAAACAATGGTGTTGCCCGGGTAAGCGCCTCCGAAGCCTCCATCATTATTGCTGCAATACCGGTTCTTGCCATGGTCATGGAACGCTTCCTGCCGCCCCGGCAGCCCCTGCGCATTCGCCGCTGGGCTGGAGCAGCCCTCTCTGTATTCGGGGTTTATCTTGTAGTGCTGCCTTCCCTCCCTGCGACAGGTTTCTCTGGTTCTGTTTCGGATCCGGTGGGTTACCTTTTTATGCTTGGCGCCGCTTTAAGCTGGGTAGGTTATGCCCTCCTTACCCAGGGCCTTTCGGCAAAACGGTCCCGTATCTATATCGTCTATTGGCAATCGGTGTTTGGCTTTCTTGGCTTTATTCCCTTTGCGTTCTTCGAACAGCCCCTCTGGGAGAGCCTCTCCTGGACTGTGCTCGCCCATGTAGCGTATTTAGGTGTTTTTTGCTCAGCCCTGGGCTATTGGTTTTATGTGTATGCCCTCCAGCACCTCGGTGTCGGTACCTCCTCGGTGTTCATCAACCTTATTCCGGTGGTGACTGTTATAGCAGGCTTTTTCGCCCTCAATGAACGGCTTGCAGCCCTCCAGTGGTGGGGCGCCCTGGCCGTCATTTTAGGTGTTTATTTGGCGACCCTGCAGGGGCTACCATTCAAACGAAAGGGCAAAACCTAGCTGGAAATCGTTGCTTGCATCCTGGTCCTTTAGGTTAGAAAGCTTTATGGCAGCCCAGAAGAAGGGCGAATAACGGAGTGGTGCTAACGTAATAGGTGTGGCCGATACGACGGTTCCCAGTTTCACGATGATAGAATGGTAACCGTACAGTCTATTGGCAAGGGCTTCGCCAGCGTCTTCCAGATTGCTTTTTTCAGTAGCCTCATAGATTACCCCGCGGTAAGCCAGGGTGCCGAAAAGGCGGTTTACATAGAGGTGGGATATATTGGATTGAGTTTCTATCGCAAAGAGTTTTAACTCCGCTTCTCCGCCTGCCAGCCAGGGGAGGTTTGCAGGCGCCTGAGAAGCATATTCGGAAGCCGCTACATCCGCAAAGGGGGCATTGCCATAGGAAACGCTTTTTCCGTCCAGGCTCATCCCCCGTTCGTCCCAGGCTCCATAGATTGTCCCCCGCAGGGCAAACCAGGACGAAAGGGGTTCCTTGCTCGCCTTAAGTGTTGCGTCGAGACGGTTTGAGTTTCCTTTCCACACCGAGCGGGCAAACAGGTCAAGTCCGGCGCCGTTCCCGAAAAGCTGCCAGGGTTTCCGGTAAAAATTGGAAAGCCCCAGACTGAGGCCGTAGGCCCACAGGGGCTTCTCATAAGTCCACAGGTAAGCGCTGCTTCCATCCCCGGGATCAAAGGCGGCAAGCAGCATGGAGAGCGATGGCATGAGATGGAGATTAAAGTTTTTATCCCCCAAATTAAAGACGAGGGGGCTAGAAAACTGCACCCTGCTTGCCCGGTAAGCAGTATAACCAGATAGGGACTCTATGGCTTCCATCTGGTCAGAAACGGAACTAAAGACCGGAAACCCAAGGTTCAGTGAAGTCCAGGAAATATCAAAATAGCCGAGCTTTCCGACCAGATCTCCCCCAGCGTTAATGAGCACCGTATTGGTGTCGGTAGGATCCATGAGGTAGGTGATAATGCCCATGCCGTCGATGCGGATACTGTTATCCACATTATTGATAAGAGGCACAGGGAGCCAGAATTTGAGGGGGTTCAGGTAGCGGATAGGATTGTAGGCTGTTTCTTTCGGCTTATTCTGGGCGGCGGAGGGTAGTACCGCTGTTCCCATCTGCTCTGCTCCTTCTTGTATATCAAAGGGTTCAAGCCGGTAGGCCGAATAGATTCCGCTCGCCCCCTCGAGTTCGTTAAAGGGATAGCGGACTAACTGGTCCCAGGTGCTTTCTGCAGCGCGGTACACAAGACTGTCTGTCGTTTGAACCGGCAACAGCACGCCGCCAGAACGCTTGCTTTCAGAAAAATAGAGGGCCCTCTCAGGATTAGGATTATCCAGGTCTAGTTTTCCCCATCTGTAAAAGCTATGATCGTCGTTGTAGGAAAAGAAAAGGCTAGTCCCCCGGGCTGACAGGTTGCGTACAAAACGCCACCGTTCAGCGTCGTCGGGGAGGCCGGTCTTTACGATGGAAAAAGTACTATCTTCTACATTAAAGATGCCGAGCCGCCGCTCTCCTTTGACGCTTAAAATGATGGCAATCCGCCGGTCGTCTATGGGGACTGGTTTGGAAAAAAGAACAAGATCGTTTCCCTGGGCAAGAACATGCCGGCGACCTGGGCCGTCCACATACACCAGGTCCGTATAATGGAGCCGGGATCCAATACCGACTATGCCATCCCGGAAATAGCTTGCCTTGTAAATGCCAGTCCATTCCCGGCCGGTCGCTTTTCCCGCGGTGGTGTACTCCCCTACCACCGCACTGGCCAGGTCGCCGGCGTACCGGTAATAGGAAATAAGCAGCCTGTTCTGCGCCTGATTAATAGAAAGATCGTAGGCAGAGGATGGTACCGTACGGATCCGCTGCTTTTTTGCCTGATTCGTCTCTTTTCTTAAGTCCACGGCAAAGAGCACATGCTCTTTTGTGTCTATGCCGTACACCACCGAATCTGCGGCTGCTAGGCCAGCTATCTGGAGATCCCGGATAAGTATGTCCCTCTCCTTAAGCGGTTCCGGGGCTGTGGTGGCATAGGAGGCGAGAAACTGCTGCCAGGCATCTTTGAGCGGTACACCGTAGGTGTCTTTAAAAAGACGATAAAAGCCGTGGTTGTAATAAAACAGGGATAGGGGAATACCTGATCCCATGGCTTGCCATAATTGGCTATAGCGATCCATGCCGTATATTTTTTGGAGCCAGGAAGAGAAAAGTCCCCCATATTCATAGTAGCTCCGTCGTAGGGGCGGATAGTCATAAACGCCGCTCGCCTGGAAAGGCGTGAGAGCCCGGTTTTCAGTCACCGCCTGCCGTATAGTCTGTTCCACCAAAGGATCAGAGGCCCGGCCTGAGCCGTCGAGGCTTTCAAAACTAACGGTGACCCCCTCGACCATAAAAAGCGGGGCCGTCAAAAAGGTCGGATTAACCCAGGACCCAAATAGCCTGTGTAAAAATGAGGCAATACCGCCGCGGCTGTTCAAAGAAACCGCATGGGTGAGTTCATGCAAAAAAAGAGAACGAAGCGGATCTTGGAATGCGGTCCATTCGATATCCATGGGGGTATCAAATAGTACGATATGCGGGTAGGGCAGGGGATTCATGTACCCATTAAACTGGTCCGTATCGGCTGTTATAGTTACGGGGATACGGCCGCTCAGCTGAATACCTAAGAGAGCCGTTACTTCTTTGTAGACTTCATCAGCAAAACTCGCGAGCCTTAAGGCCGTAGGGCGGGATTTTTCAGCGAAGATAATATCAAAATGATCCGTTTTAAGCACCGCAAGGGATGTAAAGGGCTTAAATGTCTGGGCATGCATAGGCCCCAGGGTCACCAAAAAGAAGAATAAAAGCCCGAGTCCTGCTCTGCCAAAACGGGTCAGTAAAATAGGTGTTTTCATATCGGTTGTTAGAAAATATCGCAAATAGTGCGGTTTATCAAGCTTGCATTGACGACCCTGAACTTCTAGCAATTTAGGACTTACATGGCGGTTGACCAGTTTAGTTTTGCAGGATATGGTACTTTTATGCACGAATACTTAATTGAAGGCGGAAAAACCCTTTCGGGAACCATTACCGCCAGCGGAAACAAAAACGCGGCCCTTCCCTGTATTGCCGCAGCCCTTCTGACTGATGAACCGGTGGTTCTTAAAAATATACCAGCTATCGAAGATGTTCAGGTCATGCTGGAGGTTTTCAAAGCCCTGGGCGGAACCGTCCAGGCAACCGGAAAAAATACTTACCGGCTCCATATGACGAATATCACAAGCGATGAAATCCCCATCGCCCTGGCTAAAAAAATCAGGGCTTCCATTCTGTTTGCAGGTCCCATGCTTGCCCGGAACGGCAGGGTGGTGCTTCCTCCTCCCGGCGGGGATGTAATCGGACGCCGCAGGCTCGATACCCACTTTCTTGCACTGACCGAACTAGGCGCCCAGGTTGAAGTTAACGGTATTTTTGTATTTTCCGCTCCCCGCCTAAAGGGTGCCGATATTTTCCTCGATGAAGCTTCGGTAACGGCCACTGAAAATGCCATAATGGCAGCGGTCCTTGCTTCAGGCAGAACCATCCTGACAAATGCGGCCAGTGAACCCCATGTGCAGGATCTCTGCAAAATGCTGGTGTCCATGGGTGCCAAAATATCTGGCATAGGATCGAATGTGCTCGTAATTGATGGGGTGGATCGACTTAAGGGGACAGAGTTTGCCATCGGTGCGGATTTTATGGAGGTTGGATCTTTTATAGGTCTTGCTGCGGCTACCAAAAGCGAACTTACCATTACCAATACCCGTCCAGAAGATTTGCGGCCCGCAAAAATCGCCTTCGGAAAACTTGGTATCCAATGGGAAGTTGATGGAACCACCCTGCATGTGTCTAAAAATCAGTCTCTTAAGGTAAATACCGATCTTGGCGGTATGATTCCCAAGATTGATGATGCCCCCTGGCCAGGTTTTCCGCCGGACTTAACCAGTATTATTACCGTTGTGGCGACACAAGTGGAAGGAACTGTGCTTATCCATGAAAAAATGTTCGAATCCCGGATGTTCTTTGTGGATAAACTTATCGGTATGGGGGCCCGGATTGTCCTCTGTGATCCCCATCGTGCGGTAGTGACTGGGCCTTCGCCGCTCACCGGTTCTGAACTAACATCCCCGGATGTCCGGGCTGGAATGGCTATGGTGATTGCAGCCTTGGCCGCGGAAGGTAAAAGCCTGATCCGCAATGTATATCAGATCGAACGGGGTTACGAGAATCTGGTGGACCGGCTTTCCGTTTTGGGAGCCAACATCAGGCGTAGTGACGGATGCTAAGCACCCATTATGGCAGGATTCAGGAGCAATGATCCCGTTTTTGCTCCTGTTTTTCTGCCAGAGCCTGCCGGTAAGCCCGGCGAATCTGGATAAAACGTTCTTGTGCAGCGCGTCTACGCTCCTCAGAGAGGGCGGAAAGCCGGTCGGGATGGAATTGCAGCGCCAGTTTGCGGAAGGCCTTTTTAATTTGTTGAACAGACGAATCGGGTTTTAACCCCAGAATACCCCAGGGCGAATGGTGACCCGCCGGTTCTATACCCGGGCACAAGATCTGTGCAATAGAATTGAGCTTATCAAAATCGTTATTGTCATAAAGATTTACCAATTCTCGAAGAACAGCAAGCATCTTTTCCGGTGCAATGTAGTTTTTCGTCCTGGCTTTGAGACTTTCTGCAAGCAGATCCACATTGATGTTTTTTTTATTTTCCTTTGCAAGCCGGCATACCTGTTCGAGGGCGGCTCCATCCTGCAGCGGACAATGAAACAACTGCAATGCACTCTGAACAATATGATCTATGGCAAAGTCCATTTCCTGTGCTTGGTCGGGAATAACGGAAATGAAAGCAAGACCGCAAAATGCGGTAATGCCAGCTTTGCTTTCTCCAGTAAAATGGGGATCGGCTTCTACTAAATATGTTCTAATTGCACGTTCTTTTATATATTGATGGACGAGCGGTTCGAGCAAAATCCCCAGCAATAATCCAATCGTACCGGTAAAGAACCCGCCAAAAAGACCCGTAATTCCTCCCAAAATCGCAAGGCGGTGATTTTTTATCCAGAAAGACAGGCGATCAAAAATCTCTTGGTATTTCATCAGCTCCGTTGTCCCGCAAGGAAGAGGACCGCAATAAATAGTAGTATTGATATGTTGATTATACAGATCGTAATGGCGAGGGGCATGGTCAAGCTGAGAATCAATGCAGTGTTTACAATGGTTCCAATTATTCTGCTTCCTTCTAAAAGAATTACTGAGACCAGAGGAAGGATAATAAACATGGGAAAGGCGATAAGCCCTGGCTTTTTATTGGGCCGTAAGCGCCAACCCATAGTCAAAGTCACTATTCCTAATATCAGACATAAAAAGGGATCAGTTATACGATTAATGAGTTCTCTCTGGAAGATTTGGGGTGTAAAACCATATTGGGCAAGCCGTTGCTGGACCTTGAAAAGTTCTGCAACAGAAAGATTTTTGCTGTTTGTCTGAGCATGACTTGCAAGAAGAAAATCTTCGTATGAAATATCAAGCATGACGTAAGTATCTCTGATTCCTGAAGTTCCTGACCAAACAGGGTTCCAGCTTCTGTTCTGCTTGTTCCTATCAATTGCTTTCAGGAGTAGCAAGGTTTTAGAGTTACTGTTTTGTTCACGCTGCTCTGTAAATGATTTGAATTTAGCATATGCAGACTGAACAGAACGGGAAAGGCTTCCATTGTTCTGAAAAATCTGAAGCTGAACTTTGGTCCCATAGCTTACATCAGAGAACATGGTAAGAGAATCGATAGTAAGAATAGCCAGTCCCTGTTGTTTCCCCTTTTCATCTTTTATAGGGATAGAAAACACTCCAAAAGAAAGATTTTCTCCCACCGCTGTGGTCGCCTCATCTTGGAAGAATGCTACATTTTTTGTTCCCGCAAGGGCATTGTCGAAGTATTTTTTTACATCCGGATCTGAGGGGGCAATGCGTAAAAGGGAGTTAAAAATATAATAAGCCCGGATCCAGTCTCCGCTTAGAATAGCATTATACCCTTCAAGTTTTTCTTTATAGATTCGGTATTCCTGTTCCTGTTTTAGCGTTGGTTTTATTTCTGCGATAGCATTCCATGCTTTTGTTGCAAGCAGGGTTGCTTCTGTTTCCTCAGGAGTCCCCGGTTTGGTCATTTTTTTAGCCAAGGTGGCATACCAGTGGGCATCAAAATAATTGTTCCGTGCTAAATTGGTCTCTGCCAGATTAAGAGCTTCCCTCACTGTTACTGGACCCTTCTGTCCTGAAAGCAGTGGGATTATTCCTTCTGATGTTTCGATATAGCCCTTTTCAATTTCCGGATGTTCAATTTTGAACATTTTGGCCTTTTCTTTGTCCTCTGCAATAGCCAACGTGTCTCGTAATGCTTGGGTTTCTTCGCTTTGCTGCCAAATACGTTCGCAAATAGCAAGATGTAATGCCGCTTCTTTCCAATCTTCCCGGGCGATTTCTGCTGCTGCCTTATCCCGGGCTTCTTTAAAAAGCCGTGCCTGGCTTTGCATTTGATATTTACCATCATAGAGCAAAGGTTGTATGAGCAGCAGCAGTATTCCATATGCTGCACTGGCCCCAATTATAATCACCAGCGGTTTAGCCATACTGCTAAAAAAATGGGGGGAAAACCGGCTGTGTTCCTGTTCTTTGACAATAGTAAATACAAAACTAGAGGCAATTGCAGAAAAGAGCAGAATCGGAAAAAGGTTAATAAAGTCGATAAAGCTTTTTGTGAGCGGCCAGCTCAGCCAATAAATGGGCAGCGGCAATGGTTCCGGCGGAAGCAAAAAGTAACGGCCTATTAATAACACCACAGCAGCAAGAGAATAAACTGCCAGGACAGGTATGATTTTAATCTCCTGTTCATGAGCCATTGGATTTCTTCCTATCCTTGCTTAAGTATAATAAAAATGCAAAAAGATGAATAAAGGTACCCACTATAAAAAGGGGTAACAATGCAATGAAAGGCAGCATTATTGATGGAACCACGGGTGTAATAAATGCCCCAATGATATTCATAACAGGTTCTGAAAAAAGAAAATTCTGTATCCAGAGGGAAAAGCGCAAGAGTAGCAGTCCAAAAAGCAAGTTTGCCAATGGCCATTCACTGAGATTAATGAGCGGTCCCAGGGATGTTAAGAAATACAAAAGTAATGCTACTGCAACGGTAAAAGATAATAAGCCTGCTTCCCAAAACTGTGCTAAGTGTTTACCCAGGTCTGTACTGTCCTGAATAAGGTCGTTGATAAGGCTGTTTTGCTGTGGAAGGAGACTTGTAAGCCTTACAGAGCTTCCCTTGTTTTGAATGAGAACCTGTTTTGTGTTTCCTTCGAACAATATAGTTCCCGGCTGAATTGCAAGATTGCTTGTAATAGGAACATGAGTTCCAAGCAGCGGCAAACTTCTTTCATAAAGAAAGGTCACTGCAATACTAAAACCGGTAATAATAATAAATAAAAGCGGTATTGATATAAATACTGGTATTTTTCTTCTATAAGCATAATTAACGCCAACAATAGCTGTGCTGTAAAGCGTGATAATCTGAATCATCCAAAATACGTTTTTTATTAATTGTCCCACATTGATAGTACTAGGCGGTACATTGCAGGCGTTAAATATATAATCAAAGAGAAAACTAAGACCGAGACAAACGGCAAAGATCCCTATAAAAAATGCGAAGATTAAAATGATAAGCCGGGGAGTACTTTTCACAATACCATAGCCTACCATGCAATATGAGCATATGCAAGGCAAAAATTATTCAGAATTTATACCCAATTTTTCCCAGGCTATTAACAGGTTATCCACAATTTAAATTTTACTAAACTCGTTAAAGTTTCGCAATCATTAAAGATTTTTGACATTTATAAGAAGATAGAAATCTTTAATTATAAATTTTTATTTCATTGTAATATTATGATTTAGTACAAATAATTAAAGATTTAGCTACAACCAATTAAGTCCTTTGTCTACATAAATAGACAATAGAATTGTCTACTCTTGTATAAGCCACAAATTATCCACAAGCTTTCCACATTATTTTATGACTAAAGTGCTTTACAATTGGTACCCAAAACCATATAGTGTCTTGATTTGAAAGGATTTATTTTTATCTGAAACCCTCTCTAATTTGCGGCGGAGCCTGCAAACGGCCATATCAGCTATCCGAGATGTCTTTTGGCGTCCAGGCCAAAGCTGTCCCTGCAAAACAGAACGACTGATCTGATGCTTTTCTGAAACAGCTAACATCCGCAATATCAATGCTTCTGTGTCATTCAGCTCAATAGTCCCCGCAGGGCCTTTTAAAATTTTGTCATGTAAAGAAATGTTGTATTCCGGAAACTGGATTTCCCGCTGCATGAACAATTGACGGGAGACCCGGACGGTGAATTCTCGGTAGTCAAAAGGATAACTGATAAAATCACGGGCCCCAAGGAAGAACGCCGTTTCTATTTCGGATAGGTTCCCGTATGAGATAAAGGGGTGATTATTTAATTGATAATACCCCTTGGAGACTATCAAACTGTTAGGGACAAGTACGAGTGTGGATTGAGCTGCCTTTTCCGGCACCTCATGGGCTAAAATAACAGAAAAGGGAAATTGTGCTGCCCGGAACCAACTCTGAACTGCAGGATCGGCTCCGATTACATACAGATTTCCCTGATCAAACATAGGTTCCTGAACTATTAGTTTGATGAATTTTCAGGCAGGGCCTTCATTTTTTCTTTAAGTTCAAGGAGCATTAAATCAGCAGAAGCATCGGATTTTTCAAGAGCCGCAAAGCGTTTTTCCAGGTTGGTGTCCTTTGAAAAATCCTCCAGTTCCTTTGCCGCATCGGCTTCGGCTTCCAATTGGTCTACCTTCTGGGCCATCCGGTCAAAGGCTTCAAAGGCACTCTTGTTGCCCGTAACGTTGGAAATAGTGTTCTGTATTTTTTGCTGTGCCTCTGCCCGTTTTGCCCTGGCAATAAGCAGGTTTTTCTTGCGCTGGGCCTCTTCGATCTTGTTCTGGAGTTCCCGAAGGCTCTCTTTCAGTTTTTCTACCGAAGCTTTCTGGGCTTCCCACTGCTTTTTATATTCTACATAATTGTTTTCATACTCCTGTTTTCGCAGGAGCGCTTCTTTTGCAAGATCATCCTGGCCGGCCCGGACTGCAAGCATGGCCTTGCGTTCCCATTCTTGAGCTTGGGCCTGCTGATTCATGGTTTCCCGTTCCAGCTTTTTTTCATCCGCAATAGCCATCGCAACGGCTTTCTTGGATTCTATCAGCTGCTCATTCATATCGATGATCAGCTGGTTCAGCATTTTTTCGGGATTTTCTGCTTTATTAATCATATCATTCACGTTGGATGATATGAGGGTTTTCAGTCTGGAAAAAATTCCCATACGGAAGGACCTCCTACTTTGTTTTGGGAAGATATTCAGAAAGAATTGAATAGTGCTCCGTTAAAGCCAGGCTCATTGCTTCCAAGGATGCTCTGAATTCTTCAAAATCCATAGTCTCATATTCAAGGGTGTCAATCAAGATGATATCATTATTCTCAAGTGCATAAGCCCCGTGCACTACATCGCTGGCGTTGAGTTCCAGCAGTTTAGTGAACAATTCTAATTTGTTTTTTTCTGGAGTATGCATAACGAGAACCCGGATGATAACAAGGGGATGGGCATACACCACAACAACACCGTTCAGGCTGTGCTGCTCGTCTTCGATTATCCACATGTTATCGCCCAAATCACGGTAGGTGAGCATTAAATCGATGAGATATCGTTCAATTTTTGTTTCCGCCATGCAAAACTCCTTTTCGGATTATGGCTAGAAGAGGCTTATCCCAGGAAAACCTGTCCCGCATTATCGATGGCCAGGATCGTTTTGCATTCCGAACAGCGGAAACGGCCCGGCTTTACTGCCTTGAGCTTTTTTGAACAGATAGGACAGGAAAAAATCTTGGGGAATACCGAGGTTTTTTCCGTAGTGGAGCCGGAACGGAAAAAGTCGATAGATTCTTCAAGATTGTCCTTGATATTAAAGAACTGTGAAAAGCCTAAAAGCTGGAAAACCTCATATACTTTGGGCTGAATTTCCAAAAGTACCAGATCTCCGCCCCTGGGTTTAACCGACTTAAGGAAGGCCGTAAAAGAACCGATGCCGGTAGACGACACATAGTTGAGTCCGCCGCACTGGAAAATAAGCCGTATAAATCCGGCTTCTATTGCTTTTGCTACCCGTTTCTGAAAGTAGTTAGAGTTATATGTATCAATATATCCGGTGAGATACAGTACCAGACAACCGTCAACCTCATTTACTTTCTGTAGTTTAATTTTGAGGCTTTCGTCTTTCTCATCATCAAACCCAGGTACGATATCGTTATTAGTCATGACGCTCCTTCCGTCCTGAGGCCATGGGGCCCAAGATTTAAAACCGCTGTTGCACTACAGAATTATCGTCTCTATAGTATCGGCTGACAAGAGACCAATATACACTATATTATTCGTCTCTCTCTAATTTGTCAAACAGGTGCCACCGGTTTCCCCTAAAATGATAGGTTGTTTTTTGCTATATTACAAGACCGTTATCAACGGGAATAAGCGCTCCATTAAGATGCGGCTGTTTCAGAATCTCGACGGCCATGTTGGCAATAGTTTCGCTCGCTATGAGTGTGCCACCGGGCGCTTTTTCTCGGGCGTAGCGGCGGTCCTGTTCTGTTAGATACTCGGTATCAATCATGCCGGGGCAAATGACATTACAGGTTACATTAACCGCGCCGCCGATTCGTGCCACCGATTTTGCTAAGACACCGAGGCCTGTCTTGGCCGCAGCGTAGGCTGTGGTTGTTAAAAACCCGCGGATACTCTCCGTGTTGGTGCCTCCGAATAGGAGAATACGGCCCCATTGCTGACTGAGCATCTGATCCAAATAGGCGGAAACCAAAGCTCCGGGGAATGCTAAATTCATTTTTGTCATATAATCCCAGTCATTTGCTTCCAGCTGTGTGAGGGGTTTCCGAAGAAAGGGGCCAAAGGAAATAACGAGAATATCCGTCTTTGGTACCTGTTCAAGCAGCTCCGTAACAGATTCTGGCCCCTTAAGTGGTTTAAGCAGTGCCCTGTGGCATTGGTCCGCTGTCGTGATGCCTGCTGCCCCTTGGATGTTTTGAATGTCTTGAAGTGTTTGATCCAGCCGTTCCTGAGAAGACCCGCCATGCACAATGATATGGGCCCCCTCTCGGGCTAAAGCAAGGCTGATCGCTTTGCCAATACCGCCTGATCCGCCGATAACCAATGCGGTACGTCTACTGAATATTGAATCCATATATGCTATAGTACTCCAACTATGCAGCTTTTGGATATTGTGGTTGTCCTTTCCCGGCCGGCTGAATCGGGAAATGTAGGAGCCGTATGCCGGGCTATGAAAAATATGGGGCTTTCGCATCTTCGTATTGTTTCTCCCGAAGCCCCTTTGGTCGATGAACAGATCCGGGCCCGTGCGGTCCATGCAACAGATGTTTGGGATGGGGCTGAACTGTATTCAACCCTTAAAGACGCCATTGCCGATTGCGCCTTCGTGATTGGTACCACTGGCCGCAGGGGGAAAAAGCGCAAACATGTTTCAATGACTCCAGAAGAAGTGGCGGAGTTTTGTTATACCCATCCGGGGCCAGCGGCCATCGTGTTCGGTAACGAACGGACAGGTCTCGACTCTGATGAAATCGCCATCTGTAATCTGGCTTCCCATATTCCGGTCGATGAAGCCTTCCCTTCGCTCAATCTATCTCATGCGGTTCAGGTGTACACCTATGTGATCCATCGCTATTTCACAAGCTGTGAATTAAAGGATACACAAGGAACATGGAAGCCGGTTTCTCAAAATGAAATTGAGTCTCTTGTGAAAACGGTTACCGATTCACTTGCTTCTATAGGTTTTTATAAACAGGCAGGAAGAGATCTGCAGGAACGGTTTTTTCGGGATCTTTTTGCCCGTTCTGGTATTACCAAAGAGGAACAGGAGTATTTAGCAGGAATTTTCAGAAAAATCGGCAAGCTTGCAAATTGATATCTGATTATACCCTTGTCAAAGCAGACAAGCCGCTACATACTTATTGATATGAAACGTTTTTTCATTGGTCTTGCTTGTTTATTACTGGTTTTTGGCGCTGCCCAAGCACAAACTGCGAAATCTTCTGCGGTAAAGCGAATTTATTCAGTCGATTTCAGTATTACCATTCGTGATCTGTTTCTGGCTGCAAAGACCCAAGATGATAGCTCCATACCTGTAGATAAGGCAATCCTCCTGGATGGCGATATTGGCACGATTACTGTGCATCAAGATACGGATAAGAATTTTATCGCCGAAGTTGAACTTTTAAATGGAACCTGGGTCGGAGAAGATCAGGTTGATTTATATCGAACCTATGTTATATTCGAGGGGCTTCAATTCCGCTCTTGGTTTTCTCCCCAGTCTCAGACGAAGCTTAAGCCCGGACAGACTGTACTGATCCTTGGTTCCTATGAAGGTATAGGCCAAGATTATGATGAGAAGACCCTTGTGCCTATCGTAAAAGCACTGGATATACGGCATATTTATTAAAGTAGTTAGAATCGAATATGCTCAGCCTGTATTGGACCTGTTCCCGCAAGCATGCTGGCCCGTTCAATAGTCATTTTTAATTGCCGTACATTGCCGGGCCAAAAATAGCTGGAGAGTTTTGCGAGTGCATTATCAGCAATTTCCGTGCCGTATGGTTTTAAAAAGTGTTTTGCCAGAGCGGGAATATCTTCTTTGCGGTCTCTGAGGGGTGGGATGTATATGGTAATACCTTCCAGTCGGTATTTCAGGTCGGAACGGAAACATTTAAGCTCAATCAGTTCGTCAAGATTTTTATTAGTAGCGGTAATCAGCCGAAAGGATATTTCGCGGAGCGCCTGTCCCCCAAGGCGTCTTACATACCCATCTTCGATTATTCTCAAGAGTGCCACTTGAAGCGCAGGGCTTGCTTCTCCTATTTCATCAAGAAAAAGACTGCCCCCATTAGCCAATTCAAAACAACCCTTATGGGGCCGTGCATCGGTAAAGGCCCCTTCCTCGCAGCCAAAGAGTTCGCTTTCTATCAATGTTGAGGGTATAGCCCCGATATTGCGGACCACAAAGGGGCCCTGGCTGCGGCTGGACTGGCGGTGTATCTCTCTGGCAACCAGATCCTTGCCGGTGCCGCTTTCTCCCAGAATGAGTATGGGCAGCTCTGAATGGGAAAATGTAGCTATTTCAGTTTTAAGTGTTTGGAGAGCCGCTGATTCTCCGATAAGCGTAAAATCTATGTTGTCCTGGGAAATGGATGACAGGATTATCTTTTTTAAGCGATGCCGTAACATGGAAGCCGTATACGGCTTGGATAGAAAATCCTTCGCTCCAAGCCCTAAGGCTCGAACGACATAGATGGGATCCGCATGGCCTGAAAGCATGAGAACTGGCGGTGGGTTTGCGATTTTACCGATTTCGGACAAAAGCTCAAACCCATTTCGTTTAGGCATCTGCAAATCCAGAATGACCGCGTCGGGTTGATATTTAGTAATTATTGGTATTGCATGAAGGGGCTTATTGCAGGTGATTACATGGTATGTATCGATGAGTTGCAGCGTGAGTGCCTGAAGCTGCTCATCCGCATCATCGATACATAGCACGGAATACATAGTTACCCCCTGCGGAACAGTTTGTAATATAATAACAGAATCTTGTAATATAGATAGGGGAAAATTCTAAAAATGCGCAGCGGGTTTTGTATGGTATAACCAATCCATTCAAGCCCCCGTTCAAAGGTTTTCTTGCCCGGGCGTTTTTTCCGTTCTGCAAAAACATCAAAAAGATCACTGCACCAAATTTGTATGCCCGGTCCGAAATTTCCCTTGTTGCGGGCGAGCCATCGCTCATCTCCAGAAACCCCTTTAGCCACAAGAAGCAGTGAAGGGCCAGCCTTCCTGATTGCGGTTAAAATGGTGTTTTCTTCGGTTCGCTTAAAGTCCCCGGTACAGCGCCCTACTATCCGCAGCCGCGGAAAGGTATGCCGCAAATTGCGCTCTGCCTGTTTAAGGCTTTTAAGCCGAGAACCCAAAAGGTACACCGATTTACCCCGTTCTTCTAAGGCTGTGAGGGTTTTTATGAAAAACTCAAAGGGCATAATCCGATGCACCGTTTTTCCTGTTAAGAAACGGATGCCGCCGACGATGCTTTTTGATATGGGGATAACCAATGCAGCGTTTTGCACATAGGTTCGGTATTCATTGTTTTTTCTCGCCCTGAGCAAATCCCAAAGAGAAAGGAGTACAATATGATTGCTTCCGCCCTGTTCCAGCAGGGCATATAAAATGTCCGGAAGTTGTTCAATGGACACGTTGCTGATTTTAACTTTTAGGCAATTTATCTGTTCGACAGATTCCATGATGCTTTCTCCAGTAGCAAAACTTGGACTGCGGCTATGGCATATATGGCGGCCGTTTCGGTCCGTAGCACATTTGCGCCAAGCAACAGGGGCTTAAAATTGTGGGCCATAAATTCAGCTGCTTCTTCTTGGGAAAAGCCGCCCTCTGGCCCCACAACGATAAGGACCGTTTCGGCATTTCCCTCAAGATATCCATGCAGGGTACCCTTTGCAAGTGGGTCCTGATGGAGTAAGAGAGCCCTGCTCTCGCTATATGTCTGGCAAACCTGTTCCCAGTAGCTTATTAGTCCCGCTACATCTGTAATAGGTTCGATGCGGGTTGCCACATCGGATCCGCTTTGCTGCCGTGCCTCTTTAATAATCCTGTTCCATCGTTCGATTTTTTGCAGCCCCTGTGTTTTATCCACTTTCGGGACTGAGTACCGGGATACGAAGGGGACGATTGCGGCAACTCCTGCTTCTGTGGCTTGCCTTACAATGAGATCCATTTTCTGGCCCTTGGGCAAAGCCTGGCAAAGAATTATGGACGATACGGATGGTACCTGTTCTCTGCGTTCCCGGTCTGCAACAATGCTGGCAGGTATGCCCTTCGATGCTGTTGATTCATCACTATGAACCGATCCCAACGTACGGGCAGTAAGGCTTGTTTTTCCGATTTCAACAATCTTAAAGAGAGATTCGGTGCCATCGGGAAGCAATCCACGAAACTGGTCACCCCGATCAAGCCTTAGTACCCGTACCAAATAGCGAAAATCCCTGCCCCCCAGCACTATACTTCCCGTATGGTCTGGGGGCTCAGCAAGAAGAAGCCGCCGCATTAAGGTTTCTTTGTTGTATCGGTGGTCTCTTGGGTTCCGGCATTGTCCTGGACAGCATCCTGGAGCTGCTTGAGGGTTTTTGTAGATTTCATCAATTCTGCAAAATTTTCCTGCCGCAGAACCTGAACCGCTGCTTGAAGTTGAATATCGTATTCAAGGTCATACACCGGTGCGATGGACGTCCGGTTCCGTTCATCCCGGATAAGCCGTTTAAGGAGCGTAATATCCAAATTGTAGGCGGCTGATAGTTCCTTTGCAAAGGCTTCGATCCGTGCGGGGATTGCGGAAGGTTCAGCCTTCACAAAGGCAGGAATCTTGTTGTCGTTGATGAGCCGGTTTAGGGCAGCCGCTTCCTTTTCTGTCAGTTCGGGGAGCTTAATCTCCCGATCTGGGGGAATGCCCTTTTTATCAATATTGACATCGCTGGGTGTGTAATACCGGGCCATGGTCAGCTTAAAGCCTGATCCATCAATCGGATATACCTGCTGGACCGAACCTTTTCCGAAGGATCGCTCACCGATAAGGTATGCCCTGCCGCGGTCCTTAAGTGCTCCTGCTACTATTTCCGAAGCCGAAGCGGAACCCCGGTTGATAAGCACCACCACCGGAATAGTGGCCGGTACTAAGGGGTTTTTACGGGCCGTAAAGACAGAGTTTTCTCCGGGGAGCCGGGATTTGGTGGAGACCACAACTCCTCCATCGAGGAAGAGGTCCGATACGCCGATAGCTGACTGCAAGAGCCCGCCATAATTGTTGCGGAGATCCACGATAACTGCCTTGTAGTTGTTTTTTCTAAAGTCATTTATGGCTTGCTGGACCCGCTCTGTAGTCATGGGGGTAAAGGTGATAATCCGTACATACCCAATATCGGAGCCGATCATGGCATGTTTAACCGTTGGAACTTCTATAATGGCCCGTGTCAGTTTAACGGAAAACTCCATTTTATCCCCGCGCCGGATAAGGATGGTGACTTCTGTACCGGGGACACCCCGTAGTTTAGAAAGAACCTGATCCATGGTGAGTTTTTCAGTATTCTCTCCGTTAATTTCTATTATGAGGTCGCCGGGCTGTATGCCGGCCCTCCATCCTGGAGTGTCTTCTATAGGTGCCGCTACCTCCACATAGGGCGGAAGCCCATCGGGCCGGGGACCGCTTGGTTTAGAGATATACAAACCTACTCCCCCAAAGGAGCCCTGAGTTGTATCGTTCAGGTCTGACATGTCCGCTTCGGTCAGAAAGGTGGAATAGGGGTCTTTGAGAGATTCGAACATGCCCTTCATGGCCCCTTCGTAAAGGGTTTTGGGATCCACCTCATCTACATAATGCCGGAGAATGAAATCAAAAACGTTTTGAATAATTGCAGGATAATTCTGTTCTGCCGCAGGTTTGTTCTGGGCTTGTATATCGCTGACTGCAACAAACAGAAACAATAGACCGGATAAAAAGACGGAGCTTATCCAAATAAGCGAATTGGAGCGTTTCCGCTGGGGCGGTAAAGTTTGTGGTTCGTTCATAGGTATATTCTAGAGATGAACATGGCTTTGTCAACCAAGGGCCTGGAAATGATTGTAATTATACCTATATAACCCCTTGACCGGCGGGATTGTAACCCGTAGAGTTTTATCATGAAAATACATCGCCCCCTTGGTTTGAGCGTCCTTGTGTATGAAGTTGCCCGTATGGTCATCTTGCTTGTATTGTCCGTATCGCTAGAGCCCTCAGGTTTTGTTGGGCCTGCCTTGATAGGATATTTGCTGGCTCCGCAGATTCTTTTTGCGCTCATTGCGCTTTTTGTTTGGATTGATGAAACGAGATATCGGGACTATGTTTCTTTATACGTGGCTGGAAAAACGCTGCTCGTCTGGGCGGGTCTTTTATGGCTGTTTACTTCTTTTAAAACGATAGTAAAAGCCCTTATGATGTATACTGGAACTGCCGGTGAACCCTTTATGATTGCAATCCTCGTCTTGATACCCTTTGAGATTGCAACCATAATACGTATGGTATTGTATATGAAGAGGCCGGCGGAGGATCACTGATGCGTATTCTTCCCATTGCCAGCGGAAAGGGCGGTGTTGGTAAATCTCTGATTTCTGCTAACCTGGCCATTGCATTTGCCCAGGCAGGAAAGAAGGTTGTCCTGGCGGATTTAGATCTGGGAGCTTCGAACCTGCATCTTCTGATTGGGTACCGGGCTCCTAAAACCGGAATTGGAACTTTTTTAAGTGATCTCCGATCCGATTTTTCCCGGGTTGTGGTTGATACGGATATTCCAAACCTGCGTTTTATTCCAGGAGACGCAGAAATACCCGGCAGCGCTAACTTAAAACCTGCCCAGGTGAGTGCTTTAGCCCGCCGGCTTTTAAGCCTCGATTGCGACATCCTCGTGCTCGATCTCGGGGCGGGGACTCATCAATCTATTTTGGATTTCTTTTTGCTGTCCGGCCAGGGAATTGTGGTAACCACTCCCACGGTAACCGCAACGTTGAATGCCTATCTTTTTCTTAAAAACACCGTGTTTCGTCTCATGTATTCATCTTTTAAAAAGGGAAGCGGTGCCTATGCCTACCTGGAACAGCTCCGAAAGGACGGATCAAGCCTGCAGCAGCTCTATATTCCTAAATTAATGGAAGCTATCCGGGATATAGACAATGAATCGTATACCAAATTCAAGGAACGGATGAAGCTTTTCCATCCTCGGTTAATTATGAATATGATCGAGGACCCCAAGAGTGCTGAAGTGGCCCAGAAAATCAGACGGTCCTGTGCGGAATATTTGGATCTGGAGATTGAACATCTAGGTGTTATTTACCGGGATACACTGCAGGATACGGCTCTGGCAGCCCGGCTCCCTATCATTCTTTATAAAAACCAATCGATCCTGTCTCAGGCAATTTACCGGATTGCGGATAAAATTATGCAGTCCGAGGAAGACCGGGTACCCCTGGAGGGGAGGACCATAGAAGAGAGTTTTCAGGAAGCTGAGATGGAGGCTGAGGTTGATTTTGAAGCGAAGATGGAATACGTGGAGGATCTTTTACACTGCGGAGCCCTTTCCATGGCAGATCTCGTGGAAACCGTTAAAACCCAACAATTGGAAATTAACCAGCTCCGGAAGGAAAACCTGTTTCTAAAAAGCAAACTGGTTAGAGTTCTTTCATCCTTTCCGTCTGATCGCGACCGGCGTTAGGAAACTTTTGGAGATAATGGCCGATGGCTGGAACGGTTGTTAAAGGTGACATGCAGATTGTTGTCGACAGCCTTGAACTGGAAGTAAAACTTTCATTCAGCCCTGCCAAAGAAGGCCCCGAATGGTCCGGAGAAGGGATTTTAAAACTTTTAGGCGAAAAACGAATTACCCCCCT
Organism: Gracilinema caldarium; assembly: GCF_029265695.1. GTDB lineage: Bacteria > Spirochaetota > Spirochaetia > Treponematales > Breznakiellaceae > Gracilinema > Gracilinema caldarium_A. Next base: position 44,183 of record NZ_JAJUHW010000010.1, on the reverse strand, counting down.
TCCGTCGCCGAAATTGATCGAGGAGATTTTACAGCGTTTTGCCAAAGCCAAGGGGCCTGTGGCAGAAACGGTTGTAAAGGGTGAAGCACCGGTCCCGCCGGTACCGGAACAGGTTACCTGGTCGGATTTGCCGGTACCACCGGAATTGGCCGCCCTCATCCCTGAGGTGGCTGCAAAGGCTGGAAATCCGGTGCTCTACCAAATCCGGGTAGAAAAGATTAAACGGGAAACGGAGGTAACTAAGCCTGGACCTTTGCCGTTTCTGCCGCCTAAAAAAGAGATTGTTGTTACCTATGACAAGAAAGAGGTTCAAGAACCAGTCTATGTTGATCCGACGGTGCTGGACTATGCCTATGCCCAACGGGGCCAGCGTGTTGGCTTGGTAGCCCCGCCCAAACCAGGCAAGCCAGGTAAAAGTGTCTATGGCAAACCGGTCCTCCCCGATACCTCAGCAGATGCCCAGTTTTTTCTGGGTGCGGGACTTGTTCGTGATAAAAACGAAATTAAGGCAGAGCGTACGGGCGTAGTGCGGATCGGGAGAAATTGGGCCGATATGCTTCCCCTGGCTTCCCATAGCTGGCGGGTGGAACGGGGTACAGATAATGTCACCTTCTTCTTATATTTTGAACCTGGGAACCCCCGGCTTCCCCTGCCACAGGCGATAGATATTATTTCTGCGGCAGTCTCTCAAGGCGCCCGTAAGGAAGATTTACTTGCAGAACCGGAACTGCTGCGGCTCATACAGGATGCGGTCCAGAAAGGAGAAGCACTCCTTGCCCATCCCTTATCCAGATTGATGGATGGAATGGCGGAAGTTGTAGTTTCAAAAGATACGCTCCTTGCAACCTTGAATCTCCGCAAATCCTTGTCTGGCGGGAATCCGCTCACCCTTAAAGCTATTTCTGATGCAATCCGGAACTCCCGTGTCCGGGGTTTTGATGTCGAAAAGGTCAAGGCCGATATCATGGCTTTTATTCAGGGCCAGGACATAGAGCTTAAAGATTACATTTTAGTCCAGGGGAAAGCACCAAGTAGAGGAAAAGATAAAGAAATAAAATTGACAATTTCATTGCTCCCGGAAGCAGAACGGAAAGAACAGATGGATCGTCTTGCTTTGGATCCGAAGATTGCTGCCAATTTTGTTTCAGAATTTGGTTTTCCCCTGGAAGAGTGTACCCATATAGCCCTGGTGCAAAAGGGAGCGCGTATTGGGTTAATTAGCCAATCTACTTCCGGAGCCACAGGAATGGATGTCTATGGCCGCGAGATTCCTGGCTTGCCCGGCAATGATCCTGATATTCGGGTCTGTCAAAACATATCCCTGCGGCCCCCCGATATAATTGCTGAAAAATCAGGTATCCTGTGTATAAAACATGTGCCGCCCCTGTTTCAGGCCTGTATCCTGGAATATCAGGATGCCCAAATAACCGTGAGTCTTTCTTCTGATGCTATGGAGGCTCGATTAAGCCTGGTCCGCGAATCTGGCTTGGGGAAACCCCTCACCGCAGAGGCGGTGAATCAGGCCCTTGCAGAGGCGGGGGTCGTCCGCGGTATCGATGGCAGTGCGGTCGCTGAGGCGCTGAAGATAGCCTTGGAAACCGGTTCCTGTTCATCGGTGCTGGTGGCCCGTGGCCAGGCTCCGGTTCCCGCAGGGGAACGCTCGATTACCTGGCTGGTAGAGCTTAAGGCTGGCCCAGAAGGCAACGGGGTGATCAAAAAGGCTGCGGTCAAAGAAGGGCAGCTTCTTGCCCGGGTAATAGATTCCGGCGCTGAAGGCCGAGCTGGTTTTGATGTTAAAGGGACGGTTTTGTCCCCCGAAAAAGGGACCAGTGTAAAGATTCAGCATGATGAAAGTATTCTTGAAAAGCCCATTGAAAATGGCTTTGAGTGGTATGCCAAGCGAACCGGAGACCTGGTATTCGATGGCTGGAGCGCTAAAATAACTTCCCTCTTTGCGGTAAAAACCGATGTGGGGCCTGCCACGGGAAATATCAATTTTGTGGGAGAAATTCGTATCGCAGGTTCGGTTAAGTCCGGTTTTGCCGTTTTTGGCGGCCAGGATGTTTTGATTGGCGGTACTGTTGAGGCTGCCCTTGTTTCATCTGGTGGCAAGGTTGTGGTAAGCCAGGGCATTATCGGTGGGGGCAAGGGGGTGGTCCGGGCCCGGAAAACCATAGAGGCGAGCTTTGTGGAACAGGCGACGCTGCTTGCGGTGGAGCATATCCGGATACAGAACGGCTGTCTTGGCAGCAACGTCAAGACCAATGGCCGCCTGATTCTGGTGAGCGAGCGGGGCAATTTTGTGGGAGGTCTCTGCCGGGCCCGGCAAGGGGTAGATGCGGCCAACCTCGGTTCCGAGCGGGCGATCCACACCGAAGTTTCCTTCGGGCAGGATTATCTAATCATGGACCAGATCGAAGTGGCTGAACGGGAAATAGAAAAAATTAAAAAGGCTTTACAAGACATTGAAATGCGGCTCAAGAAACTAGAAGCCTCTGGATCTGCCCTCGACGCTGCCCGGGCAGAAAAGGTCAGGCTTATGAAGCTGCTCGAAAAATACGGGCTCCATCTTTTTACGCTCCGGGAAAAATTTGAAGAACACCATGGATCGGAAATTCGTGTACGGGGCACTGTGTACCCAGGGGTGGTCATGGAAAGCCACGGACGGTATTATGAGGTAAAACAGAGACGAACCGGAGTGGTCTTTTACTTTAACCGCGACACGGGACGTATTCAGGAAAAAAATCTGTAAGCAGGAGTAAGTATGCCGCTCTATATTAAATATCCAACCTGGATCAGGCCGGAGATAATTCCAGGTCTTCCGGTTCGTTGGTATGGGCTTATGTACCTGGTAGCCTTTGTAATTGCCTATCTGCTTTTTCGCAGGCAGCAAAAGGAACGGAACCTTCATCTGGATGAGGACAGTATTTCATCCTTGTTTTTCTGGACTATTGTGGGCCTTTTAGTTGGGGCCCGTATTTTTGCCACCATTGTCTATGATACGAGTGGTATCTACCTTCAAAAGCCCTGGCGAATTTTCTGGCCCTTTGAGGGCAAAAAATTCGTAGGCCTCCAGGGGATGAGCTACCATGGGGGCCTTTTGGGAGCGATTGTAGGATTTGTGTGGTACTGCGCGTACAAAAAATGGGATGCCCGGGAACTGGGGGATATGCTGGTAGCGGCGGTCCCTCTGGGATATACCTTTGGTCGTCTCGGCAACTTTTTTAACGGAGAACTCTACGGACGGGTTACCACTAGTCCCATTGGTATGATTTTTCCCCATGCAGAACAATTCCCCTACAATCTGCCGTGGGTAAAAACCATTGCCGAAGAGCTCGCTATCGTTCCGGTCAATGGCTATGTTAATCTGCCCCGTCACCCGTCCCAGCTCTATGAGGCTCTGTTCGAAGGAATAGTCCTCTGGGCTATTCTGTGGTATCTACGGAATAAACGGCCCTTTAAGGGATTTCTTATCGGGCTTTATATCATTGGATATGGAACCTTCCGTTTCTTTATTGAGTATTTTAGGGAACCCGACGCAGATCTGGGGTATCGGATAGAACTGGTAAAAACGGGCCTGCCGCCAGCTTTATTCTCATCCTTTTTTAATTTCTCTACTGGACAAATACTCTGCTTTCTGATGATTTTAGGTGGCGGTATCTGGCTGTTCATCGCATCCAGGCTGCCAAACAATAAACCGGGAACGGTACAGCTTGGTAGCCCTGCCCTGGTAGAACAGCACCAGGAAGACCGGTCAAAACGCAGGAATGAACAGAAAAAACTGCGCAAAAAATTAAAATAGAACGGTTGAGGAAGTTGCCCATGAAATATTTTAGCACCCGCGACAAGTCTCTGGCGGTATCCTTTTCTGCCGCAGCCTTAGGCGGCCTCTCCTCGGATGGTGGGCTTTATATTCCCCAGGAGATTCCAAGCTATACTCCTGCGGTCCGATCTTCCCTGGGTACCATGGCCTTTATTGACATTGCATTTGAGACCATACGGCCCTTTGTTCACGAGGATATACCCGATTCTGTTCTTGGTGCCATGGTAGAATCGGCCTTTAATTTTTCTGCACCCCTCGTTCCGGTAGATGACCGATTGGTACTAGAGCTCTTCCATGGCCCGACCGCAGCGTTTAAAGATTTTGGAGCCCGTTTTATGGCTCGCTGTTTTTCCTATCTGAGGCGGAACGAGGATAGGGATCTCCATATACTGGTGGCCACGTCCGGTGATACGGGCGGGGCTGTCGCTGATGGTTTTTTTGGAGTCGAAGGTATTTCGGTTACGGTACTGTATCCTCAAGGCCGGGTGAGCCCCCTGCAGGAACGGCAGATAGCCGGCCTCGGAGGGAATGTCGCGGCCATTGCTGTGGAAGGCAGTTTCGATGATTGCCAGCGGCTGGTAAAAAGCGCCTTTGTGCATCCTGAATTGAGCCGGCGCATCAATCTTTCCTCCGCCAATTCCATCAACATATCCCGGCTACTTCCTCAGGCTGTATATTATGCTGCCGCTGCGGGGCTGGCAAAGGCTGGCCGTTACAGTGAAGACCTGGTTCCTACACCTCGGCTCAGAGGAAAGTCCCACGAACAAGGAGTGCTCAGATCGGGGCAGCTTGGAAAGGAAATTTTATTCTGTGTTCCCAGCGGCAATTTTGGTAATCTGACTGCGGGTCTTTATGCCCAGGCTATGGGTGCTCCGATTGCTGGTTTTATTGCGGCAACCAATAGTAATAAGACCATTCCGGATTATCTTGCTTCGGGGATATACGAGCCGCGGCCTTCGGTGGCGACGATTTCTAACGCTATGGACGTAGGCACTCCGAGCAACTTTGAACGGATGAGTTCTCATTGGACCTATGAAGAATTGCGAAACAATATTATGGGTTTCTGGATCGACGATACCAGCACAAAACAGACGATCTCAGAGGTCTTTGACAGGACTGGCTATGTGCTTGATCCCCATGGTGCGGTGGGTTGGGCTGCGGTAGATCGATGGCAGTCACAGCAGCATAGCAGTGAGCATAGGCTAGCCCATATTTCCGGTCCTGTGGCTGTTTTGGGCACTGCTCATCCGGCTAAATTTTCCGAAACAGTAGAACAATTGGTTGGCCCCGTACCGGTACCGCCGGCCCTGGCTGCGGCGATGAATCGTACCGTACAGGCCCGGACCATTTCGGCCAATGTGGAAGCTCTGGTCGAAACACTGCTGAGTGGGCGCCCCTGACATTTTGGAGCTATGGTTCCATTCCCCATGAAAACCGCTTGATACTCAGGGCCTATACGGTTCATAGTGGGGATGTTTATGACCATTGAAGCGGAAGATATCCTGTATGATTTTCTCGAAGAGCGAATTGAGCCCTTTACTATTGGTGATGTATTAGAAATCATCTATAAAAAAACAGGTTCGGCGGGAAAATCTCGTTTAGCTGAAGAAATCCTATTGTTTATAGAAAAGCGAAGGCTGGCCTTTCCCCTGCCGAACAATATGTATCAGACCCGGCGGGGCTTTTTTGAGAACGTCCGTTTTGTTATAGAGCCCAGCCGGCTTGAAATCCAAAATGGTATTCTGATTCCGGGGCATCGATGTCTGCCCTTCGAGAATCCTATCCTTTTTCCCCATGAATTTCAGTTTGTCTGGAAGGATGATGTCATTCCCAAGACCCACACGGAAGGAAAGCCCGAAGATTTTTATCCTTTTTACAGTTTGTATGGGGAAGAGTATGCTCCTCAATATATTGCCAAGGACAACCCGGACAATGAAGCCGCTTTTAATGCGGACCCCTACGAGGAGCCCGGAGAAGTTTCCATTACAACCTTGGATCTCCGCAGCTTTTACCGTGAAACAGGTTTTGTCCCCGGAAACGGTCTTGTTGTCCAGGTAACCGATTGGAAAGCCGGTATTTTCACCATTGTTGATGTGTTGGCAAAAGATGTTCTGGCCGACGGGGCTGTAGAGTGGGCTCAGGTGTTAGAACAGGGCTTTTTTACCGCCTTTGAGCATATTGGTCCCGCTTCTTCCACAGAAGAACAGCTTGCCTTTGCCTTCTGGTATGGCGGCCAGCGGCTTTTAGAGCTCCCTGCTATAAGCTTAGAATCCTTTATATATGAGTATACCGATGCCATAGATACGGTCCCCTATGGCATGGAAAGCCGGTTTTGGTATGCGGGAAAAGAAATTCCTGACGGAAGCCGGTGGACCGAAGACGGGGCCCCTCCGGATAAGACTGAGCTCGAAGACATGTTGTACACCTATGGACTACCGGTTTCGGAATATGTCATTCAGTCTTACATCCGGGATGCCCTTTATCAACAGGATGATGCGCTCCCTGCGTTAATTGGCCGTATCGTCCCTGCTCCCATCAAAATGAATGTGGAAGATGAATTGTTCCTGTCCCAGTATGTCATGGAAGTGTACGAGGAGTTTGCCCAGACCTACAGCCTGTTTCTTGATAAGGATATGGGGCCCATACGTCATAGTGCAGCCGAATTGCATACCGCAGTAGTCTCATTGATGAATCAGCTGAGCGGTCATGGGGTGGATCAGTCATGGCTTCCCCGGCATACCCTGGTAATGCTCTCCCAATTGCAGCTTCACTCAGCGCGGCTTTTGGAAGACCTGGATTTGGAACAGCCCTTGGATAAGGCGGATCTGGAAATGATGGACACCGCACTGGAAGGGATGATAGAAACCTACGAAGACATAAAGCGCCGGGTGCAGGAAGCCCTCGACGGTTACCGGCGCAGCCGCCTTTCGGTGGTTCGCTCTGATCAGCAGTTTCGGCAAAAAGCCCAGTGGCAGGCTCTGCAGCTTGCAATTTCGGGTACTTCGGTGTGGCGCCGTATTGTAGTTTATGACTCCCTTTCGCTTTGGGACCTGCATCGCATCATCCTTGCCCTATTTGGCTGGTCGGGCGAAAAAATGCACGGATTTGTTATCGACGGCGAAATGTATGATACGGAAGGCAGCACCAGCGATAAGGATGAACGGCTTGTTTCTATCGGGGAAATTATCGATGCCGGAGTTTCGGAATTTGTTTATAATTACGATTACAACGCCGAGTGGGAGGTTCGAATCAGCCATTTGCATCCGGTAGAAGATGCACAGGCTCCCTCAAGGGTGGTCTGTATTGCCGGAGCCGGAGCGGCTCCGCCAGAGCATATTGGCGGCCCCTTGCGGTATAGGCGCATGCTGGCGGGACTCCAAAAAGGCAATTCTGCCGAACAGGCCGAATCTCGAAAGGCTCTGGGAAAAGATTTTGACCCCGACCAATTTGATACTTCTACTTGTAACAATCGATTGTTATCTTTATCTTTACAGGGGGAAAAGGAGTAAGCATGGCTGTACAGTCGGAAGCTTCGATGGATATTTCTACCCTGCTTGAACGGGGTGGTGTTTTTTATAATGTGAGCGGCAATACGGTGAGCGAGGCCCTTCATAGCCTGGTAGAAACTGTAGAACTGCCTCCCAGTTTGACCAGGGAGCAGCTTAAAAAGGCAATTATTGAACGGGAAGAGCTCATGCCTACTGCTGTGGGAAACGGTATCGCCCTGCCTCACCCCCGCAGCCCTTTGCTTAAGGATATCAATGATCAGTTTATCACTATAGCCTTTCTGCAAAAAGCAATAGACTGGAAAGCCCTCGATGGCCGGCCAGTCCAAACTCTCATTCTCATCGTATCTGCCACACCAAAATCGCACCTCTGGACCCTGTCACGGATCAGTTTCCTCTGCCAGCAGGAAGCCTTCCGGGATCTTTTGGAACAGCGGGCTTCTAAGGAAGAACTGATTGGGGCTATCCGCGCTGCGGAAGTAGCCTGGAAATAATGCATAAGGAGTAATTGATGAATACGAAAGCGTTGGAGAAGGTCGCACTGAGTGTTCGTTCACTTTCTATGGATGCGATCCAAAAGGCCAATTCAGGTCATCCGGGACTTCCTCTGGGAGCGGCAGAATTGGGGGCTGTCCTGTATGGAGAGCTTTTGCGCCATGATCCCAGCGATCCTGCTTGGATTGATCGGGATCGTTTTGTACTGTCCGCTGGGCATGGTTCCATGTTTTTATATTCCCTCTTGCATATGAGCGGTTATCCCATCACCTTGGATGATATTAAATCCTTTAGGCAGATTGGTTCTCCCTGTGCAGGCCACCCTGAATACGGCGCAGCTCCGGGCATCGAAACGACCACGGGGCCCCTGGGTCAGGGGATGGCAACCGCGGTTGGTATGGCCATAGCTGAAGCTTATCTGGCGGCCCACTTTAATACCCCATCTCATCAAATCATCAATCATTATACCTATACACTGGTAGGCGACGGCTGTCTCCAGGAAGGGGTATCCGCCGAAGCATCGAGTTTGGCGGGTCACCTTAAACTGGGGAAACTTATCGCCTTTTATGATTCAAATAAGATTACCATTGATGGATCTACGGACCTGTCGTTCACAGAAGATGTGGCGAAACGCTACGAGGCCTATGGGTGGCAGGTGCTGAAGGGTTCCATGTACAATTTTGATGAGATTGCGGACCTGTTGGCCAAAGCCAAGGCAGAAACAAGCAAGCCGAGTCTCATTATTCTGACCTCAATTATCGGTAAGGGGGCCCCCAACAAACAGGGAAGCCACTCGGTGCATGGCGCACCCCTGGGGGCCGACGAAATCGCCGCCGCCCGGGCCGCCCTGGGTATTCCCTCTGAATTTTATGTTGCCCCCGAGGCTCAAGAGTATTTTGCCCAGAAACGGCAGGAATGGAAAAAGGCCCGTTCCGAATGGCAGTCTCTGTTCGATGCCTGGTCTCTGGCGAATCCGGACAAGCGCGCCGAATGGGATGCCTTTTTTGCGGCTACGCCTGGAACCTTTACGGATCCGGCCTTTGCATTGGGCGAAAAAATAGCCACCCGTACGGCTTCCAATAAGGTGCTGGTGGAAGCGGCCCGGGCTATTAAGAATCTTGTCGGCGGTTCTGCGGACCTTCAGAGCCCCAATGCGGTGGCCATTCCTGAAGCAGGCGTTTTCGGACCTGTACAGCGGAACGGCCGCTATATTCACTTTGGTATCCGGGAGTTTGGTATGGCCGCCATCTCCAATGGTATCCAGCTGCACGGGGGACTGCGGGCTTTCTGTGCTACCTTCCTTGTATTTGCCGATTACCTCCGGCCTGCCCTCCGGCTTTCGGCACTCATGAAGCAGCCGGTCATTTATGTGCTTACCCATGACTCCATCTATATCGGGGAAGACGGGCCGACCCACCAGCCGATAGAACACCTTGCAAGCCTCAGGGCCATACCGAATGTACGGGTGCTGCGGCCCGCAGATGCTGAAGAAACAAGCCTGGCCTGGAAAATGGCCCTTGAACGGACCGACGGTCCCACGGTATTAGCCCTCACCCGGCAAAATGTACCGGTTTTCTCAAAGGCCGATCCTGACTGGCGGGAAACCATTAAGACCGGCGCTTATATCGTGAAAAAGCCCGCGGGAAAAGCCGATGTGGTCATTATTGCCACCGGCTCTGAGGTCCCCATGGCCCTCGCCGCGGCGGAAAAAGTCCAGGGAAAACAGGTCCAGGTGGTATCGATGATAAGCCGGGAGCTTTTTGAACAGCAGCCAGCGGAAATTAAGAATGCTATTATCCCTGAAGGTGTGCGGACCGTGGTTGTAGAAGCCGGCAGCCGCATGGGCTGGGAAGGCTGGGCAAAGGAAGCGGATATCCTTTCGGTGGATCGCTTTGGAGAATCAGGCCCCGGTGACAAGGTGGCCGAGCACCTCGGCTTTACTGTTGATGCCCTGGTCGGTATTATAAACCGGGTATAGGCGGCAGACAGCATGGCAACCGTATTCGAAGGCGACTCCTACAAGACTCCCGATAAGGTCAAGCGGGCCTTCAGGGAATACCTTCTTTTGGGCTCTCGGTGGAGTCCCTACAGTTTTTTTATCAAAGTTATTTTTAAGTATCGGGCTCTGGCCTTAAAGGGTCTCTATACCGATGAGGTCTGGGCCGACAGCTCCCGGGAACTCATGGGCTACCTGGAAAGCTGCGGCGCCAAGTTTGATATCCGGGGCATGGATAATGTTAAAAAGTTCCCCGGGCCTATGGTTTTTGTGGCAAACCACATGGGAACCATGGAAACCACCATACTTCCCGGTCTCATTTGCCCCATTAAGCCGGTTACCTATGTAGTCAAGGAAAAGCTTGTACACGGCCCTATTTGGGGACCCATTATGCGGTCCCGGGACCCTATTACGGTAACCCGGAAAGACCCCCGCGGAGACCTGGAGGCGGTGCTGACTGGCGGTTCTGAGCGGCTTGTGAAGGGTATTTCTATTATTATTTTCCCCCAGGGTACAAGGACCGAAGTTTTTGACCGGACCAAGTTCAACAGTCTGGGAATAAAACTTGCTGCCAAAGCGGGGGTCCCCATAGTTCCCGTGGCGCTCAAAACTGACTATTGGAGCAACGGAGCTCTGCTTAAGGGTTTTGGGCCCGTACACCGGGATCGAACCGTATATATCGAGTTCGGTGAGCCTATGATGGTAGAGGGCCGCGGAAAGGCCCAGCACGAAGCCTGTCTCGATTTTATAGAAGGCAGACTTAAGCAATGGGGCGCCAAGGTGGTCGAAGCCGCCGCTGAGTAAGCCTTGAGCTAGTCTCAGGCCGGGCTAAAACCTGGCCTGAGGCAAGCTTGGCCAAACTCAAGCCAGGCTTAAATCACGCCCCGTCCTGTCCACTCCTGTATTAACCGAGGGCCTTTCCAATTTTTAAGGCCCGTACCAGATTGGCTGCGGCGAATCGAAGGTTTCTGGGGCCATTTTGAATCATTTTATCAAGTGAATCTTCTCCGATAGAAATAGAAACCGCATAATCAAAGAGACTGAGAACCTGATTGAGATCTCCTGCCAACGCTCCTGAAAGCAGGGCTACCGGCACACCCGCTTCTTTGCAGACCCGGGAAACAACAGCACAGAGCTTGCCATGGCTTGTCTGGCTGTCGGTGCGGCCCTCCCCGGTAATGACCAGGTCTGCATATTTTAGTGCCTTCATCATACCGGTATACTGCATCACGAGGAACGCCCCTGATTCGATGGATGCTCCAAGACAGATCCGCAGGGCCGCCCCGAGGCCACCTGCGGCGCCGTCGCCAGGATGATCTGTGTCTGCTGCAAGACCTGCTTTGATCCAAGCTTGACCGAGCCGGCTCAGCCCCTGGTCGAGCAGCGGTACCATGTCCGGCGTTGCTCCCTTCTGGGGCCCAAAAACTGCTGCAGCTCCCTCAGGCCCGGTAAGGGGGTTGGTTACATCGCTTGCAACTTTTATTGTTACCTCTTTTAACCGAGGATCGGCTTTTTCGGTGCGAATTTCGCTGATTTTGAGAAGGACTTCGCCGCCTTCACCGACGGGCTTTCCTGTATCATCTAGAATTTCAAATCCCAGTGCCTGAAGCATGCCGATGCCCCCATCTACCGTGGCGCTTCCGCCGATACCAATGACCAGTTCCCGGGCTCCTGCATCCAGTGCGGCCTTGATAAGTTCTCCTGTGCCGTAGGTACTTGCTTTAAGGGGATTTAGTTTCCCCGGTGGTACGAGCTCAATGCCGGAAGCGCTGGCCATATCGAGAATGGCGATTTTGCCCCCTTCGATAAGTCCAAAGGCTGCGATTACCGTATCTCCTAAGGGTCCCCGGACTTTGACAGAAATAAGCTCTCCGCCGGTTGCTTCGGTTACAATCCGGGCGGTTCCCTCTCCTCCATCGGCCAATGGATAGCTTATTGTATTGATGGCCGGATCTGCCTCTCTAATACCCGCAATGATTTCTGCGCAGGCTTCCTGGGCACTCATGTTGCCCTTAAAAGAATCGGGGGCGACGATTATGGTCATATGAGCCTCCAAGCTTATAATAATTGTAAATCAATTTATGGGCATTTTTGAGGGCAATCTTTCTGTTTTTTTGTGTTATTACTGTGCATTATGCACAGTCTGATTCATGAAATAGGCAAGGACTCGAAAATAGTCCCGCCAGTGGATCTCTGTGATAAGATCGATACCTGTAAGATCATTGATTTTTTTAATCCGGTTTGCAAGGGAATTGCGATGTAGATGCAACCGGTCTGCCGCCTCTTGGATCGCATAATCGGCGCGAACCAGTGCGAGCAGTGTTTCTGAAAGCCAGTGGGGCAAGCTGCCGCCGGCATTTTGTATGATTCCCTCAAGAGTATATTCAAAAAGACTCACCAGTTCCCATCTCAGGGTTGGGTCGGTTAAAAGATCCATGACATGCCGGTAAAGCATGACAGGTTTATTGTCAGTTTGATGTATATGGCCCTTAAGCCAAAGGATTTCCCGGTATGCCAGGTGATAACGGCTTACATCCTTCTGCTTCATGCTCACATAAAATTGACTCGCCGGAAGATCATGTTGTAAGACCCTCCAGAATGTTGTTATGTCCTCTTCCCATGATCCGAGGCTGAAACCTTTTGTTTGGCCGAGGGCCTTAAAAAGCAATATATCTCCCTGTGGCGTTGCCGCTAGGATATCCTGTTTGCTGCGGTTCTGCTGTTCCTTAAGGATCCGCAAACCCGCTTCGGTTTCCATGCCGGGAGGAAGGGTAATAAGGATTGCTGTCCGAGGCAGGGCCGCTTCATAGCCGGTCCTGCGGGCAAGCTCATGGAGGGATGTATCGTCCATCGATTCAGGATTAAGAAGCTTGGCGATAAAACGGTTCATGCCAGCCTGCTGGCGGAGCATTTTGTCCCGCAGTGCTTCCAGTTCCATGAAGGTTTCAAGGCTTATTTTAACCGCATAGGCAAGGCTCCGCACTTCCGCGGGCCGACCGGTTACGCCGACTACCCCGATAGTCTCTCCCCTATGCTGGATCGGCAGATTCACCCCAGGTTTCACCCCCGGTGCAGGATCGTCCTGCTCCTCAATTTCTTCTTTGGCCGACTGGGATCTTATAAGCCGGTGGGCCGCATCATGGTAGCTTCCGATACGGGAAGTATCCCTGCTTGCAATGATGATGCCCTCCTGGTTCATGATATTGATGTTTTGCTCGATGTGTTCTCCGAGTCTTTGGAGAAATGATTGGGCGAGTTCCGCAGAGAGTATATTTAACGAATGAACCGCTGTCATAAAATTATTATTGGTCAAAATTGTATGGCTGGCAACCGAGTTGCCTACTTGCACAAACAAATCGTTGTGCCGGATACTGGAATTATGAAAAAGGAACGGCTCAGTTTTCTTTGGGGTAAGAATATCATTGTATTTCTTTTTATCCTTTTTTCGTGGCCGCTCTTTCCCCAAAACCAGGCGGGAGTTGTTTTAAGGCAGACTGTGTCCGGGCCCTATATTCTTGTGGAGCGGTCCGACTGGGCCCGCTATGATAACGGAAAATACACGGGCCATGTGTACCGGGAGACACGCTATCGGCTCGATCCAGTCCAAGACCCAGCGGGCCAGCGCTACCGCGGAACGGTCTATGTGTTTGAAGAAACCTTGAGAGATCTGCAGAAGGCGGCTCGGCCTTTGGATGATATTATTCCCGTCGATTTTACCCTGTCGCCCTCGGGTTCCATGCGGATTGCAGATGATAAGGGGTATCCGCAGCTACGTAATTTCCCGCTTTTCTCTGATAAACCTCTTAGATCCGGCGATTCTTGGGTTGCCCATGGTGAACGCATCGTGGATCCCCGGAACGACGGAAACCGGGTAAAACTTCCGATTGTGGTGGAATACCGTTTCCTGGGTGAGGAATCTTATAAAGGTGAAAATGTTTTTCGTATCCAAGCCCAATATGCCACCCGGTACAAGGCTGTATCAAGAAGCTCCCAGACGAAAACGCCTGGAGCAAGCCAGGGCGGTTCTGGTCCCTTTGTCGAAGCAAGCGGAAAGCATGTGGTAGATATTTTGATCCGATCTGCGGACGGCCGGCTTGTTTTGATGCGGGATACGCTGGATGAAACCTTCCTGTGGCCCGATGGATCTTCGGTACGATACAAGGGGTTTACCCTGAGTTTCAGTGAAAGCTTTCTGCCCTTTGACCGCTCGGCGGTTTTGGCCCAGGTTACCCTGCAATTGGGCGGGGATAACGGCCAGACTAGACGGGTCGAAAAGGTTGGCGGCGCAGATTCGGTTGATGCGGGCTCTGGCGGTGCGGCCTCTGGAACTACCAGCACCGCGGCCGCCCCAGCTTCTGTGTCTGCCGCGGGCGAACAGCTCCGGTCCGGCGGAAACTTCGAGCTTGACCAGGGTCTCGCGGGCGCTGCCCCGCCATCCGCGGCCACGAGCGGGGGATCTGCCCCGGCAGCAGAGACTCCATCGCCGGCTGCGTCATCCACTCCGGTCGCCCCTGCACCCGCAGCCCCATCCTCCGCTGCACCTTCTGTTGCAGTCGTGGACCTGCCGGCCCAGAACATCGAGGTGGCAGCCGTCCCCGAGGGGGTAAAACTTACCGTACGGGATATCCGCTTTGTAGCCGACTCTGATGAGATCCTGAGTTCTGAACGGGGACGGCTGGATATCATTGCCCGGGCCCTGCAGTCGGTTGCGGGTGCAGGGGCGGTGCAGCCTCTGATTCTTGTGGAAGGCCACACCGCTGCCGTGGGTCGGCCCGCGGGAGAGCAGGAACTGTCGGTCCGGCGGGCAAAAAAAATCGTGGATGAACTGGTTGCCCGGGGGATTCCTGCGGACCGGTTTATCTATAAAGGCTGGGGCGGCACAAAGCCTCTTGCGGACAACAGCACCGAGACCGGCAGGGCAAAGAACCGCCGGGTAGAAATAACCATACTGCAGTAATAAGGGGGACCATATGATTACCCTGCAGGGAGTGAACAAGACCTACAGTAAAAATAAAACGAAGGCCCTGGATTCCATCAACCTGACAATTCCTGATGGTTCTATTTTCGGCTTCCTTGGCCCTAATGGGGCCGGAAAGACCACGACCATAAAGCTCATTACCGGTGCTCTTGAAGCCGATGGGGGGACGATTTCGGTGGATGGTTTGGAACTTCCCGCCCGGGCCCTTGAGGCAAAGGCCCGTATCGGCTATGTGCCGGATAACCCGGAACTTTTTGCGCGGCTTAAGGGCATTGAGTTCCTTAATTTTATTGCCGACCTGTACGGCGTTGACCGGGATGCCCGTCGGCAGCGCATCGAAACCTACACCAGACGCTTTGAAATAGCCGACGTGCTGTCTGCAAGGATCGGCAGCTATTCCCGGGGCATGAAGCAGAAGCTCCTCGTATGTGCCAGCCTCCTCCCTGAGCCGTCCAACTGGATTCTCGATGAACCCCTGGTCGGCCTTGACCCCCAGGCCGCCTTTAACCTTAAGGAACTCATGCGGGAGCGGGCCCTGGCGGGAACCTGTGTGTTTTTTTCTACCCATGTGATGGAAGTGGCTGAAAAGGTCTGCGACCGGCTTGCTATCATCAATAAGGGAAAGATTATGTTTACCGGCACCTTGGATGAACTTAAGGAGCTTCGGGGAAAAGACGGTTCCCTGGAATCCCTGTTCCTGGAACTGGTGGAAAGCGGAGGCGGGGAAGCATGAAATCATTGGCAGCCATTATCCGGTTTTATTTTTCCACCTTTTATGCCCTTCCTGCACTTCGCGATTCGTCGGGTAAACTTTCACCAAAGGGGCTCTTAAAGGGGGTGGGAACCCTGGCCCTCTTTATCTATGTCATCGGCGTTTTCGGTTATATGGCCTGGGAAGTCTATTCATCCCTGTATAAGGTTTTTGCAACGCTGGGGCTTCTGCGGCTCATGCTGGTCTACGCACTGCTGTACGGGAGCCTCTTGGTGGCAATTCTCAGTTTTGTCTCCAGTTTTTCCACTGTCTATACCAACGAGATGGAAACCTATCTGGCTACTTTGCCGGCGAAGCCTGTCTTTTTACTTGCAGGCAAGGCTTTGGCCCTGGCGGTTCCCCAATTCTTTATTGCTCTGCTTTCTATTGGTACCGGTTTTCTCATTTATGGCATATCCGCAGGTGTTTCCGCCCTCTTTTATGTCAATGCCCTCCTTGAGATCATCCTGGCTGTCATAGTTGTCAGCGTCCTAGGCTACTGTATCAGTATCCCGCTCCTTTCGGTAAGTAAGTTTTTTAGGAACCGGGATCGGATGCTGGTGCTAATTGGATTGGCCATGATGGTCATCATTCTCTTTTTTAACGCATCCATAAACCGGCTGCTCGCTTCATCAGCTGGCCCGGAAGAACTGGCGGTCCTCCTGCGGGGGTCAAATGAAGCTTTCCTGCGTCTTCTTGATGCACTTCCGCCTCTGCAATTTTTGCTGGGTGCCCTGCTCAGTGCGGCAAACCCTTTATATACCCTTGGTCTCCTTGCCTGCCTCATGTCGGTCCTTGCAGCTTCCTACGGGCTTTTAAGCGTCCTCGCCCCCCGCTATACCCGGGTTATACAGGGTTTTTCCGAACAGTATGTCAGACGGATGAACCGAACTCAGACTGTTGCCTTCCTCAAGGCAAGCACGGCCCGGCGGGGAAAGCTTGTTTCCCTCCTTCTCCGGGAACTGTGGAGCATGAATCGGGAGCCGGTGTACTTTTTGAATGGGCCCTTCATCATTGTGCTTATGCCCGTCGTTATTGCGGTGAGTCTAGTGTTTTCTTTGGGAAATCAAGGGTCCCTGAATGAACTGCGCAGCGCCGCTGGGTCACTCCTTTCGCCCCTGCAGCAGGTGCTGTTGAGTAGTCTTGCCGGGGCCTTTCTCGGTTCAGCCACGAGTATTACCTGCACGGCCCTTTCTCGGGACGCCAAGCATATCAGCTATATGAAGACCCTGCCGGTTTCACCGCGGCTCTATCTCATGGCAAAGCTGCTCCATGGCCTCGTTTTTGGACTTGCAGGTTCCCTCATGGCGGTATTTCTAGGGATTTTTCTTTTTCGTTTTAATGTATTGCGGGTACTTCTTGTACTTGCCGCTTCCAGTACGCTGTCAGCCCTCTTTAATTTGGCAGGTCTCTACATCGACACCCTGAATCCTCAGCTTGCCTGGGAAAACCCAGTGGCGGCCATGAAACAGAATGTCAATGCGGTAGTGATGATACTCCTTGAAATGCTCATTCTGGCGGGTACCGGTGTTGCAGCCTTTGCCTGGGCCAAGACCTGGCTGCTCCTTGTCCTTATTCTTGTGGTGCTTCCGCTTCTTCTCTTTGCGGTTCTGCTTGCGCTGTATCTGCCCTTGGGGGAGCAGCGGTTAAAGACTCTGGAAGTGTGAGGGGGGAAGGGGGTAAGCTCTGCTTAACCTCAGGCGGCTCGTGAGTGATTGCTTATCCCCTATAGTCAAAACTGTCGGGGAACTCTGGGTTTTCGTCGGTGCAAATGTCGCCCTCCTTAGCAAGAAGGGTCTGGATGTAGGGGTAGGGGGCAAAAAAGGCCTGCCAGGTTTCAGGCGCGACAACCTGCAGCCCCGATAACCCCCGCTCGTCCATGCGACGCCTTATTTCGGAGATCGAAAATTCCCGCAGTGCGGTACCGCCCCTGGCGGGCTCGCTGGCGGTTTTGCTTGCGCTTCCGTCGAGGGCGGCGACCGTAACAGCGCCGCCCTTGGAGGGGCTGCCCCTGGCGAGGCTGGCAATCGCAAAGGACCAGAGGCCCCCGTACATGCGGATACAGGTGGTCGCTAGTTCTACCCGGGAGAATACGGACCTGAGGGTCCGGTGTATCCGAGCAAAGGCTTCGGGGCGGCAATCCGGTGATTCGCTGTGCATGATAAAATAAGCCCGCTCATCCTTTAGAAGCTTTGACAGGGCTAAAAAGAACTCCCGGCTGTAGAGTCTCAGGGATGGACCTGCCGGATCGGTCATATCCATAATGACAATGTCATATTGATTATTAGCTGTTTCGACAAAGGTTCTGCCGTCCTGGACATGTATGCTGACTCGATCATCGTCAAAGGCACCCTTGCTGCAGAAGGCAAGCAAGGTCCGGGAAAATTCAATGACCGCATCGTCCAGTTCTACCAGGTCCACATGACGGACCGTGGGGTGCTTCAGGACTTCCCGCAGGACCCCTCCGTCTCCGCCGCCGATGATGAGCACCCTTTCAGGCTGCGGATGAGCAAGCAGGGGAATGTGAGCCATGGGTTCATGGTACTGAAATTCATTGGCCTCCATAACCTGGGTGGCCCCATCAAGAAGTAAGGTGCGGCCGAATTCCTCGGTCTCCAATAGTTCTATGCTCTGGTATGCCGTTTTGCCGCGGTATAAGATCTTTTTAGCCCGATAAAACCATCCTGAAGTCCGGCTCACCCGCTCACGGATTTCATAGGACTTGGAAGACAGAATTCGGTCTAGAAATTTTCGCATTCGAAGATCTCCTGCATTTCCTTGCGGATGAGCTCCTTAATTCGTTTCCGTTCATCCTGTGAAAGGTCTTCGATCTCAGGTCCAAAAAGATAATCGTTCAGTTTTATCTCTTTTTTCCTCATTTTGGTATGGAAAATATTATCCGAAAGGATGTTAATGTCGTAGACGAGGTAATCTGAAAGCACATCTTCATCAATAAAATCCTGGATTGATGAGATGTCATGGTCAATAAAGATTTTGTTTCCCCTGGTGTCCCGGGTAAAGCCCCGGACCCGATAGTCGATAAGCACCACATCAGAATCAAAGCAGTCGATGAGATAGTGCAGAGCCCTGAGGGGACTGATCATGCCGCAGGTGGATACATCGATATCTACCCGAAAAGTGGCAAGCCCGGTGCTGGTGTCGAATTCCGGATAGGTATGGGCGGTGATATGGCTTTTATCCAAGTGTCCTACAATGGAAGTCTCCGGCATGTGGTTGGTGGAGACCGCGGGACTTAGAACCGGATGATCCTCGTTGATGAGGGCTACCACGCTGGCTCCGCGGGGATCATAATCCTGGGTTGTGACATTAACTAATTTTGCGTCGATAATCCGGGTTACTTCTTCTATGATTGTTTTCAGCCGCTCCGAATCATATTCTTTGTCGATATATTCCAGGTATTCTATTTGGGACTCCTGGGATCGGGCATAGCAGAGGTCATAGATGTTAAAACTTAAGTATTTCGTAAGGTTGTTAAAGCCTTCAAGCCGTACTTTTCGTCCCCGAACATGTTTGAGCACTCTCTTTGTGTCTCCTAAAAATTGGTATTTTTAAATAGTGTAATATAACGCTTTATTAGTCAAGAAACGGAGAAGACCGCGCTATTCCCACTTACCATTGTTTAGGTTATAGTGGGCCAATTATGAATAATTCGAGACTGGCATCCTTCGGATCGTCCCTTGCAGGTATTCCGGCACGGCTTCTTGCTCCGTACCGCGGGCTTGGTACTTCTTTATGGTCCATGTTTTTTGCCACCATGATTAACCGTTTTGGCGATTTTGTGGGTTCCTTTCTTGCCCTTTATTTATCCCGGGTGTTGGGCTATGAAGCAGCCCGTGTGGGTTTTGTGATTTCCATGGTGTTTACCGCTTCGATGGCAGGTTCTCTTCTCTCTGGCTGGGTCGCTGACCGCACAGGCCGTAAAGAAGCCCTCCTTATGTTCCAAAGCGCAGGGGCGTTCATCAATCTGCTACTCAGTTTTATGGTCCATGTTCCTTGGGCGCCCGCACTCATCGTATTTGGCAGCCTCTTTCGCGGCGGGGCCCGGCCGCTCATCGGCGCGGTACTTACTGATCTCGCTCCTCCGGAAAAACGGAAGGAAGTCTTTGGGCTCCAGTACTGGTCTATCAATGTGGGGGTTGCTCTGGGACCCCTGGTGGCAGCATTCCTATTTGAACGTTCCATTCCTTGGTTATTCCGGGGCGATGCTTTTACAACCCTGCTCTCAGTTCTCTTGATAAGCCAGGGTGTAAAAATGCCCAAGGAAACTCATGTGGCATCCTGTTTGGAACATCATGATGGGCGGGGCGCCTTCCGAGCCTTTGTTTCCCGGCCTATACTGCTTGCCTTTGCGGGTCTTGCAGTCCTTTCCAGTCTTACCTATTCTCAAACCGGCTTTGGTCTTCCCATGACGGTGTCCCATGTGATGGACAAAGCGGGTCCCCGTTCTATGGGATACCTTATGTCTTTGAATGCGGTGGTGGTAATCCTCTTTTCCATTCCGATTGCCCGGCTCCTTCGTTCATGGACTCCCTTGAGCTGTATGTCCCTTTCCGGTCTTTTTTATGTGATAGGATTCGGTATGCTTGCCATGCGGCTTTCGTTTATTGGGTTTGCAGTCTCCACGGTTATTTGGACCACCGGAGAAATCGTCTCTTCCATAAACATGGGGGTCTTTCTTGCCCGGCATTCTCCTGCCAATTGGCGAGCGTCCTTTCAGTCCTTTCTGGGTGTCTGTTTTTCTGCGGGCTGGGTAATCGGCCCGCTTACTGGGGGCTGGCTGCTTGGGGGAGGCAACTATGCCCTGCTTTGGCTTGCAACCGCCGCAGTTTGCTTGATCTGGGCTTTTTTAGCCTTTGTGGTAGACCGCTGGGACCGGAGGATCCTTGCCTATGAAGCGTAAATTCCAAGATGGGGAAGGGCGGCTTTTGGGTGCGCCAAACAAAGAGAGTCGTCAAAAGGCCCCTATTGGGTTAGAGCCGCCCGGCACCGAAGCGGTCCTGCGAACCTTTGTCCGGATCATGGACCTTAAGGGCCTGTTCCGCCAGGGCTGGCTGAAACGGGGTGTCAGCGAAGCGAGGGCCGAATCGGTGGCGGACCACAGTTTTGGCACGGCCCTTCTGGCCCTGCTTTTAGCGGATCGGCTTGGGCAAACTGAAGAGTTTGCCGGTCTGGACCGGCTTCGGTGCCTGGAGATGGCCCTGGTCCATGAACTGGGAGAGGTCTACGCAGGGGATATTACGCCGGTAGACGGTGTATCGCCTGAAGAAAAATATAGACGGGAACGGGAAGCTTTCCTTCGGGTTGTAGCTGGTTTGCCGGAAGCTGAGCGTCTTCTTGCCCTGTGGGAAGATTTTGAGGAGGGTAAAAGCCCCGAATCCCGTTTTGTTCGCCAGCTTGACCGGCTTGAAATGGGGATTCAAGCGGCGGCCCTCAAAGCGGAAGGATTCAGCGGGATGGATGAATTTCTTGAAAGCGCCCATAGGAGCGTAACCCAGAGGGACTTAAAAGCAATATTGAGCCTGGCGGAAAAAAGCGCTTGGGGTGTATAGTGTTCCATTATGCAGGACCTGATACCGCTTCTCATCTGTGCATACCTCGCATCTCTCGGTTTCCTGAGACTGCGCCGCTTTTATACCGCCCCGCTTTCCCATCTGCAAGGCAGCACTGTATCCTCCCAAGCAGTACGTTTTTCGGTCATTATTCCTGCCCGCAACGAAGAACAGAGGCTCGGCCCGCTGCTTGAATCTTTGCAAAACCAGACGTTTACGCCCTATGAAGTCATTGTTGTGGATGATGGTTCCACCGATGAAACCGCTGTGCTCGCCCGCCGGTTTGGATGCCGGGTTGTTCAGCCTGCAGATACACTATCGGCTGCCCAGCTGGAAGCCCCAGGGGATCCCAGGTGGACAGGAAAAAGCGCAGCCTGTTATGCAGGAGCTCTGGAAGCGAGGGGCGACCTGCTTGTTTTTTTTGATGCCGATGTGACTTTGGCCCCCGATGCCCTGGAGTATCTTGCATGTTACAGCAGACCAGGATCTGTACTCAGCGTTCAGCCCTATCATGCTATGAAAAGGGCCTACGAACAGTGTTCTCTCTATTTCAACCTGGTTGCCATCCTTGGCCTTGATCTCGGCCAGTGGCGGCATCCCTTTGAAACAAAACTCGGTTTTTTTTGGTCCCTGTATGGTCATAGATAAGGAAACATACCATGCTACGGGGGGACACCTCCTGGTTCGGGACTCCATACTGGAGGATATGGCGTTAGGCCAGGCCTTTGCTAAGCTTAAGGTCCCCCTCTATTCGATACCCCACAGGAACCGAATAACCTTTAGAATGTACGCAGAGGGTTTTCATACGCTTTTTAACGGCTGGTCAAAAAATATGGCCCTGGGAGCCCAGCGATCAAGTCTCTGGACTATCCTGATCATTTCATCAATTATGACCTTATCTTTCAGTATCCCCATAGGGTTGATAAGATCTCTCGCCGCGGCGCAGCTGAGGGCGGGTTTGTTTTTTGGTGCTGCCTATCTCGTTTTTGCCGGTGTTTTATTTTCCGGTGTAAGGCGGATCGGGGCCTTCCGCTGGTGGAGCTCTCTCGGTTTTCCCTGTTTTGCCCTCTTTTTTGTAATCGTGCTCGCGAGGTCTTTTATGATGCAGCTATTGCGTCTTCCCATAGAGTGGCGGGGCCGGAGGGTTCAGATTAAATGATGGTGCTCTTCTATATCCTCGCCAATTCACTTTTTTGGGTGGCGGTTCATTTTGCAAGCGGCTATATGGTGCATCTTTTCCCGGATAGTCTATACCGGCCTGAAGGGCTGCTTTTTAGAATCCACCCCTGGGAAAAGAAGGGCTCAGTATATCGGCGGTATCTAAGAATACAAGCCTGGAAGGACAGGCTTCCGGAGGCGGGTGAGTTTTTCTCTCTCCACCCTTTTAATAAGTCCCGGCTTGAACGTTTTGACCGGGAGTATCTTGCCCGTTTTGTGCAGGAAACCTGCCGGGCAGAGCTTGCCCATCTTTTACCCTTTGTGTTTTATCCTCTCTGCCTTCCCTGGAATCCCTGGCCTGCGAACCTGATTATGTTTTTGTATGCCCTCTTAGCCAATGTTCCTTTTGTCCTTATTCAGCGCTATAACCGGGCCAGGCTGCTTGGCCTGCCGATTCTAGCGCCTGACCCTGGAACGCTTAAGCGTAAGTTTAAACCTTAGTTATTGGTACGGGGCTCGGGCTGCTTCGACGGGCTAGCTTGTCCAGCCGTTTTAAGTCCGGTGCAAGGAACCGTTCGCTTACTTCTTTGCGGGAAAGGATAAATAGTTCTTCGAACCAGAGGGCGTCCAAGAGGGCCGCGCGGTTTGCAAGGAATACCTCGGTTGGAATGATGACCTTGCGGGTTTCTACGAATTGCACCGTCCGGGCCGCCAGGGGGTACTGGGGCATACGTTCCTGGGTTGTGTTCGAAATATTCCCACCCACGGTAATAGCGAAGCGGTCAGCAGCGGTTTCGATGATGGCCTCTATGGTTTCCCAGATAAAGTGACTGTCGGGTGTAATGCCGGGATCGAAATAGGATGCGCTCAGGTCGGTACGCCCAATAGTAATGGCATCGATGGCTGGATAGGCAGCGGAAAGGATGTCCGGTAAGAGCTGAACCGCCTGTTTTGTTTCTATATTGATGGCTAAATGGTGGTCCTTAGCGGGGAATACTGATCTGTAGGCATCTAGAAATTTTTTAATGCCGAAGGGCGACTCCACCATGGGGGCGATGATGCCGTCGACCCCCAGCTCAAGACAGTCTTTAAGATCCCGGACTGCCTCGACCCCGCCAATTTTAACAAAGAGCTTTACCCCCGCTTGCAAGGTGATGCGCCTCAGCCGTACCATGTCCTGGTAGCTCGTCCCTTCTGCCTCAAACTCAGCCTTAATACCTTTAATCTGGTATTCTTCCTTCATTAAAAAAAGCTGGTCCAGAAGTTTTTGCTCAATTTCAATCATAGGGGAAAGCCTCCTAATCTGTTTTTATTATCGAACTATTTTGGTAAAGCTAAAATGGATTTATAAAAGCGGTGGGAAGGGATGTCCATGGACACTGCGTGGACATCCCTTGTTTGTTTGTTGGAAGTTTTATTTCTTTTCGGGGTATTTTATCACCAGGTGCAGTTCATCAAGCTGTTTCTGGTCGACCTCGCTGGGGCAGTCATCCATGGGGCTGACAGCAAAGGAGTTCTTCGGGAAGGCGATGACTTCCTTAATCGAGGTTTCCCCTGCCATGAGCATGACGAGCCGGTCCAGGCCGGGGGCGATACCGCCGTGAGGCGGGGCACCGTACTTAAATGCTTCGGTAAGGAAGCCGAATTTCTTTTCCGCGTCCTCAGGGTTAAAGCCTACGATTTTGAATACCTTTTTCTGCAACTCCGGATCATGGATACGGATAGAGCCGCTGGCGAGTTCAAAGCCATTTAATACCAGGTCGTACAGGTCTCCCTTAACCGAACCGGGATCGGTTTCCATGGTGGCATGGTACTTTTCCTGGGGCCAGGTGAACATATGGTGGGCCGCTTCCCAATGGTTTTCCTCTTCGTTGAACTCGAACATGGGGAAGTCGATGATCCATGCAAACTCAAAGCGGTTGGGATCACAGAGGCCTAAGTCTTTGCCGAGCTTGGAGCGGACTGCGCCGAGGGCCACGTTGGCGATTTTACGCTTGCTGTCCGCTACCATAAGGATAAGGTCTCCGACCTTTGCTCCCAGTCCCGTAATGATCCGGCCCGCCAGGTCTGCGGGGGCTCCAGAACCGTCAGCGGCTGGCAAGAAGAATTTGCTGGCCCCTCCTTCCAGAGTTGCCTTGCCGTCTGCACCGGCAACAACCTTCATCCAGGCCATACCCTTTGCTTTGTAAATCTTCGCAGCCGCTTCAAGTTCATCAATTTGTTTGCGAGAGTAGTCGGCCTTTCCGGGAACAACCAGGGCCTTTACGCCGCCGCCTGGGATGGTAACTCCCTTGGCTGCTGCGGCCTGACGCTCCGCTTCGCCGTTTGCCAGAGCATCCTTAAAGGCTTGGAAGGTAGAATCTGCCACATAGGGTGCAAAGTCCTGCATTTCCATGGTAAAACGGAGGTCCGGCTTGTCCGAGCCATAGAGCTCCATGGCGTCGTCGTAGCTGATACGGCGGAATTTTTCAGGAAGAGTCACATTCAAGGTCTTTTTAAAGACATAGCCAAAAAGGCCTTCGATCATGGTAAGAACGTCTTCACGGCTGACAAAGGACATCTCAATATCAATCTGGGTAAACTCTGGCTGCCGGTCCCCCCGGGCATCCTCGTCCCGGTAACAGCGGGCGATCTGGAAGTATTTGTCAAAGCCCGCGACCATAAGTATCTGTTTATAAAGCTGGGGCGATTGGGGAAGGGCGTAAAATTTTCCTGGATAGAGTCGGCTCGGAACCAGGTAGTCCCGGGCGCCTTCGGGTGTGGATTTAATAAAGGTCGGTGTTTCAATTTCGTAGAAACCGTGGGCCTGCATCCACTCCCGGACTGCAAAGGTGACATCGTTTCGGAGTTTTATGCGCTTCTGCATGCCTCCGGAACGGAGATCCAGGTAGCGGTATTTAAGACGCAGGTCTTCCTTAGCGTCGGATTTTTCTTCAATCTGGAAGGGCAAGACCTCGCAGCGGCTCAAAATAACCAGGTTTTTTGCCACGACCTCGATTTCACCTGTGGCCATGTCGGGATTAACCATGTTATCCGGCCGGGCCCGTACAACCCCTTCGACGGCGATACAATATTCGTTATGCAGCTCAGAAGTGGTCGCTTTAAGCGCCTCTGGGGCATCAGCATCAACGACAACCTGGGTAACCCCATAGCGGTCCCGCAGGTTAATAAAAGAAATGCCCCCATGGTCTCGTTTGCGGTGGACCCATCCGTTCAAAATCACAGTTTTTCCTGCGTCGGCTTTTTTAAGATCCCCGCAGGTAACGGTACGTTTCATCGTTTCCATAGAAGGTTACTATATATGGTCAGTATGCCTGCATGCAAGGGGGCGAATAAAATTGATGATATGAGGAGCCCTATATTAGACCCTTATTATTTGCATTCTGTAAGAAATTGGTTTAGGATATGTAAATGTGCTGTCTGGGGGCTTGGCCCTAGACGGCGCGACGCTTTGCATTGAGGAGGTTTTTGATGAAAAAGCGGATCGGATTATTAGTTCTCACCATTCTCGTTTCGGCTGCCCTTGCCTTTGGCCAGAACAGCCTGTCAGCCTATACCACATTGGAAGAACCCCTGGCAAAGGAGCTCTTTGAACAGTTCCAAAAAGAAACAGGCATTACGGTGAATTTTGTGCGCCTCTCTGGCGGCGAAGCTGTAGCCCGTATGGAAGCAGAAGCAGCCAATCCCCAGGCTTCTATCTGGGTTGGCGGTGTCGGCTTGGATCATATCACCGCAAAGTCCAAGGGACTCACCACTCCCTATAAGTCGCGGTTTGCTGCAAATACTCCTGCCCAATTTAAGGATCCGCAGGATTACTGGATCGGACTCTATGTAGGTCCCCTAACCTTTGTGATCAACCTGGACAAAGCAAAAGAACAGGGGTTGCCCATACCGAAGAGCTGGGCAGACCTATTAAACCCGGTGTACAAAGGCAAAATTCGTATGGCCAATCCCAACACCTCGGGAACCGCATATAATGTGCTAACCACCATGCGGTATGTGTTCAACGGTGATGAAAACAAGGCCTTTGAGTACCTTAAAAAACTGGATGCAAACATTGACCAGTATACCAAATCGGGATCTGCTCCCGGCAAGAGCGTTGCCATTGGTGAAATACCGATAGCTATTGGGTATGCCCATGACCAGGTAAAACTCAAGGTAGAAGGCGCCAATGTGGCAATTATCCCCCCCGCCGAAGGGACAGGCTATGAACTAGCTTCCATGTCCTTAATAAAGGGCGGCAAAGATGCGGTGAATGCCAAGAAACTGTATGACTGGATTCTTTCTTCCAAGGAAGCTCAGAAAATCTTTACCAAATGGTATGTGGTTTTAGTCGCTAAGGGAGCTGAAAAGCATCCTATGGCTCTCTCTATTAATGAAATAAAAACCGTTAATCAGGATATGGCGTGGGATGGAGACAAGGTTAATAAAGACCGGCTTCTCAAACGCTGGATGGATGAAATCGGTGTAAATCGCTAAAATCTGTTCACAGATTGATGGGGACTGTTCGGTGTCAGCTTTCTACGGCTCCGGATACGTCCCCATTTCATTATGGAGCCGCAGCATGGTACCCCAAAAGAAATGGTTTAAATTGTTGGGCGTGGGTCTCCTTTTTGCAGTGATTGATTTCTGGATATATTCGTCCTTAATTGGATCCTTCCGGTCTCTGACCGAAAAAGCCCAGTTCAAAGAGATTACCCTTTTTGCTAAAACTGCTCCAAAGGATGCCAACCTTTTTGATACATGGATTATGGAATTATCCCAGACCATTGAAGGCAGCAAAGGTCTTTATGTGCATCTATCGCCAGATACAGGGGACTTTATTAATCCTACCGGTGATAAAACGGCCCTTTCGTTATGGGAACAGTTTAAGGATACGGCGGATTTTAAAAAAGGTCTTGAAAGTGTCTATTACCTTGAACCCTATGCGGGCAAACAGTCTCTATCGGACAAGGCTAACCATACCGGCACTCTCAATGTGTTTTTTGCACCTGTGCCGGACGAAAATAGTGCTGATTTGCGGGGCGCACTAGTGGTGTTTACCATCCCTGGATCTGCTGCGGAATTTGAAAATCTATTGCGCAATCTTTGTCTCTTGGCCCTGCTCCTTTTTGTCATCATTTATAGTGTGGTTCTCTTTGCACGGGACCCCTTAACAGGCTATGGAATACTTATTCTTTTTGGCATAGCCCTTGCGTTTATTGCATACCCATTGCTGGAAGCGGTAAGGCTTACCTTTGTAAAGGACGGCATTTTTACATGGGAGATTTGGAAATCTACCCTATCTGCACGTTATTTGGTTTCCCTTTGGGGCTCCATGCGACTGGGCATTATAACCGCCAGTATATCAACAATCATTGGATTTTTGTTTGCCTTTGTGACCGAACGGACCAGTATTAGGGGCAAACGGCTTATCAGTACTCTTGCAACCATGCCGGTTATTTCACCGCCCTTTTCTTTAACCCTGTCTATTATTCTCCTTTTTGGAAATAACGGTCTTATTACCAAACAGCTACTGGGCCTGCAGAACTTTAGTATCTATGGCCTTGGGGGGCTGGTCTTGGTTCAGACCATTGGAATGTTCCCCATCGCTTTTTTAACTCTCTCCAGCGTTCTTAAATCTATAGATTCAACCGTAGAAGACGCTGCTATGGATTTGAACGCAGGCCGTTTTCATACCTTTTGGACGATTACTCTCCCGCTTGCTATGCCAGGCATACTTTCCGCATGGCTCTTGGTTTTTACCAATTCACTTGCCGATTTTGCAAACCCATTGCTGTTGGCAGGTTCGTATAAGGTCCTGTCGGTAGAAGCCTATATCGAAGTAACGGGCCGCAATAACTTAGGCGGAGGGGCTGCCCTGTCGCTGCTGCTCCTCCTTCCGACCCTGACAGCCTTCTTTACCCAGCGGTATTGGGTAAACCGCAAGAGCTTTGTTACCGTGACAGGCAAACCTTCAGTCAGGCTTACTGAGTTGGCGTCCAAGCCGGTACGGATCGCACTTACCGCCTTTGTGGTTATCAGCCTCGGTTTTATTGTTGCCCTTTATGGAACGATTGTAGCCGGCTGCTTTGTGAAAAACTGGGGCATCGATTATACCTTTACCACCGCAAATATCGGGGAAGCCCTATCTCGAGGCTGGCAGGCTATTCGGGATACAGTAACCCTTGCTACAATTGCAACCCCCCTCGCGGGAATCATTGCTATGGCGGCGGCTCTTATTCTAGTTCGGCGCAGTTTTATAGGCAAACGTATTTTGGAAGTCTTACTTATGACACCCTTTGCTGTTCCTGGTACCCTCGTGGGTATCGCTTATATTCTCGCTTTTAACAAACCGCCGCTTCTTCTGGTCGGAACCGCTGCTATTATTGTTATTAATTATATTATCCGAGAGCTCCCGGTTGGTATGGAAACGGGTATCGCGAGCCTCCGGCAAATCGATCCATCTATCGAAGAAGCTGCCCAGGATCTGGGGGCCGATATGCCTACGGTGTTCAAATCCATCGTACTTCCCCTTATCCGACCGGCCTTTTTGTCCAGCATGTCCTATACCTTTGTCCGTTCCATGACTGCGGTCAGCGCGGTCATTTTCCTCATTTCTGCCCGCTGGTACCATTTAACAGTGCAGATTTACAATTTCTCCGAAAATCTGCGTTTTGGACTGGCCAGCGTGCTGGCCACTACGTTGATCCTGATTGTATTAGCCGCCTTTGGGATTATGAGGCTCATAGTCCGTGATCAGGGTCTAACCGAAAAAACAGTGTCACAGTAGGAGTTGTATATGTCAGAAAAACAGAGTGTATCCGTTACTCTCCAGGGAGTTACCAAACGGTTTAAAAATACAAAAGGCCGGCCCGATGTTATTGCGGTCCATGAGTCGAATTTTGTGGTCGCACCGGGGGAACTGGTAACTCTCCTTGGCCCCTCGGGGTGCGGCAAGACCACAACCCTAAGGATGATTGCAGGTTTTGAGCTGCCTTCTTCCGGAAAAATTCTTATTGGCAACGAAGATGTTACCATGCTTCCACCAAATGCCCGGGATACAGCCACGGTTTTCCAAAGTTATGGCCTTTTCCCCCACATGACGGTGGCTGAAAATGTTGCCTATGGCTTACGATTACGAAAAAAAAACAAGGCTGAAATTGAAAAAAAAGTTGCAGAAACCCTCGCTCTTGTCGGACTTGAGCATTTAGCGGACCGTGCACCGGGTAGACTCTCGGGTGGTCAGCAGCAACGGGTTGCCCTGGCTCGGAGTCTGATTGTAGAACCCTCAGTGTTGCTTCTCGATGAACCCCTTTCCAATCTCGATGCCCTCCTTCGGGAACAAATGCGCATAGAAATCAGGCGGATTCAGAAGAGTCTTGGAATAACTGCCGTGTATGTCACCCATGATCGCATAGAAGCGATGAGCCTTTCTGATCGGGTCATTGTGATGAAAGATGGGGAGATTCAGCAGATTGGCAGTCCTCAAGAAATATACGAGGACCCAGTCTCCGCTTTTGTTGCTGGTTTTGTCGGTAAGGTCGTATTGCTCCCTGTGGAAGTCCTCAGCGGAAATGGCACTGTCTGGACATGCAGGCTCGGTTCCCGGCAGCTCACCGTGAGCCGCAGTGCGCCGAATATTACGGCCAATTCTAAGGCCCTGGTAATGGCCCGACCCGAATCTCTGAGGCTCACAGACCCAGGCTCAGGCCTTGTGGATGGACGGGTAAAAATGAACGTTTATCTCGGACACAGTATCGAATCATTTATTGAAACTCCCTTCGGGGAAATACTCGTTCAGATTGATGATCCGGCATCCAAAAAAGTATATGTTGAAGGAAGCCCCGTAGCCATCACCTCAGATGAAGTCCGGCTGCGGCTCCTTCCTGCCGAGCTCGGTGATAGCCAATAAGAATGGTGTGCAAAAAGGGGGGCTTATGAATACACCTCTAATAACAGCATGGGATATGGCTCTCAGACTTCTGGCAGGTTTCGTTGCAGGGGGCATTATTGGCTTTGAACGGGCAAGCCGCCACCAGGTCGCGGGACTCAGGACCCATATTCTTATCGCCTTGGGTTCCACGCTGCTCATGATACTATCTATTTGGATACCCCAGGAATTTAACATGCTCAAGAATGGAGACCCGGGCCGTATTGCGGCTCAGGTAGTTTCCGGCATAGGTTTTCTTGGAGCCGGAGCTATCCTGAGGCTGGGAAACAATGTAAAAGGCCTCACCACCGCTGCTTCGCTTTGGTTTGTTGCAGCGGTGGGACTCGCTATCGGTGCGGGCCTCTTTTTTGCCGCCGCCATTGCAGAAGCCATGGGGCTTTTTACCCTGGTTGCTTTGGATGTCCTGGAAAAGAAACTCTTTCCGGCGGAACGGAACAAGCTCATGGAGCTTACCTTTAAGAGTGCCATTCCCGATACCCGCAAATCTCTGGAAGTACTTGCCTCCTACGGTGTACGCGTTCAGTCGATCGATGTGGACCAGAGCCTTACCAAGGGTGGCGGTTCCCGGATCCGGCTACTCGTTGGGTTTCCGAATACAACGAACCTACAGAAGTTAAGCAAGGCCCTGAAAGAGACTGGCAATATCGAGCGGATCGAAATTAAGGAGAAATATTAGCCGGACTGGAAACTATATCAGGGTTTGGTGAGGTTTTCTAAATTCGTTAGATATGCAAGCGCCTCATCTCTGTTTCTTCCGCACATAGCGGGTTCTGGCTGCAGGGAGCTGCATACAAGCGGCCGTTCGCTCTTACCATACAGCTGGCACCTAAGGTCTTCGTCGAGATGAGGGCAGGGTATGCCAGCGGGTTTACCCTGAGGTAGCAAAGGCATTGGGCTCGTGATGGATGGAGCGATGCAGCAGGCACCGCAGCCGCTCCGACATTGATTTTTCATAGCAGTTTCAGGACCGGTATGCGGGGCTCGGTCAGCGCCAAGGTGATAGGGAAGTCTTCCCGTTCAAGCTGTACCGGCTCGCCGTCCATTTGGGCCAGAATCGGTTCGCTGTAGCGGACGAGGACTTTAGCCGCTTTAAGGAGATGGGCTTCCGCAAGGTTCGCATGCTTTCCTGAGGTAAAAAGCTTTTTCAGTTTCAGTTTTTTAAGAAGGGGCATTTCCTCCACACCGCACACATTGCGGTCATCGGGCAGTATGGAAATGCCCGCCCCATAGGTCCGGTGCCCCGAAATGCCGAAGGCCAGAAGTAAGAGCTTTTCTTCAAATCTGGAAAGACTGCTGCCCCTTTCATCAAAGGCTTCGATATACATAGGAGCCACAGGGTAGATCCGGTCGTAAAAGAGTGTCGCGATATCGACCCACAGCTTGTAAGAGTCTCCGGGAAGGTGGCCCTTCATTTTGTTGGTCATGTAGGTCACAAAGGCATCGAGCCCTATGGAAAGGATATTAAAAGCGAGAAAGGGGCCCTTGTCTTTTTTCGCGGTCCGCAGTTCTACCGCAGGCATAAAGTCCACACGGCTCGGATGCACCAAAAGGTCCAGAGCCTTATCCAGGTCCCGGGCATCGGCTCCATCGTTGCCGGTTCCCATGGGAAGGCGGAGTATGGCAAAACTGCTGCGAAGATGCGGAGGCAGCTCGTACAGGGCGGTCAGGGCTTCCAGGCTTGTACCATCCCCGCCTGCGGTAATGATAAGGTAAAAGGGGGCTGCCTCTCCCGTTTTTTCCGGTCTATTTGCCAGGGCTT
This sequence comes from Gracilinema caldarium, assembly GCF_029265695.1. Lineage (GTDB taxonomy): Bacteria > Spirochaetota > Spirochaetia > Treponematales > Breznakiellaceae > Gracilinema > Gracilinema caldarium_A. The sequence continues at coordinate 12,214 of NZ_JAJUHW010000010.1, read as the reverse complement.
CATCGATGAGGCGGCGGACCAGGTCTCCCGCGTGGTTGGGCCGCAGAGTCGGGATGAGACCTAAGGCACCGAGACGGCCTGTTCCCTGGTCTGCTTCCAGGGCTGTCTGGGAAGGCATGGCCGGCCCGGAGCGCCGCATGGTTTTCCGGGCCTGGTCCGCATAGATGCGGAGAATTTCCCGGTGCCGTTTCCAGCGTTTTGCAATGGTAAAGCCCCCTGCCATGGGGTTTGCGATGATGGTCCATACCAGGGGACGCTCGGCCATGAGCGGAGTATGGGTGCACATTTCCGCCAGGTCGGCGGCAAACTCTTGGACCGCCTGAATATCTTTCATAGAAGAATAGATTCTCACAGGTTTTGCAATAACGTCAAGATTGGAGCCATATCCTCAGCTCCATCCACAAGGATGCCCCCCATGCCCAGTTTGAGGGGCAGGGCAATATCAATATCATATCGGTCACCGATGGCGATACATTCCTCTGGCTTCGCCTGCAGGTCCTCTGCGGCCTTTAAGAAACTGCGATCGTGGGGTTTTGATGCCCCAAAGGTATCCAGGCCGACAATAACAGAAAAAAGATCCAAAACTCCGAGCGTCCCAAGGGTCCTCTGGGCTATGTCGGTAGGGTTATTAGTTACCACCGCAAGTCCCGCATAGTCTTTCATGGCCAGGAGGGTACTGCGCAGGACTGGATCAGGGGAAAGAAAGTGTTCCGGGTTGATGAGTTCACTTCGCCAGCGGATACTTTCTTCGATAGGGATGCCAAAGGCTACCATGGTGTTACCAAGGCTGAGCTTCTCTCCCTGGTGGCTCTGAGCCCAATGGCGGCGGTATTCATCAATCTGGGCATTCATTTCCTCGTAGGAAAGCCCCCGAAGTTCTGCAAGGCGCTGAATAAGGACGACATTTTGATGTTCACCGTAAGCGTGGTTTGTGTAAAGGGTCCCGTCCATGTCGAAAATAAGGCCCCTTACGCGGCGGGGAATATGGAAGAGCTTCATTCAAAGAACCGCTCCATTTTATGCAGCATGGTTTTATAAACCTCGAACCGTTCGGAGTGCATGGCGTAGCGCTGCTGCACCGGTTCGAACACTTCTTTGATTTTTACCGTCCCTTCTATGGCTGCCTCGATGCTTGGATAGTAACCAAGGCCTTTCATGGCAAGGCATGCGTTGCCAGCCAGTTCCCCGTCCTCTATCTGGTGCACCGCGAGCCAGCGGCCGGTCACATCGGCCTTGAACTGGTTCCAATAGGTGTTTTTTGCTTGGCCCCCTGAGAGCCGCATTCCTTCGATCCAGTAGCCCTCCTTTTCCAGGTTTTCAATGGCGGTCCGTACCATGAAGGCGATAGATTCAATAACCGCATAGCCCAGCTCGGCCCGGTTGGTGAGTCCCGCGGTGGAAAAGAAGGCGCTCGAGACCTGCAGTCTCCCTGCGGACCGGATGTCGGGGAAAAAGAAGTCCCGCGGTTTTGTACATTGCTTGCATTGAAGGATTTCCGCAAGCATTTCCCGGTAGTCCCGGCTTTCCTGACCTGTAATATGGCGGAACCATTCAAAAAGACGGCCCGTGGTTGGCAGTATGGCTCCCACGTTCCAAAGCCCCTCTTGTATATGGGGTAAGGTCCGCAAAGTTCGGGCTTTGCTTCCCTGTCGAGCGCAGACATTAATCCCCTCGGAGGTCCCCGCCCGGTCGCAGACCATACCCGGTACAACGACGCCGGTCCCAATAAGGGCGGTTATAAAATCCGGTCCGCCAGAAATGATAGGAAGCCCCTTCGGAAGGCCGGTTCTCCCGGCCGCGGCGGCGGAAACAGAACCAATCAGTACGCCCTGTTCAACAAAAGGGGGAAATCGATGGCTTTCGAGCCCATAGGCTTGTATTTGCCGTTCGTCCCAGTAGTAGGGAACATAGGCTTGGTTGGGGATTACCGTACAGGGCTCTGCGCCGAGACGCCAGGCAAGCCATTCGTGGGATGATAAAAACCGTTCTGTATGGGCGTACTGGTCCGGCTCGTTTTGGGCCAGATAAGCTGCGTGGGGCAGAAAGAGCGACGGGTGGGCAGCTCCATCGTTTGCTTTGGCGACCCTGCCGTCGTGCCAGTGCAGGGGCAACAGGGCCTGGCCGGATTTTGTTACCGGGACTAATGTAGGCCCATTGCCGGAAATCGCAAGGCCCACCGGCTGCGCCCTGTTGCCCCGTTGCTGCGCTGCGGCCTGCAGGGCCCCCGCCGCGCGGATAAAGGCCTCTTCCCAGTCGCTCGCATGGACTGTGCCATCAAGGACGCGGTCGGCAGGGTAGGGTTCCCGAACAAAGGCTAATAGTTCTCCGGTGGTGGAAATGAGCGCGGCCTTTAGGGAGGATGTTCCGATATCGGCGCACAGAATGGGGGCCGCGCTTTCCATAGTTATGCTTTAGCGATGAGCTTTTCAATAATTTCCCGATTATCCAAAAGGGAGCTGAGACTGCGTCCGTGATGGAGCCGGGAAATGGTTTGGGCAAAGAGGCTCGTTATGTTAACACTGGCATACCATTCACGTTTCAAGAGATCCTCGTGGTATACCGCATTGGTTCCGATAATCCGGTAAAAAAGCCCTTCCCGGTAGGCCTTCTCAAAAAGATCGATAGCTTCGCCTGAAAAGAAGGGAAGGCTTATGGCACAGATCACATCCTTTGCGCCCTGATCTTTTAAGAATTTCATTGCCTTAAGGAGGGTCCCGCCGGTTCCGAGCATATCGTCGGCCATAAAGACCGTTTTTCCCTGGACGTTACCAAGAAGCTTAATCTCAGCAATATTGTTGTCCAGGGCGTTCTGGGTCACCCGTGAATAGTCCCGTTCCTTGTAGAGGAGGGCTAAGGGCTTCTTTAGGCTTGTGGCATAGAATTTATTCCGGTCCACCGCGCCTGTATCAGGAGAAACGACCACAAAGTCTTCGCTGTGTATGTCCGTAATCTGGGACAGCTTGCGGATAATCTGGTAGCTTGCATGGAGGTTTTCCATGTGGAGCATATTAAAGGCGTTTTCTATTTCCCGGGAATGGATATCCAATGTGATGATACGGTCTACCCCCATGGATTCCAGCATTTTGCCGATACGGCTCGCAGTGAGCCCCTCCCGGCCTTTTTTCTTGTGCTGCCGCGAATAGGGATATACCGGAAGCACCAGGGTTATTTTTTCAGCCCCCGCATGTTTTGCCGCATCAACCGTAACGAGGAGGTTCATGATATGGTCGTTGACCGACAGAACCTTCATGTTTTTGCCGTCGTTAAAGGGGAGCGGATGATGGTTTTCCACATCCTGGAAGATATAGATGTCCTTGCCGCGGATGGACTCAAGAATTTCTGTTTTTATTTCCCCGTTGGGGAAATAGGTAAAACGGGCAGGAATCTTGAAGGGCGGGGTCCTAAATTTCTGGATGTCTCCGCTCAGGTTGCGGCCAGAAATAACCACATCATTGGCAAAATTGATTTCCCGGATGACCGCTTCTTTTTCCATGGTATAGCGCTTGGAAAGAGCGGCAGCCTTGTTTTCAAATCTACGACGATAAAGACGCTTAAGGTGAACAATTACCTCGTTGGCAAACTGTTCGCCCCCTGGGCATGCCAGGATTCCGAGTCTGGTGGGGTCTGCGTAGTTCATGGGTATATATGTGGTACCACAGAGAGCCCCTGGCGGTCAAGCTAGAGAAATTTGACAAAATCTTGAAAGCCCTGCTAGATACTTGCAGAAAAAGGAAAAACAGCCGGAGCTGTTTTAGTTCTCCAGCAGGGTAATTTCCACGCGGCGGTTTTTCTGCCTCCCCGCTTCAGTGCTGTTGTCCGCAAGGGGCCGTTCTGCTCCATATCCGCGGACCACGACGCGGGTGCTTGTTCTGGCACCCTGGCCTATAAGGTAGTCCGCAACTGCCGCGGCCCGTTCTTCCGATAATTTCTGTCTTCCCTCGGCTGTCCCGGCCAGGGCCGTATGACCCCCGACTAATATGTCCCGGTCGGGGTATCGCTTAAGAATTTCCGCAATTTTATCGAGCTTAGCTTTTTCGGATGGCAAGAGTAATGCTGAGTCTGCCTGAAACTGTATATTTTCGAGGCTAATCGTAACCCCCTCGGGAACCACCCGGACGGTTGTATCTTTTATACCCTGTGCGTTAATATCTGCTGCTATTTCCTGGGCTACCGCTTCACGGTTCATTGGTTTTGCTTCTATGGTTTCCGCCTTGGCGCTTCCCCGGTATTCTACGGTGGAACCGTTGGAAAGTTCCATAATGATGCGGAACTGTTCCGTATAAGCCGCGGGCTGACCCAGTTTTTGGTTCCAGTACATTACTTGGTCAGAGGCTCCCATGATTCTGGTGGGCCAAATGGTCCCTAAAACCCGCTTCGGTTCATCAAAAATACGATAGCTTATAGAAATTGCAGGGTATTCAGTTCCATTGTAGTTTTTTTTACCAAGGTAGGTGTAGGTCGCGTTAAAGGGAATCCGGTAGGGCTCCTTAATGCCGAAACTGGTACTGAAATCATGAACCTCTTCTCCCGGAGCGGTCCAGCTTTCGCCGATCTGCAGGTCCCGGTCTGGAAAAATGGGTACATTGCGGACTACGGGCATATAATAGGATGGCCCAATCGTATAAGCGCCGAACTTATCCCGGTCAAAGACAGAATTGTATTCCTGGCTCCACTGGAAGGTTCTCCCGGATCCAACGCCTACAGACCGTTCCGAAGTCTGAAAAACCGCTTCATGCCGGCCTACCCCGTTGGTCACTGCGCTCACCGTTACCGAAATACGGTTGAGGATTTCCGCCTGATGACTCAATACCCGGTTTATATAGACGTCCTCCTGCACGGTGGAAAGAAAGCGGTACTTGTCCCCTGCGGTATAGATAAACTGAAACCGCTCGGCCCACAGCACATTGACGGAAATCAGGCAGAGACATAGAAAAATGGCACCATATTTCTTGTTCATATTGATGAATATACCACCCTTTCTTACCTTATCGGATGCGGGGAGGCCTCTTATTGACTTTTTTTGCCATTCACGGTACAAAAGAGTGCCTCGGGCCCTTAGCTCAGTTGGTCAGAGCTGCGGACTCATAATCCGTAGGTCGCTGGTTCAAGTCCAGCAGGGCCCAGAAATATTTTAGCCGCCGTCAGGCGGCTTTTGTTTTTTAACCAAGCGCTGGACTTGAAACGGAGGGACCGCCGACCGGCAGGGAGGAAGAGGAGCCAGGATGGCCCGTCACTTAATACGTATCCAGCGAAGAACCTCATCAAACTTGGGCCGTTTCCCGTACATCAAAATACCAACACGGAATATTTTAGCTCCAAGAAACCCAGCTCCGATCACAGAACATAGTATAATGCCAAGCGAAAGGGTGATTTCCCATACAGGCGGCATGGAGACAAGAATCCGTACCAGCATAACAATCGGAGCTGTCATGGGAAAATAAGATAAAATCACTACAAAAAGACTTTTGGGGTTCATAATCATAGGACTTATCATGACCATGGGTATAACCAAAAAGATGATGAGGGGCCATGCAAGCTGGCCAAGGTGGTGTTCGTCCTCCGCTGCAGCGCCAAGGGCCGCATAGCCAGCTCCGTAGAGAAAGAAAGCCAAAATAAAAAATACTACAAGCCAAATAAAATTGCTCACCGTTATGGCCTGCGGGAGCTGAACATGCAAGGTTGGTCCAACAAGGGTAATCATTGCAATACCCATGCCAAACCATACCCCGTATTGAATAAGGCCCGCGATTCCAAGCCCCAGTATTTTCCCAAACATAAGTTCCCGTGCCGAAAGGCTCGAAAGCATAATTTCCACGGTTTTGCTTGTTTTTTCCTGTACAACTGATCGCCCTATGAGCTGTCCGTACAGGAGCACCGTCATGTAGATCATCATGACAAAACTGAGGACGGTAAAAAGTATGCCTAAAAAGTCTTCGTTAGTTTTAGTTTCTTCTTTCATATCTTTACCAAGCTTAACCACCCTGAAATCGGGCTTGCTGAGCAGGGCCCTGACTGTTTCTGGTGTGAGTCCCAGTTCCTTGCTATTCCATTCCACAGCCAGCGAATTGAGCATTTCGTTTATCATACTGTACAGCATGGCTTCCATACCGGTAGAACTATAAAACCGCGCTTCCTCCCGCGGCCAGGCTTCGGGAATTTCAAGGATCCCCGCGTACTGTTCAGAAAGCACCTTGGATTTACCTTCCGAAAGATCAGTAATACGGAGAGGCGGTATAGCTTGGCTATCCAAGGCTTGGGCAATTCGCTCGTAAATTTCGTTTACGCTGGTATAGATTGCCACGGGCTTATTTGGTTTATTCATGTTCGGATTGCTTGTGAGAAGATTTGGCAAGACCGTAATTGCGAGAATCAGAAAGGGACCTAAGAGAGTGATAATGACAAAGGTTTTATTTGCCGCAGTGGCTTTGAATTCTTTAATGATTACTGCTTGCAGTTTACGCATTGGTAGCCTCCTCATCGGTATGCCCAACCAGCCGGACAAATATTGAATGAAGACTAGGTTCGATGAGCTCAAACCGGCGTACCCGTATTTTGCCTGCCAGATCCTGATAGAGATTATTCACCATATCGGGATCTGAAAGTTCTACTTCGGTCCAACGTGGAAAAGTCCTGGCTGTTTTTATATAGGGTAACTTTTCTATAAACGAACCATCTCCATCAAACTCAATTTGAACCGTATTGGTTCCGAATCGGCTTTTAATATCAGAAAGAGATCCGGAAAGGACCGATTTTCCCTTATTGATCAGCAGGATTCGTTCACAGATCCTTTCTGCATGGTCCATGATGTGGGTCGAAAATATGATTGTTTTTCCTGCGTTTTTTAGCTCTAAAAACACTTCCAGCATCAGGTTTTGGGAAATAGGATCCAGGCCGGAAAATGGTTCGTCAAAGAGCAGCACCGGTGGATCATGAATGATCGTCCCGATAAACTGTACCTTTTGAGCCATTCCCTTAGACAGCTCTTCGATTTTACGGTTTTTCCAATCCAAAAGGCCAAACCGCCCAAGCCAATTTTCTATCCGCTGTGCAGTCATACTTCGGTCGGCCTCCTTGATTTCCGCAAGAAAGGCAAGCAGGTCCTTGACTTTCATTTTTTTGTAAAGGCCCCGTTCTTCGGGGAGATAGCCGATAAGATTCTTATCGGCTTCAGAGAGCGGTTTCCCATTGAACAAAATAGTCCCCGAATCGGGAGCTATGATGTTCATAATCATCCTGATTGTGGTTGATTTACCTGCTCCGTTTGGTCCGATAAGGCCGAATATTTCTCCCGGCCGTACGGAAAAGCTGATGCTGTCTACTGCTCGAAGTGTATCAAAAGATTTAGTTACATTTTGTACTTCTATCACTGTTTTCCCTCCTTTCAGGGATTTGCAAGTATTCTGCACTGTATACGAGATATCGCACAAGGAGTGAAATGAAAAAAGGAATCTGAAATTCTGCAAAATCGTGCTATAATTATTGATATATCATGCATGGAGGTGCCCATGAAAACCCTGTGGAAGGGCCATGCAAATCCACGGGTTGGTCTTGGGATGATCCTTGCAGCGGTTTGTGCCGCCCTCCTTTTTACCGCCTGTCCGTTGTTCGAATCTCCCGAACCTGAAATCCCTGATTTGTCTGGCTATTGGTTTGCCGAAAACGTTTCGGTAATGATCGAGTCGGAACAAGTATCCGTAAAAGGACTTGCCATCATTCAAAATGGTTCCATTGAGTTTCTAGCCTTTGAACTCGATGGGGACCATATTGCAGGAATGCGGGGAACGTATAGTAATACCGACGAAGAGATGACGGTACAAGTAAATGCAAACTTTGACCCAAATAGTGCTAATTGGAGTGCCGAAACTTCTACCGAACATATCCCCTTTACCCTGGTTAACAATGTTCTGACCATGGATATCCCCGGGCCGAACGACAATACCATGCGGGGCTCCTTTACAAAGATTGCCGCTCCAAGCCGTCCTGCAGCCTGGGTCGGAAACTGGTCCGGAACTTGGGCAGCGAAACCAGGTGCTGCGGCCATATTGCAAGCTGATGGTAGTTTCGAGTTCAGCTTTAATGGCACCATGAATAGTAGTTCGATATATTTAATCCAAACCGGTGTCTGGCAACTGATTGTGTATGGCGATACGAACTATCTACTCAACCATATAACGCACCAAACCATAAACACTGAATCTGCAGATGTAGATTTTTACGGACTCACCGTTGCTTCATTAAATACCGAACAGACACAGGCAACCATCGAGACCTCCTTGGGTCTCCTCGTATTGGATAAACAACAATAACTGGTCTTTACGAGCCCTGTGACTATTATCAGTGCTGAGCCCTGAACTGTCCCTCGAGGCTCAGCCTTGAATCTCGAGGGAATCCCCAGAACCTACTCCTGTCGATGTAGTGCACTGGAAAACGCCTTTTGTTGGGCCTATACTTATCCTATGCAATGGGAAATAACAACGCCCTGTCCCCTTCTGGACAAGGCGGGGCACATCACTACAGAAGGCTGGGCCCGCTACCCCTATTGGACCTACGAGCGGCGTTCAATAAAAGCCAATCCCCTCCGTATTAAGGAGTGGGATTATTATATGGTCTTTTCCCATAAGGGCCGCTTTGGTCTCAGCTTTACCATCAGTGACCTTGGCTACCTGGGTCTCGGCGCTCTCTGCTTTTTCGATTTTGCCCGGTCCTATTACAATCAGATAGATGATCTTGCGCTGCTCCCCTTAGGCTCTCTTGGCCTTCCTGCTTCCTCGAACGCGGACGCCCGCATAAGCTTTGTAAGCAAAAAACTTTCCATCACCTATGAGTACAGCCCGGGGAAGCGGCTTATTAGCTTTTCCAGCCCTGAAATTCGAGATGCCGAGGGAAACACAGGAATATCCGGTACCATAGAGCTGGTACAGCCTGAAGATCTGGAGAGTACCGTCATCGCCACAAGCTGGCAGGAAAACCGGCGGGCCTTTTATTACAATCAAAAGGTAAATTGCATGGCAGCCAAGGGTGCTTTTACTATCGGTTCAAAGGTTTATCAATTTGATCCTGATTTTGATATGGGAAGCCTCGACTGGGGCCGGGGTGTGTGGACCTACCGAAATACCTGGTATTGGGCATCCCTTTCGGCTCAACATGAGGGAAAAGTCTTAGGTTTGAATCTGGGATATGGCTTTTCCGACCGCAGCCCAGCCTCGGAAAACACCATTCTATACGATGGCAGGATTCACAAGCTGGAGGAGGTGGTCTTTCATTTTAATCCCGAAGATCATTTAGAAAATTGGCATTTTACTAGTTCAGATGAACGGCTTCGCCTCACCCTTAAACCAATATTGGATCGTCAGTCCCGATTTGATTTTAAGATCCTTAAATCTATACAGCATCAGGTGTTTGGGACTGTCTCCGGCTATCTGGTCCTTGATTCGGGGGAACAGCTTAATCTGGACAACATTATCTGTATGTCTGAACATGTGTTTAATCAATGGTAGAAAGGACTGCCTGCTGTATCCCTTGTCAAAATTAGCGCGCTATCTTACAATTCTTGTAACATCACAGGTCCTGTGATAAAAAACCCCGGTTAATACGTCCGTTGTGAGAGGTTATGGCGGACATTCCGGAGCGGCTCCACTCAATGGTGCAGAACCGTCAAAACCGGCATGGTTAAACTTCAGACACTACTTAAGTATTTTGGACCCGTTGGTTCATCAATCTTGTGGTATAAGGAGGTTTATCCATGGAGCCTGCTCTTTCTGTTATTACCGATAAAACCCTGACCTATCAGCAAAAAGTTGCCGGTCTTGCCCGTGTGGGTGAAGCGACCGTTCATCCCCTTGCTATATCAAAGGAAATACAGGCTTACCGCGACGCGGGGGTCATCTGTGACCTTAATGAAGGCCCCGCACCATACCGACCCCGGTATGTAGTTCCCGATTTCCGAAAGTTTATGGCACAGGGGTCAACATTTCTCGCAGTTCCACCCCCGAAGGATATTTGGGAAGCCACGGCAGCGCTCCTTATTTTATACCGCCATGTGCCGAGCATCACCACGTTTCCTGTGTACTTGGGAGATATCGACAACCTTTTGCAGCCCTTTGTCTCTTCTGAGGCGGAAGCCCGTAAGGCTATCAACCTTTTTTTACTCCAGATCGATAGGACTATTAACGATTCCTTCTGTCATGCAGACATCGGCCCTGAAGAAACTACCGCAGGACGCCTCATTTTGGACATGAGCCGGGAACAAAAAAACGCGGTCCCCAACCTGAGTCTGAAATTGGACCCGGAACGCACCAGTGAAGATTTTCTTCTTAAAGCCTGTGAGACTGCCCTCGAGGTTGCTAAACCGAGTTTTGCGAACCACCCACTCTTTTCTCAGGAATTTAAAGCGCTCGGTTTTGATGATTATGCTATCGCAAGCTGCTACAATGGCCTCCCCGTTGGGGGCGGCTCCTGTACCCTGGTACGGATGAACCTGGCCCGCCTTGCACCACTTGCCCGAAATTTGGACCAGCTCTTGTCGGAATTGCTGCCCGACGCAGTCCAGAAGCAACTTGAGTATATGGATGAACGGGTCCGGTTCCTTGTGCAGGAATCGAACTTTTTTGAGTCAAGTTTCCTTGTCGAAGAAGGACTTATCCATCAGGACCGCTTTACCGGTATGTTTGGGATTGTTGGGCTCGCCGAACTTGTGAATCATTTCTCTGCTCCCGGTCGCTTTGGCCACTCTGATGCAGCTGATGCATTAGGCTTAGATATCATCGACCGGATCAACCGGCTTGTTGCGAATCACCATAACCCGCTGCTTAAAGCCGCTGGGGGCCGCTATCTCCTCCATGCCCAGGTCGGCATCGATTCGGACCGGGGGGTAAGCCCGGGCTGCCGTATTCCCATCGGTGAAGAACCGGAACTCAGCGAACACATTCTCCGGTCAGCCCCCTTCCACCGCTACTTCCCGAGCGGTATCGGCGATGTCTTTGCTTTTGAGCCCACGGTAAAAAACAATCCGGCCCATCTGGCCGACATAGTTCGGGGGGCTATGAAGAGCGGGCTCCGGTATTTCAGCGCATACGCTGCCGATGCTGAAGTGGTGCGTATTACCGGGTACCTGGTGAAACGCTGTGAAATTGAGCGTCTGAATCAGGGGAAGGCCTCACTGCAGGACACAAGTGCACTAGGGCGGAATGCCGTCAATAATCTTGGAGTCTTGGACCGGCGGCTGAGGTCCTGATGGATCAGAGTTGAGCGGCAGCCGAATATGCATGAGTATCATATTCATGACGTGATGGGCTTTGTGGCGAAGATACTCCCCTCTAGCGCTGTGGATGGGCCGGGCAACCGGTCCGTGGTCTTTCTCCAGGGCTGCGACTTTGACTGCAAATATTGTCATAACCCCGAAACCCGTAAGTCTTGTAGTGCCTGTGGTCTCTGCGTGAGCCATTGTCCTGCGGGTGCCTTAAAGCTCTCAGACGGCCAGATTCTCTGGGACAGGTCCCGCTGCACCGACTGCGGAACCTGTATCAGCCGCTGTCCCCATTCATCGTCGCCCAAGGTTCAGCAGCTTTCGGTTTCAGAGGTTCTCGAAAGACTTAAGCGGTATATTCCCTTTATCCGGGGCCTTACGGTCTCTGGTGGCGAATGTGGCCTCCAGGCAGCCTTTCTCACCGGCCTTGTTCGCGGCGCACAAGAACGGTATCAACTGGGGACCCTTATCGATACCAACGGTTCTACCGACTACAGTGCTCTGCCGGATCTGGTAGCCCATGCGGAGGGCTTTATGCTCGATGTCAAAGCATGGAACGAGACAGAACACAAAGCCCTGACCGGGGCGAGTAACCGCATGGTCTTAAAAAATCTGGACTTCCTTGCGGGTATGGGAAAGCTTTATGAGGTGCGTACCGTGGTGGTCGGCGGACAGTTTAATGCGGAGGAGACAGTCCGGGAGGTAAGCCGCGTCCTTGCCGCGCGGGGCAGCCAAGCCCGCTACAAGATAATTGCCTTCCGGCCCCAGGGTGTGCGGCCTCAGTTCCAAACATTACCGCAGCCAGAAAACCAAAAGCTCCAGCAGCTTGCTGATTTAGCCCGCTCTATTGGTGTTAAAGAAGTCCTTGTTGTGTAAGTGTGAAATGGAGTCCGCCCTATAAAATCCAGCCAGGCGAGTTTCTAATTACCGCCTTACAAGCCGATTGTCGTACATATACTGGCTTGTCTT